>NZ_QPMG01000006.1:0-230681 GCF_003336825.1 Proteus sp. CA142267 | reverse complement strand
TGATAGGCTGGGTGTGTAAGCGTAGCGATACGTTGAGCTAACCAGTACTAATGAACCGTGAGGCTTAACCTGACAACACCGAAGGTGTTTTGTCTGAGAGACGAACAGTAGATGAAGTAAGCTTGTTTAAGATTGAATATTGCTGGTTATTGCGTAGAGATACACAATAACGGGTAATAAAACCGAATTTGCTTGGCGGCCATAGCGCAGCGGACCCACCTGAATCCATGCCGAACTCAGAAGTGAAACGTTGTAGCGCCGATGGTAGTGTGGGGTCTCCCCATGTGAGAGTAGGGAACTGCCAGGCATTAATTAAAGCGTTAGTGTTAAATAACATTAATCGCGCAAAGAATACGCGGAGCGGTAGTTCAGTTGGTTAGAATACCTGCCTGTCACGCAGGGGGTCGCGGGTTCGAGTCCCGTCCGTTCCGCCAACTATTTAGGGGCGTAGTTCAATTGGTAGAGCACCGGTCTCCAAAACCGGGTGTTGGGAGTTCGAGCCTCTCCGCCCCTGCCAGTTACCAATTAAGTAATAACAAAATTTATACTTCTTTGTAGCCCAGTTAATTAACTGGGCTTTTTGTTATTTATATATTCTCAATATTTACTGCTCTAAACACTCATCAACTAACCTACCAATACACTCCTTTTACCAATGTTTATCGGTAATATTTTCTGTTATATATTATGAATTCTAGAGATAAAGCTTAAATCCAAAAGTTATTCGTTAATATCATGGATAACTATATAGAGTAGATTTAAGCTTTATTGATTATTTATCGGCTGTTTTAATAGTTGTTGTATCAATACTTGCTGATCACTAGTATTTAGCCAAACCGCAAATAAAGGTTTTTGAATAATTTCTGTTGAGGCAGGAGCAAGATCTGAATAAAGATCGAGCCAATGTGTAGGTAGAAATGCAACTGCTTGAGTTGTTTTCATTAATTGATAAGCAATCATGGCGGAGTTAGTGGTCAAAATAGGATCAATTTTTTGCACCGCTCCATTAGGAAGAAAAGGCTGAAAATCAGCGCTCCATTCAATTTTGATAAATTGTGCTATTTCTTCTGTTTTATTTGATGCTATTTTCATCAACTGGAAAGTAATATCACCAATAATTTTACTTTCTAATTCATCCATCTTTGGTGATTCAGTCGTAAAAAGAAGGTCGAGTTCTCTTGCATGAAGTTGTTTTACAAGAGATTGCCTTGTAGAGACTCTAGATTCGATTCTGAGCTCTTTTCTTTCTAGATAAGATTCCTGTAACCAAGATGTTAGATATGCTTCCCAGAGTGATGCTGTGGCGCCAATTGATAGCTCTGAATGTTGTGAAGCATGGCTAATCTCTTTTTTAGCGAGAAGCCATGTATTCATTAACGATTCAGCATAAGGGATCAGCCTTTCACCCGCGACAGTTAGGCGAATATTATTGCGATGGCGTGTAAAGAGATTTGTGCCTAATTGTGTTTCCAATTGTCGTATTCTAAAACTAACCGCAGACTGCGTTAAATAAAGAGATTCAGCGGCTCGTCCAAAGTGTCTAGTCTTACTGACTTCCAAAAAGGTTTTCAGTAATTCGGTATCCACATCTATCTCCAAAAAAATTTGTCGTTACGATTTAAATATTTTGTTTTACAGAACCGCATGACTATCTAATACTCCGCGCCATAAGTATGACGATAGAGAATTAGGAGTGTGTCAGATGGCAGAAAGTTTTATCACGACTAATCGTTTTTTTGACAATAAACATTATCCGCGTGGTTTTTCTCGTCATGGCGATTTCACTATCAAGGAATCCCAGATATTGGAACGTCATGGTCAAGCCTTTAATGAGCTTGATTTAGGCAAACGAGAGCCTACAACTGAAACGGAAAAATTATTTGTTGCCATGTGTCGTGGCGAACGAGAAGCAGCAACGGTCGAAGAAAAAATTTGGAAGAAATATACTAGTCGTATAAGTCGTCCAAAACGTTTTCATACATTATCGGGTGGAAAGCCGCAGCTCGATCCATCTGATGACTATACCGACTCTGATGATTAATATCATTAGTTTTAGTTAAAAGGGGCGTATTTTCGCCCCTTTTTATTTATCCATCTAGTTGCTTTTGTAAATAGATCATTAATCTATCCATTGCACGAAAGCTTAATGCTTCAATTAAATGATTTCTTTGTATTTTTTCTTCATTTTCAAGGTCTGCGATAGTTCTCGATACTCTTAAAATCTTATGCCAAGCTCGTATTGATAATCCTAATTTATTTAGTGTGTCCTCAAGAAAAGTTGCATCATTAGTACTCAACGAGCAATAACATTCAATCTCTTTTCCGGTTAAATAAGTATTCACTTTCCCACATCGCGCAAATTGCTTTTCTCTTGCCTTTAGAACACGTTCTCTAATTGTAGTACTACTTTCCGCGGTAAGTGTAGGATGAATAAGCGCGCCTTGAGGAAGCAGTGGCATTTCGACAGATAAATCAAACCTATCTAAAAACGGCCCAGAAACCTTGTTTAAATAACGTAGGATCTGTTTTATTGGTACTCGATTGTGAGTACCTTGATAGTGCCCTGTTGGGCTTGGATTTAATGCACCGACTAATAATACGTTGGCTGGGTAGCTTATTTTGGCTTTTGCTCGTGAAATAGTAATTTCTCTAGCATCTAGAGGTTCTCGTAATGCATCGAGTACACGGCGTTCGAATTCAGGCAGTTCATCTAAAAATAAAATACCATGATGTGCTAATGTAATTTCTCCTGGTTTAGGCAGAGAACCTCCTCCTGTTAAAGCAACCGCAGAGGAAGTATGATGTGGGGCTCTAAATGGTCTTGTTGGCCACTTTTTTTCATCAAATGTCACTCCTCTTAAACTACTAATGATTAATACATCAAGTGCTTCTTTAGCAGTTAAAGGTGGAAGAAGCGTACTTATCCTTTGTGCTAACATTGTTTTGCCTGTTCCTGGTGGGCCAAGAAATAAAATATTGTGATTTCCTGCTGCTGTGATTTCTGCTGCCCTTTTTGCATTATTTTGGCCAATTATATCGCTCATATCTTTATTATCTTGATTTTCAATTTCATCATTAATAATAAAGTTTTCTGTTTCAATTAATGGCGTATTATTTTCTAGGTGGTGGCAAATCTCTAAAAGATGAGAGGCTAATAAAGCCGATTTATTGGGTAATAATGAAACTTCAGTTTGATGTTCTGTTGATACAATGCATATTCGACGATCTTTTGAAGCACTAAGAATTGATGGAATAACTGCATTAACTCGTTGTAATTTACCAGAAAGCGCAAGCTCTCCAATAAACTCATAACATTCTAATTTATTTGATGTTAATTGTTCAGATGCAATGAGTATTGCCAGTGCAATAGGTAAATCATAACGTGCACCTTCTTTGGGTAAATCGGCAGGTGATAGATTAATTGTTATTCTTTTTGCAGGATATGTATACCCGCTATTAATTAGTGCACTTCTTACTCTGTCTTTTGCTTCTTTTACGACAGTTTCAGGTAATCCAACTAATGTTAATCCGGGTAATCCCTGACTAATATGAGCCTCAATAGTAATAAGCGGAGCTGATATTCCTAAAGAGGCACGTGTATATATTATTGCTAATGCCATTTTTTTATTCTCCATTATTTTTTTCTTTTTAAATTATTTTTTCTTTTGTGTTAAATGGAGAATTAAATAAATGAGAAGTATCTCTAAAACAACATAACATATTGAAATATAGAGATTAATTTAATAAATAAATAATTTAATAAATTAATATAAATATAATAAAAAATATGTTCTCTTTTGGGATTTAAATAATGACGTGTAATAGTAGAAAAAACAAAATAAAGGGTTCTTTCTTAGCACCAATAACTGAGAAATAAACATTTCATAGATAAATATTCTGATGGAGATTTGAGTTATAAAAATATATATAAAATTCATTGCGTTACGATTATTTTTAAAATAAACGTTGTCAATTCTAAAATATCATGATAACTCTAAAAGGACAGAGTGAAAGAAAACACAACATAACAAACATACATACATTTTAAATAAGAAAAGAAGTTATAAAACTATGAATACTATCGTCCTAGTGATTAGCCTAATTATTGTCAGCGTGGTGGTGATTATTAACCCACCGTGCGGGGCTGCACTAGGACGAAGAAAGGCTAACTAAACTAGCCGGATCTCTTAAAAACCCCCGCACCGAAAGGCGCGGGGTTTTTTTTTGAGCCTCAGTTTTAAAAAGAGATTAAATAGAAAACAAATTCAAATTAAACAAGAAGTTAAGATGGCAGGGTGAAATAATGAATGGAGCACAATGGTTAGTACAGGCATTACGAAAACATCAAGTCGAAACAGTCTTTGGTTACCCTGGCGGTGCGATTATGCCTGTTTACGATGCCCTTTATGATGGCGGTGTTGAACATGTTTTGTGTCGCCATGAACAAGGTGCCGCGATTGCTGCTATTGGTTTTGCTCGCTCTACAGGTACAACGGGTGTTTGTATCGCGACATCAGGCCCAGGCGCTACTAATGTTATCACTGGACTTGCTGATGCATTGTTAGATTCTGTGCCTGTTGTTGCTATCACAGGGCAAGTTGCTTCCAATTTAATTGGTACAGATGCATTTCAAGAAATTGACGTTTTAGGACTTTCGTTAGCGTGTACAAAACATAGTTTTTTAGTTTCGACCGTTGATGAATTACCAAGAGTGTTATTAGAGGCATTTTCTATCGCATCTCAAGGTCGCCCTGGGCCTGTTTTAATTGATATTCCTAAAGATGTTCAATTGGCTGATGCTTCCCATTTATCAAGTTATGAATTGCCAGAAGAGCAAGAGTTTCCTTACCCAACACAAGAGCTGGCTCAAGCTAAGCTGATGTTAGCGAAGGCACAAAAACCTATTTTGTATGTAGGTGGTGGTGTTGCCATGAGTAATGCTGTGGAAACGTTAAGAGAATTTGTGACGCAAACAGAAATGCCCGTTGTTTCCACTTTAAAAGGATTAGGCTGTGCTGATGCATTAGATGCCAATTATTTAGGTATGCTAGGTATGCATGGTACTAAAGCGGCAAATTATGCTGTTCAGCGTAGTGATCTATTAATTGCGGTTGGTGCTCGTTTTGATGATCGCGTAACGGGTCGATTAAATACTTTTGCACCTAATGCCAAGGTTATCCATATCGATATCGACCATGCAGAATTAAATAAATTGAAACAGGCGCATGTTGCGTTATTGGGTGATGCAAAAGTGTTGTTACCGGCTTTGTCTCAGCCATTATCCATCGCAATTTGGCAACAAGAGGTTCAAGAATTAAAAGCAGAACATGCGTGGCGTTATGACCATCCCGGCTCTGCAATTTATGCACCGTTATTATTAAAACAATTATCAGATGCGAAACCTGAAAATACGATTGTGACAACAGATGTCGGCCAACATCAAATGTGGTCAGCACAACATATGACATTTGATGCACCTGAAAATTTTATTACCTCGAGTGGTTTGGGCACGATGGGATTTGGTATCCCTGCAGCAGTGGGCGCTCAAATTGCTAGACCTGATGCGTGTGTTATCTGTGTATCAGGCGACGGTTCTTTTATGATGAATGTGCAGGAATTGGGGACAATTAAACGTAAGCAATTACCTATCAAATTGGTGTTATTAGATAACCAACGTCTTGGTATGGTTCGCCAATGGCAAGAGCTGTTTTTTGAACAACGTTATAGCGAAACCATTTTAACAGACAATCCAGACTTTGTTGCCTTAGCTAAAGCTTTTGATATTCCTGGGCAACGCATCACAGAAAAAGCACAAGTTGCTGATGCAATAAAATGTTTATTAGAGAGCGATGGCCCTTACTTATTACAGGTATCTATCGATGACGCAGAGAATGTCTGGCCTTTAGTTCCGCCGGGCGCAAGTAATGATGAGATGATGGAGAAATCAAAATGAACCAACACAATATCACAATTGAAGCCCGTTTTTGTCCAGAGATCTTAGAACGTATCCTGAGAGTTATTCGTCATCGTGGTTTTCATATATGCTCAATGAATATGAATATCACAGAAAGTAACAATATTAATTTAAGCCTGACGGTGAGTAGTCAGCGGCCATTAGAACTTCTGTGCAGCCAGTTAACAAAATTAGCTGATGTTGCAGGTATTCAAGTATCACACCAACAGAAAGAAAAATTACGATTCATGAATGCACTAAGTGCCATGTAAGGATAAAAGAATGACAAAGCAAGCTGATTATATTTGGTTTAACGGTGAAATGGTTCCATGGGCTGAGGCAAAGGTTCATGTGATGTCTCACGCATTGCATTATGGTACTTCCGTATTTGAAGGTGTGCGTTGTTACAATTCTCATAAAGGGCCTGTGGTATTTCGCCATCGTGAGCATATGCAACGTTTACATGACTCAGCCAAAATTTATCGTATGCCTGTTGAGCAAAGTGTTGATGAGTTAATGGAAGCATGTCGTGAAACCTTACGTAAAAACAAATTAGTCAGCGCTTATATTCGTCCATTAGTTTTTATTGGAGATGTCGGTATGGGGGTTAACCCACCTGCGGGCTATAAAACAGATGTGATTATTGCTGCATTCCCATGGGGGGCATATCTCGGTGAAGAAGCTTTAGATAAAGGTATTGATGCAATGGTTTCTTCTTGGCACCGTGCTGCACCAAATACTATTCCAACCGCAGCTAAAGCTGGTGGTAACTATTTATCTTCATTATTAGTGGGAAGTGAAGCTCGCCGTCACGGTTATCAAGAAGGGATTGCATTAGATGTTCATGGCTATTTATCTGAAGGTGCCGGTGAAAACCTATTTGAAGTAAAAGATGGCGTTATTTTTACACCTCCATTTACTTCATCAGCACTGCCGGGGATCACGCGTGATGCCATCATCAAATTAGCAAAAGATCTAGGTTATGAAGTGTGTGAACAAGTGCTTTCTCGTGAATCACTTTATCTTGCAGACGAAGTTTTTATGTCAGGTACAGCCGCAGAGATTACACCAGTACGTAGTGTTGATGGTATTCAAGTAGGTATAGGGCGTTGTGGCCCTGTGACCAAAGCAATTCAAAAAGCATTCTTTGGTCTGTTTACGGGTGAAACAGAAGACAAATATGGCTGGCTAGATCCAATCAATTCATAAACATAATCAAATAAATTTGTTTAGCGGGTAGATCGTTCCCTACTCGCTTTCTTTATCGCAGGAGTGTAAAAAATGCCTAAATACCGTTCAGCGACAACGACACACGGTCGTAATATGGCTGGAGCCCGTGCCTTATGGCGTGCAACGGGAATGACTGATGCTGATTTTGGTAAACCCATTATCGCAGTTGTGAACTCATTTACGCAATTTGTACCGGGTCATGTGCATCTGCGGGATTTAGGAAAACTCGTTGCTGAGCAAATTGAAGCTGCTGGTGGTGTTGCTAAAGAATTTAATACTATTGCGGTTGATGATGGTATCGCAATGGGGCACGGTGGCATGCTTTACTCTTTGCCATCCCGTGAACTTATCGCAGACTCTGTTGAATATATGGTTAATGCGCACTGTGCTGATGCGATGGTGTGTATATCAAACTGCGACAAGATCACCCCAGGAATGTTAATGGCGTCCTTACGTTTAAATATTCCGGTTATTTTTGTTTCTGGTGGCCCTATGGAAGCGGGTAAAACGAAGCTTTCAGACCAACTGATCAAATTAGATCTGGTTGATGCCATGATCCAAGGGGCAAATCCAAATGTCAGTGATGCAGATAGTGAGCAAATCGAACGATCAGCCTGTCCAACATGCGGATCATGTTCAGGCATGTTTACCGCAAACTCAATGAACTGTTTAACAGAAGCGCTGGGATTATCTCAACCGGGAAATGGCTCATTACTTGCAACACACGCAGATCGTGAAACGCTGTTTATCAATGCAGGTAAGCGCATTGTTGAATTAACCAAGCGCTATTATGAAAAAGATGATGAGTCCGCATTACCGCGCAATATCGCTAAAAAAGAAGCCTTTGAAAATGCGATGATTTTAGATATTGCAATGGGGGGCTCGACAAATACGGTTCTGCATTTATTGGCTGCCGCGCAAGAAGGTGAGGTTGACTTCACGATGGAAGATATTGACAGACTCTCTCGCCAAGTACCTCATTTATGTAAAGTGGCACCAAGTACACAAAAATATCATATGGAAGATGTTCACCGCGCAGGCGGGGTCATGGGTATTTTAGGTGAATTAGACAGAGCCGGATTACTTAACCGTAATGTAGATAATATCTTAGGGTTAACTTTGCCAGAAACATTAGCGCAATATGACGTGATGTTAACGCAAGATGAGAAAGTAAAATCGATGTTCCAAGCGGGCCCTGCTGGTATTCGTACCACGAAGGCATTCTCTCAAAATTGTCGTTGGCCAACCTTAGATACCGATCGTGAAAACGGGTGTATCCGCAGTAAAGAGCATGCTTATAGCCAAGATGGTGGATTAGCGGTTTTATCCGGTAACTTAGCAGTCGATGGCTGTATTGTTAAAACAGCAGGCGTTGATGAAGATAACTTAATTTTTAGTGGTCCTGCAAAAGTATATGAAAGCCAAGATGATGCTGTTGAGGCTATCTTAGGTGGAAAAGTAGTAGCTGGCGATGTGGTAATTATTCGCTACGAAGGCCCTAAAGGTGGGCCAGGTATGCAAGAGATGCTGTATCCAACCTCTTATTTAAAATCAATGGGATTAGGTAAAGCTTGCGCACTTATCACTGACGGGCGTTTTTCTGGTGGAACATCAGGTTTATCTATCGGACATGTTTCCCCTGAAGCAGCAAATGGTGGTGTAATTGGTTTAGTGGAAGAGGGCGATATCGTTTCTATCAATATTCCAACTCGTGAAATCTCATTAAAGGTAGATGATAAAATATTATCTGCTCGCCGTGATGCACAAAATGCTCGTGGTGATAAAGCGTGGACACCACAAAATAGACAGCGCCAAGTTTCGTTTGCCTTACGCGCTTATGCTTCTTTAGCCACTAGTGCCGATAAAGGCGCGGTGCGTGATAAATCTAAATTAGGGGGCTAAAAATGGCTGCCTTTAGACCTTTAAATTCAGCGCCAAGTAGCGCTGAATATTTAAAAGCGGCGCTGAGTGCACCGGTTTATGAAGTTGCAATAGTCACCCCGCTCCAAGAAATGATAAAAATCTCTGAGCGTTTAGAAAATACAATTTTAGTTAAGCGTGAAGACCGACAGCCTGTTCATAGCTTTAAATTACGTGGTGCTTATACCATGATTGCAGGGCTGACTCCTGAACAAAAAGCGAAAGGTGTAGTGACGGCTTCTGCGGGTAACCACGCTCAAGGTGTTGCGCTGTCAGCGAATCGAATGGGTGTAAAAGCATTAATCGTGATGCCAGTAGCAACGGCGGATATTAAAGTTGATGCTGTTCGCCAATTTGGTGGAGAGGCATTGCTTTATGGAGCCAACTTTGATGAAGCAAAAGCGAAAGCTATCGCGCTGTCTGAAGAGATGGGATACACCTTTGTTCCACCTTTTGATCATCCTTCTGTCATTGCAGGACAGGCAACACTGGCAATGGAACTCTTGCAACAAGATGTTCATCTTGACCGTATTTTCGTACCGGTTGGTGGTGGTGGTTTAATTGCTGGGGTGGCGGTATTAATTAAACAGCTTATGCCAGAAATTAAAGTTATTGGTGTTGAAGCAGAAGATGCTGCATGTTTAAAAGCCGCATTTGAGGCGGGACACCCTGTCGAATTAGCTCGAGTAGGCTTATTTGCAGAAGGTGTTGCCGTTAAGCGTATTGGTGATGAAACTTTTCGTCTATGCCAAAAATATGTTGATGATGTAATAACTGTTGATAGTGATGAAATTTGTGCCGCAGTAAAAGATTTATTTGAAGATGTGCGTGCAATTGCAGAGCCTTCAGGCGCATTGGCATTGGCTGGGCTTAAAAAATACGTCGAAGAGCACCAGATCAAAGGTGAGCGTCTAGCGCATGTGCTTTCTGGTGCAAATGTGAATTTTCATGGACTACGTTATGTCTCTGAACGCTGTGAATTAGGTGAAAAACGCGAAGCATTACTTGCTGTGACAATCCCTGAACAAAAGGGCAGTTTTTTACGTTTCTGTCAGATCTTAGGTCAACGCGTTGTTACTGAATTTAATTATCGTTATAGCGATGCTGATCCTGAAAATGCACGTATTTTTGTTGGTGTACGTTTAATCCAAGGACTTGCAGAGCGTAAGGAAATTTTGCGTGAACTTACGACTGCTGGTTATCAAGTGGCTGATTTGTCTGATGATGAAATGGCAAAACTTCATGTGCGTTATATGGTCGGGGGCCGTCCTAATAAATCGCTTAAAGAGCGTTTATTTAGCTTTGAGTTTCCTGAATCACCGGGCGCTTTAATGAAGTTTTTAAAAACATTAGGGACTTATTGGAATATCACGTTATTCCACTATCGTAGTCATGGTACTGATTATGGACGTGTGCTGGTGGCATTTGAACTGCCCGAAACAGAAGGGCGTTTCGAGCGACATTTAGATGCATTAGGTTATGAATATCATGATGAGACAGGTAATCCCTCTTTTCAGCTATTTCTGTCACCACAAACGACAAGTTTAGTCGTGGAGTAATCGCCAAAAAGCACTGATCACAGGCTCTTGAAGGCGTTTGTGTAATCCGCAAACGCCTAACTCGAAAGGTTCTACCATTGAAATATTATCCAATGAAGAGATGCGGTTACGAACGGGCTCAGGGCAGTTATCAACGACAACTTGTGGGATAAGTGCAATACCACAACCTAACGCAACCATTGAGACAATTGCTTCATGCCCTGAAACAGTCGCATAAATTAAAGGATTATGGATACGGTGGCGTTTAAACCATAACGCAATTCGTTGTCGCGATGGGCCATGCTCAGGAATGATAAATGGAATATTGAGCCAATCGGGTTTCTCTTGTGTTGCAAGATGGCGAACATTGCAAGGCAATGCCGGTGCAATCAATACTAATGGAATTTCACCTATTTTCTCAAAGCAGATATTTTCAGGAAGCTTTTCAGGTTTTCCTGCAATACCTAAATCAGCTTCATCAGATTGCACTTTATCGACCGCATCAGCCGCATCTCCTGTGGTGAGCTTTATTTCAACTAATGGATTTTCTGCACGAAAACGGTCAAGAATGGGTGGCAAATGGCTGTAAGCCGCTGTTACAGAACAAAACAGGCGTAGCTCACCAGAAAGGCTGGGGCTATTTTGATTTAGCGTGTGCTTAAGTTGTTTATATTGCAATAAGGTTTGTTGAGCATAGCGTTTTAGCTGTTCGCCCGCATCGGTGAGAGTCACTTGTCGGTTATCACGTAAAAACAGAGGATGGCCTAAGCTTTCTTCAAGACGTTGAATTTGACGAGAGAGAGTAGAAGGGCTGACGTGCATTGCTTGTGCTGTCTTGGTGAAGTGACAACTTTCAGCTAAATGCAGGAAGAGTTTGAGATCACGAATATCCATTGCCAGCCACCTTAGGTGATAAAAAAGAACGTTGCATTTTTTGCAACACTGTCTTGTAAATATATCAATTTAAGCAATGGCTTTCATCCCATATAGTAAAGTCATGCAACACCTCACTGAGAGTGAGGATAATAATAGCAAACACATACACAACGATTTTGGAGTCTTCTATGACAAATTATTTTAATACATTGAATCTGCGTCAGCAGCTATCGCAATTAGGTAAATGTCGCTTTATGTCACGTGAAGAATTTGCTGATGAAGCAAATTACCTGAAAGGCAAAAAAGTCGTTATTGTTGGTTGTGGCGCTCAAGGTCTTAACCAAGGTTTAAATATGCGTGATTCAGGTTTGAATATCGCGTATGCCTTACGCCAAGAAGCGATTGATGAAAAACGTGCATCATGGCGTCGTGCAACCGAAAACGGTTTTGAGGTTGGAACCTATGAAGCATTGATCCCTCAAGCTGATTTAGTTGTTAACTTAACACCAGACAAACAGCACTCTGCTGTTGTTCAAGCTGTTCAACCGTTGATGAAATCAGGTGCAGCATTAGGTTACTCTCATGGTTTTAATATCGTTGAAGTTGGTGAAAAAATTCGTGATGACATCACTGTTGTTATGGTTGCACCAAAATGCCCAGGTACTGAAGTTCGTGAAGAATATAAGCGTGGTTTTGGTGTTCCAACACTGATTGCAGTTCACCCTGAAAATGATGCAAAAGGCGAAGGTATGGCCATTGCGAAAGCATGGGCTGCTGCAACAGGTGGTCATCGTGCGGGTGTTTTAGAATCCTCTTTCGTTGCTGAAGTAAAATCAGACTTAATGGGTGAGCAAACTATTCTGTGCGGTATGTTACAAGCAGGCTCGCTGTTATGTTACGACAAGATGGTTGCTGATGGCGTTGAGCCGGGATATGCAGGTAAGTTGCTGCAATTTGGTTGGGAAACGATTACAGAAGCACTAAAGCAAGGTGGTATCACCTTGATGATGGACAGATTATCTAATCCTGCAAAAATGCGTGCTTTCGCATTATCAGAGCAACTGAAAGAGATCATGGCTCCACTGTTTGCGAAACATATGGACGATATCATTTCAGGTAAATTCTCTGAAACTATGATGGCTGATTGGGCAAATGATGATAAAAACTTGCTGACATGGCGTGAAGAAACCGGAGCAAGTGCATTTGAAAATTATCCTGAATATGAGGGTAAAATCAGTGAGCAAGAGTATTTTGATCACGGTGTATTAATGGTTGCAATGGTTAAAGCTGGTGTTGAATTAGCCTTTGATACCATGATTGAAGCAGGGATCTTTGCAGAGTCAGCTTATTATGAATCACTGCATGAGCTGCCATTAATTGCAAATACCATTGCTCGTAAGCGTTTATATGAAATGAACGTGGTTATCTCTGACACTGCAGAATATGGTAACTATCTGTTCTCATTCGCGGTTGTTCCTATGTTGAAAGAGTTTATGACAACATTGCAATCTGGCGATTTAGCGAAGAAAGTTCAAGATAATGGAACAGATAACGCACAATTACGTGATATCAATGAAGCAATTCGTCAGCATCCAATTGAAGCCGTAGGTAAAACGTTGCGTGGGTATATGACGGATATGAAGAAGATTGCTGTTGCCAACTAATTTTTCAATTTTTCGTCACTCTTTACGCGATAAGTGCGTTGACTACACTCGGTTACCCAAGTCACATACTAATGTATGCTCCTTGGGATAACCTCTTTTGCCGCCTTCTTCTCACGTAAATAGCTTAGAAAAATAAGCGAAAAGTGAAAAGTGAAGGTTAAATTTTTTTGAAAACCGTATTTCTTAATGGAGTACGGTTTTTTGTTTTTATAGTGTGAAAAGAATTGAAAGAGGGAATACTCAAGTCTTTGATCGCTTTCTGCTACAATTATCCCCCGTTATGTTCTTGGTTAATGAAGTTTGGAAAAAGTATGCGATTAAATCCTGGTCAACAAAAAGCAGTAGAATATGTGTCTGGCCCTTGTTTGGTCTTGGCTGGTGCAGGATCGGGTAAAACACGGGTTATTACCAATAAGATTGCACACCTCATTCGTCAATGCCAATATCCAGCAAAGCAAATTGCAGCAGTTACATTTACCAATAAAGCTGCACGTGAAATGAAAGAGCGTGTTGCTCAAACCTTAGGTCGCCAAGAAGCGAAAGGATTAATGATCTCAACGTTCCATACATTGGGATTAGAAATTATTAAACGCGAATATAAAGCGTTAGGTATTAAAGCTAAATTTTCATTGTTTGATGATCAAGACCAATCTGCATTACTTAAAGAATTAACGGCTGATTTATTAGAAGAAGATAAAGATTTACTTTCTCAGTTAAAGAGCCAAATTTCTAACTGGAAAAATGACATGCTCACGCCAGATCAAGTAATAGGAATGGCGAGATCGCAACAAGATCATACATTTGCCGAATGTTTTCGACGTTATGAACAACATCTGCGTAGTTGTAATGTGCTCGACTTTGATGACCTAATTAGCCGACCAACTCTGTTATTACGCACAAATGAAGAAGTCAGAGAGCGTTGGCAAAGACGTATCCGTTATTTGCTGGTGGATGAATATCAAGATACAAATACAAGCCAATATGAATTGGTCAAATGGCTGGTCGGTGAAAGAGCTCGCTTTACGGTTGTAGGCGATGATGACCAATCAATCTATTCATGGCGTGGTGCTCGACCTCAAAATTTAGTGTTATTACAAAAAGATTTTCCACAACTTAATGTGATTAAGCTTGAGCAAAATTATCGTTCTTCTGGGCGTATTCTAAAATCAGCGAATATCTTGATTGAAAATAATCCCCATGTTTTTGAAAAACGGTTATTTTCAGAATTAGGTTATGGCGATGAATTACGAGTTTTAACTGCTAATAATGAAGAACATGAAGCAGAACGTGTGGCTGGTGAATTAATTGCTCATCACTTTATTAATAAAACCAATTATAAGGATTACGCGATCCTTTATCGTGGTAATCATCAGTCCCGTATTTTTGAAAAATACTTGATGCAAAATCGTATTCCTTATCGTATTTCAGGTGAAACTTCTTTTTTCTCGAGGGAAGAGATAAAAGATATTCTTGCCTATTTGCGAGTGATTACCAATCCTGATGATGATGCGGCATTTCTACGTATTGTGAATAAGCCTCGTCGTGAAATCGGCCCTATGACGATCCAAAAGTTAGGTGAGTGGGCAAAAGTTCGAGATAAGAGCTTATACAATGCCTGTTTTGATTTGGGATTAGGTCAAACCTTAACAGGTCGAGGCTTAAATTCATTACAAACATTCTCTCAATGGATGTCACGTATAGTGCAAAAATCAGAACGAGAGCCACTGTTAGCTGTACGTGATTTATTGCATGAAATGGATTATGAAAGTTGGTTATATGAAACCTCAAGTAGCGCAAAAGCGGCTGAAATGAGAATGAAAAATATTAATCAGCTGTTTTTATGGATGAGCGAAATGCTAGAAGGTGATGAATTACATGAACCTATGACACTTTCTCAAGTTGTTAACCGTTTTACCTTGCGCGATATGATGGAGCGAGGAGAAACAGAAGAAGAGTTAGACCAAGTTCAGTTAATGACATTACATGCCTCTAAAGGTCTTGAGTTTCCCCATGTATTTTTAGTAGGAATGGAAGAGGGCATATTGCCACACCAAAGTAGTATTGATGAAGATAATGTAGAAGAAGAAAGGCGCCTTGCTTATGTGGGTATTACTCGAGCACAAAAAACACTCACTTTTACGTTATGTAAAGAAAGGCGTCAATATGGCGAATTAATTAAACCCGACCCAAGCCGTTTTCTTTATGAGTTACCTCAAGATGATTTGAATTGGGATACTAATAAAAAGAAGGTGTTAAGTGCTGAAGAAAAACAAGAGAAAGGGCAAAAAGGTGTTGCGGGATTAAGGGCTATGCTGGCAAGACATAAACCTGAATAGTATAAGGTTTGGTAGATAAAATGAACCCCTTGGCATATTGATGTTCAAGGGGTTTTTATTTTTGTATAAGTAAAAAAATTAACTTATACGAGAGCTATTTTGTTCTTCAATCATTAAAGACCAATGGACATAGCTCTGAAGTTGGATCTCTTCTTGGAGATTTTCAGCTCGTAATGGGTGCTCATTAATCCATTGATATGGCAGTGTAATAATGAGTTTCTCATCTTCAGTACGTAATCGTAATGCTGGGAGAGTATCATCACGGCGACGGCTAGCAAAAATGATGGCTAATCGCAGTAAACGCACCAGTCGATTGGCTTGAGTTATCGGTAGTGCGTTTTGATGGTTAAGGGGTGCAAGATCGATGATCCCTGTTTGGTTTTTTAGCAAAGAAGCTAATAATCGTCGTTGTGCAGGTGTGTATCCCGGTAAATCAAGATGAGAGATCAGATAGCTTGCATGTGAAGGTGCTTGGCGAAAATCAACACTTAGGCCAATTTCATGTAATGCACTGGCGCTGTTAAGTAACTCGCGGCAACGATTATCTAATTGCCAACTCTTACTGACTTGGATAAAAAAGTGTTCTGCAAGTTGTTGAACTCGGTGTGCTTGCTCAATATCAATCTGAAACCGACGTTGGACATTACGAAGAGTACGTTGACGGATATCTTGCTCAATAGGAAGATGCAACATTCCATAGACTAAGCCTTCTCGTAATGCACCACCTGCTAAGATCATATTGTCGATATGCAGTGTTTCAAATATGGCGATTAAGATAGCAAGTCCACTTGGAAACACTAAGGCTCGTTCAAAAGTAAGCCCTTCAATTTCCAGTTCTTCTAGTTTCCCACACTCAATGGCTTTGTGTTTGAGTCGCTCAAGCTTAGGTAAGGTGATTAATTCATCCATACCCTGGGCAATCATGATCTCTTGCAACGCTTGTACAGTACCGGAGGCACCTACACACACTTGCCAGCCTTGCCCAATTAATTTATCCGCCACTGGGGCGAGTATCGCTTTGGCTGCGTCTTGTGCTTTAGCAAAATTTTCTTGAGTTAAAGAGCGGTCAGTAAAATAGCGCTCTAACCAAGTTACACAGCCCATACTTAAGCTCATTAATTGTGTCGTTTTAGCACCAGTACCTGTAACCAGTTCTGTGCTACCACCACCAATATCGACAACTAAACGTTGCTCTGCACCACCAGTGGTATGTGCAACGCCACGATAGATAAGGCGTGCTTCTTCCTCACCACTAATAACATGAACAGTATTGCCCAATATTTCAGACGCTTTTGCGACAAAAATATCTGCATTTTTAGCAATACGTAATGTGGCTGTTGCTACGACTCTGATTTGTTCAGCCGGAATATCACGTAGATATTCAGAAAAAAGTCGTAAACATTGCCAACCGCGTTCCATTGCCTGCTCTGACAATTCATTTTCACTGTTTAGGCCAGCAGCGAGTCGAACTTTACGTTTCACGCGGGAAAGAACTTGTATAGAGCCCGCGATTTCTCGAACGACTAACATATGAAAACTGTTAGAACCTAAATCAATAGCAGCATAAAGTGATGAGGATTTCAGCATAATTTATGGATGACTCGGGCGTTTATTTCGGTTGTTACGTTGAGTATTATTTCCTCTGTTATTTCGCGCCGGCGCATTGTTGCGACGAGGCTGACTTTGGCGAGGACGGTGACGGCGTTTAGGCTCAGGAAGATCAGCTAATAACGCATCACTATTATATTTACTCACGGGGATAGCATGTTGAATATAGGTCTCAATAGCAGGTAAATTCAGCGCATACTCTTCACATGCAAGGCTGATTGAGTTACCACTATTTCCAGCGCGTCCTGTTCTACCAATACGGTGAACATAGTCTTCACAGTCATCAGGTAAATCATAGTTAAAAACATGTGTTACTGATGGAATATGGAGACCTCTAGCGGCAACGTCAGTGGCAACCAGAATATCAATATTACCTTGGGTAAAATCTTCTAAAATGCGTAGACGTTTTTTCTGAGGAACATCACCGGTTAATAAGCCAACACGGTGCCCATCTGCGGCAAGGTGCGCCCAAATGTCGTCACAACGATGTTTTGTATTGGCAAAAATGATACAGCGATCTGGCCATTCTTCTTCAATCAATGTTTGAAGAAGACGCATTTTTTCTTCATTTGAAGGATAAAAGAGTTCTTCTTTTATGCTAAAACCTGTTTTTTGTTCAGGTTCAACTTCAACATATTCTGGATTATTCATCTGCTCAAAAGCCAGTTCTCTTACACGGTAAGAAAGCGTTGCAGAGAACAGCATATTCATACGCTCAGTCGCAACTGGCATACGACGGAAAATCCAACGAATATCTTTAATAAAGCCGAGATCGTACATTCTGTCAGCTTCATCAAGTACCACAACTTGGATTGCGCTTAGGTTAATATGACCTTGCTTAACGTAATCAATTAAACGACCTGTTGTGCCAATAACAATATCAACACCATTATTTAATACTTTGAGTTGTTCGTCATAGCCATCGCCACCGTAGGCGAGACCCATTTTAATCCCTGTATTTTGCGCAAGCTCTTTAGCATCAGAATAGATCTGCACGGCTAATTCGCGTGTTGGCGCCATAATAAGTGCACGAGGTTGATTGGTTTCATGCCCTTCTTTAGCAGGGTGCGTTAAAAGATAATGAAACGTTGAAGTTAAAAACGCCAACGTTTTGCCTGTTCCTGTTTGGGCTTGCCCGGCAATGTCTTGACCTTTCACAGTGATAGGTAACGTCAATGCCTGAATTTGTGTACAATTAGAGAACCCTTTTTTCTCAAGGGCTTCTATCACTTTTGGATGCAAGGCGAAGTCGGAAAACTTCTTTTCTGTCAAATATGTTTTGCTCATAATGTAATAGAATATCAGTTATGGGTTGCATTACAAAAGTTTATCCGCTGAAATGCAGACAGACTTTTGTTATTTAATGTTACACTGGTACGGTCAATATTATTCTTTGGAGTAGAACAATGAGCGATAAAATCCTTCACTTATCTGACAGCAAATTCGATGCTGATGTATTAAATGCAACCGGCCCTGTGCTCGTTGATTTCTGGGCTGAATGGTGTGGCCCATGTAAAATGATTGCTCCTATTCTAGATGAAGTTGCAACAGAATACGCTGGTAAATTAACAGTTGCGAAGCTAAACATCGATCAAAACCCGCTGACAGCACCAAAATACGGTATTCGTGGCATTCCTACACTGATTTTATTCAAAAACGGTGCAGTTGCTGCGACTAAAGTAGGCGCATTGTCAAAAACTCAACTGAAAGAGTTTTTAGACGAAAATATCTAATTTGATTTAGATATCAAAAATAAAGTAGGACGTTTAGACCTTGTCAGTATTTCTGTTATTGACCGCTAGACGTCCGCTTCGAAGCATGATAAGTTAGCGCCACTTACTTACATAATATATCGGATCTACTTGTCAATATGATTAGACACGATTAAATAAGTCTGAGATATTGAATATCAAGCGTACAAAGTAATAGAATTGAATAACATGATATGATATTTAATCTAAGTAATCTGAATTCATCTAACCAGTCAAGTTGCCTTAGAATAATCTATAGTATTCAAGGAATATAAATTTTTCCAAAGTATGTTCCTAACCCATAAGTTGAAAGTACGCTCATGCATCGCGAAAATGAATGTCACTTCTCTGGGATAAAGCAGACTGGTCTAATAGTATTAACACTCTCTAACATTATCATTTTAGTTATACCCTTATGTTAGAAAGTTATAATCTGTAATTTTACACATGACGAAACTGACAGCGATTCGCTGTTATACTATTCACGTTCATAGTTCGAGAGTTACCCCGAGTTATTAAGAACCCACCATTATGAATCTTACCGAATTAAAAAATACGCCGGTATCAGAACTGATAGCACTTGGCGAAAATATGGGGCTAGAGAATCTGGCTCGAATGAGAAAGCAAGACATTATTTTCTCTATCTTGAAGCAACACGCGAAAAGTGGAGAAGATATTTTCGGTGACGGTGTGCTGGAAATATTGCAGGATGGCTTCGGCTTCCTACGTTCCGCAGACAGTTCCTACCTTGCTGGTCCCGATGATATCTACGTTTCTCCAAGTCAAATTCGCCGTTTTAACCTTCGCACTGGTGACACCATCGCAGGGAAAATTCGTCCTCCTAAAGAAGGTGAACGTTATTTTGCCCTCCTAAAAGTTAATGAAGTTAACTTTGATAAACCAGAAAATGCCCGCAGTAAAATCCTCTTTGAAAACTTGACACCTTTACATGCTAATAATCGTTTACGCATGGAACGTGGTAATGGCTCAACGGAAGACTTAACCGCGCGTGTTCTTGACTTAGCGGCGCCAATTGGCCGTGGTCAACGTGGTCTTATTGTTGCTCCACCAAAAGCAGGTAAAACCATGTTGCTGCAAAACATTGCAGCAAATATTGCTCATAACTACCCTGATTGCGTATTAATGGTACTTCTGATTGATGAACGTCCAGAAGAAGTGACAGAAATGCAACGCTTAGTAAAAGGTGAAGTTATTGCTTCAACCTTTGATGAACCCGCTTCTCGTCACGTACAAGTTGCAGAAATGGTGATTGAAAAAGCGAAGCGCCTAGTTGAGCATAAAAAAGACGTTATCATCCTGTTAGACTCCATCACACGTTTAGCGCGTGCTTATAACACGGTTGTTCCTTCATCAGGTAAAGTGTTAACAGGTGGTGTGGATGCAAACGCATTACATCGTCCTAAACGTTTCTTCGGTGCGGCTCGTAATGTTGAAGAAGGTGGTAGCTTGACTATCATTGCAACAGCATTAGTCGATACGGGTTCTAAGATGGACGAAGTTATCTACGAAGAATTTAAGGGTACAGGTAATATGGAATTACACCTGTCTCGTAAAATTGCTGAAAAACGTGTTTTCCCTGCGATTGATTACAATCGTTCTGGTACACGTAAAGAAGAGTTACTGACGTCTCAAGATGAGCTACAAAAAATGTGGATCTTGCGTAAAATTATTCATCCAATGGGTGAGATTGACGCAATGGAATTCCTCATTAATAAGTTAGCAATGACTAAGACAAATGAAGAATTCTTCGACTTTATGAAACGTTCATAAAGTGTATTAACAAAGTGATTGAGCTGAGAATAGGATTAAAATATTAAAATAGTGTGCTCTGTTACAGAATAAGTAATATCACCTCAATTTATATGCTGTTAAGCTCGTTTACTTTGTAAGAATGACGATATGATGAAAACGCCACAATAGTTTGTGGCGTTTTTTGTTTTTTATGGGTGTAATTCAATTTTAGATTGCAATATTTTATCTGGATGTTGGTACATATATTGCATGTTTTGGTAATTGATAAAAATAGCGATGGCATCAATAAAAATAGTTAAGGAAAACTTATAATTGATGAAGGGTGGTGGGTTTTGAATAAACTCGTCGTGGTGAGGCTGGAAAAAAGAATAAAAACACATGGAAGCGTAAAATAACCAGCTATATTTATTATAGAGAACCGTACTGTGGATATACTAAAAATGAGCACAAGCGTTTTTTATGTGTTCTTATTTTCTTTCGCATTTTTATTCTTGGCTCGTAAAATTGCAAAGAAAATTGGACTCGTGGATAAACCGAATTATCGTAAGAAACATCATGGATTGATCCCTCTAGTCGGAGGAATATCAGTCTATTTTGGTATTGTTTTCGCATTTTATATTTCAGATATTTATATTCCTCATAAGGAATTGTATCTGGCATGTGCGGGACTTCTTGTTTTTATCGGCGCATTAGATGATCGCTTCGATATTAGTGTCAAAATTAGAGCAACAATCCAAGCTTTTGTTGGGATCGTGATGATGGTGGGTGCAGGATTAAAACTCGACACTCTGGGTCATGCTTTTGGTCCTTGGGAAATGCATTTAGGGCCTTTTGGCTATATTGTTACACTTTTCGCTGTTTGGGCAGCAATCAATGCCTTTAATATGGTTGATGGTATTGATGGGTTATTAGGTGGCCTTTCTTGTGTCTCTTTTGGCGCGCTTGGTATTTTATTATATCAAGGCGGTAATTCAGCTCTCGCATTCTGGTGCTTCTCATTTATCGCGGCAATTTTACCTTATATCCTTCTAAACTTAGGGGTCTGTGGTAAAAAATTCAAAGTCTTTATGGGAGATGCGGGAAGTACATTGATTGGATTTACCATTATTTGGTTATTGGTCGCGTCAACACAAACTCAGCCTCGTCCTGTTAAGGCAGTAACTGCATTATGGATAATTGCTATTCCACTTATGGATATGGTGGCAATTATGTACCGTCGTTTACGCAAAGGGATGAGTCCTTTCTCTCCAGACCGTCAACATATTCACCATTTGATCATGCGTGCAGGTTTTACCTCTCGCCAAGCCTTTATTTTAATTACAGTGGCTGCTGCGCTATTAGCCGCGATTGGTATTATCGGTCAAAACCTATCATTTGTCCCTGAATGGTTTATGTTGGCATTATTCTTGCTTGCATTTGTTATGTATGGTTATTGCATTAAACGCGCGTGGCGAGTCGCTCGTTTTATTAAACGACATAAGCGTCGCTTACGTAGAGCAACACAACAGCATTAATATAAGCAGAGGTTTTTTAACGTGATGAACTCGGAAAATAACGCCTCCCGACAGGGTGAACAGCCAGATAATGAACTCGATATTCGAGGCCTTTTTTGTGCACTTTGGTCAGGCAAAAGCTGGATTATAGGGTTCGCTCTGCTTTTTGCAGTGATTGCACTCGGTGCATCTTATTTGATGCAACCTAAATGGAGCGCAATCGCAATGACAGAGAAACCAACGATTAATAACTTAGGTAGTTATTATTCGCAATCTCAGTTCTTGCGTAATCTTGATACACAGATTAATCCAGCAGCACAAACCCCAGCTTTAACTATTTCAGATGAAGCTTATCAAGAGTTTATTACTCAAATCGCGGCATTTGATACACGTCGTGATTTTTGGTTGCAAACGGATTATTTCAAACAGCGCAAAGAGAGTGATGAACAGGCTAATGCTGCGTTATTGGATGAGTTAATTAACAATATTCAATTTACGCCTGCTGATGAGAAAAAATTAGTTAATGATCAACTGAAACTCATTGCGGAAACATCAAAAGAAGCGAGTCAATTATTAAATGAGTATATTGCTTTTGCTAATAAGAGAGCATCTACTCATCTTAATGATGAAGTGATAACCGCTTGGGCAACTAGAACTCAATCAATGAAAGCGCTAGTTAAACGCCAAGAAATGGCGGCTCAATCTGCGTATCAACGCCAAGTTAACTTATTAGAGCAATCAATCAAAGTGGCTGAGAAACAAGGTATTTCTCAAAAACAAACATCGATTGCGATTGATGAGTTACCAGATTCTAAACTGTTTCTGTTAGGTGTTCCTCTGTTGCAATCACAGCTAGAAACTTTAGTGGCAACAGGTGCTGATTTTGATAGTGATTATGATCAAAATACGGCAATGTTAGCGACCCTTGCTGTGGGTGCAAAATTACAAGATAACTTCCAAACTTACCGCTTTCTACGTACCCCTGAAGATCCTGTGAAACGTGATAGTCCTCGTCGTGCCTTTATGATGGTACTTTGGGGTGCTATTGGTGTTTTAGCGGGTGCAGGTGTTGCATTAGTAAGACGCAGTTCATTAAAAAAATAATAATTAAATTTTGTCATTGATGACAATAACGAGACATCAGGTGTTTCGGCACCTGATGTACTGAGTATAAGGGCATATTGCTTTCCCAAAAATAAGCGATATAACAATGAAAAAAAGAGAGCCACTGTGAAAGTGTTGACTGTTTTTGGCACACGCCCTGAAGCGATAAAAATGGCACCTTTAGTGCACGCTTTAGCAAATGATGATTCGTTTGAAGCGAAGGTATGTGTTACGGCCCAACATCGAGAAATGCTTGATCAGGTATTAAATCTTTTTGAGATCAAACCAGATTACGATCTCAATATTATGAAACCAGGACAAGATTTAACGGATATTACCTGTCGTATTTTAGAAGGGTTAAAACCGGTATTAGCGTCATTTCAACCTGATGTTGTTTTGGTACATGGTGATACAACAACGACCATGGCAGCAAGTTTAGCCGCATTCTATCAACGAATTCCTGTTGGGCATGTGGAAGCTGGGTTACGTACTGGCAATCTTTATTCCCCTTGGCCTGAAGAGGCAAACCGTACTATTGCAGGGCATCTTGCAATGTATCACTTCGCACCAACAGAAACTGCAAAATTAAATCTGGTGCGAGAAGCGGTTGCGGATAAAAATATTTTTGTTACAGGAAATACGGTAATTGATGCGTTGTTTTGGGTAAGTGACAGAGTGATGGGCAATCAAACACTCTTAAATGAGCTTGCTGTAAACTATCCATTTATTCAGCCTGACAAGAAAATGATCTTGGTAACAGGGCATCGTCGAGAAAGTTTTGGTGGTGGTTTTGAACGTATCTGCCAAGCTTTAGCTGAAATTGCATTAGCACACCCAGATGTAGAAGTTGTCTATCCTGTTCACTTAAATCCTAATGTGAGTGAACCGGTTCAACGTATCCTTCATGGTATTGATAATATTAAATTAATACAGCCACAAGATTATCTCCCATTCGTTTATTTAATGAATCATGCTTACCTTATTTTGACCGATTCGGGTGGAATTCAAGAAGAAGCCCCTTCATTAGGTAAGCCAGTTCTTGTAATGCGAGACACAACGGAGCGCCCAGAAGCTGTTGAAGCGGGCTCTGTTCGCTTAGTGGGAACAGATACTAAACGTATTGTTAGCGAAGTAACCTCTTTATTGACAGACGAAAACGCGTATCACCAAATGAGTAAGGCGACAAACCCTTATGGTGATGGTCATGCCTGCCAACGTATTCTTGAAGCATTGAAAAAAAATCAGGTGACATTATGAGTTTTGAAACTATTTCTGTTATCGGCCTCGGCTACATTGGTTTACCTACAGCGGCAGCTTTTGCCTCTCGTAAAAAAAGCGTCATCGGTGTTGATGTTAATCAGCATGCCGTTGATACGATTAATAAAGGTCAAATTCACATTGTTGAGCCTGATCTTGATAAAGTCGTTAAACAAGCGGTTGAAGAAGGCCATTTAAAAGCCTATACCACGCCACAGCCAGCAGATGCTTACCTTATTGCTGTACCTACACCATTTAAAGGTGAGCATGAGCCTGATTTGGCTTATGTTGAAGCAGCCGCACGCTCTATCGCACCTGTATTGAAAAAAGGTGACCTTATTATTCTAGAATCAACCTCACCAGTTGGCTCTACTGAAAAAATGGCTGAGTGGTTAGCGGAAGCTCGCCCAGACTTAACATTCCCTCATCAACAAGGTGAAGATGCTGATATCGATGTAGCTTACTGCCCTGAGCGTGTATTACCGGGTCAAGTGATGATTGAACTTATCCGCAATGACCGTGTTGTGGGTGGTATGAATCGTAAATCATCAGAGCGTGCAAGCGAGTTGTACAAAATCTTCCTTGAAGGTGAATGTGTTATTACTAATGCACGTACCGCAGAAATGTGTAAGCTGACTGAAAATAGTTTCCGTGATGTTAATATTGCGTTTGCTAACGAATTATCACTGATTTGTGCTGACCAAGATATCAATGTGTGGGAGCTAATTAGCTTGGCGAATCGCCATCCTCGCGTCAATATTTTACAGCCAGGTCCAGGTGTTGGTGGCCATTGTATCGCGGTTGACCCTTGGTTTATCGTGTCACAAAATCCCAAACAATCTCGTTTAATTCACACTGCCCGTTTGGTCAATGATGGCAAACCAGTGTGGGTTATCGATCAAGTTAAAGCCGCTGTTGCTGATTGTCTTACTGAAACAGGTAAACGCGCAAACGAAATTAAAATTGCCTGCTTTGGTTTAGCCTTTAAGCCTAATATTGATGACTTACGTGAAAGTCCAGCGATGAATATCACTAAACAAGTCGCTGACTGGCACAGTGGTACGACATTCGCAGTTGAACCTAATATTCATGAGTTACCAACAAAACTGAAAGGGATCACAGAGTTAGTATCAACAGAGCAAGCATTGAAAGACGCGGATATTGTCTTAATGTTAGTTGATCATCAACAGTTTAAAGCGATCCCAGGTAGTAAAGTCACTCAAAAATGGATTGTAGATACTAAAGGAGTATGGCGTTGAAACGCATTCTAGTTACAGGCGGAGCCGGTTTTATCGGCTCTGCTGTTGTTCGACATATTATTGATAACACCAATGACAGCGTTGTTGTGGTGGATAAACTGACTTATGCCGGTAATTTAGAGTCATTAGCAACCGTAGCTGACAGCGAACGCTATGCCTTTGAGCAAGTCGATATCTGTGATAGAGCTGAGCTTGATCGCTTATTTGCTCAATATCAGCCAGATGTTGTTATGCACTTAGCGGCAGAAAGCCATGTTGACCGTTCTATCGATGGCCCCGCTGCATTTATTGAAACCAATATTGTGGGTACTTACACCTTATTGGAAGCGGCTCGCCATTTTTGGCAAGTTCTACCTGAAGAGAAGAAAACGGCATTTCGTTTCCACCATATCTCAACAGATGAAGTGTATGGCGATTTAGAAGGTACAGATGATTTCTTTACTGAAACTACGCCTTATGCACCAAGTAGCCCATATTCTGCGTCTAAAGCTTCAAGCGACCATTTAGTTCGTGCTTGGTTGCGTACTTACGGTTTACCAACAGTGATCACGAACTGCTCGAATAACTACGGCCCTTACCATTTTCCTGAAAAATTAATCCCATTAATTATCTTAAATGCGATTTCAGGAAAACCATTACCTGTTTATGGTAAAGGTGAACAGATCCGTGATTGGCTCTATGTTGAAGATCATGCTCGTGCTCTCTATTTAGTCGCAACAACAGCAACACCGGGTAAAACTTACAATATTGGTGGACACAATGAGCGTCGCAATATTGATGTTGTTAAAACGATTTGTGCGCTGTTAGAAGAGTTATATCCAGCAAAACCAGAAGGTGTTGCTCAGTATGTCGATCTCATCACTTATGTGAAAGACAGACCAGGTCATGACCTGCGCTATGCGATTGATGCAGCGAAAATTGAAGCTGAATTAGGCTGGAAACCAGAAGAGACATTTGAATCTGGCATTCGTAAAACTGTTTTGTGGTATTTAAATAACGAAACTTGGTGGAAACGGGTGTTAGATGGCTCTTATGCAGGTGAACGTCTAGGGCTTGGGAACTGATTAAGTAAAGAAGGATAAATGATGAAAGGTATTATTTTAGCGGGTGGCTCGGGTACACGACTGCATCCGATAACCAAAGGGGTATCGAAGCAATTATTGCCTATCTATGATAAACCCATGATCTATTATCCGCTTTCAGTTCTGATGCTTGCTGGTATTCAAGATATTTTGATCATTACAACACCAGATGACATGACCTCATTTCAGCGCTTATTGGGTGATGGTTCTGCATTTGGTGTTCGTCTTCAATATAAAATTCAGCCATCTCCTGATGGCTTAGCCCAAGCCTTTATTTTGGGTGAGGAATTTATTGGTGATGATCATTGCTGTTTAGTTTTAGGCGATAATATCTATTTTGGTCAAGGGTTTAGTCCAAAACTGAAACAAGTTGCACTACGTGAACGTGGTGCAACAGTCTTTGGTTATCAAGTTATGGATCCTGAACGATTTGGTGTTGTTGAATTTGACGATGATTTTAAAGTGTTATCGATTGAAGAAAAACCAGAACAACCTAAATCTAATTGGGCTGTCACGGGGCTGTATTTCTACGATAACCGAGTGGTTGATTTTGCCAAACGAGTCAAACCTTCGATTCGTGGTGAATTAGAAATTACGTCGATTAATCAGATGTATCTTGAATGTGGTGAGCTTAACGTTGAACTACTGGGGCGTGGTTTTGCGTGGTTAGATACCGGAACTCACGATAGTTTAATTGAAGCCAGTACCTTTGTTCAAACTGTTGAAAAACGCCAAGGATTTAAAGTGGCGTGCCTTGAAGAGATTGCTTGGCGTAATGGTTGGCTTAGTGATGACCAAGTAAGAGAAAGCGCAAAATCACTGTCTAAAACTGGTTATGGTCGCTATCTATTGGATTTATTACATGTCCGTCCTCGCCAATATTAATTATCTTGAGTGGGAAAGTGAGTATTTTTCCCTCAAAACAGGGCGTCTTGAGTTTGATACACAAGCGCCCGTGTTAACAGACGAACAGCTTGATGCTTTTGCTGTGGTTCAAGCAAAAGTCGCATCTCATGAGCTTTCTCTCATCGATAAACTCAGCCAATTAGGTTTTCAATTTGCGGAAGGTGAAATTGATTTTAAACTTTCAATTGGCACAGAAAATGCTTGTAAGAAAGCGACTGAATATTGTTTTAGAAAAGCCAATGAAGATGATATCGATTTATTGATGGCAACGGCTTCAGAGGCTTTTGTACAAAGTCGTTTTAGAACACCTTGGTATCAAGAAGGTGATAGCAGTCGTTTTTATGCATTATGGGTTAAAAAAGCGGTGTTAGGCACATTCGATGATATTTGCTTACTGACTTATGATGCTGAAAATAATGTCAGTGGTTTTGTCACTTTACGCCGTCTATCTGAAAATGAAGCAAGAGTGGGATTACTAGCGGTAATGCCCAACAGAATAGGACAAGGCATTGGTAAACAACTGATGTCGGCCGCGAAGTTTTGGTGTCAACAACAAGGTATTTCGACCTTATATGTTGCAACACAGATCAGCAATATTGCAGCTTCGCGTTTATACACACACAGTGGGGGCTTAATAGAGAGCACCACTTATTGGTTATACAGGGGATAATATGATTCCGTTTAATAAACCACCGGTCGTCGGCACAGAATTAGAATATATGAAACAAGCTATGGAAAGTGGCAAGCTCTGTGGTGATGGCAATTTCACAAAGAAATGTGAAAAGTGGTTAGAAGAACAATTTCATTGTCATAAAACGCTGTTAACACCATCTTGTACAGCATCGCTTGAAATGGCTGCTATATTATTAGATATCAAGCCTGGCGATGAAGTCATTATGCCAAGTTTTACCTTTGTTTCGACCTCTAATGCGTTTGTATTACGTGGCGCAACGATTGTTTTCGTTGATATTCGTCCAGATACTATGAATATTGATGAAACAAAAATTGAAGCGGCAATTACAGAGAAAACCCGCGCTATTATTCCCGTTCATTACGCAGGTGTTGCGTGTGAAATGGACACGATTATGGCGATTGCGAAAAAACATAATCTGTTTGTTATTGAAGATGCTGCACAAGGTGTCATGTCAACTTACAAGGGTAAGGCTCTTGGCACAATTGGTCATATTGGTTGCTATAGCTTCCATGAAACTAAAAACTACTCATCAGGCGGTGAGGGTGGCGCAACGCTGATTAACGATCCTGATTTAATCAATCGCGCAGAAGTTATCCGTGAAAAAGGTACCAATCGTAGCCAATTTTTCCGTGGTCAGGTAGATAAATATACTTGGCGTGATATTGGTTCTAGCTACTTGATGTCAGACTTACAAGCGGCTTATTTATGGGCTCAACTTGAAGAAGCTGAAAAAATTAATGAACGTCGTTTAGCATTTTGGCAGATTTACTATGATGCATTGGCTCCATTAGCGGAAAAAGGTTTATTAGCGCTTCCAATCGTTCCTGAAGGTTTAGAACACAATGCGCACATGTTCTATATCAAACTGAAAGATATCGAGCAACGTACCGCATTTAATGACTACATGAAAGAACACGGCGTTTTAACAGTGTTCCACTATGTGTCATTACATACTAGCCCAGCAGGTATGAAGTTTGGTCGCTTTGATGGTGACGATATTTTCACAACGCAAGAAAGTGAGCGTTTAGTGCGTTTACCTATGTTCTACAACATGACAGAAGAAGAGCAGCAGACTGTTATTGGCCATATCCGCGACTTCTTTGCTTAATTATGTCATTAGCCAAAGCATCAATTTGGACAGCCGGATCAACCCTGATAAAAATCGGGGCTGGTCTGCTTGTCGTCAAGTTACTTGCAGTCTCTTTTGGGCCAACAGGGGTCGGGTTAGCAGGTAACTTTCGTCAATTAATCACCGTACTAGGTGTCTTATCTGGTGCGGGTATTTTTAATGGTGTGACAAAATTAATCGCACAATATCAAGATGATGATATTCAACGCAAAAAAGTGTTGGGTACTTCATCATCCATGATTTTGCTGTTTTCTACACTATTAGCTATTTTATTTCTTCTTTTTTCTGCTCCTATTAGCCAAGTGTTATTTGGTGATGATTATCATCAATATCAGGATATTGTAAGAGCCGTTGCTTTTATTCAAATGGGGATAGCATATAGCAACTATTTTCTTGCCATCTTAAAAGGTTATCGTGATGCGGCAGGTAATGCTTTATCAGTGATTGCCGGTAGCATTATTGGTGTTGTTGCTTATTATTTATGCTATTTATTTGCGGGTTATCACGGTGCATTAATTGGACTTGCATTAGTACCTGCACTTATTTTATTTCCTGCTACATTTTTAGTAGCAAAGCGTAAGCGTTTCGCTTTAAGCGAGCTTAAACCTCATTGGGATAAGGCGATAGCAAGTCATCTTGGTAAGTTTACCATTATGGCGATACTAACATCGATTACATTACCCGTTGCTTATATCATGATGCGTAACTTACTTGCTGAGCACTATAGCTGGGAAGACGTAGGAATTTGGCAAGGAGTGACCAGTATTTCAGATGCTTATTTGCAATTTATTACTGCATCTTTTTCTGTTTATTTATTGCCAACACTCTCTCGATTAACGCAAAAGAGTGATATTACCAAAGAGATCGTTAAATCACTGAAATTTGTATTACCTGCAGTCGCTGCTGCGAGTTTTATGGTGTGGTTATTACGTGATTTTGCGATTTGGTTACTGTTTTCAGATAAATTTGTCGCTATGCGTGATTTATTTGCATGGCAGCTTGTTGGCGATGTTTTAAAAGTAGGCGCTTATGTCTTTGGTTATCTGGTCATCGCAAAAGCGGCACTACGTTTTTATATCCTTACAGAAGTAAGCCAGTTTGCCCTATTGACGCTATTTTCGCGTTGGCTTATTCCTGAGCATGGTGCGTTAGGTGCCGCTCAAGCCTATATGGCAACGTATATTATTTACTTCCTTCTCTGTAGTTCTGTTTTCGTGATTTATTGCAGGCGCAAATGACAACTTTGATTTACGTACTAGGTTCAGACATTGTGCATCATAACAACACAATGTTACGGTTTTTTAACGACCACCTCGTGACTGAGGCGGGGTTAACGTATAAACCTCGTTTTATCGTTGCCAGTAAAAATACTTCACTGCAAGAAAGCTATCCAGCTTTAGATATTGAGTGTTTAGCTGATAAAAAGCAGGTTGCACAGAGAGTGGTCACATTGGCCAAGGCCGATACTCACCAACGATTCCTTTTTTTAGGTCAGTTTAATGCGCCTATTTGGTTGGCATTATTAACTGGCAAGATCAAACGTCATCAATTTTGGTGGCATATTTGGGGTGCTGATTTATATCAGGATTCTAAACAGCTAAAATTTAAACTCTTCTATCTTCTTCGTAAACTCGCTCAAAAGCGTGTGGGCCGAGTATTTGGCACACGAGGTGATCTGAATTACTTCGCACAATTTAACGTTAATATTCCAGCCAGTTTGCTCTATTTCCCAACAAGAATGGATCCTGAGCTTACGGTGACAGAAAAAGCGCCTATTGATGAAAAACAGCTCACCATTATTGTGGGTAATTCAGGGGATAGATCGAATCGCCATATTGAAGCTTTACAGGCAATTGCCGAGCAATATGGAACGCGTGCAAAAGTGATTATTCCAATGGGATATCCTGAAAATAATCACGTTTATATTAATGAAGTAGCCCAAGCAGCTAGCCAATTGCTTCCCTATAATCAGGTTGAAATATTACGTGACAAATTGGCATTTGACGATTATCTCGCGTTATTAAAAACATGCGATTTAGGCTATTTTATTTTCCACCGTCAACAAGGTATTGGCACGATTTGTCTGCTTATTCAATTTGCGATCCCTTTTGTTATTAGTCGTCAAAATCCATTTTGGCAGGACTTAACTGAACAAAGTGTTCCTGTTTTTTTCTCAGGGGATAAATTAGATGTTGCGCTGATTGAAGAGGCTAAACGTCAATTGCTGATGCTTGATCGCCAAAATATTGCCTTCTTCGCGCCTAATTTCACGGATGGTTGGAAAGAGTTAATTGAGATGAGTACAGGAGAGCCGCAATGACATTGGCGGAACTGGGTGGCTTAGCACTTGTTTATTTTATCTCTTTAAGTTTTATTTTATTGCTGACTTATCAAGAGTTTCGTCGAGTTCGCTTTAATTTTAATGTTTTTTTCTCAATGCTCTATCTACTGACCTTTTATTTTGGTTTCCCACTGACTTGTATGTTGGTATTCCAATTTGATGTCGCAGTTGTACCCGTTGATTCATTATTATACGCGCTATTAGCCTCTACCAGCTTCTATGCCATTTATTATGTAACCTATAAGGTAAGACTGAGAAAAGCGGTTGACGGCTCTTCTAGGTCGCTATTTACGATGAATAGAGTAGAAACCAACCTTACTTGGATCTTATTGGCATTAATAGCGTTTGTAACTGTGGGAATTTTCTTTTTACAAAATGGCTTTTTACTCTTTAAGCTTAAAACGTATAGCCAAATTTTTTCAAGCCAAGTGTCAGGTGTTGCGCTTAAGCGCTTTTTCTATTTCTTTATCCCTGCAATGCTGGTGGTTTATTTCTTAAAACCCACTCAACAACGATGGATTTTCTTCCTCTGTGCAACGGTGGGTTTTGGGATCTTAACCTACATTATCGTGGGCGGAACCCGCGCTAATATCATCATCGCTTTTGCGCTGTTTTTGTTTATCGGTATTGTTCGAGGTTGGATAACCTTATGGATGTTGGTTGCCGCAGGGGTTATGAGTATTGTTGGAATGTTCTGGTTGGCATTAAAACGCTATGGCCTTGATGTGAGTGGTGCAGAGGCATTCTATACTTTCTTATACCTCACTCGTGATACGTTCTCTCCTTGGGAAAATCTAGCTTTATTACTTAATAATTATGACAAGATTGAGTTCCAAGGACTTGCACCGATTATTCGTGATTTTTATGTTTTTATTCCTTCTTGGGTATGGCCAGAACGCCCAGATGTAGTGCTGAACTCAGCAAACTACTTTACATGGGAAGTACTTAATTACCATGCGGGTCTTGCTATTTCACCGACCTTAATTGGCTCTCTGGTTGTTATGGGGGGCATTGCCTTCATCCCATTGGGCGCGATTGTTGTAGGGCTGATTATTAAGTGGTTTGATTGGCTATATCAGCAAGGGCTCAATGAAAGCAATCGTTATAAATCGGCTATTTTGCAAGCTTTCTGCTTTGGGGCTATTTTTAATATGATTGTTTTGGCACGAGAAGGTGTTGATTCTTTCGTTTCTCGCGTTGTGTTTTTCTGTTTAATTTTTGGTTTATGTTTGGTGGTTGCCAAACTGCTTTATTGGTTATTTGAAAGTGCGGGATTAGTGCGTAATTACGTGACTCGTCAAATACAAAGTGAACCTCGTTGTTTAGAGAAAAAGGAAAAGTAATGGGATCCAATTCAATTCCGAAGTATTCAATCCGCGGACATGATATCTGGGGATTTCGCGATATGGCTCATTTTCTGGATTATCTCTATGAAGGAGCACAAATAAAAAGTGGCTCTCTGATTGCCATTAATGCAGAAAAAATTCTCACAGCAGAAACAGACTCAGCACTTAATGAGCTACTCAATGAAGCTGATTATCTTTATGCGGATGGTATTAGTGTAGTGCGAGGTATTCGTCGTAAATACCCTGATGCAAATGTTTCTCGTATTGCAGGTGCGGATTTATGGGAAGCGTTAATGGAAAGAGCAGGCAAAGAGGGAACCCCTGTTTTTCTTGTTGGTGGTAAACCTGAAATTCTTTCTCAAACCGAAGATAAGCTTAAAGCGCAATGGAACGTAAATATTGTGGGTAGCCAGAACGGTTACTTCACACCACAAGATAGAGAGGCGTTATTTGAGCGTATAAAGGCCTCTGGTGCGAAGATAGTAACTATTGCCATGGGATCACCTAAGCAAGAGTTATTTATTCGTGCATGTCGTGAAATTTACCCTGATGCTTTATACATGGGGGTTGGCGGAACTTATGACGTATTTACAGGCCATGTTAAAAGAGCACCGAAAGCATGGCAAAATCTTGGGTTAGAGTGGTTATATCGTTTGTTATCACAACCAAGCCGAATTAAGCGTCAATTTAAGCTGTTAAAATTCGTTGGGTATTACTATTCCAACAAATTGTAATAGAGATTGCGTCTTTTTTGTTAGACATGACTGAGTAAATGATTTATTCACGCTTTTATCTAGCATCTTGATTGTTTAATTATTATACTGATGGGGCGTTTAGCGTGTAAAAATGCTCCATTTATCGACGAAATGCACAAACTATCGTCAAACAAACTTTTTTTTTCAAAAAGCACTAGACAGACAGAGCGTAAATCCGTACTATCCTCTCCCGCAACGGCGTGAAGCGCCCGTAGCTCAGCTGGATAGAGCGCTGCCCTCCGGAGGCAGAGGTCTCAGGTTCGAATCCTGTCGGGCGCGCCATTAAAGCGTGCTAAGAGTTACGGTGAAGAACGTTGTTGTAAGAAGTAATAAGATAGCTGTTATGGTGGCTATAGCTCAGTTGGTAGAGCCCTGGATTGTGATTCCAGTTGTCGTGGGTTCGAGTCCCATTAGCCACCCCATCTTATCTTAGTTATTGTTTATGCGAGGGTGGCGGAATTGGTAGACGCGCTAGCTTCAGGTGTTAGTGTTCTAACGGACGTGGGGGTTCAAGTCCCCCCCTTCGCACCAATAAACAAGATAAGAGCAGTGATGCAGACGGCGAGTAGCGCAGCCTGGTAGCGCAACTGGTTTGGGACCAGTGGGTCGGAGGTTCGAATCCTCTCTCGCCGACCAATAAGAAAAAGCCTCGATTATATCGAGGCTTTTTCGTATCTACGACTTGCCTTTTTAAAAGCCACAACACCATTTCTACATCTACATCTACATCTACATCTACATCTACATCTACATCTACTTCTATAATTAGTTACTCTTTTCATATTTTTATTTATTGTTATGTGTTCCAGATAAGAAAGCCAAAATAACGTTTTTAACAAAAATGCCATCCTTGTCACTTAAGGGTTATTGATAATTTAATTTATTGCCGAATTTTAATCTTCATAAAAAGATAGGTAAAATACGTAAAATAATTGATTATAATTATATGAAATATAAGACTTTTATTTTATATGTCGGTAAATGCCAACACTCGCCATTTTTAATGTCTCCAATAAGAGACATTTAACATGTTGATTTTATTTGATTAAATGGTTGGTATGTTTTTCTTGTCGTGAAAAAGAGACGTATATCAGACCCTATATTTTCTTTTCTATTTAGCAATAGCATGGTGAAAGCACAGGCCATAGCTTTTTTATCATTGAAAATGAGTGAAGCCGGAAAGGAAAACTAAAATTCAATAAGTTACCTTATGCTTTTTTTAGAGAGAGAATATTTTTCATAAAAAATGAAAAATTGGCACACTTAATGCAATATCTATCTTGTAGATGCTCATTCCACTCCTTATGACAGCACATGGCTTCATAAACCTAGGAATGATGCAGAGCCGATTATTCGGTGCCTACGTCCACGTTAACGATGAACATCATTCATCATCAACAGGACGAAACGTTGAGTGAGGCACCATCCGTCTGTAGACCTGATTGTATATTTATGCGCCTGTATAGTTTTATACAGGCGTTTTTTTATATACCAACCACACATCTATTTTGTATTCATCGCATTATCACGCTATTATCCAGCGCAAGGGTAGATTGGAGATAGCATCATTATGATAAATAAAAAAAAAGCATATCTTGCACAAGAAAAACTCTTTCTTATAGAGAAGTTTGGCCCATTATTATTCTTTTTGATCCCTCTTATCGTGCTTATTATTGGTGGCAAATCATGGGCTAAATATGTGGCTTTTCTTTGTCAGGGGATCGCTCTGATTTATATTGTTGTGTTTTATCAGGCGAGAAAATATTACCTGTCATTTAAGCAAGAAAATGAGAAGGGAATACCCACTCGTTTTTATCGAATTGCTTGGGTGTATATATTTTTGGCTCTATGTGTAGAAGTGGTATTGCTATTTCAACATGGCTTTTAAATCAAATAAAAAACCCTCAATAAAGAGGGTTTTTAAATCAGTCGATCAAACAATTTATGATCACGTTCTTATTGAATGAGTTTATTTACTTTTTTTCGGCTCTTCAAAAATGACAGAATTTTTTTTCAGTGTCATTAATAAAGCATCTTTGCGCACCTTCGCCGACTCTTCAGATTTTTTCTGTTTATCTAATGCATCAGCAAGCCACGCAAAGTCATGGACATCAGGACGTTGCTTTAACGCATTACGGAAGGCCTCTTCAGCTTGAGCCCATTGTCCTTGTTGCATTGCAATCTGACCTAATGTGCTATTGAGTAATGGCGTTGGCCCATGTTGTTTAATTAATGAATTGAGTACTTTCAAAATAACATTGGCATCTGTATTTTTTAAACGAGGTAATAGTAAGATCAATCGTTCATCATACTGACGTTTAACGCCGTCTAAGATGATCGTTTGAGCAGTCTCTGGATCGTTGCACTCAATAAGGTGTTCAGCTAAAACGACACGTAATGCATTATCGTGATGTACTTTACGCGGTTGTGCTTTCCACCAATTCTTCAGCCCATCACAGCCATTTTCGGACATTTTCTGTCCCATAATACCGATATAGGCTTTTTGGCGTAATTGCTCTAGTTCATCATCCGTATGTAATGCAATTTTTTGCATAGAAGGAATGATATCAAGCAATGCTTGCCAAGCCGCTGTTCGTGTATAAGCGACTTCTGCAAGACGTAACACTTCTGGATGGCGTGGTGCTTGATTTAATAATTCATCAACCCCTGTACGTGCTGCATGATTTTCGTTTTGTGCTAATAAAATACGCACTCGTGTGATATCAACAGGAAGCTGATTGGTATCGGCAAGTTCAGCTGCACGCTCAAGGTGTTGCTGAACTCGGAACTCATCACCACGTTGTTGTGCGGCTTCAGCGGCTAACAGGTAGTTTACAACGGGCTGTTCTGCATAATCTGCATTACGGCTCATCAGTTTTTCAACTTCTTTAAAATCACCTTCCGCTAATTTCATTAATGCCATGCTGGTTTGTTTACGTGCACGATTACGTTTACGGAAAGAAAACCAACTATATGCTTTTGAGCCTGTACCAATAAAACGGCGATAACTCCAACCAATGAGTAACAGTGCTAATTGCAGTAAAACAAACATAATGACAAGGCTGGTCACACTGGTTTCAATATCCCAATCATCAGTTTGTATAAGCACGTAACCTTGGTGGCCAGCCAAGAGTGGGCCAAAAATGATGCCGGCAATAAGCACCACAAAAAGGAGCAGTATTTTTAACATAAGCTTATTCTCCTTGTTGTGTTACTGGCGTATCAGTCGTTGCGCTATCAGCCGCAGCATCTTTCACGTTCTCTGATGCATTATGCTCAGCCTCTACGGGTTGGGCATCTTGGGCTTCAACAGCTTGTGCTTCAGCCACTTCTGGCTCTGCATACTCATTTTGTGCCAGTAGATTGCGGATTTGCTTTTCTACACGTTTCTCTAGCAGTGTCGGGCTTTTCAATTCTGATGGCATTGCAAGCGTAATAGATTGCTTCTCTAATTCAGATACCGTATCTAAAAATGCGGTTGTACTTGGATCAGAGGTATCAAAATAAGCTCGTACCCAAGTGGATACCGCTTCCAGTGATTGCTGATAAGTTTCTGTTTGGTGACGAGGCACGGCTTGAGAAGCGATTAATAAACGTGAACGGATATTCTCACGTAAATAGACATCTTGATTAGGTGCTAATAAAGGAACAGCCGCGGTATCACGGCGACGAATGGTAATAAAATCATCCATAAAGCTTTTCCAGCTCTTACTTAGATTTTGTTTCCAATCAGAAAGTGAACCTGAAATGGTTTCGTCGTTTTTATCCATTGGTGAGCCGTTACGCTCCAAGCCCGCTAAACGGAGATTATCAATCTGATTCGCTAACTGGTTTAATTGTAAGATGATGCCATCATTATCAATTTTGGTGAGCGCGGCTAAACTGCTGATATCTTCATTAATAGCACGACGGATCTCAAGTAAACTCGGATCGTTCATTTCCGCTAAGCTACTGTCAGCACCTTTTAGTAGACTTACAGCGGTTACGACATCTTGATCATTCCATAACTTACGACCAGCCATTTTCACCATAAAATCAGCTTGAGCTAATAACCAGCTTTTGACGTCTGCACTGGAAATAGCGGCAAATCGAGTTTGTAGATCTTGAATTTGACGCTCTGTTGTTTGGCGCTCGTTTTGTAATTTATCGATAGTCTGTTTTTGTGAGTTAAACATGCTATCAATATTGTCAAAGCGTTGTTGATAAGTATTTTGGAGTTGTTGTAATTGGGCAAGCTCAGATTTGAGTGATTGATTTTCTACACTCAGCTTTGATGCTTGTTGATTGGTGTAATAGTAAAGGCTACCACCGATTGCCAAAATAACCAGGATAGCAACAGCACTTCCAATTAGACCTGAGCGCTTGTTATTAACAGGTTTGACTTCCTGATAGCGGACATTCTCATCAGCTTTAGCTGTATCTTTTGGCAAGTCATTATCATTCGTATTTTTCTGTTCCGTCATATCGGCGTCTCATTTAGGTTCTATATTAATGCATGAAATAAAGCATCATTATTGGCACTTTCAGCAACGGTGACGGTTTCCCACCCTAATGTTTTTGCTATTGTTGCTAATCGTTCACTGACCACAACTAAATGGCAGTTTAACAGCCATGCTTTTTTAGATTCAGCGACCAGATCAAAGAGTTGTTGTAACATTTCACCGCTAGTGACAACAAGCGTATCAACCTGTGCTTTTTCCCATTGAAGCGCAAAGTCTTCAGGGGAATAATTAATAAATAGGCGTTGGTAACATTCGCATTCATCAACGATCGCACCTCGTTGACTCAATGTTGTCGCGAGTAAGTCACGACCACCATTACCTCTAAGCAGTAAAATTCGTTTGTTTTTCACCTGATTAAGTGCAGGAAGTTGGAGAAGATCTTCACTGGTTTCTCCTTGCTCAGGGTAGCAAATTGGAAGACTGCTTAAATGTTGGAAATCTTTCGCTGTGCTTTGGCCTATTCCATAATAGGATAGCGTATCTGGCCATGATTGTTGTAATTGATTTAGCTGCCAGTTTGCGTATAACACCGCATTTTTGGAAAGTAAAAATACACAATCACCCGCCCTTAATCCTTTTAGTTTAGCATTTAATAACGGGAGTTCATGACCCGCAGTGATCTCGATTAAAGGTGCTTGAAATGCTGTTTTCCCCGCATCAATTAAGCGCTGAGTTAATACCTCTCCTGCTGGATTGGGGCGAGTGACTAGAATACTCATGCAGGTGTGTTGCCTTGATACACGGAGGTTAAAATAGCTCGTGCACCTTTATCTAAAAGCTCTTCAGCCAATGAGATACCCGCAGTTTCGGCCTCTTCTGGAGTCACTAAACGTTCGCCACGTAAAATAGTTTCACCATCAGGAGAACCGACTAAAGCACGTAACCAAATTTTGTCATCTTGCCAAATGGCATAGCTTCCAATAGGAACTTGGCAACCGCCTTCAAGACGAGTATTCATTGCACGCTCCGCTTTAACGCAAACTGCGGTGCGTGTGTGATTAAGAGCATCTAATAGCTGGCGAGTTTCATTGTCATCTAAGCGGCACTCAATTCCAACAGCTCCTTGTCCAACCGCGGGTAAGGATTGCTCTGCAGATAATGGCGTGCGAATACGTTCGTTAAGACCTAGACGCTTTAAGCCAGCAACGGCAAGAATAATGGCATCGTAATCGCCATTATCTAATTTTCCTAAGCGAGTACCCACATTACCCCGCAAATCACGAATAATTAGATCTGGGCGTTGTGCTTTTAATTGGCATTGGCGGCGTAAACTGGATGTACCTACAATGCTACCTGCAGGCAGTTCTTCTAAAGAATCATAATGATTAGAGACAAAAGCATCACGGGGATCTTCGCGTTCACAAATAGTAACTAACCCTAAACCTTCTGGGAAATCAATAGGAACATCTTTCATAGAGTGAACGGCAATATCTGCCCGTGATTCAAGTAGAGCAAGTTCTAATTCTTTTACGAATAGTCCTTTGCCACCTACTTTAGCTAAAGGTGTATCTAGAATGATGTCACCTTTAGTGACCATCGGTACTAATTCGACGACTAAACCTGGATGAGTAAGTTGTAGTTGTTCTTTCACATAAAGTGCCTGCCACATAGCAAGGGGGCTTTGGCGGGTAGCAATACGGATGGTACTTTTTGACATAATAGTATTATCTCTTCCAAGCGATTAGCGATATTTTTGTTTAGAAATAAGGCATTGTTTTAACACTTTAAGGCCCAATTTTCCAGTTAAGGCGCTTTGTGTCGTGATTATAACGAAAGAAATGAGGTCATCATCGAAAAAGAAAAAAAGAAAAAGGAAATAGAAAATAAGTAAATTATTAATGAATGCAATTGAGTTTAGTTATTTTTAGAATTTTATTCTTCTTATATCTATATAAAAAGTGTGGTTATTTACAAAAACAAAACATCGGGTCAAATTTTTTAACATTTGGTGGGTGGAAGATGATATAAATATCATCTTTAATCTGAAGGCATTGATAAAACAACTATTATTTTAAATTCGCTTATCTTTCTTATTATTTTTTAATATATAAAAACACGATAAATTTTAACAAAATTATTTTTAAATAAAAGAAGGAGAAATAATTAAAATAAAGAAAAGAATTTATTTTTGAATTAAATAAATAACTAATAAAAATTAAATATTATTTTAAATATTATTATTGCAATATTAAAAATAGAATCCTTATTTTCATCGGAAATATAGAAAATAATCAAAAAATAAAAATAATTCATTATTATCAATTAGTTGCTTTTATTTTTTGCTTTTTTATCTGTTTTTTATGTTTTGTCAAAATTTATTTTTAGTTTCATCATCAAGTAAACAGGGTTTTTTGTGGGGTAAAGGGAGGATTGAGAGATTTTTTTATCATTTTTTTTATAAGTGAAATAACTTATCATTATGATTATAAAGGTGTTTATTCAGCGGCTTTACACGATTAAGCGCTTAAATATCACTTTTAGATCTTGGTGCTATATTTTGAGATCCTCTTTACGCCTTGCGCTCAAGGTGTTAAATTGATCACGTTTCCGAGATTTTGTTAGTAAAGTTTTATCTATTAATATACCTAACTCAACCTTGGTCACTTATAAACTCAGATTCTACTATCTTCTTAGTATTGTTCAGGCGAAACTCTTGTATCTTTATATTGAAACACTGAAGCAACGGCTGGATGCGATTAATCAACTCAGACTGGAACGAGCATTTGCATCGATGTGTGATGTTTTTAAACAGGTCTATGGTTTAATTCCTGTTTTATTACATTACCACCATCCTGAGTTGCCCGGCTACATACAAGGAAATGTTCCTCACGGTACATGTTTCTTTGAACCTGATGACATGCAACGTCAATGGGCGAATAAGCTGGTTAACGCATTATGTGATGATCCGATGGATGGATACGCCAATGGAGAGCTGCCAATTACTGGCATCTATTCAATGGGGAGTACTTCTTCTATTGGTCAAAGTCACTGCTCCGATATTGATATTTGGGTCTGCCATCAATCATGGCTGGATCAAGGTGAACGTGCACTTTTACAACGCAAATGCCAATTGATTGAACAATGGGCTGGTGAACTTGGTATTGATGTTACGTTTTTCTTAATTGATGAAAATAGATTTCGTCATCATGCAAGCGGTAGCTTAGGTGGAGAAGATTGTGGCTCTACCCAACATATTCTTTTACTTGATGAATTTTATCGTACAGCGGTACGCCTAGCAGGTAAGCGCTTGCTATGGACGATGGTGCCTATTGAAGAAGAGAATCATTATGACGAATATGTTAACTCCCTTTATGCCCAAGGTGTATTAACGCCAAATGAATGGCTAGATCTAGGGGGTTTAGGTGAACTTTCTGCTGAAGAGTATTTTGGCGCAAGTTTATGGCAACTCTATAAAAGTGTCGATTCACCTTATAAAGCGGTATTAAAAAGTATTTTATTAGAAGCCTATTCAGCGGACTATCCTAATGGGAAATTGCTGGCATTAGAAATGAAACAACATCTACATCGTGGCGAAATCGTCAATTACGGTTTAGATGCTTATTGTATGATGCTTGAGCGTGTCACTCGCTATTTGGTTTCTATCAATGATTTAACTCGCCTTGATCTTATCCGTCGTTGCTTCTACTTGAAAGTGTGTGAAAAATTATCTAACGAAAAAACACAAAACGAGCCAGAAGGTTGGAGACGACAAGTCTTATCGCAATTGGTCACTCAATGGCAATGGGATAATGAACGCTTAACCGTACTTGATACGCGTGATAGTTGGAAAATCGAACGAGTGCGCGATGCACACAATGAATTATTAGATACGATGATGCAAAGCTATCGAAATCTTATTCGTTTTGCGCGTCGTAATAATTTAAGTGTTAGTGCAAGCCCGCAAGATATTGGCGTCTTAACTCGCAAACTTTACGCTGCGTTTGAGGCATTACCCGGTAAAGTTACACTAGTTAACCCACAGATATCACCTGATTTATCAGAGTCACATTTAACCTTTATTTATGTACCACAAGGTCGAGCAAATCGTAGCGGATGGTATTTATATAATCGAGCCCCTGATTTTGAAAATATCGTTGGACATCAACCATTAGAATATAACCGCTATTTAAATAAATTAGTGGCATGGTCTTACTTTAATGGGTTGTTAACGAAAGAGTCTCGAGTTTATATTCATCAAGGAGAATCCTCTTGTGATGAAATTAAACTGCATGAATTAGTTAGGGATATGTCGAGCCATTTCCCAATTCGTTTACCTGCACCAACACCGAAAGCACTGTATAGCCCTTGTGAAATTCGACACCTCGCGATTATTGTTAATTTAGAAACTGACCCAACAGAGAGTTTTTCTGATCAAGTGGTTCACTTTGATTTTAGAAAACTCGATGTTTTTAGTTTCGGTGAAAAAGAGCAGTGTCTTATTGGTAGCATTGATTTGTTGTATCGTAACTCTTGGAATGAGGTCAGAACCCTTCATTTCAGTGGTACACAATCTATGTTGGAATCGCTAAAAACGATTTTAGGTAAAATGCACCAAGATGCGGCTCCACCTGCTTCTGTTGAAGTATTTTGTTATAGCCAACATTTGCGTGGTTTAATTCGTACTCGTGTTCAGCAGTTAGTCTCGGAATGTATTGAATTACGGTTATCAACAAATCGTTTGGAGCCAGGTCGTTTTAAAGCTTTACGCATTGCTGGGCAAACGTGGGGATTATTCTTTGAACGCCTTAATGTGTCGGTACAAAAATTAGAAAATGCGATCGAGTTTTATGGTGCAATTTCATATAACAAACTTCATGGATTGCCGGTTAAATTAGATAAAGATGCTCGCTATTTACCTGCGGTGATTGATGGTTTTGCTTGCGAAGGGATTATTCAATTCTTTTTTGAAACCACAGAAGATAATAATGTCTTTAATATCTATATCTTAGATGAAGCGAATCGCGTTGAAATTTATTCCCATTGTGAGGGAAGTAAAGAAGAGTTAGTAAAAGATGTTAGCCGTTTCTACTCTTCATCTCATGACCGATTCACATATGGCTCAAGCTTTATTAATTTTAACCTGCCACAGTTTTATCAAATTGTGAAAGTGGAAGGATTAACACAAGTGTTACCTTTTGCGGGTGGATCCTTTGGTAAATTATCCGATCTGGGAAGTAAAGAAGCCCAACCTGAGATGAATGTTATTGCCCACGGATTTACAGATTATAAAGCGGTGCAACATTCTTAATTGAGTACAAGCCAGTTAATACAAATGGGAGCCTTGATAGCTCCCATTATTGTAGTTAACTGTTGTGGCTAGCTACGTTTCTTAGAAAGAAAACGCTTCCCCACTTTGTTCTGTTATCGCTTGTGCTAGCATGGTTAAAAATTCACCGCCACTTCTATCACAAATCCATTGTTCATCTTTCCAATCAAAGTGATAGCCACCAGAGCGTGTCGCTAACCAAACTTGATGAAACGCTTCCTGACGATTAATAATAATTTTACTATTATTTTCAAAGGTTAATGTCATTACACCGCCATTGATTTCACAATCAATATCTGCATCACCTTCATAATTATCAATAGTTTGTTCTATTTCTGACAAGAGTTCGTCAGCTAATTGGTGAAATTCACTGTCGTTCATCTTCATTTCCTATTTGCTTTTCGAGATCTAACTGCGATTATAGAGGATATTAACCAAATAAATGACAGGCAGATTTCGAATGAAAACGTATTTACGTTGCACTCTTGCTATAATAACACTGATTTCTCTTTCTGGTTGTGGCTTGAAAGGCCCTCTTTATTTCCCTCCTGAAGATACTCAGGCAAAAATGACACAGTCATCCCAGCCAACCCAGCAAGTTGAGAGCGCCTCAACTCAGACCAATTAGTCAATCTTAGAAACGGTAACTTCGTTTCAGGCAGGGGCAAGATGCAATTTTCAAAAATGCATGGTCTTGGCAACGACTTTATGGTGGTCGATGCTGTGACTCAAAATGTTTATTTTTCACCAGAATTAATATGTCGATTAGCGAATCGTCATACTGGTGTTGGGTTTGATCAATTGTTGGTGGTTGAAGCACCTTATGATCCCGAACTCGATTTCCATTATCGTATTTTTAATGCAGATGGAAGCGAGGTTGCGCAGTGTGGTAATGGTGCTCGTTGCTTTGCTCGATTTGTGAGATTAAAAGGTCTTACAAACAAAAGAGAGATAAAAGTCAGTACACAGTCTGGCAGAATGACTTTGCATGTTATGGACAATGACGATGTGTGCGTCAATATGGGCGAACCTGAGTTCGAACCTCAAAAAGTCCCTTTCCGTGCACAAAAGGCAGAAAAGACCTATATTATCAGGGCAATGGAACGCACTGTATTGTGTGGTGTGGTTTCAATGGGAAATCCTCATTGCGTTATTCAGGTTGAAGACATTAAAACAGCAGAAGTTGAGTTGTTAGGACCAGTGTTAGAGCAACACGAACGTTTTCCTGAACGTGCTAATATTGGTTTTATGCAAATCGTAGACAGAAGTAACCTTCATTTACGGGTGTTTGAACGTGGTGCCGGTGAAACGAAAGCCTGTGGTAGTGGGGCTTGTGCAGCAGTCGCAATTGGTATTTCACAAGGTTTATTAGATAAACGAGTGAAAGTGAATTTACCGGGTGGATCGTTGCTAATTGAATGGAAAGGAGAGGGTAACTCTCTTTATATGACTGGGCCTGCGACGCATATTTATGATGGGATCATTCAGCTATAATATTATTTTTTGAGAGGCTATCTGTATGACGGATAAAAATGAGCAGTTCTGTTGCCCTGAAACAAACGAACTTAATGATCAACAAGTGATCCGTTATCTCAGGGAGCATCCTGGCTTTTTTATCCGTAATGCAAGTTATATTGAGCAAATGCAAGTTCCTCATCCCGTCAGAGGAACCGTTTCTTTAGTCGAATGGATAATGTCACGCCAGCGTAACCGCATCCATTATCTTGAAGAAGATATGCGTTTGTTGATAGAACAAGCCTCTGAAAATGAAGCACTGTTTAGCCAACTCTTATTATTAATTTCTGAACTATCCAACAGTGCTTCTCTTCACGAAATGCTCGAACGCTTAAACCTTTGGGCTAAGGGATTAGGGCTTTATTCAGTTCAATTACGCCTATTTACCGATCGCTGGCAATTACAGCCACCTTTAGATGCACAAGATCTACCATTATCTCGCCAAGCATTTGAACATTTTCGCATTCAGCGTATGGGCGATGATAATCACTATTTGGGTACATTAAATGGGCAAGAGATCATGTTATTGATGCCTAATGTACGACGCTCAGGTTCCGTTGCGCTCTCTTTGCTAGGGCATTATGGTGATTTGGGGGTGATTATTTTTAATAGCCGAGATAACCAACACTTTCAGGAAGGGATGGGAACAGTGATGCTTGATAAGCTCGCCCATATTTTACCAGAATTGTTACTTCGTTGGGTTGCAAGGCAATGAACCAGCAAATAGATATTCCAGAAACGCTCTCTGTCTCTATCGAACAATTCCTGCGTTATATTCAAGTTGAACGCCGATTAAGTCCTGTTACCGTAGAAAATTATCATCGCCAACTAACTGCATTAGCGCAAATGATGATAGCGATGAAAATCACACAATGGGTATCACTTGAAAGCCAACATGTACGAATGTTACTAGCGAAAAGTCATCGTAGTGGGTTACAGCCGACTAGCCTTGCTTTGCGCTTTTCGGCGTTACGTAGCTTTCTTGATTGGCAAGTGGCACAGGGAATGTTAGCGGTTAATCCAGCAAAAGGTATTCGTACACCTAAATCTGGTCGTCATCTTCCTAAAAATATGGATGTCGATGAAGTTAGCCAATTGATGAATATCGACTTAAAAGATCCCCTTTCTGTTAGAGATAGGACCATGTTGGAAGTGATGTATGGTGCAGGATTGCGTCTATCAGAATTGACTAACTTAAACATGAGCGATATCGACATGAATGAAGGTGAGGTTCGTGTTTTAGGTAAAGGAAGTAAAGAACGAAAAGTACCGTTAGGAAGAAAAGCGATAGAGTGGTTACAGAATTGGTTTCCGATGCGAGAGCTCTATGCACCTGAGGATAAAGCTGTCTTTATCTCAACCCAAAGTGGTAAGCGTTTATCTGTGCGCAGTGTACAAAAACGGTTTGAACTTTGGGGTATTAAACAAGGACTAAGTAGCCATGTAAATCCTCATAAATTACGTCACTCGTTTGCCACGCATTTATTGGAATCGAGTGGTGATTTACGTGCTGTACAAGAGTTATTAGGGCACGCTAATTTATCGACCACGCAAGTCTATACCCACTTAGATTTTCAGCATTTAGCGAAAGTCTATGATGCTGCTCATCCGAGAGCTAAGAGAGAAAAATCATAATGCGCTTTTACAGAACTCTGACGCCAATTGCTGCGATGACTTTTGATTTAGACGACACACTGTATGACAATGTGCCAGTAATGGACAGAACTGAAAAAGAGACGATGGATTTTATTCGTCAATATGATCTGCGTTTTAATCATTTTACAGAAAAAGATGTGAATGCCTATAAAAAGCCACTTATAGAAAATAATCCTGATATTTTTCATGATATTACGCAGTGGCGTTGGCTTGCAGCTAGAAATATGCTGTTAGATTACAACTACAGTGATGCCAAAGCACAACAAGGTGCTGATGAAATTATGGCGCACTTTGCTTATTGGCGTAGTCGCATTAATGTGCCTAAAAATACCCACCAAGTTCTCACAGAATTGGCACAGAAAATTCCATTAATTGCGATTACAAATGGTAATGCAAACCCATTAAGTTGTGGTCTAGGGCAGTATTTTTCACATATTTTAAAAGCCGGCCCTGATGGTCGCTCTAAGCCCTATCCTGATATGTTTGATAAAGCCGCTTCACTGTTAAATCTTCCACATGAGAAAATCCTACATGTGGGTGATCACCTTGTAACAGATGTCGAAGGCGCCGTTAATAGTGGATTGCAAGCGTGCTGGATTAACCTTGATAACCGTAGTTTGTTTGAAGAAGGTGAAACCAGAGTAATGCCACATATTGAAATTACAGATTTAAGCAAACTGATAGAACTCGTTTAATGTGATATTCGGTAAGAATGGTACAGATACACGCGGCTAAAAAAGGCTTTATTTTGCATAGCGCGTGAATTCCTGTTAGTTTGTTGCTTACTCTCTATTTCTGTATATATCCACAGTATTTTCTTCACTAAATGATTGGTAATTATGGACGTCTCATATCTGCTAGAAGGCCTTAACGACAAACAGCGTGAAGCTGTAGCCGCACCTCGTATTAATATGCTGGTGTTAGCTGGTGCAGGCAGTGGTAAAACACGGGTACTGGTACATCGTATCGCTTGGTTATTATCTGTTGAACAAGCTTCTCCTTTTTCGATTATGGCTGTGACGTTTACCAATAAAGCCGCCGCAGAGATGCGCCATCGTATTGAAGACTTAATTGGTACAAGTCAAGGCGGTATGTGGATTGGCACTTTCCATAGCCTTGCTCATCGCTTATTACGCGCACATTATCTTGATGCGAATTTGCCACAAGACTTCCAAATTATTGACAGTGATGATCAATATCGCCTTATTCGCCGTATTGTTAAGTCAATGGGTCTTGATGATAAACAATGGCCTGCACGTCAAGGTATGTGGTATATCAACGGTAAAAAAGATGAAGGTTTACGACCACAACATATTCAAACCTATGGTAATCCTGTTGAAACAACGTGGTTGAAAGTATATCAGGCCTATCAAGAAGCTTGTGATCGCGCAGGGCTGGTGGATTTTGCTGAGCTTTTATTACGCGCTCATGAACTTTGGCTTAATAAACCTCAAATTTTAGAGCATTACCAAAATCGCTTTACCAATATCTTGGTTGATGAATTCCAAGATACTAACCGCATTCAATATGCATGGATAAGAATGCTGGCAGGTCAAACGGGTAAAGTGATGATTGTTGGTGATGACGATCAATCTATTTATGGCTGGCGTGGTGCGCAAGTTGAAAATATTCAAAACTTCTTAAATGAGTTTCCTGGCGCAGAGACTATCCGATTAGAGCAAAATTATCGTTCTACAAGCAATATTCTAAAAGCTGCAAATGCGCTTATTGCCAATAACAGTGACAGGTTAGGTAAAAACTTGTGGACTGAAGGTGCAGAAGGCGAGCCTATTTCGCTGTATTGTGCTTTTAATGATTTAGATGAAGCACGTTATGTTGTTGGCCGAATTAAGCGCTGGCAAGAAGAAGGCGGTGCGCTAACAGACTGTGCCATTCTTTATCGTAGCAATGCTCAATCTCGTATAATGGAAGAGGCGTTATTACAAGCCGCTATGCCATATCGTATCTATGGTGGTCAGCGTTTCTTCGAGCGTCAAGAAATTAAAGATGCACTCTCTTATATGCGATTAACGGCTAATTGCCACGATGATGCTTCTTTTGAACGTGTTGTGAATACACCAACACGGGGCATTGGTGATAGAACATTAGATATTGTTCGCCAAGTCGCGAGAGATAACCAAATTACCTTATGGGAAAGCGCATTACAGGTTATCGAACATAAAATGTTGGCGGGACGTGCAACCGCTGCAATTCAACGATTCTTAGAACTGATTGAAACACTCGCCTCTGAGACAGCAGATATGCCATTACATGTGCAAACAGACCGAATTATTCGTGATTCAGGTTTAAAAGCGATGTATGAGCAAGAAAAGGGTGAAAAAGCCCAAGCCCGTATTGAAAACTTAGAAGAGCTGGTCACTGCGACTCGTCAATTTAGTTATCAAGATGAAGACGAAGATTTAATGCCACTGCAAGCGTTTCTTTCGCATGCCGCATTAGAATCGGGAGAAAGCCAAGCAGATGCATATCAAGATGCCGTACAGTTAATGACACTTCACTCTGCTAAAGGACTCGAATTTTCACAAGTCTTTATTGTGGGTGTCGAAGAAGGAATGTTCCCTAGTCAAATGTCGCTAGATGAAGGCGGACGTTTGGAAGAAGAGCGCCGCTTGGCTTATGTCGGTGTCACTCGAGCAATGAAAAAGTTAACACTCACTTACGCTGAAAATCGCCGTTTATATGGAAAAGAAGTCAGCCATCGACCTTCTCGTTTTATTGGTGAGTTACCTAAAGAGTGTGTCGAAGAAGTCCGTTTACGCGCAACAGTTTCACGCCCTGTTAATCATAGCCGCTTAGGCACGCCGATTATCAGCAATGATAGTGGCTATTCACTTGGGCAACGTGTGAAGCACCCTAAATTTGGTGATGGCACCATTATTAATATTGAAGGTAGCGGTGAGCATTGCCGATTACAAATCGCCTTTAATGGTGAAGGGATTAAATGGCTGGTGGCAGCATTTGCTCGGTTGGAATAAGCCTCGATTTAGAGTGAATTCGCATTACCCCATATAAAAAACACCCTTACTTATTTGGTAGATAAGTTGGGGTGTTTTTTTTAAGGGAAGTTCAAGTTGGTTACTTAATAATCTCGTTATCTATTCTTGCTTAATGGGATTAATTGATGAAACTCTCTAGTGTCTTCTTTCATACTTACTCTTTTATCGCACCTTGCTCGCGAACTTCGCCTGTCTTTTTTTCTAGTAATGAATTATTGATCGAAAATACTGAGGAAATTCTTTGTGATATTTATCATCCCAGTGAACCCATCAATGAATTTGAAGAAGATTTGTATTGTAAGCTATTGAGACACCAGCGTGATTTTGTTCCTCGCATTAATCTCTATTACAGTATCGTGATTAACCATATTCAATTGATTCATAACGCAATATCAACGTTATTTAGGCATTCACATCGCTACGCAGAGGAGATATCAAAGAGTGCGCATTTATTAAAGAAGAATAAGAAGAAAAAACTCTCTTCCGCTTTTATACAAATCAGCAATTTAGCGGAAGAGCGAGTTTTAGAGGGTTAACTACGTCTTAAATGGCGTTGTGTATAGAGTGCATCAAGTGTAAAGAGGATCAGCGCAACCCAAATAAAGCCAAAGGTGACTAATCGTTCTGCATCAATTTGTTCACCATATACCATTGTCGCGAGAATAAACATCAAGGTTGGGCCAATGTATTGGAAAAAGCCCAAGGTGGATAAACGCAGATGGTGCGCCGCCTCTGTAAAGAGTAATAACGGTACTGTGGTAATAATACCAGCTGCAATTAACAAGGTATTTAATGACCAACTATTTTCAAGCATATTGCTAGTCGGTGAATGTGTGAAAAATAAGATATAAACTAATGCGACAGGAAATAACCATAATGTTTCTACCAGCATGCCTGTTTGTGCATCAACACCCAATTTTTTACGCAGTAAGCCATAAAGGCCAAAGGTCACGGCGAGGCTTAATCCAATCACAGGTACTGAACCAAAGTGCCAGAGTTGAATAAATACACCAGTAAATGCTAAACCTACTGCTACCCATTGCATACGACGGAAACGCTCGCTTAAGAAAAGCATGCCAAACAGTACGTTAACCAGTGGGTTAATAAAGTAACCAAGACTGGCTTCTAGCATATAGCCGTGGTTAACCGCCCATATATAGGTAAGCCAGTTAGTTGCGATAATGATGGCAGTTAGTGCTAAAAGAAGAATCTTTTTAGGTTGGCGTATTAATTGGCGTAAATAAGGCCAATGACGGCTAATCGTCATTAAAATCAACATAAAAAAGAACGACCATAAAATACGGTGTGTTAAGATCTCTTCTGCAGGCACTTCTTGAATGCTTTTAAAATAGACAGGGGCAATACCCCAGATCAAATAGGCGCCTAAGGCACATAAAACGCCTTTCATCGTGTTTTTCTGGCTCATGCTATCTCTGGAATTGATGGAAAGGAAATGTGTGACGGGGTTATCATACCCAATGACATTATCTACTGTGTCATTAGGCATGTATTTTTACAAGTAATTAATACTAATCGAAGCATCATCGTGCGCAATGAGTTTTAACAAAGGCTTAACCTACAATATAGGTTGCTGTTCCACTGGCAATATGAACTTGTTTTTCATTATGTAATTCAACACGAGCAACAGACACTTTATTGCCACTGCGTAAAATATGGCTACTCGCTGTAAAACATTCCCCACGCCCTGGTCTTAAATAATCAACACGTAAGTCGATTGTGCCCATGTTAGCGAGTTTCTGTTCAAGTTGCTCTTGGGATATTGGTGCTAAACGTGTTAATGCGTTACCGACACAAACTAATCCCGCACTGACATCAAGTACAGAAGCAATGAGCCCGCCATGTAAGATACGTTGAGCAATATTACCGACAAGTTTATCTTGATACCGAAATTGAATTTCAGCGTAGTCTTGTTCAAAGCGAACTAGCTCTAAGCCGATTAATTGATTAAAGGGCATCTTATAAACAAAAACATGACCAATTAGTGTTTGAGCCTCTTCTAATGTTAATTGTTTTTCCATTTTTAGAACCCCTGATATCACGTCATTAAGTTAATACTATGTTAATAATACATGACAAAATCGTAATTGCACATTCGTGCTATAAATATAATGGTGTAAAAATATACGAGATTTAATGGCGATTACGTGTAAAATATGGACGCTAAAGTGTAATAAAGCACATATATAAGAACTAATTCTAAAGTAAGTACTAACTTCTATATTATTCAATAATGAAACAGGATAATTAACTATGCGTTACATCCGTTCTTTACTTGCGGTGGTTTTATTCTATCCAGCATGGGGATTTGCATCCGAAATACAAGCATCATCATCTCCTGCACCGCTTGTTCAGGGCAGTATCATTTCTGGTTTATTACAAGAATACGACTCACCTTTTGTTCTTTATCCTTATGAATCCAATTATATTATTTACACTGATACCTCTGATATGAATAAAGAGGCTATTCAAAGTTATGATTGGGGCAATAAGGCTAAAAAAGATGAGGTGAAATTCCAGCTTAGTTTGGCCTTCCCTTTATGGCGAGGTATTGCGGGTGAAAACTCTGTTTTAGCGGCATCTTATACCCAACGCTCTTGGTGGCAATTAAGTAATAAGAAAGAATCTGCCCCTTTCCGTGAGACAAACTATGAACCGCAACTTTTTCTAGGTTGGGCAACAGACTATAAATTTGCAGGTTGGACTCTTCGTGAAATAGAAACCGGCTTTAACCACGAATCGAATGGTCGTTCTGATCCCACATCTCGTAGCTGGAACCGTGCTTATGCGCGTTTTATGGTACAAAAAGGCAATTTACAGCTTGATCTAAAACCTTGGTATCGCTTTAGTGAAAGTGCTCAACGTGATGATAATCCAGAGATTAATCGCTATATGGGGTATTACCGTTTAAAAGCGGGCTATCGATTAGGCGAAAGTGTGATCACTGCGACTGGGCGTTATAACTGGAACAGTGGTTATGGGGCGGCTGAATTAGGTTGGAGCTACCCAATTACTAAGCATGTGCGTTTTTATACCCAAGTATTTAGTGGTTATGGCGAATCAATGATTGATTATAACTTTCGTCAAACACGAGTCGGTGTTGGCGTCATGCTTAATGATATGCTGTAATTTTCCCCGTTCTGGGTTAGCATAGCGCTATAAATGATGATGGCACCTTCAACATTGGTGCCTTTTCTTTTACTCCTCATCATAGTTTTTATCAGCAGCTTTTCAGAGGAACGGTGTGTCCACAGCAGAAGTTCTTAATTCAATGCCATCAGCACAAGCTATTTTGCGAGAAACCTTTGGTTATCAGCAATTTCGCCCTGGTCAGCAAGAAATCATCCATACCATTACAACTGGAAGAGATTGCCTAGTTGTGATGCCGACAGGGGGTGGTAAATCCCTTTGTTATCAAATTCCCGCATTATTACTTGATGGGCTGACAGTGGTTGTTTCTCCACTCATCTCACTGATGAAAGATCAGGTTGATCAACTTTGCCTTCATGGTATTGAAGCTGCTTATTTAAATTCAACCCAAACGCGTGAAGAACAGTTTGATGTTCAAATGCGTTGTCAAAAGGGTGAAATAAAACTGCTGTATATTGCCCCTGAGCGATTAATGATGGAGAGTTTTCTTCATCAATTAGTACAATGGAAACCCGCATTACTCGCTGTTGATGAAGCACACTGTATTTCACAATGGGGACATGATTTCCGTCCTGAATATCGCGGCATAGGGTTATTAAGGCAATATCTTCCTGATGTTCCCATTATTGCGCTGACGGCAACGGCGGATAATACAACACGTTACGATATAATTAATCAGTTAGTGTTGCGTGATCCGTTAATCCATATCAGTAGTTTCGATAGACCGAATATCCGCTACACTTTAGTAGAGAAATACAAACCACTTGATCAGCTTTGGTTATTTATTCGTGGTCAGAAAGGAAAGTCAGGCATTATTTACTGTAATAGTCGCAATAAAGTCGAAGAAACAGCAGAGCGCTTGAGTAAACGAGGATTAAGCATAGCGGGTTATCATGCTGGAATGGAAATTGCACAACGTGCGAAAGTACAAGAAGCTTTTCAGCGTGATGATTTACAAATTGTGGTAGCCACTGTCGCGTTTGGTATGGGAATAAACAAGCCCAATGTCCGATTTGTTGTTCACTTTGATATTCCGCGAAATATTGAATCTTATTATCAAGAAACAGGGCGTGCAGGGCGAGATGGGTTACCTGCAGAAGCCGTATTATTTTACGATCCTGCCGATATGGCGTGGTTGCGTCGTTGTTTAGATGAAAAGCCAGAAAGCGATCAAAAGGCCATTGAAATGCATAAGCTTAATGCAATGGGAGCATTTGCTGAAGCTCAAACATGCCGACGCTTAGTGTTACTAAATTACTTCGATGAACATCGACAAAATGCTTGTGGTAACTGTGATATTTGCCTTGATCCTCCTAAGCAATATGATGGTTTAGTGGATGCGCAAAAAGCATTATCTTGTATTTATCGTACTGGTCAGCACTTTGGTATTGGTTATATTGTTGAAATTTTAAGAGGTGCGAATAATCAGCGTATTCGAGATTCAGGGCACGATACATTACCTGTTTATGGTATTGGTAAAGCGCAAAGTCATGAGCATTGGGTGAGTGTTATTCGTCAGCTTATTCACCTAGGTATGGTGACACAAAATATTGTTCATCGCTCGGCATTACAACTGACAGAGATGGCAAGGCCAATCTTACGTGGTGAAGTACCATTACAATTAGCTGTACCGAGATTATTAAGCCCGACAAAAAGCCGTAATCAACAAACAAAAAATGCCCATAGACAGTACGATAGAAAATTGTTTGCGAAACTACGTAAATTACGTAAGTCTATTGCTGATGAAGAAAACATTCCGCCATTTGTCGTCTTTAATGATGTCACATTGATTGAAATGGCAGAGCAGTGCCCTGTTTATCCAGATGAACTGTTATTAATAAACGGTGTTGGACAACGAAAATTAGAACGATTTGGACCCGCTTTTATGACACTCATTCGTGACCATATTGAGGGCTTCGAATAACGCCAATAAGGAGAGCCAATGACAACCACTCTGTTTAAATATTCGTGGTTATCGCGTGAAAAGCAATTTTCTGCATTTACGAACGGCGCCTTATTGGATTTTTGGGGGCAACGCGAAGAGGGTGAATTTGTTGGTGTTGATGGTGCAAAAATTCGCTATGTTCATTGGCGTTCACCATCGCACAATAAAGCACTGGTTATTGCTTCAGGCCGTAGTGAAAGCTATGTAAAGTACCCTGAAGTTGCATTTGATTTCTTTCACTCAGGCTATGATATTTTTCTTCTCGACCATCGAGGACAAGGACTTTCTGACAGACTATTAGAAGATACGCAAAAAGGGCATGTAGAGAAATTCAGTGATTATATCGATGATTTCTCGACATTTGTTGATACGGTAGTGTTACCTTTTCAATACACACATTATTTTGCGTTAGCTCACTCAATGGGCGGCGCTATCTTAGCGGGATATCTTCTAAAGCAAACTCATGTTTTTAAAGCAGCGGCATTAAGTGCGCCGATGTTTGGTATTAAATTACCCATACCTCGCTGGGTAGCTAATTTTTTAGTTAACCGAGCAGAACAAAGTCAATCTGAAAGAAATAACTATGCGGTATCAACAGGTAAATGGTTTCCACTGCCATTTATCCTTAATGTGCTAACACATAGCCATGAGCGATATCGCCGGTATTTACGTTATTATGCTGATTTTCCAGAACTACGATTAGGCGGACCTACTTATCATTGGATGGGGGAAAGTCTAAAAATGGGAGATTGGTTAATTGAACATGCGGGAGAGATTAATACCCCTCTATTAGTGCTCGAAGCAGAGCATGATAAGGTGGTAGATAATCAAGAGCTAAGGGCTTTCTGTGAACGTTATAGTCAGTCCAGAACAAGAGAAGAAAAGCAAAAACTGCCACTGGTGATTGAGGGTGCGCATCATGAAATCTTGTTCGAAATAGATAAGCTACGCTCACAAGCATTAAATGAAATCTGTGAGTTTTATGATAAGCATTTATTTTAATCAGGAATGTGTATGTATTCGATAGTCGCTTCAGATCTTGATGGCACACTGTTATCACCTAATCATGTATTAACTCCCTATACGCAAGAAACCCTGCACCTACTTATTAATAAAGGTGTGCATTTTGTATTTGCAACAGGTCGTCATCATGTTGATGTCGCTCAAATTCGTGATGGATTAGGCATTAACGCTTATATGATAACCTCTAATGGTGCGCGAGTGCATAACACGCATGGTGATCTTATTTTTAGCCAAGATCTTGAGCCTGAAATTGCGTATGACTTGGCTCTTATGGTTTTTGATCACCCTGAAATTGAAACTAATATCTATGCTGGTGACTACTGGTATGTTAATAAAGAGATGCCTGGGGCTTGTGAGTTTTTTCGAGAATCAGGCTTTGGCTATGAGTTATATTGCAAAACAGGATTTCCAACCACCAATGTGTGTAAGGTCTTCTTCACCTCTGATGATCATGAACTATTACTGAAGCTAGAGAATGAAATTAATCAGCGCTGGGGTGATAAGGTCAATGTGAGTTTCTCACTGCGTAATTGCTTAGAGGTGATGGCAGGGGGCGTATCCAAAGGTGAGGCCCTAGATAAAGTGGCTGAACTGATGCAACACTCTGCAAAAGATGCTATCGCATTTGGCGATGGTATGAATGATAAAGAGATGCTACAGATGGCGGGTAAAGGTTGCATTATGGAAAATGCTCATCAGACATTAAAAGATCTACTACCCAATATGGAAGTGATTGGTACTAACGTTGATGAAGCCGTTCCTCGTTTTTTACGTAAGCTGTACCAAGTGTGATTTTCTCTAAAGCAAAAGGCGAACAACATGTTGTTCGCCTTTTTGTATTTTTACATTCATTAAAGTGAAACTTATAATCCACCCACTTCTCTTGGTGTTGATCGCATTGAACTACGAATTGTATTACCCATCATATCCACTCTTGCTTGGAATGGTGGGAACGGTAATGGGATACCGTGCTCTGCAAAGGCTAAGAGAATATTTTGGTGGATTTCGTGTCTTGCAGGCATTCTATGTCCCATCTCTGCAGCATAAACACGTAATTCGAAAATCTGAATACCTTGCTGTAAATCGACCAGATAAACTTCAGGTGCTGGGTTTTCTAAAATCATCGTAGAGCGTTTTGAGGCTTCTAATAACACATTTGTCACTTGCTCACTGTTGCAGTCTGCTGGAGCAGGGATTGTCATTACGATACGGGTGACGGAATCTGATAGTGACCAGTTAATAAATTGCTCTGTAATAAAGGCTTTATTCGGTACGATAATTTCTTTTCTATCCCAGTCAGTCAACGTAGTTGCCCGTGTGTTGATCTTAGAAATATTTCCGGTCAAATTACGAATGGTAACGGTATCGCCAATCCGGATTGGTTTTTCAAATAAGATCATTAAACCAGAAATGATGTTGGCAAAAATTTCTTGTAAACCAAAACCTAACCCAACCCCCATAGCGGCTACTAGCCACTGTAATTTTGACCATTCAATCCCTAATAAAGAGAAGCCCACAATACTACCAATTAAAGTTATGGTGTATTTGGTCATGGTAGTAATGGCGTAGCCTGTACCCGGTGTTAAATCAAGATGCTGTAAAATAGCTAACTCAAGTAAAGCAGGAAGGTTTCGAACTAATTGGGTTGTGATGATAATGACGAGGATCGCCACTAAAATAGAGCCCATCGTGATAGGTTGTACCGTGTTAACGCCGTTCACCGAAGAGGTAACATCCCAAAGTCGAATATTATCGACGAAAGAGAACGCCGTGTTTAACTCAGACCACAATAAGATCATCGAAACTAATGCAATCATCGTTAGAATAGAGCGAACTAAGCCAATAGATTGCGCACTGATAGCATCAAGGTCTATTTCTTGTGCTTCAATTTCAAGTCCTGCTGTACTTTCACCACTGCTCCCAACAATCGTATTTTCATCTTCACCTTTTGCACGCTGAGCTAGAATTTCTGCACGTTTTTGTTTAGCACGTTCAAAGGCTAATTTCCGGCGCTGAATAAGCATCCATCGCTGAATAATGTGATAAATAATCAGTAGAGCAAACCAAATGGCGACAGACATTTCTAAACGACCAAGTAATACGATCGATGTAGAAAGATAACCTAACACCGCGGCTAAGCCTGCAATAACCGGAGCAAGCAGCAAGAACCACCATAAAATGGTGTTGATCAGGTTATCGCCAGATCCATGTTTATCAAGATAAAGCGGAACGTGGGCTTTTTTAAGGCTAGACGTAATAAAGCTTAGAGCGATACAGAGTAATAAGAAGCAGAAGCGACCAACTGTCGGTGCAAATTCTCTATCGCTATAATATTCAAAGGTAATTAATGACATCATTAGTGGAACGATGACAAAGATAGAAAGCTGGTAAAAGCGCATCGCTTTTTTAACACGGCTCTCTTTCCATTTAAATTGAGCAATAAATAGACCGTTATGACGTGCAAAGGTTGCACTGATCATAAATAACCACAGCACCGGTGCCGCGGCTGTTACCCCATATCCAATCGCTCCTGCCATTGGATAACGCCATTCAACACTTTGTAAGCCATAACCTACAGCAGACCATAACAGAGGTAATGGTAACGCAATTAAAATAGACCAAAAGACAGTGCGTATCGTCAGCGAAAAGTGATCTTGTGTGACTTTACCAATACGGTTACTGACTCTTTCAAGAAATGCGTTGTAATGTTTTCGAGTACGCAGGCTAAAGCCCACAATCGATAAAGTGACAAATAAAAATAGGAACGTATCCTGATTTTTAAGCATGCTGACCGCTGCATGACCTAATTGTGAAAAGGTATCTAGCGAAAGCAGTCGAGTGATATCTTTGACTAATAAAACCGGATAATTAAATTTGATAGGGCTGATATCAGCAACCCAGAACATATAACGGTTTGTTGCATCTTTTGTTTCTTTTAAAGCATCCGCTAATTGTGTTGTTGCAACTTTTAGTTTTGTTAATTCAAGAATTTGAGAATCATAACCGGATAGCAACGAATTCAATAATTCATGACGTGCTTGGATAAGAGAATCAAAAATATATTGTTGAGCTTCAGGCAATTTAGAGCCATCGGCAGTTTCTGGTGGCTGGATCTTATTTAGGTTTTCCAGCATATCCTCATAACCTAAACGCTCAACACGTAACTGAATGATATCTCTATCAAGCTCTTGTGAACGAGGCATTTCCGGTAAGCGAGAAAGCTGTGTTCTTAATGCTTCGCCTAATGCAGTAGAACCACTTAGCCACTGAGCTTGTTCTCGTATAGTGGTAAGGGTTTGACGAACTTGTTGTGTCTGCTGTGTAGTAATGCGCTGTTTTTCTGATAGCTCGCTCATTTCTTGAGTTTGTTTATTCAGGATCTGAGAGAGTTCACGGTTAGTTTGGATTTGCTTTGTCAGAAACTCAGGAAGTTCGCCACCTTTCTCCGCTAACATTTCTGTTTTTTCTAATGCGAGATCAGCCACTTCTTGGCGCTTTATATTTAATAAGCTACGCAATTGTTGTAGTTGTACATCAAGACGCTGATAGCGTTTTTTAAACAATTCTAAGCGAAGGCGAGCGATTTCTTGGCGGTTATTAGCGGAAAGCTGTGCCATTTCAAGCTCATTAACCATCGCTTTACGTGCGGTGACTTCTGCTTGTGTGAGCTTATTTTGTGCTTCTGTTAACGGTGTTGTTGATGCACTGATAGAGGCAAGTCTTGCTGTTGCATCACTGAGTAAACGGCGTGCTTCAGAAAGCTGTTGGGGTAATAAATTTAAAGACTCGCTAATTTCACGGCTTTTATCTTGCTCTTGTTGTTGGAGCCTTGCTTGTTCCATTAATTGGCTGCTGATTTGAATAATTTTCTGTTCTAAATCAGGGATGCTAATTTTTTCAGGAATAGTAGGAACAGCGTGGCTTTCTTCAAGAAGCTTGGTTCTTAACTCTTGCGTAATTTGAGGGTAATCATCAATGGTTTTTTGATAGCTATCTGCGTTTGTTTGCGCTTTTTCACCATCATTAATCCAGTTGATAGTACCTTGTAGCGCCTGAACTGCCTCAATATCTTGAGGATTTGTGCTTCCTTCAAGTTGTTTAATGTCTTGACGTAATTTCTCCACATCCGCTGATATTGCGGATGTGCTTAACGAAAGCGTCAAAAAGAGCGAGAAGAAAAGACTGATTATCAGGCGCACAAAGTTACTCCGAATTACGTGTTATTCACTGATGGCATTATTGTCATTACCAGCGACATTGATGATGGAACCCAGTTGTTCCCCCATTAATGTAACGGAGCCATTCATAAGATCTTTATTCAATTGAACCGTATTTTCTGGGAAAAGGTTAATGACTGTTGAGCCTAACTTAAATCGGCCCATTTCTTCACCTTTTTTCAAGAATATTGCTCCTGCTTTATCCGCTTGAGGATATGTCCAACGTTTGATTATACCTTCACGAGGTGGTGTTACCATGCCACACCAAACCGTTTCAATGCTACCGACAATTGTTGCACCAACCAGAATTTGTATCATTGGGCCAAATTGAGTTTCAAAGAGGCAGATAATACGTTCATTACGTGCAAATAGATTAGGAACATTGGCTGCCGTTAATGGATTAACAGAGAAGAGATCGCCCGGAACATAAATCATCTCTTTTAATAAACCATCGCAAGGCATATGAACACGGTGGTAATCACGAGGAGAAAGATATGTCGTAATAAACTGGCCATTACGAAACTTATCTGCCAACATAAAATTACCAGCAAGTAATGCTTCAAGGGTGTAGTGATGCCCTTTGGCTTGCAAGATTTGATCATCTTGAATTAGACCAAGTTGGCTTACTGCACCATCAGCTGGTAATGCTAGTTTGTCATCACCTTCAACGATAGGGCGAACACCGTCTTTTAAAGCACGAATAAAAAAGTCATTGAATGTAGAATAAGCTTGGAATTGGCTGTCTTTCGCTTCATTCATATCGACTTTATAAGCTTTCGCAAAAGTCTTGATAACAAACTGGGTGATGGCCCCCGCTTTTTTATTTGCGAACCAACCTGCTAACTGTGTTAGCCATAATTTAGGCAATAAATACTGTAGTTTAATTTTTAGCTTGTCCAAAATGGCAACCTCTGGGATTAAACGATAAAAAATAGACAAAAGGGGTCTATTGTACCCACCCTTAATAGGGTTGTCAGTGAATCAATTATTAAGAGTCTAAATTAATGTTCTTACGAACTTTCACCTGACTCATACTTTCTAAAATTCGATGGTAATTTTCAAATCGCGTTTCTGCGATTTCGTTGTTTCTTACCGCTTCACTAATTAAGCAACCTGGATCATCTAAGTGCTTACAATCACGGAATTTACAACCACCAAGGTATGGCCTGAATTCAACAAAACCTTTTGTTACTTGCTCTGGTGTTAAGTGCCATAAACCAAACTCACGTACCCCTGGAGAGTCAATCACATCTCCGCCTTGTGGGAAATGGTAAAGCCGTGATGCGGTTGTGGTATGTTGGCCTAAACCTGAGTTGTCAGAGACTTGATTAACAACAATGCTTTCTTCCATTGGGGGTAACAATGTGTTAAGTAAGCTTGATTTACCGACACCGGATTGCCCAGCAAAAATAGAGATACGGCCGATTAGCTCTTGAGTTAGCGCTTCTAACCCTTCTTTGGTATAGCTAGAGACTTCAAGGACACGATAACCAATATCTTTATAAGTCTGCATCCATTCGCTAACTGTCTTACGGCTTTTTTCATCTAACATATCGATTTTATTGAGCACAATTAGAGGCTCAACATTTAAGGTTTCACATGCTACAAGGTAACGATCGATAATATTTAAAGAAAGTTCAGGCAAAATGGCCGAAACGATAATAATTTGATCAATATTAGCGGCAATAGGCTTAATACCATCATAATAGTCAGGACGAGTAAGCACAGAAGTTCGTTCGTGCACAGCTTCTACAATACCATTTACGCGGACATTTTCTTGTGTTTGTAGCGCAGGACGCCAAACAACTTTATCACCTGTGACCAGTGATGAAATTGTGCGTCGAATATTGCATCGCGTAATTGTGCCGTCAGCAGCTTCGATATCTGCATGTTGACCAAAACGGCTGATCACTAAACCTTCGGTCGCTTCGCCTAATTGCGTATCGTCTAATTCAACGTGGTTTTTTTTCTCTTTGCTCTGCAAACGCTTTTTATGATTTTCTTGTACTCGGCGTTGCTGGCCTTTAGATAATTTACGTTTTGTCACCGATCCTCACTTGTATTATTCGGTTAGATGTTCTTCTGTCGTGCTTATTGAGTAAACGCGCTATGATAAACGCTAAAATATCATGTCTCACACTTAGAAACAGCTAGGATATATTATGTCAAAAAGCGAGAATAATCTGATCTGGATAGATCTGGAAATGACCGGTCTTGATCCTGAATGTGACCGTATCATCGAAATTGCCACTATTGTGACAGATCCTCAACTTAATATTTTAGCCGAAGGCCCCGTAATTGCAGTACATCAATCAGATGAACAATTAAGTTTAATGGATGAATGGAATACACGGACCCACACAGGTAGCGGCTTAGTTGAGCGGGTAAAAGCCAGTTCGTATGATGATAATTCAGCACAAAAAGCGACAATTGAATTCCTAGAAAAATGGGTACCAAAAGGAGTATCACCTATCTGTGGTAATAGTGTGGGGCAAGATAGACGTTTTCTATACCGTTATATGCCAGAGCTAGAGCAATATTTTCACTACCGTTATCTTGATGTGAGCACATTAAAAGAATTAGCTCGTCGTTGGAAACCTGAAATTTTAGAAGGTTTTGAGAAAAAGAATACACATCAGGCATTGGATGATATTCGTGAATCTATTGCAGAACTTGCTTATTATCGTAAAACCTTTATTAAAGAATAAAAAGCGTGCATTGATGATTGATATTGCATCATTGTGATGATTTTATCGACATGTAATCAAAAAAACGTATTTTTTTGTTGATAAGGGCTTGCGGTTAAGCATTTTTCTCGTATAATGCGCTTCCCGTACCGATGAAGAATTTTGTTTGTACGGGTGTAAGAAAGACGCGGGAATAGCTCAGTTGGTAGAGCACAACCTTGCCAAGGTTGGGGTCGCGAGTTCGAGTCTCGTTTCCCGCTCCAATCTTTCTTAGACAATTATTAGTAGTATTATGCGACGCGGGAATAGCTCAGTTGGTAGAGCACAACCTTGCCAAGGTTGGGGTCGCGAGTTCGAGTCTCGTTTCCCGCTCCAAATCTTTCACTTATAATTGTCAAAACTTACCAAATGCGGGAATAGCTCAGTTGGTAGAGCACAACCTTGCCAAGGTTGGGGTCGCGAGTTCGAGTCTCGTTTCCCGCTCCAAGTTTTTTTTCTTCTGTTTCATCAAATCTCATTTTTTAATCCCCATAAAGAAAATTTTAAATTTTTTCTCTCGCTTTTTTAAATATCGACTACACTGTTTTAGGGTGCAGATTAAGGGATTTCACTTAATACGCGCAAAGAGAGTGTGTAGGATTTTTGCTCAAAAAAGAAAATGTCATTACTGCATGTAAGATCAAGCTATTTTTTTGTGATCTATCTTTGATCTTTGCTTGCATTTCTATTTTGACAGCACTAGAATGTGCGCCTTTCCTCATTTAGGGGGAAACGAGAGGTAAGATCATTTTTTAGGATTTAGGCCTTTATTCTGTTAAACATGCATTGAATAGTATTTTAGAAAAAGAAAAGGGTTTTTCAGGCTTTTCTTTAAAAAAACGTGATATATATTCTACTATTCTTTAAATCTTCCCAAATCGATTTATCCACAGTGAGATGCTAATAACCATCGCATCTAAGCACTATTTATTTTTTTACTACACAGAGTTATCCACAAGCACGTATCATTAAGTGATAAGGATATTATTCTCTTCAATAAATTGATTGGATTTTATATCTAATTGATAACTAACTTTATTTTAATTTTTTAAATTTTGAGTCTTAGTTCGCTTGAATTTTTTGTTCATGTTGATAGGCAAGGGATTTTTATTTTATTCACAGAGGAAATTAATGGTTACTCGTAATGCGTTTATTCTGTTAAAAATTAAGCGTCACGAGGTAAGCCTTTAGTTATCGCCCTTACTAAGCGTTTTTGTTGTGAAGTCTGTATTTTTACTTCTTTCTCATTTCTCTTCGCTGTCTGTTGTGCAATCGCCCAGTTTAAATGTTCATCTAAAACATCACTCAATCCAAAGCGTTCTTGTAAGGCAAGTATAATTTTATCTTGATAAGGCGCATTTCCTAACGCCACGCTAATATTTCTAAGCCAACGTAAATAGCCAATACGACGGATCGGTGAACCCTCTGTAATACGCAGAAATTTATCTTCATTCCATTGAAAAAGATCGAGTAACTCTGGGGTATGAAGTGCTCTTCTCGGAGAGAAATCTTCTTCGTCAGTCAGTGATGAAAAACGATTCCAAGGGCAGATAAGCTGACAATCATCACAGCCATAAATGCGATTACCCATCAGAGGACGAAATTCTTCAGGAATAGCACCATCGAGTTCGATAGTGAGATAAGAAATACAGCGACGAGCATCAATAGTGTAAGGTTCAACAATGGCACCTGTCGGGCAGGTTGTTATACAGGCGACACATTTACCGCATTGCTCTTCAACAGGGCTATCAGTAGGTAAGGGTAAATCAATCAGTAGTTCACCAAGGAAAAACCAAGAGCCAGCTTGATTGTTAATAACAAGTGAGTGTTTACCAACCCAACCAAGTCCAGCCTTAACGGCTAATGGTCTCTCCATAATAGGTGCTGAATCAACGAAAGGACGAAAGTTGACTACCCCTTGATATTCGAATTGCTGACAATATTGTGAAATTTTTTCGCCGAGTTTTTTAAGACGTTGTCTTAATACTTTGTGATAATCCCGACCAAGTGCATAACGGCTGATATAACCTTGTTCTGGATTATTTAAGGTTCGTGCAAAAGCTGCATCCGTAGGAAGATAATTCATTCTCACACTGATAACACGTAATGTACCCGGAACCAGTTCATGAGGTCTGGCTCGTGTCATTCCATACTTTTCCATCCACGTCATTTCACCGTGATATTGCTTATCTAACCACGCTTGCAAGCGAGGCTCTTCAAGTGATAAGTCAGTATCACATATCCCTGTTTGTTGAAAACCTAGCTCAGAACCCCATAATTTAATGTTTTGAGCGAGAAGATTAAGATCGAGTGATGACATGAATAAACCGAATCAATAGGTAAGAGGTGAGTCCTAAGAGCGCGCAGTGTATCATAGTGAGGCAGTAGGAAAAATCCTCGCAATAAATAGATTTATGGTATGGTTATTTGATAGTGATTTCGATAACTATTTGCCTTAAGAAAACATATAAAGCTTAGTATTTGATGTTCTCCAACGATCTCTCTTTATTAAGCCGTTATAACTTAACAATAGATTATATTAAATATGAAAGAATGGGTTGTTACATTAGAAGATGAAGCGGCGACAGTTGAACTCGGGCGTGCTGTTGCAATGGCGACTAATCATAGCGGATTGATCATTTATTTATATGGCGATCTTGGTGCTGGAAAAACAACCTTTAGCCGAGGCTTTTTGCAAGCGCTTGGTCATCAAGGGCATGTTAAAAGCCCAACATATACATTAGTTGAGCCCTATATGCTTTCGCCAAATCCTGTATATCATTTTGATCTTTATCGTTTAGCTTCTGCTGAAGAATTGGAGTTTATGGGAATACGCGACTATTTTGAGCAAGACGCGTTATGCCTTATTGAGTGGCCATCTCAAGGCGAAGGCTTTTTACCTAACGCTGATTTAGAACTTCATTTAAGTTACGAAGATGAAGGTCGAAAAGCGCGTTTTGTTGCCCTTTCACAAAGAGGGAATACTGTTTTATCCCGTATTCAGTCTGCATAAAGGAATATTGATTATGTCGAGTCTCATCACCATTGTGAGTCAAAGTCAGCGCTATGTTGTTGCCTTTCTGTTGGTTGTTTTGTCTTTATTTTTTGTGCAAATAGCACAAGCCGCTACTGTGACAGAAGTAAAAGCAGAAAACGGTATTTCAGCAACAACTCTCACATTCTCTTTTCGTGATGGGAAGCCTAGTTATCGATATTATTCATTAAAAAGTCCTGACCGTTTGGTGATGGATTTTAAACAGAACACAAAAATTACAGGATTACCTGCAACATTAGGCAATGGGCAGTTAGTTCATAAAATTCGCACAACGCAATCAAAAGATAGCCAATACCAAAGTATAGTACTGGAGCTTGCTCAGCCTGTTGTCGTAACTGAGAGTTTAATGAATGTAAGTGGTGGCTATAAGTTAGTGCTTACTATCAAAGCTATAAATAGTCGACAAAATAGCAATGCTCAATCGACAGTAAGTGTTGTTACGTTATCATCGACAGCAACCACAACTACATCAACTGCAAATACAAATAGGGAAATGGCGCCTTTAATGACCAAGCCGACAGCAGAAGTCACACCTGTTGTTCCTATTGTAAAGCCACGTAATACACCATCAAAACCACAAGCGGGCTCTCGCCAAATTATTATTGCGATAGACGCGGGTCATGGTGGGCAAGATCCGGGAGCAATTGGTCAGAAAGGTAATCGTGAAAAAGATGTAACGCTAAGTGTGGCAAGGAAGTTGGAAGCGCGCTTACGTAATGATCCTATGTTTAAACCTGTTCTAACACGTAGTGGCGATTATTTTATCTCAGTTGCTGGGCGCTCTGAAGTTGCCCGTAAGCAAAGCGCGAATATGTTAGTGTCTATTCATGCAGACTCAGCGCCAAATCGCAGCGCAAGAGGCGCTTCTGTGTGGGTGCTTTCTAATCGTCGTGCAAACAGTGAATTAGGTAAGTGGCTTGAACAAAGCGAGAAACAGTCTGAATTACTCGGTGGTGCCGGTGATGCATTGGATGGTGCTGATCCTTATTTAAGTCAAACAGTACTTGATTTGCAGTTTGGTAATTCGCAGCGAGTAGGTTATGACGTTGCTGTTGCTGTATTATCTGAACTAAGAAAAGTGGGTTCACTACATAAGAAAACACCAGAACATGCGAGCTTAGGTGTGTTACGTTCGCCTGATATCCCTTCAATTTTAGTTGAAACAGGCTTTATCAGCCACGCGTCAGAAGAGCAATTACTGATTTCTGATGCTTATCAAGAGAAACTCGCGGCATCTATTCATGCGGGTTTAAGAAATTATTTTCTGGCTCATCCTTTACAAAACGCGCCTAATTGATTGAGTAAAATGGAATAAAGGTAATGGCGATAAATTTATTACCTCCTCAGCTTGCAAACCAAATTGCTGCAGGGGAAGTTGTTGAAAGACCAGCCTCTGTCGTTAAAGAGTTGCTGGAAAATAGTTTAGACGCAGGCGCGACCTCAATTGATATTGATATCGATAAAGGTGGTGCCAAGCTTATTCGTATTCGTGATAATGGGTGTGGTATCAATCGTGATGATTTGAAGTTAGCACTTGCTCGCCATGCAACCAGCAAAATATCAAGTCTTGACGATCTCGAAGCCATAATGAGTATGGGTTTTCGTGGTGAAGCATTAGCGAGTATTAGCTCAGTTTCCCGTTTAACACTGACATCGCGTACTCAAGATCAAGAAGAAGCATGGCAAGCTTACGCTGAAGGCAGAGATATGGCGGTGACTGTTAAACCTGCCGCTCATCCTGTCGGAAGTACAGTTGAAGTGCTTGATCTCTTTTATAATACGCCAGCAAGACGTAAATTCTTACGTACTGAAAAAACAGAGTTTGCACATATTGATGAAGTGGTACGTCGCATTGCATTATCGCGTTTTGATATCTCTATAAATCTTACCCATAACGGTAAGCGTGTTCGGCAATACCGTGCAGTGAAAGATGAAAGTCAGCAAAATCGCCGTTTGAGTGCGATTTGTGGTAATAATTTTGTCAACCAATCAATGCATTTATCGTGGGAACATGGTGATTTAGCAATAAAAGGTTGGGTAGAACACCCTTTATCACCGGTGCAAAGTAGTGAAATTCAGTATTGCTATGTGAATGGACGAATGATGCGTGATAGGTTGATTAATCATGCTATTCGCCAAGCTTACGAAGGATATTTGCAAGGAGAGCAGCAACCTTCTTACATCTTGTACTTAAGTGTTGATCCTCACCAAGTCGATGTAAACGTGCATCCTGCGAAACATGAAGTTCGTTTTCATGAATCTCGTTTGGTTCATGATTTTATTTATCAAGGTGTGTTGAGTGTTTTACGGCAAGCAACTCAAGAGCCTTTATCACTGACTTCAGATGACGAAGAAGAACACGAAATAGCGTTAAATTTTCCTGAAAACCGTCAAGTTGCAGGTGAAAACGTATTTTCTCAGCCTTATCAAGCACCAGTGGCTCAAACTCCACCAAATATATCATCGCACCATTCCAGTGAACGAGAGCACAACAATCGTCCTCATCAAAAGCAAGCCTCTCAATCTGGAGGGCATCGTCAGTTTGGTGATAGCTACCAACGGACACAAGGTGCGCTTTATCAAAAAATGATGCAAGAAAGTGTATCCACATCAAAAGATAAAGAAAAAATACCACTATTTCCTGACCGTGCCCCATTGAATTTAGGTGAAATCGTTCATACAACTAATAATATTGAAGAAAATGTTATTTCGGTGATGCCTCGTTCCGTCAATGCGAAAGATGGACAAACTGATTATACTTTTGGGCGAGTGTTGGCAATTTATCAGAACAAATATGCGTTAATAGAATCTTCACAAGGTCTTGGGCTGTTATCATTGGAAGAAGCTGATTTTCTGTTAAAATGTGCGCAATTACTGCCTAAAGATGAAACATTGAAACCACAACCTTTGTTAGTGCCTTTAAAATTGGCATTGAGCAAAGAAGAAATTAGTGTATTCAATCAGTTTCAATCGCTAATTAGTCATTTCGGGATCGTTATCGAAATTTCTCACGGTAAAGCAACAATACATGCAGTGTCGTTACCTTTGCGACAGCAAAATTTACCTGTGTTGCTGACCGCATTATTAGCCTATTTGTCAGCAGAACAATCTTGTACCGAGCAACAACTTGGACAATGGTTTGCAAAACAATTAGGGGCAGAGCAGGCTCAATGGTCGCAAGCTCAAGCAGTAGGATTATTGGCTGATATTGAAAGACTCTGCCCTCAATATGTCAGACAGCCAGCAAAAAACTTATTACAATTAATTGATTTACAACCAGTGGTAGTGGCATTAAATAATGAGCGATGTGAACACGCAAATAAAACCTAAAGCAATTTTCCTAATGGGACCTACAGCGTCAGGTAAAACAGCATTAGCAATTGCACTGAGACAGAAACTGCCTGTAGATATTATTAGCGTGGATTCAGCTCTTATCTATCGTGGTATGGATATCGGTACAGCGAAGCCGGATGCGAATGAGCAATCGCTTGCTCCACATCGATTAATTGATATTCTAGATCCCGCATTTCCCTATTCCGCTGCGGATTTTCGACGTGATGCATTAAATGCAATGGAAGAAATTACTGCGGCTGGGCGAATTCCACTATTAGTGGGTGGGACTATGCTATATTTTAAAGCGTTACTTGAAGGTCTATCGCCTTTACCCAGTGCCAATTCGGATGTTCGTGCTGAAATAGAAAAAAAAGCAGCAGAGCAAGGGTGGGAGGCAATACATAAAGAGTTAGCATTGGTTGATCCCGTAGCAGCACAACGGATCCATCCTAATGATCCTCAACGACTTTCTCGTGCGCTAGAAGTTTACCTGATTTCAGGTAAGACAATGACAGAATTGACAAAAATATCAGGCGAGTCTTTGCCCTATGATGTTTATCAGTTTGCGATTGCTCCGAAAGATAGAAATGTTCTTCACCAACGCATTGAAGCCCGTTTTAAACAGATGTTAACGTGTGGATTTGAAGATGAAGTAAAATCATTATATGAACGGGGCGATCTGCATGAAGATCTACCTTCTGTACGTTGTGTCGGTTATCGCCAGATGTGGTCATATTTATCAGGCGAAATAGATTATGATGAGATGGTTTATCGAGGGATCTGCGCTACCCGGCAATTAGCGAAGCGACAAATCACCTGGTTAAGAGGTTGGAATGACATTCACTGGCTTGATAGTGAAGATCCAAAACAATCTCTTGACACTGTTTTGCAGGTAGTTAGTGCATAGATGGTAGGTTTGTGTAAAATTGATAGTTGCCAAAGCGCAATTTTTGAGTAGTTCATTTTTCGAACCAATTGGGTTCTAATATAAAACAACAAAATAAGGAAAACATAGAATGGCTAAGGGGCAATCTTTGCAAGATCCTTTCCTGAACGCATTACGTCGTGAAAGGGTTCCCGTTTCTATCTATTTGGTAAACGGCATTAAATTGCAGGGTCAGATCGAATCTTTTGACCAATTTGTTATTTTGCTGAAAAACACAGTAAGTCAGATGGTATACAAACATGCTATCTCTACCGTGGTACCTTCGCGTCCTGTTTCTCATCATAGCAACACAGGCACGAACCAAACTGGTACTGGCTACAATGGTGGCGCTGCTCAGCAGGATGATGTTGCAGAATAATAATCCAATATTATTCTTGATATAAGAAAAACATAGGTAGGGAGACTTTACCTATGTTTTTTCCTGTTTTTATAAAGTCCAAGAGGTTTCGCCTTTGTTTGATCGTTATGAAGGTGGCGAATTAGCCGTTTTAGTGCACGTCTTCTTTTCTCAAGAAAAGAACGTTGATGATTTGCAAGAATTTGAATCTTTGGTGACATCTGCGGGTGTTAAACCCGTTCAGATTATTACAGGAAATCGCAAAGCGCCTCATCCTAAATATTATGTGGGTGAAGGTAAGGCAGAAGAAATTGCCGAAGCTGTAAAAGCAAGTGGTGCAGATGTCGTTTTATTCAACCATGCACTAACACCTGCACAAGAACGAAATCTGGAAAGACTTTGTGAATGCCGTGTGGTTGATCGCACGGGAGTTATCCTTGATATTTTTGCTCAAAGAGCAAGAACCCATGAAGGAAAGCTACAGGTAGAACTCGCCCAGTTACGTCACTTATCAACTCGTTTAGTCAGAGGGTGGACTCACCTTGAAAGACAAAAAGGGGGGATTGGGTTACGAGGACCAGGTGAAACTCAGCTAGAAACAGACCGCCGCTTACTCCGAGGTAAAATTAGTCAAATTCTAATGCGATTGGGTAGGGTTGAGCGTCAGCGCGAACAAGGACGGCAAGCGCGGAGTAAAGCTGATATTCCAACATTATCCCTTGTTGGTTACACAAATGCAGGGAAATCGAGTTTGTTTAATCATATTACCTGTTCTGATGTGTATGCAGCAGATCAGCTCTTTGCAACACTAGATCCGACATTAAGACGTATTCAGGTCGATGATGTGGGAACCGTTGTATTAGCCGATACGGTTGGATTTATTCGACATTTACCTCATGATCTTGTTGCTGCTTTTAAAGCCACTTTGCAAGAAACACGAGAAGCTACCTTACTTCTTCATGTGATTGATGCAGCAGATAGCCGTTTTGAGGAAAATATTCATGCAGTTGAAAGTGTATTAGAAGAGATTGATGCTCAAGAAATACCAACACTGCATGTTATGAACAAAATTGATCTTCTTGAAGACTTCACTCCAAGAATTGATCGAAATGAAGAAAACTTACCCATTAGGGTTTGGGTTTCTGCACAAACAGGCGAAGGTATTCCTCTGTTGTATCAGGCGTTGACAGAACGTCTTTCAGGTGAGATCGCACACTTTGAATTACGTTTACCGCCAGAAAATACAGGGCGCTTACGTAGTCGTTTTTATCAATTACAGTCAATAGAACGTGAATGGATTGAAAAAGACGGTAAAGTTGGGCTAATCATACGTATGCCTATGGTAGACTGGCGCCGCCTTTGCAAGCAGGAACCAAATTTATTGGATTACGTGGTCTGATATTCGGCCATAATAATGAACATTAACTGAGAGCTGGCGACGAAATCGGCTCTTAAGCCTGATAAATCTAATCATAATAATGGAGCTAGAACATGGCGTGGAATCAGCCCGGTAACAACGGACAAGACCGCGACCCGTGGGGTAACCGAAACAGCGGCAATAATAATGGCGATGGCAACGGTAACTCCAACGGCAATCAAGGAGGTCGGAATCGTGGAGCATCAGATCTCGATGATATGTTCCGTAAACTGAGTGAAAAGCTTGGTGGTTTCGGCGGTAAAAAAGGTGGGAACTCCTCTTCTGGGCAAAATGGCGGTCCTCGTAGCAATGCTGGAAATCTTTTGATTTCTCTTGCATTAGGTGCGGTTGTCGTGGTTTGGGCTGCAAGTGGTTTTTATACCATCAAAGAGGCAGAACAAGGCGTTGTGACTCGTTTTGGTAAATTTTATCAAATCGTTGAACCTGGTCTGAACTGGAAACCGACTTTCATTGATGAAGTTCAGCCTGTTAACGTAAAAACTATCCGTGATTTAACCACGGGTGGCATGATGTTAACGTCAGATGAAAACATGGTTCAAGTTGAGATAAACGTGCAGTATGTTGTCTCTGATCCAGAAACATTCCTATTTAACCTGACAACACCAATTAACAGCTTAGGTCAGGCAACTGACAGCGCAGTACGTGGCGTTATTGGTCGTTCAGAAATGGAAAAAATTCTGACTTCTAACCGTTCAGAAATTCGTGACCAAACACGTCAAGAATTAGAAGAGACTATCCGCCCTTATAACATGGGTATCTCGATTGTGGACGTCAACTTCCAAGTGGCTCGCCCACCAGAAGCGGTAAAAGCGGCATTCGATGACGTAATTGCTGCTCGTGAAGAAGAACAAAAAACAATTCGTCAAGCTGAAGCTTATAAAAACGAAGTGTTACCGTTAGCAAAAGGTAACGCGCAACGTATGATTGAAGAAGCAACCGCTTATAAAACCAGTGTGGTGATGAAAGCAGAAGGTGAGGTAGCTAGCTTTGCTAAAATCTTACCTGAATATCGTGCTGCTCCTGAAATTACTCGCGAGCGTCTTTACATTGAAACGATGGAAAAAGTGTTATCAAAAACACGTAAAGTCATCGCTAATGATAAAGGCAATAGCATGTTAGTGCTGCCTTTAGAGCAAATGTTACGTCAGCAATCTCAATCTGCACCATCAAATACATTTGAGGCACCTGCTCGTATCAACACACCCGCTCCAACTGTAAATCCAGCACCGGCACAAAAACCAGCAACAACGACTTATGGTAATGGTGGATATGGTAGTAATAATGGCGGTTATGGTCAGCCTTATGGCAATAATCAAGGAGGACAATAATCATGCGTAAAGTTATCGCTGTTGTTGCAGTTATTATTTTAGCGTTGTTGTACTCCTCTGTATTTGTCGTTCAACAATATGAGCGTGGTATCATTTTACGCTTTGCGAAAGTTGTGCGTGATGCTGAAAATAAACCTGTTGTTTATGAACCAGGTCTTCATTTTAAAATTCCATTCATTGAGAATGTGAAAAAACTGGATGCGCGTATTCAAACTATGAATATCCAGCAAGACCGTTTCTTATCAGGTGAGAACAAAGACTTATTAGTCGATTCTTATCTAAAATGGCGTATCAGTGATTTCAGTACTTACTATCTGGCAACAGGTGGTGGTAATACAACGCAAGCTGAAACTTTACTGCGTCGTAAATTCAGTGACCGTTTACGTTCTGAGATTGGTCGTATGAGTGTAAACCAAATTATTACGGATTCTCGTGGTCGTTTAACCATTGATGTTCGTAATGCACTGAATGAAGGTACTCCTTCTCGTGATTCAAGCGCTGCTGATGATGCAATTGCGATTGCAGCTAAAAAAGTGGCTGAAGAAACTAAAGGCCAAGCTCCAGCTATCAATATGAACAGTATGGCGGCTTTAGGTATTGAAGTGATTGACGTTCGAATCAAACAAATCAACTTACCTATGGAAGTTTCTGAAGCGATTTACCAGCGTATGCGTGCAGAGCGTGAGGCCGTTGCTCGTCGTCACCGTTCACAAGGTCAAGAGCAAGCGGTGAAAATTCGTGCAGCTGCTGATAAGACTGTAACAGAGACACTGGCTGAGTCTGAGCGTGAATCATTACGTCTTCGCGGTGAAGGTGATGCACAAGCAACTAAACTATTTGCTGATGCATTCAACCAAGATCCAGACTTCTATGCCTTCATTCGTAGCTTACGTGCTTATGAGAAGAGCTTTAACCAAGACGGCAATGACGTCATGGTGTTAAGCCCTGATAGCGACTTCTTACGCTATATGAAAGCACCAACAAAAGCGCGAGCGATTGAAGAGTAATTTCTAAACGCGTTAAACCGTTTGAGTAAATAATAAAATCCTCCACCCTTAAAAAGTGGGGGATTTTTTTGATATCAATAAGATAAAGATAGCAATCAAGCTAAGAAATAAATAATTGTGCATAAAAAGATGAAAATTTACGCTTAATGGTTTCCAAAATGGTTTTAGCTGGGATAGTATAAAGTGAAAATTGCATTTCAAGATAAACCTTCGGCAATTCCGAAGCGTCTTCTTCGCCGTTTTCACTTTTATGTCACTCTGCTTCCTGTTTTTGCGATCAAAACTATTGATAAAAGTCACAACATGTTTATGATGCGGATTTTTCGGGCAAAAATATTGACAATGGCAAGATAATCTATTGCTTAAAAGCGGGGATGACATAATTAGATAAAATCTACTGTAACTCTTGAATTGAGATGGTAGAATCCTTTTTTAAGCAACCGAGTGTATTTTGAAATGAGTAATAACGTTGTCGTATTGGGCACCCAGTGGGGTGACGAAGGCAAAGGCAAGATAGTCGATTTGCTGACAGAACGCGCTAAATATGTTGTTCGCTACCAAGGTGGCCATAACGCGGGTCACACTCTAGTCATCGACGGTGAAAAAACCGTTCTTCATTTAATCCCATCAGGCATTCTCCGTGAAAATGTTGTTAGCATCATAGCAAACGGTGTCGTTTTATCACCGGAAGCACTGATGAAGGAAATGACCCAACTTGAAGATCGTGGTATTCCTGTTCGTTCTCGTTTACTTCTGTCTGAAGCTTGCCCATTAATCCTTCCTTATCACATCGCATTAGACAATGCGCGTGAGAAAGCTCGTGGCGAAAAAGCTATCGGTACAACAGGCCGTGGTATCGGTCCTGCTTACGAAGATAAAGTTGCTCGTCGCGGTTTACGTGTTGGCGATCTGTTTGATAAAAAAGCGTTTGCACAAAAACTCAAAGAAATCATCGAATACCATAACTTCCAACTGGTGAACTACTACAAAGTTGAACCTGTTGATTACCAAAAAACCTTAGACGATATCATGGCAATCGCTGATATTCTGACTGGTATGGTTGTTGATGTTTCTGACTTACTGTACAAAGCAACACAAAACGGTGAGTTAGTGATGTTTGAAGGTGCACAAGGTACTTTATTAGACATCGACCACGGTACTTATCCGTATGTAACCTCTTCAAACACAACCGCTGGTGGTGTGGCAACAGGTTCAGGTTTAGGCCCTCGCTATGTTGGTTACGTGTTAGGGATCATCAAAGCTTATTCTACTCGCGTAGGTGCAGGTCCATTCCCAACTGAATTGTTTGATGAAGTGGGTGACTTCTTACGTGAGAAAGGCCAAGAATTTGGTGCAACTACAGGCCGTAGTCGTCGTACTGGCTGGTTAGATATCATCGCTATTCGTCGCGCTGTTCAAATCAACTCACTGTCTGGTTTCTGCATGACTAAACTGGATGTGTTAGATGGTCTGAAAGAAGTGAAACTGTGTGTAGGCTATCGCTTACCAAACGGTGAAGTGATTGATACAACACCTTTAGCTGCTGATGATTGGGAAGGTATCGAGCCTATCTATGAATCAATGCCAGGCTGGAACGAAACGACGTTTGGTGTGAAAGATCACGCTCAACTGCCACAAGCAGCGCTGAACTACATCAAGCGCGTAGAAGAGTTAACAGGTGTTCCTGTTGATATCGTTTCTACAGGCCCAGACCGTTCAGAAACCATCATTCTCCGTCATCCATTTGATGCATAATCTGCATTAAATTGGTTTGATGTGAAAATCGTCCCTGAAAATGACAGGGGCGATTTTTTCGTATCTGTTTGTTGGTTAAATTGAGATAAAAATACGTGTTACACATACAAGATAAGACAGCTTTACACTCGGTTTTGCTTCTGTTTTATCGGTAACGCGTAAAAAACAATAAGACAATGTTATTGTTGTAGAGTCAGAAATAGAAAAGCGATCTGTTGAAAATCGACAGTATCGCTTTTTCTTTGCCTGCGATGTCGCTATTATTTTGCTAATAGTCAAGTGAGATATGGAAATAACCCACTTTTGAGCATATCTTTGCTAAATGTCCAAAAATTAAACATAATATTGCTTAATAAAATGATATTCTCATTAATAATTACTTATCCCTTAACGACTTTAATAGGGAAAACCACTTTTCAGAGGTCATTGTGCAATTAACCAGTTTTACAGATTATGGATTGCGGGCATTGATATATATGGCTTCATTGCCAGAAGGCAAGATGACAAGTATCACTGAAGTGACACAAGTCTATGGCGTCTCACGTAACCATATGGTGAAAATTATTAATCAACTTAGCCATTTAGGTTTTGTTGAGGCTATTCGCGGTAAAAATGGAGGGATCCGTTTAGGCAAGCCTGCAACAGATATCATTGTGGGTGAGGTTGTTCGTGCTTTAGAGCCACTTTCATTAGTAAACTGTAGTGCTGAGTTTTGCCACATTACCCCAGCTTGTCGACTAAAACTGGTGTTGAATCAGGCAATCGAGCAGTTTTTGAAAGAGTTAGACCGTCACACACTCGCAGAGCTAGTTGAGAATAATAGCTCCTTATATAAATTGTTATTAGAAGATGTTTGAGTCTACTATTTCATCAAATCTGATAGCTTGGAGGTCATAATGTCAAAAGATCCTTTTCAGGATAGAGAAGCAGAAAAATACGCCTCTCCAATTGCTAGTCGCGAATATATTTTAGAAGAAATGAAAAAACGCACGGCACCAATGAGCCGTGACGATTTAGCACAGGCGTTAAAAATTTCAGGTGAAGAAGACTTAGAAGCGTTACGTCGCCGTTTAAGGGCGATGGAGCGTGATGGTCAATTAGTTTTTACCCGTCGCCAGTGCTATGCATTACCTGAACGTCTTGATTTATGGAAAGGTAAGGTAATCGGTCACCGCGATGGTTATGGTTTTTTACGTGCAGAAGGTCAAAAAGATGACCTTTATCTTTCACAAGATGAAATGAAAAAAACCATGCATGGCGATGTTATCCTTGCCCAACCTTTAGGTATGGATAGAAAAGGTCGCCGTGAAGGTCGTGTTGTTCGTGTTATTGAACCAAGAAATAACCAAATTGTAGGTCGTTATTTTATTGAGTCAGGTATGGGATTTGTTGTACCTGATGATAGTCGTTTAAGCTTTGATATTCTTATCCCTAAAGAGGATATCATGGGCGCGCGTATGGGAAATGTGGTGGTGGTTGAGATCACGACAAGACCAACTCGACGCACGCAAGCAGTAGGTCGTATTGTTGAGATCTTAGGTGAAACCATGGGAACAGGTATTGCGGTAGAAATCGCATTACGTACTCATGAGATCCCGTATACATGGCCTGCAAAAGTGACAAAAGAAGTTGCTGATTTAAAAGAGGAAGTGCCTGAATCAGCTAAAGAAGGGCGAGTTGATTTACGTGGCTTACCTTTAATTACTATTGACGGTGAAGATGCGCGAGACTTTGATGACGCCGTTTATTGTCAACGTAAAAAAGGTGGTGGTTGGCGTTTATGGGTTGCGATTGCAGATGTTAGTTATTATGTGCGTCCACAAACCGCGTTAGATACAGAAGCACGTAGCCGAGGAAATTCTGTTTATTTCCCTTCTCAAGTAGTGCCAATGTTACCAGAAGTTCTGTCTAATGGCTTGTGCTCATTAAACCCACAAGTTGACCGTTTATGTATGGTCTGTGAGATGACCGTTTCTGAGCAAGGGCGTCTTTCCTCTTACAAATTCTATGAAGCGGTGATGAGTTCTCATGCTCGAATGACCTACACCAAAGTGTGGAAAATCATTCAAGGTGATGAAGAACTGCGTGAGCACTATAAGCCCATCGTTAAAGATATTGAGCATCTGTATGAGCTATACCAAGTATTAGATAAAGCGCGCGAACAGCGCGGTGCAATTGGTTTTGAATCAGAAGAAGCGAAATTTATCTTTAATGCCGAGCGTCGCATTGAGCGTATCGAGCCCGTTGTTCGTAATGATGCACACAAATTGATTGAAGAGTGCATGATCCTTGCTAATATCGCAGCCGCTCGTTTTGTTGAGAAAAACGAAGAACCTGCACTTTACCGTATTCATGATAAACCAAAAGAAGATAGCGTCTTGAATCTACGCTCTGTCTTTAATGAATTAGGTTTAACGCTGCCTGGCGGATTAACACCAGAGCCAGCAGATTATGCACGTGTCATGAAAGAGGTTGAAGACAGACCTGATCGTGAAATGTTACAAACCATGATTTTGCGCTCAATGAAACAGGCAATTTATGATCCTGAAAATCGTGGGCACTTTGGTTTAGCATTAAAATCTTATGCGCACTTTACCTCGCCAATTCGTCGTTACCCTGATTTAGCCTTGCACCGAGCAATTAAATATCAAATTGCCAAACAAGAGGGTCATGGCTCACAACGTTGGACCCCAACGGGTGGCTACCATAGTGATATGGACACCATGTTGCAATTAGGCGAGCACTGTTCTTTAACTGAGCGCCGTGCTGATGAAGCAACACGAGATGTTGCTGATTGGCTAAAATGTGACTTTATGCTGGATCAAATTGGTCAACAATTTACCGGTATTATCACCAGCGTAACGGGCTTTGGTTTCTTTGTTCGTTTAAATGATCTGTTTATTGATGGTCTGGTGCATGTTTCTACATTAAATAATGATTATTATCAGTATGATAATGTAGGGCAACGCTTAATTGGTGAGTCTTCAGGACAAGTCTATCGCCTTGGTGACGAAGTAGAAGTGAAAGTTGAAGCAGTGAGTATGGATGAACGTACTATCGACTTCTCTTTAATTTCAACAACACGCACCGCGCGTAATCCGGGTAAAACAGCCCGTGTTCGTGGTTTAAAAGGTGAAAAAGACAAGAAAAACGCAAGTTCTAGTAAGTCTCGCCGTCGTGATGCAAGCAAAGATAAAAACTTTGAGCCAGATAGTGCCTTTAAAAAAGATAAATCATCAGGTCGAGGTAGTGCGAGCAAAGACAAAGCTGTAAAAGACCAAGTTGCGAAAGATAAAGCAAGTAGCAAACGTAAGAAAGCATCATCACAAACCAAAAAGATAGAGGCAAAACTTAAAGCTAAACGCGCAGCCAAACGCGATAACGCATAACGTTTTATTCTTCTTATTTTTTTAAAAGGCGGAGACTCCGCCTTTTATCTGTTTTGTGCCTTTTATTTTTTAATGAGTAAGCACCGCTATGAGCGAAGAAATTATTTATGGTATTCACGCAGTAACCGCATTACTTGAGCGTGATCCTGCACGTTTTAAAGAAGTTTATGTATTAAAAGGGCGTGAAGATCGCCGTTTAACACCGGTTATTCATGAATTAGAAGCACAAGGCATTCTGGTTCAAGTCGCTAATCGTCAATGGTTAGATAGCCAAACTGAAGGTGCTGTTCACCAAGGTATTATTGCTAAAGTAAAACCAGGTCGTCAGTATCAAGAACAAGATTTACCAGACTTATTAGCTAAAGTCGGTACACCTTTCTTATTAGTACTCGATGGCGTGACTGATCCTCATAATTTAGGGGCTTGTTTACGTAGCGCAGATGCAGCCGGTGTGCATGCTGTTATCGTTCCGAAAGATCGCTCTGCACAATTAAATGCAACAGCCAAAAAAGTGGCTTGTGGTGCAGCAGAGAGTGTTCCTTTAATTAAAGTGACTAATCTTGCTCGTACACTACGTTTCCTGCAAGAAGAGAACATTTGGATTGTTGGCACAGCAGGCGAAGCAGACCACACTTTATATCAAAGCAAACTCACAGGCCCAATGGCATTAGTGATGGGCGCTGAAGGTGAAGGCATGCGTCGCTTAACGCGAGAGCATTGTGATGAGCTGATTAGTATCCCGATGGCGGGTACCGTCTCATCACTTAATGTTTCTGTAGCAACTGGCGTTTGCTTATTTGAAGCGATGCGCCAGCGTATTATTGTGAAATAATCGCTTAGTTTATTTTATTATCTATACTCCCTTGAGTTTTATTGGCCGCGGGGGTATAGTTACGCGTCAATTTTTTCAGTCACAACTTAAACAAGTTCCTTGCCTCCATGGGTGGTGACTGACCCTGACAGGAGGCTGATAAATCCGTAAGGAGCAATATCAAATGCGTCATTACGAAATCGTTTTTATGGTTCATCCTGACCAGAGCGAACAAGTTCCGGGCATGATCGAGCGTTATAAAACCGCTATCACTAATGCAAATGGTCAGATCCACCGTCTAGAAGACTGGGGTCGTCGTCAATTAGCTTATCCAATCAACAAACTGCACAAAGCACACTACGTTCTGATGAACGTTGAAGCTCCGCAAGAAGTGATTGATGAACTGGAAACTACTTTCCGTTTCAACGATGCCGTTCTCCGCAACATGATTATGCGTACTAAACACGCAGTAACTGAAGCTTCTCCAATGGTTAAAGCAAAAGACGAACGCCGTCGTGATATCGCTGATGACCTAGATGATGAAGATGAAGTTGATGATGTAGCAGAGGATTCTGAAGAGTAATTAGTGCTGTGACGGCTAATAATCATTTGGTGCTAACTGGCACGGTGTGCAAAGCATTAATTCGAAAAGTTAGCCCCGCTGGTATCCCGCACTGTCAATTTGTTATTGAACATCGTTCAATACAAGAAGAGGCGGGATTAAAAAGACAATCATGGTGCCGAATGCCCATTATTGCTAGCGGGAAAGCGTTACAAGCAGTTACTCACAGTATAACGGTCGGCAACCAAATCACCGTTTCTGGATTCATTAGTAGCCACCAGGCGCGAAATGGGTTGTTTAAATTGGTGCTTCATGCCGAGCAGATTGAATTGATAGATTCTGGAGACTAGCCATATGGCACGTTATTTCCGTCGTCGTAAGTTCTGCCGTTTCACAGCAGAAGGCGTACAAGAGATCGATTATAAAGATATCGCTACGCTGAAAAACTATATCACTGAAAGTGGTAAAATTGTACCAAGTCGTATCACCGGTACTCGTGCAAAATACCAGCGTCAGCTGGCTCGTGCTATCAAGCGCGCACGCTACCTGTCTTTATTACCTTATACTGATCGTCATCAGTAATAGGTATATAGTCCATTAATGACTTGTAGAGGATAAGGTAATGCAAATTATTCTGCTTGATAAAGTAGCGAATCTGGGTAGCCTGGGTGATCAGGTTAACGTAAAATCGGGCTATGCTCGTAACTATTTAATCCCACAGGGTAAAGCTGTTTCTGCGACTAAGAAAAACATCGAGTTTTTCGAAGCGCGTCGTGCTGAGTTAGAAGCTAAATTAGCTGAAACTTTAGCAGCAGCTGAAGCTCGTGCAGCGAAGATCAATGCACTGGGTTCTGTCACTATCAGCTCTAAAGCGGGTGACGAAGGTAAACTGTTTGGTTCAATCGGTACTCGTGACATCGCTGATGCAGTAACTGCTGCTGGCGTTGAAATGTGTAAGAGCGAAGTTCGCCTGCCAAATGGTGTTCTGCGTACTACTGGTGACCACGAAGTTCACTTCCAAGTTCACAGTGACGTATTCGCTGAACTGAATGTTATCATCGTTGCTGAATAATCTCTGATTAAACAGTTAATGTTGATAAAGAAAAACGCCAGCTAAGCTGGCGTTTTTTTTGGGATAAATTAAATCTCTTCTTACTATGGTGTACGGTAATAACTTCCATCACTCAAACGAGTGTAAGTGATAACAGTACCGGCGCTATTTGTCACTTCTAGCATACTGACATCACCTTGTGGGTTACGCTGTAAACGAATAGCTTGCCCTGTGCGTAATTGGCTTAATGATTTCTGTTGATCTTCTGATTTCGCCATAGAGAATGCATCATTGACAGGAAGTTGATTGTCTCTAAACAGTTGGGCTAAGGTTTGCCCCTCTTTAATGGTATAAGTTTGCCATGTTTGCGCTGGTGTTGTTTGAGCAACATTTCCCTCTGGATCATTTGCCGTTGGATCCTCTATTGATGGAGAAGTTGCGGGATCGGCATTTAAGCTATCTTGCGCTTGAGGGATCGAGGTTTGATAAATTGGATCACTTGTTGATACTGATGGTGAAATAGGCACAGGAAGATCATGCGTCGATGATGACGGTTGAGGTGGTTCACCATTATTTTCACTTGTTGGCCAAAAAAATATGACCAATAAAACAATAGCAATAACCAGTATTGCCCGACGATGTAAGCCAGGGAATTTGCCCATATTCACCTCATTATTGATCTGTGAATCAGTATTATGAATTGCTGTAACATCTTTTTTATTCCTTGTAGCCATACTAGCACGAACCATGATCCTAACCTGCTCCCTGAATTCTTTTCAGAATTATCTATTCGCTCTAACCGTTAATGTTCTTTATTTCCTTGATGGTTAACTAAAAATAGTTTCATGCGTTGATACACATTTTTATCAGTTTCTATGGTTAAAGCCTGCGCTAATTCACCATAAAGATCATGAGGCAATAATGTGTCAGACCATGTTGAAAGAACATTCAGCGCCATATTTCTATCACGCAATGTCGGACTACGTAATTGCCTTTTGATAAGTGACCAGCCGATACCGGGAAAACCACCAAGATCTTGCATAATATATTCAACGGCATGATGGGACTGATATTCAGAGTGAGTAGTTATTAATGGATCATCTGTGCTATCTAATGCTGTTAATTCAATTTGTTGTTCTGCAAGTTTAACTACTCTTTCTATTTTGTGAGAGGCATCCGTTTGCATTAATTGGTGCCACCAATCTGCATTGGGATTATCTTTTTGTAGTGAGAAGAGCAACTCCCAGATATCAAGGCGAAGAGATTTAGCAACAAGACTTGCTTGGTAATTTTTTGAGCGAGAAGGGTTTTGTAATGCTTCAATAATAAGTGTCGACCATTCTGGTTTTTGAATAATATTTTGCGAAGCAGAAATAATTTGTTGTTGGCAATGATCGTTCCAGCCGAGAGACTCAAGCAATAACCAATCTTCACCATTATTTTGCACAAAGTCAGTAATTTCACAGACACAATAAAGGAGCCTTAATTCTTTTGGAGGCAAAGTATCAACTTGTGAAATAAAAGCGTTGCATGCTTGGGCGCCCTCTACATAATCATAAATATCTTTTGCGGGACCGCCATTAAGCAGTGCACGTAAAAGATCGCTACAACCAAGCAATAGCTCATTATCTAAAGGGTACGTATTCAGCATTTCTAATAGTGTCCCTTTTGTAACACAGTCATAGGCGACATACTCTGTCATTACATTATTTTTATACCCTTCAGTCAGTAGCCAATAGCGATTATTAACAGACAGTGTTGAAGGCAAATGCTCGATAAACTGGATGCGTCCCCAGCCTTTAGTTCGTTGACCTAGGTGGTGTAAAAAAGGCTCAAACTCTTCACAAGAAAGGCGCTGTTTTAGCGAACGAATAGCATAAAGGGTAAATTCAGGATGCAGGGCAAACAATAAGAGTAAACGCTGAGAGGCACTATCATTAAACGATCCTAATAGCCCTAAAGCTATTTTGATAGGATTCTTATCAGGACTTAACTTTAAGATCCACAAGATCAATTGAAAATAGGTCTCATGATTAATCAGTGCGTCATCTTGTTCTATTTTATCTATCAAATGCGAAAGATAGGTAATAGGAGCGAACTTATCTTGGCAGGCGAGTGAATAAAAAGAAGCGACATGCTCTTTATCAGGTAAAAGAACGACATGCTTTATTGCATGATAGAGGGATAGCGCAAATTCTTCACATGCCTTTTGAGAAGGCTGTTGTTCAATTGCTCGACCTATTCGTTGGTGCAAAATAATACCTTCACGAGCGCCTGCCGACCAACTAAAAGGTATTGAATCATCATCAGGTTTTGTTTTTAAGTGAGCGTCTGATAATAGATTTAATTCATCAGGTAAAGGTGTATCACCTATTTCATAAGGTGCTAACAGCGAAAGAATTGAAGGAACAGAAGAAGGACAAACGTTAGGAAAGTCTATTGTGAGGTCGATAGACAGAGGTGACTTACTGAAAAGCTTATCGCGCCAATTAGTCATAATAAATCCTATTTGTTTTGCCGTCTTAGTATAACTTTAGCGGAAAATAGGGAAGCTGGATAAAAAAAGCCAGAAAATCCACTTATATCACCTAAAAGAAACTTATCCCAAACACACTTCCCCTCTTGAGATAGAAAAACAAATCAAAAAAAACTGGTCAATAAAATTAAAAAGCGTTACATTAACGCAATCTTTAATTGTTATATTATAACATTACAAATAAAGTGGGGTTTATTATGAAACTAGGTATTCATCCTCAATATAGAACAGTGATTTTCCATGACACCAGTGCAGATGCTTATTTTAAAGTGGGTTCAACCATCCAAACGGAAAAAACGATAGAGTATGAAGGGCAAACATACCCTTATGTGACATTAGATGTCTCCTCTCAATCACACCCATTTTATACCGGTAAGCAAAAGACACATTCTCAAGAAGGTAATGTGGCACGCTTTAATAAACGTTTTGGTCAATTTATTAAGTAAGGAAGAGACAATGCAGGTATTAAGTTCATTGAAAAGTGCAAAACAACGCCATCCAGATTGTAAAGTCGTGCGTCGTCGTGGTCGCCTTTACGTGATTTGTAAGTCAAACCCACGTTTTAAAGCTGTTCAGGGGTAAGATTATGCAAAAGCCAGTTCTTTCTTGTGTTTTTATTATGGGACTATTGGGTAGTGCAATGTCTGTTTTAGCACATGGCCACCATCATGAAAAAGTACAAACACAAGCTCAACGAGATGCCGCTAATGGGATTTTTGAGGACAAGGATGTTCTTGATCGCCAACTCAGTGATTGGGATGGTGTATGGCAATCTGTAGAGCCTTATCTTCTTAGTGGTGAGTTAGATGAGGTTTTACAAAAGAAAGCGGAAACAAAAAAAGATAAAACGGTTGAAGAGTACCGAACTTACTATACACAAGGCTATAAAACTGATGTGGATATGATTGGTATTGAAAACAATATCATCGAGTTCCATCGTGGAGAGAAAGTCGATAGCTGTGAATATCATTATGATGGTTATCGTATTCTACATTATGAGTCTGGTAAAAAAGGGGTACGCTATCTTTTCCGCTGCGATGATGTCAAAAGCCAAGCACCTAAGTTTATTCAATTTAGCGACCACATTATTGCACCAGAGAAAGCAGGGCACTTCCATTTATATATGGGCAATACATCGCAAGATGAGTTACTTAAAGAATTAACTAATTGGCCAACATATTATCCTTATTCAATGAAAGCAGATGATATTGTTCACGAAATGCTTTATCACTGATTTAAGTAAAATAAATAGAAAATAAAATAATAAAAATCTTTAGCAAAGGAATGCTAAGGATTTTTCATGAAGATTTAGCTTAAAAAATAAAGGAATATTAGTTAAATATCTCCTTTGATATAACATATTAAATATTTCCTTTCCCTTTTAATAAAAAACCAGAAAAAAGCAGTAGCATCCATGCTGACTTACTTTTAATGGGTTGGATTAAAGATTATTTATAATCCTTGGCAGAGATATTTCATCTCCATATAGTCTTCAATGCCGTGTTCAGAACCTTCACGACCTAAACCTGATTGTTTAATACCACCAAATGGCGCAACTTCATTGGAAATTAAACCGGTGTTAATCCCCACCATGCCGTATTCTAAATTTTCAGCAACACGCCAAATACGTTGTGGATTTTCACTATAAAAATATGCGGCTAAACCATAAATGGTGTTATTCGCTAAATGCACCACTTCATCTTCATTTTCAAAAATAACTAAAGGTGCAACAGGGCCAAATATTTCTTCTTCAAGGATGTGGCTATCAGCGGGAACATTGCCAACAACAGTAGGCTGGAAAAAGTTTTCACCTGCTTTATCACTTTCTCCACCACAAAGCAGTGTTGCACCGCGTTTTAGTGTATCAGCAAGCAATAATTGTGATTTTTCAACCGCTTTACAGTTAATAAGAGGCCCAATAGTGACACCTTCTTCAAAACCATTTCCCACTTTGAGCTTTTTAACGGCAGCAACAAAGCGTTCGCTAAATTGTTGATAAATATCTTTATGAATATAAAACCGGTTAGCGCAAACACAGGTTTGTCCTGCATTACGGAATTTAGCTCCGATTGCACCTTCAACTGCTTTATCAATATCGGCATCGTTAAACACGATAAATGGTGCATTGCCACCTAATTCCAAAGAGACTTTTTTTACGCTATCTGAACACTGGCGCATTAATAAACGTCCTACACCCGTAGAGCCGGTAAAACTTAATTTGCGAACGCGATTATCAGAGGTAAAGACTTCGCCAATTTTAATAGCATCACCAGTTACAATATTAATAACACCAGCGGGAATACCGGCTTGAGCTGCTAATTCTGCTAAAGCCAATGCGGTATAAGGTGTTTCATTGGCGGGTTTAATCACCATAGTACAACCTGCCGCTAATGCAGGAGCGGCTTTACGGGTGATCATAGCAGCAGGGAAGTTCCAAGGCGTAATAGCAGCGCAAACACCGATACCTTGTTTGATCACCATCAAACGTTTATCAGCAGAAGGTGAGGGAATAATTTCACCGTTGGTTCTCTTACCTTGTTCTGCAAACCACTCAATAAAAGAGGCTGCATAAGCAATTTCACCTTCAGCTTCAGCAACAGGTTTTCCTTGCTCAAATGTCATTAATTCAGCAAGTTTTCTTTTATTTTCAGTGATTAATCTAAACCAATTTTGCAATAATGCTCCGCGCTGATGTGCTGTAAGTGCACGCCATTTTGGTAAGGCTTTTTGTGCAGCATCAACTGCCATTATGGCTTCTTGTGTTGCCATATTGGGTACAGTGCCAAGTAAAATACCTGTGGCAGGATCGACAACATCAACAGTTTCGTTATTTTTAGCATTACACCAAAGACCATCAATATAGCCTTGTTCGCGGAAATAGGGATTTGTCGTTATCTTCACTTCATAACCTCTCTGAACACATATATATTGATATTTATAAGGCTAGGCAGTTTTGTGCCTGTTTATAATTATATGCCTGTGTTGCGATGTTGTGAAAATAAGTATGACAAATGCCAATAAAAAAGTGCCAAAAGACGATAAATAAGGTCAATTGCTTATGTTTTTAATGAATAATTCCCATTACTCAAGACTGAAGGTTTACGCTGTACCTTACCACTGTTATTCTTGGATCTAACTTTCATAAAAAACAGGTATTTTTCATGTCAAAACCATCATTTGATTCTATTGAATCACAGGCAAGTTACGGTATTGGTCTGCAAGTCGGTCAACAACTGACTGAATCAGGTCTTCAAGGATTAGAGCCCGCAGCACTGTTAGCTGGCTTGACCGATGCATTAGAAGGTAATGCTCCTTCTGTACCTGTTGAAACATTACACAATGCTTTACGTACTATGCACGAGCGTGCTGAAGCTGTTCGTCAAGAACGTCAAGCAGAGCTGGCCGATGCTGGCAAAATCTTCTTAGAAGAAAATGTGAAAAATGAAGGCGTTCAAGTTACAGAATCTGGCTTACAGTACAAAGTACTGACTGCGGGTGAAGGTGCAATTCCAGCGCGTACTGATCATGTTCGTGTTCACTACACTGGTCGTTTAATTGATGGCACTGTGTTTGATAGCTCAGTTCAGCGTGGTCAACCTGCTGAATTCCCAGTAAATGGCGTTATCGCAGGCTGGATTGAAGCATTAACATTAATGCCAGTAGGTTCAAAATGGGAATTATATATTCCTTACCAATTAGCTTATGGCGAACGTGGAGCAGGTGCGGCTATTCCTCCATTCGCAACATTAGTATTTGAAGTAGAATTATTAGAAATTTTATAATTTCTTATTCTGCGGTAAATCAGAGTAAAAAATAGCCGGTTTTGCCGGCTATTTTCGTCTCTGTACTAAAATAAAGAGACAGTAGGGTAATTAATTTTTATAAGAGAAGTTATCTGCTTATAGAAATAAGAGAGGTGCATTATGTTAGAACAAGTCAGCAAATTAGCTCGCCAAGCAGGTACGGCGATAATGCAAATCTATCAGCAATCAGAGCCTATCCAAGTACAGGAAAAAAGTGATAATTCACCTGTTACAGAGGCTGATTTGGCTGCTCACCAAGTTATCAAACAAGGACTTGCTTCTATTGCCCCAGATATACCTCAATTATCTGAAGAAGATCCCCCTGAATGGGACGTTCGTCGTCATTGGGATCGTTATTGGTTGATTGATCCTCTAGATGGAACTAAAGAATTTATCAGTAAGAATGGTGAGTTTACGGTAAATATCGCCTTAATTGAAAAGGGGATACCTGTTTTAGGGGTTGTCTATGCTCCTGTTCAAAATGTGTTATATGCAGCGGCAAATAAACAGGCATGGAAAGAAGTGTGTGGACAACGATTGCCTATTCATGCCAGTCGTGCGGAGCCGCCCATGATTGTGATTAGTCGTTCTCATCAAGATGATGAATTAAAAGAATACCTCTCACAACTTGGTGCACATCAAACCGTTGCTGTTGGTTCATCTTTGAAGTTTTGTTTAGTCGCTGAAGGTAAAGCACAGCTTTATCCTCGCTTTGGGCCTACACATACATGGGATACCGCGGCAGGTCATGCTATTGCGATTGCGGCGGGCGCACATGTCACGGATTGGAAAGGAGTCACGCTAGATTATTCCCCAAAAGAGTCGCTGATAAATCCAGGATTTAGAGTTTCTATCTTTTAGTGTCACTTTACAAAATCGGAGCCCTTTGTTTTATAAGGGCTCTGACACAGGAATTATTCTTTTATTAAATCGTTGATAAGATTGATTGCAGTCGTGATTTCTGCACCACTTAATACACCTTCTTTGACGAAACGAACTTTGCCTTGTTTATCTAAAACAACAATGACTGAACTCTCTTTTTCTAATCCCCAGCCTTTTAATGCTACACCATCAGCATCAACAATAAATTGTGACCAAGGAAATTCTTTTTTACTGTCTTCAACACTGCCACGAACGAATGGGCCTGTACCAAACACTGCATCATCAGTATTAATAATTGTTGTAGTTTGATAACTGCTATGTGGGAATTTAGCCAGTTTTACGGCTTCAATAAACGGCGCATTCATCTCCTTAGCTTTGCTACGTCCTGCTATATGCTGAACAGTACGTACTTTTCCACTGAGCAGACCACTATTCCAATTTTGGTAGCTAAACTTATCTTTGGTTGTGTCATAAAGTAGCTCACCTTTGTCATTGATTGTGACAGCTGGAAGAACTGTATTTTCAGTGATGTTATGTGCAAATGCCCATGTGGATGTGCTGAGTAAAAGAGCAGCTAAGGTTATTTTGTGCATAGCCATGATCCTATTATTGAAATCGACGTTAGATTCTATTTAAGCATAGAAGCTAATGAAGAATAATACCTCATCATTGATACATTTATTTAACATTGAGTGGGTAAAATAACGCACAGGCTATCTTTATTTATATTCTTTACTGTCAATAAATGTAAAAACAGATAAGAAAATCAAATAAGTTGAACCTAGTACTTATAATTAGGTCTTTAAATTTGATATACAAAGATAAGTCTTTATGACTTATTAAACTCAACAACGAGCATGGGAGACTAACTGAAAGATGAAAATCTTCAATCGCTATAACCCTGAAAAAATTGCTCTCTACGTTAAGACATTATTTCGTGGACGGTTTTACATCAAAGGAATGGGTGCATTTGAATTCGATTACGGTAAAATTTTATTACCTAAAATAAGAGATAAGCTACATTTTAATGTCATGAGTGAAGTGAACCAGCAGGTCGTTTTACTGAAAGCAGAAATGGGCTAACTTTTATCTGATAGATAACTGAGTCTTTCTCGTGAATATCTTCGATAAGACTCAGTTATTAATTTCAACTTGTTACTTGTTAACTTACCGTTTTATTCTCATCTGTCTTGATATCGACTTCTGTTGTTGTCTGTATAACAGGAACATGTTCTTGTAAAATCGGCTTAACAGGTGGAATATCATCAACTTTTGTTACAAGCAATTGATCTATTTTGTAATTATCAATATCGACAACTTCAAATTTGTATCCTGAAAACTTCACATAATCAGTGCGTTTTGGAATTTTACGTAAGCGATACATCATAAAACCTGCGATGGTTTCGTAGTTACTTGAATCTGGGAAATCGTCGATATCAAGTACACGCATTACATCATCAATTGGTGTACCACCTTCAACTAACCATGAGTGCTCATCACGACTCACAATTTGCTCTTCTTGCCCCGGTCCAATTAAATCGCCCATCAAAGTTGTCATCACATCATTTAGTGTAATAACACCCATCACCATAGCGTATTCATTAAGGATGATGGCAAAGTCTTCACCGGATGTTTTAAAGCTTTCCAACATATCTGAAAGCGTTAATGTATCAGGAATAATCAGAGCTTTACGGATATGAACACCTTCATTGAGATTTAAGCTTTGCCCGTTAATAACGCGATTAAGTAGCTCTTTAGAATCAACATAACCAATAATATGGTCGATATCACCTTCACAAACGAGAAACTTAGAGTGAGGTTGAGTGGCAATTTTTTCTTTGATATCGCTTTCAGTTTCTTCACGATCAAAATAGACCACATCTTCTCGAGGAGTCATTGCTGATGGTACGGTACGTGACTCTAATTCAAAAACATTCTCTATTAGCTCATGCTCTTGTTTACGTAAAACGCCAGCAACAGCACCGGCTTCTACGATGGCAAAAATATCATCAGAAGTAATATCTTCATTTCTTACCATTGGGATTTTAAATAATTTGAAGATGAGATCTGCCATACCATTAAATAACCAAACCAGAGGGCGGAAAAAGGCAAGGCAGAAACGCATTGGGTTCACAATTCTTAATGCGATAGCTTCAGGTTTTATCATACCAATACGTTTTGGCGTTAAGTCAGCCAATAAAATAAACATGGATGTGACAATAATAAAGGAACAAATAGATCCAAGCTGTTGCGCTAATGGCTCTTCAAAAAATTGGAGGTAAAAGCTTTTTAACGAAGGAGAGAATGCAGATTCACCGACAATACCTGCTAGGATAGCGACGGCATTTAATCCAATTTGCACAACGGTAAAAAACATGCCTGGCATTTCTTGCATTTTTAATACACGTGCGGCGTTAATATTGCCCTCATCAACAAGTTGTTTGAGTTTAATTCGACGAGAAGCAGCAAGAGAGATTTCAGACAGCGAAAAAAAGGCGCTGATAGCACAAAGCAAAAGCACAATGAGTAAACTATTAAGCATATAAGGCTCACACTACCCCAAGTATTTTATCCAAAGGGCAATACTAGAGTGTTAAAAATAGAAGATAAATCAATATATTGTGATGAATTTATTCACAAAGATAGATAAGAGGGCGTAATTATATCATCGCCCTGCTATTTTCTGCTAGTTTTACTTTTCAGGGGGATAGCAGATGCCTATTCCACCTAATCCACAGTAACCTTGTGGGTTTTTATGTAAATATTGCTGGTGGTAATCTTCAGCAAAATAGAAAGGACCCGTAGGTTGAATTTCAGTCGTGATTGCTTCAGTAGCACCTTGTGTATTCATCGCTTGTTGATAACGTTTTTTTGAATCAATAGCTTGAGCATATTGCTCTGTATTAACAGTGTAAATGGCAGAACGATATTGGCTGCCAATATCGTTACCTTGGCGCATACCTTGTGATGGATTGTGATTTTCCCAAAAAAGAGCCAAAAGTTGTGAATAGCTAATCACTGAGGGATCAAAAACAACTCTCACCACTTCACTATGGCCTGTTAAACCTTGGCAAACTTGTTGGTAGGTTGGATTTTCTGTTACACCACCGCTATAACCCGCACTTGTTGAATAAACGCCCTGTTGTTGCCAAAACAGACGTTCAACTCCCCAAAAACAGCCCATTGCAAAATAAGCAATGTCCATATTGGTTGGAATATCATTAATAGAATGCCCATTTACAGCATGATTAGCAGATATTTCTAATGGTGTTGAAGTGCCCCTTAAGGCATTCTCTGGTTGGTAAGCTTTATGTTGCAAGGTAGACTCCAATTTTTATATTCGTAAACGCTTTACTATGGTAAAGGCTTAATATTGTTATAAACTAAATCTACAATAAAGCTTAAAACAGTTTGTCGTCAATTCATCACATGGATTAAATAATATTGAGGAGAAAACGTGCCGAGATACTCCGTTATCTACGTTCTCTGTCTGTCTTTTATCGCGCCTGTTGCTTATGGGGCAAATTTGCGTTTAAAAGTAGAAGGTTTAGAAGGGCAGCTCGAAAAAAATGCGCGAGTCCAGCTATCAAACATTACAACAGAAGAAGTTGCACCTGACGGGCGTTTTCGTGCGCGTGTTGAAAAGGCAATTCAAGAAGGACTTCGCCCTTTAGGTTATTATCAGCCCAAAGTGACATTTTCTTATGAAGAAAATACACCGCCTGTACGATCTGTATTAACCGCTAAAGTTGAACCGGGTATTCCGATTTTACTTAAAGGCGTTGATGTAGTTCTTGAAGGTGGCGCTAAAACAGATAGTCAATATGCAAAAGTCATTAAAGAAAATACGCCTCCTCTCGATAGTGTTTTAAACCATGCAGATTACGAGAAACTCAAAGGTTCATTAACAGGGCTTGCAATTCGCCGTGGTTATTTTGATGCAGAAATGCAAAAAAGCCAGTTGGGTGTCTCTTTAGATAATCATGCTTCATATTGGGATTTTGTTTTCGATAGTGGAGAACGCTATCGTTTTGGAAAAGTGAGTTACACGGGCTCCCAAATCCGTGAAGACTATCTACAAAATATTGTTCCTTTTAAAGAGGGGCAATATTACGCCTCAGAAGATCTGGCTGAATTTAATCGCCGTTTAGCAGCAACAGGGTGGTTTAACTCTGCGGTTGTGACGCCCGATATTGCTAAAGCTCGCGCTGATGACACTCACCTGTTACCGATGAGTGCAGTTGTAACACCTCGCTCTCGCAACTATGTTGAGCTTGGTGGGGGTTATGCTACTGATGTGGGCCCTCGTCTTAATATGCAGTGGGATAAGCCTTGGATGAACTCACGAGGACACAGCTTAACCTCTAATATCAGTGTTTCTCAGCCTGAACAGTCTATTGGTGCCAACTATAAAATTCCTCTGAAGGTCAATCCATTAGAGCAATACTATGGAGTTCAGGGTGGTTTTAAACGTACCGATCTGAATGACACCCGCTCTGATACCACAACGCTAAATGTGTCTCGTAACTGGGATATGTCAACAGGTTGGCAATACAGCGTGAATACACGTTGGAGCCTCAGCCACTTTACCCAAGGTGAAGTTACGAATACCACTATGTTGCTTTATCCGGGGGTTACAGCAAGTCGAGTTCGCCAACGAGGCGGTATGATGCCTTCTTGGGGGGATAGCCAACGTTATACATTAGACTACTCCAATAAAATATGGGGCTCTGATGTTGAGTTTGCCGCATTTCAAGCGCAACACGTTTGGATACGTACACCATGGGATGGACACCGTTTTGTGGTAAGAGGTAACTTTGGTTGGATTGAAACCAACGCGTTTGAGCAAGTACCGCCTGAATTACGTTTCTTTGCTGGTGGTGATAGAAGTGTTCGAGGCTTTAAATACCAAAGTATTTCACCAGAAGATAGTAAAGGTAATTTAACGGGGGCATCAAGAATGCTTGTGGGATCGTTAGAATATCAATATAACATCACGGGTAACTGGTGGAGTGCTGTCTTTATTGATAGTGGTGAAGCAGTTAATGATTTTACGCGCAGTGATTTTAAAACAGGTGCGGGTGCAGGTGTTCGTTGGGCATCACCAGTTGGTCCAATTAAATTTGATTTAGCTTTACCTGTGAGTGACGTTGATAAACGTAGACTCCAGTTTTATATCGGGTTAGGAGCAGAGTTATGATAAAAAAGTGGTTGAAATGGATTGCGCTAACACTCCTTATCATTATTTTGCTTACATTCGGTGCTGTCGCTTGGGTTTTGGGAACACAATCGGGTTTGCATTTCGCTATTAATAGCGCAGCTCGTTGGGTTCCTGGCTTAGTTATCAAAGATGTTAGTGGTGGCTGGCAAGATCTGCGTTTAACGGGTGTTGGATATCAAATGCCTGGAGTTGACGTGAACGTGGGTGAATTATCATTAGGATTACGTTTAGCGTGCCTGACGGATAAACAAGTTTGTGTCGATACATTAGGCACACGAGATGTTGTTGTTAATGTTGATACTCGCGCTTTCCCTCCTTCTGAAGAAACACCTCCATCAGAGCCTCTAACAGAGCTTAATGCGCCATTACCTATCTATTTAAATTCACTTTCATTAGAAAATACACATGTGAAGATTGACGATATGGCAATCTCGCTAGGCGAATTTAAAACGGGTGCGCAGTGGGAAGGTCGCCAAGTTACATTAAATCCAACACTTATTAATGATTTGCTGGTGGCATTACCAAAGACACCAGAAGAAGGGAGTGTTGAAGCAACGGCTCAAAATGTAAAAGAAATCGCAACTACAAAATCTCAAACTGAGCCCACAACACAAGAAGAAAAAGAACAGGCATTAGCTGAGACAATTAAAGCGATTTTCGCTAAACCATTATTAGCCGAATTACCTGAAATTATTATTCCTGTTGATATTAATATTGAAGGAATTGAAGGTAAGCAATTACAGGTTAGTGGTGATGCACCTGTTACGATTAACCAATTATTGTTTGAAGCAAAGACTCAAGGTAAGCAGGTTAATCTCACTAAATTAAATATTGATGCACCAGAAGGTGAAGTAAGTTTAAATGGGGGAATTACCCTAGATAAACAATGGCCTGTTAATTTAGATGTGAATGCGACTATCCGTGATGTTGCAGGGCTTGAAGATTTTAAAGATCAAAAAGCGACGCTTTCTTTACAAGGCGCATTACTTGAAGAGCTTAAATTAGCACTTTCTTTAACAGGAACAGTTACAGCAACTTTGGATGCTCAAGCTGAACTGGCAAAACCACACCTTCCATTAAAACTGACACTTGAAAGCCAAAAAGTTCGTTGGCCATTAACAGGCGATATACAGTATCAACTTAACGATACTCGATTACGCTTAAATGGTCAGACAGATAACTATGATCTCTCATTACGTTCTGATATTGAAGGTCAGGAGATCCCTCCAGCCAAATTAATGCTGGATGCAAAAGGAAATGAAGAGAAAATAGAGCTGACGCGTTTACGTTTAGCCGCTTTGCAAGGTCATGCTGATATCACAGGTGTTGCTGATTGGAGTAAGGCAATTAGCTGGAATGCATTGCTCACTATTTCAGGAATTAATACGGCAAAACAGTACCCTGATATGCCGGCGAAATTAGATGGACGTATTGCCACAACAGGTAGTCTATATGGCGGTAGTTGGCAATTACGTGTGCCCGAAATTACCTTAGATGGCAATATCAAAAACAATCTTATCAAAGCGAGAGGTAATGCTTATGGTAATGATTCTGGCCAATGGAATATTCCTCAGTTAAAACTGATCCTGGGTAAAAATAACCTCGATATTGAAGGGCATTTAGGTGATAAATGGGCATTAGATGCCAATATCAACGCTCCGGGATTAAATGGTTTAGTACCTGGGTTAGCGGGTGTTATTAAAGGTAAAGTTAATGTTCGAGGTGATATTAATACACCTAAGATTATTGCTGATATCAACGCTCACGGCATTAAATGGCAAGATCAAATCGGTGTCGAATCCATCACTATCAAAGGTGATGTTCAAGCGGATAAAGAAATTGGTGGCAAACTCGCTATTACTGCTCGTCAGTTAAAGCAAGCTGATTTAGTTATTCGCAATTTAACATTGGATGCTGCTGGTACAGAAAAACAGCATAAACTGACGCTAAAAATGGATGGTGAGCCTGTTTCTGGTGGACTGACATTAGCGGGTTCATTCGATAAAGAGAAACAGCAATGGAAAGGAACGCTAAATAATACGGCATTTGATACCCCAGTGGGTGAATGGCGTTTAAATAAAGCCATGGCGTTGAATTTGTTGGTAGAAAAGCAAGAAGTCACCATTGGCTCTCACTGTTGGGTAAACCCAAATGCACAAGTTTGTGTTCCTAAAGCGATAACGGTGGGTGAAAGCGGATCTGCGGCAATTACATTGGCGCGTTTTGATCTTGCTATGATCAAACCTTTCTTACCACCAGAGACTTCTGTTCGAGGCGTATTTACTGGCGATGCCACAGCAACATGGAACTCAAAAGGTGGATTACCGAAAGCATCGGTAAATCTAAAAGGGCAAGGTGTTGCAGTAAAACAGAATATTGAAGGCACTATTTTACCGATTGATTTTGATGCTATCTCCTTAAATGCAGGCGTTAACAACGGCAAAGCAACATTACAATGGCTGATTAGTATTGCGGGAAATGGTGATATTAAAGGGAATGTGCATGTTGCAGATCTCGAGAAAAAGCGCCAGCTATCAGGTACGGTGGATATTGATAATCTGACATTAGATTTAATCAAACCGTTCTTAGGTAAAGGTGAAATAGCTGAGGGTCGTGTTGGTGCGCAATTACGTTTAGGCGGAAATGCACAATCGCCACTGCTATTTGGTCAATTTGGTATCAATCAATTAAAAGTGGTTGGGCACTGGATCCCGTTTGATATTACAAAAGGGAATGTTGATGTTCAATTTAATGGTGCGACGTCTGATTTAAGCGGTCGAATCGAAACTCCAGAAGGTTACTTAAATCTTACTGGTAACGCCGATTGGCGTAAATTAGATGCATGGCATGCAGTAATAGCAGCAAATGGCAATAAGCTACGTGTTGCATTGCCTCCGATGGTACGTATTGATGTTAATCCTGATTTAGTGTTTGAGGCTCGCCCTAATTTACTAAAACTAGATGGACGCATTGATATTCCTTGGGCACGCATTGTTGTTCAAGACTTACCTGAGTCAGCAGTATCCGCTTCTTCTGACGAAGTGATGCTGGATAAAAACTTGCAGCCGATTGCACAAAAAGAGACATCGATTCCAATTCAAAGTAATTTAGCCATTAATATTGGCGATGATGTGACACTGGACGCATTTGGGCTTAAAGCTAGATTGACGGGAGCGCTCAAAGTCAATCAGAATAAACAAGGACTAGGTTTAAACGGTCAGATAGATATTCCAAAAGGCGAATTCAAAGCTTATGGGCAAGACCTGCAAGTTCGTAAGGGACAAATCTTGTTCTCAGGGCCAGTTGATCAACCTTACTTAAATATTGAAGCTATTCGTAATCCTGAAAATACGGCAAATAATGTGATTGCTGGTGTTAGGGTGACAGGGCTTGCAGATAAACCTAAAGTTGAAATTTTCTCTGAGCCCGCTTTTACACAGCAAGAAGCGTTATCCTACTTGCTAAGAGGTGAAGGGTTAGATAAAAGTGGTGATGCGGATTCATCACAAATGACGGCAATGCTGATAGGATTAGGCGTTGGTCAAAGTGGTCAGCTTGTAGGACGTATTGGTGAAACCTTTGGTGTTTCTGATTTAGCGCTTGATACACAAGGTGTGGGGGATAACTCACAAGTTGTGGTCAGCGGTAAGATCACAAACGATCTACAAGTGAAGTATGGAGTGGGTATATTTGATTCGCTAGCGACGTTAACCTTACGTTATCGCTTGATGCCCAGGTTGTATTTACAAGCAGTGTCTGGTATGAATCAGGCAATAGATCTGCTTTATCAATTTGAGTTTTAAATTATATGCGAATTATTGTTTATGGTAGTTTACGGCAAAACCAAGGTAACCATCACTGGATGACCTATGCACAGCTTTTAGGTGAGCATAAGTTAGTGGGATATAAACTCTATGATTTAGGGTTTTATCCTGCAGTTATCGAAGGTGAAGGCGAAATAGAATGCGAAGTCTATCGAATAACGCCTTCTATCTTGACAGAGCTTGATGAATTGAAAAAGAACGATCAGGATTACAAGCGCCAACTGATTTCAACGCCTTATGGCAGTGCTTGGATCTACCTTTATCAAAAGCCTGTTGATGGTTTACGTGAAATAAAATGTGGTGACTGGCTAAAACGTCACGAAGAAGAGTAATCAGTAGCATCCTACTTTTGCTCCATGTCATATAAAAACGGCTCGATAGAAATATTGAGCCGTTTTTATATGAGAAATAACTAAATGCTTATTTTTCACAAATATAAGAGAGGCGCGCTTCTTTATATAAATTAAGTCGCATTCGTCTCGCTTTATCTATTTCATTTTCAGCCAATAATGGCCTAATTTTTTTCTGATAAACTTGAATACTCGTTTCACCTGTATGGTGTTGATATCCCACTTCATGGCTACGCCATTTTTTATTAATAATTACTTCTTGAATATAAAAAGGATCTGAATTGTTTCGGATTTCATTGTCTAATTTGAGCCGTAATTCTTTTTTTATTTGTTGATAATCAGGATGGTGACTGAGGTTTTGGGTTTCACCTCGATCATTAACCATATCGTAGAGTTCTTCTTCTTCATCTTCTTTATAAATAATATATTTAAAGTTTTCTGTTCTTAACATTCTAGCTGGTTGAACATCGACATTTCGGTCAGTATTCCAGTGGCAAATGACACTATTTCTCCATTCTTTCACTGTCTTTCCGGTTAATAACGGGTACAGAGAGCGACCATAAATATTTTTAGGGTAATCAATTCCGATATACTCACAGAGAGTAGGTAATAAATCACAAAGGGATGTTAATTCATGTTTTAAAGCGCCAGATTGAATACCCGGCCCTGAAAATGCAAAAGGCACATTTGTCGATTCTTCATAAAACCAATTCATTTTAGCAACTAATCGGTGTGCTCCCATTGCATCACCATGGTCAGAGAAGAAGACAACAAGTGTATCTTCCCAATACCCACTCTTTTTTAATGCATTGATAACTTGTCCTATATAGCTATCTACCAATTCAGTAAAATAGTAATAGGCTTTGAGATATTGCTGGAAATTTTTCTCACTCCATTTCCCTGATTGCATAACTCTGTTATGTGTACAGCAAGCGTATTGAATAGCTTTAGGTCTATTTTTAAGATCATCAGCAGTGTCAAAGTTATCAAGTAAAGGTGGCAATTGTCCGATATTTTCGATGTCACCATGCTCACCCGCAAAATTTCCTGTCCATCCATTTATATTGTGTGGATTATTAAATTCAACGGCTAATAAAAATGGCTTTTTTTCCTCTCTTTTGGGGAGTGAATTGATATATTTCAGGCTTTCTTCTAAACAATACACATCTTCTTTCGTATCATAATCAACAGGAAAGGCAGGGTGAGCATTAAATTCTTTTTCTATTTGAGGCGCACAATCAAATCCTTCTAATGAGCCATAATCATGCCGTTTTCCAAAATGTTTACACTCATATCCCACTTGTGAAAACAACGTTCCTAATGTGGACATTGTTTCTGGTATGTTTGGGCTGTCATTGGAAATAATGCCTGTCTGGTGTGGTAATTTTCCAGTCCAAAAACAAGCCCTTGAAGGTGCACATAAGGGGTAAGCACAATACGCATTATGGAAACTTGTTCCTGTATTTAAAATCGAGTCGATAACGGGAGTTTTTACCTCTTTGTTGCCATAAGCAGAGATACCTCGCTTTGCTAATTGGTCTGCGGTAATAATTAAAATATTCTTAGGGTTTTTAGGTGTATTTAATGGGGTTATATACTCTTTTGTTGATGAGGATAATGCAGATAGTGGTGAAACCAGTGATAATCCTGTCGCACCCACGGCAGCACCCTTTAACAAATCTCGACGTGTTATAGACATTTTAACCTCTCTTATTCATTAGATATGGCAGTAACATAGATTAAAAAATCTTCAATTTCTTTTGAATTGATCACACGAAATCAATCGAATGTGCGCTCGAAAGTATACGAAAGTTAATATTTGTGATTTAAAGAGGATAATTTATCTATGATGAACAAAAGAGAACATAAGAAGTGAGAACAAGTAGGGAAGAAAGTGGATTTTAATTTATTAAATTTAAAGGCACACTTTTTAACTGAAAATAGGGGGTTAAAAGATGAAGAAATAAAAGGCAAATAAACCTAATACTAGGGTGTTATTTGCCTTGTAATATCTTGATTTACTCAAGGATTATTTTTTAGCGCGTTCGAAAGAAGACAGAATTTCAGCTTTAGCGGCTTCTACGCCTTCCCAACCGTCAACTTTAACCCATTTGCCAGCTTCTAAATCTTTGTAGTGTTCAAAGAAATGTTTGATCTGTGCTTTTAACAGTTCTGGCAGATCGTTCACATCTTTAATGTGATCGTATTCTTTGCTCAGTTTAGTGTGTGGCACTGCAACCAGTTTCGCATCTTCACCTGATTCGTCAGTCATTTTCAGTACGCCAACAGGACGGCAACGGATAACTGAACCTGGTTGTAATGGATATGGAGTTGGAACCAGAACGTCTACTGGGTCACCATCTAAAGATAACGTGTTGTTGATGTAACCGTAGTTGCATGGGTAGAACATTGCAGTTGACATAAAACGGTCAACAAACAGTGCGCCACTTTCTTTATCAACTTCGTATTTGATAGGATCAGCATTTGCTGGGATTTCAATAACAACATAGATATCTTCTGGTAGTTCTTTACCAGCAGGAACATGATTCAGGCTCATAAAAAATTTCCTATAAAAAAATTAATTTTACGTGGCCTGTAGTATAGCGAAAAGTTTTTAACAATACCCGTTTTTTGCCGAACATGTTGCGTTCTGACGTAAAAATAAGCAGTAAATAAAAGGAAGCGCTATTTTCAAAGATGAAAAAACCGGACGAATAAGAAGTCCGGTTTATCTATGTTAGTGCCAAACGAATGGATTATTCTTCGTCTGGATATTGCGCCATAAAGCTTTCAGCTTGTTCAACCATCGATTTAGTGCCTACGAAGAAAGGCATACGTTGGTGAAGTTCTTTTGGTTCGATATCTAGAATACGCTCTTTACCATTACTTGCTTTACCGCCAGCTTGTTCGGCTAAGAACGCCATTGGATTGCATTCATAGAGTAAACGTAATTTACCAGTAGGGTGGCTTGCAGTACTTGGATAAATATAAATCCCCCCCTTCAGTAAGTTGCGGTGAAAATCAGCAACTAAAGAACCAATATAACGTGTGGTATAAGGGCGATTTGTTGCTGCGTCTTGTTCTTGGCAATACTTAATGTATTTTTTTACGCCTAATGGGAATTTGATGTAGTTACCTTCATTGATTGAGTACATATTTCCTGTTGGCGGGAAATGTACGCTTTCATGAGATAAACAGAATACACCTAAAGATGGATCGTAAGTAAAGGCATGAACACCACAACCTGTTGTATAAACCAACATGGTTGATGAGCCATAAACGACATAGCCTGCAGCTACTTGACGATGACCTGGTTGTAAGAAGTCATCTAAAGTGACAGATTGACCAATTGGCGTAATACGGTGGTAAATAGAGAAAATTGTTCCGACGGAAACGTTTACATCAATATTCGACGAACCGTCTAAAGGATCCATTAGTACAACATACTTAGCATTTTCAGCGCGATCACCTTCAAAGATAACAATATCATCTTCTTCTTCTGATCCGATACCCGCAACTTCACCACGCGCTTTTAATGCAGCTTTTAGTTTCTCATTCGCGTAAAGATCCAGTTTCATCTGGGCTTCACCTTGAACATTAGAAACACCGTTAGTACCAAGAATATCGACTAACCCTGCTTTGTTAATATCACGGTGGATAATTTTAGCCCCAAGCTTAATTGCTGAAAGTAATGCAGTAAGTTCACCAGTTGCATGGGGAAAATCTTGTTGTTTCTCGACGATAAATTCGCCTAATGTTTTCATGACGCAGGTCCTGAATGTGAGTGGGTAAAGTAAAAAAGGAGGAAAAATCTCCTTGGTGGTGGCAAGTTTAGCCAAAGAATCGGATGATTCAAAGGTTAATCCGTTTCTTATCTGCTTTTTGATCGTTAGAATAGTGACCAACTTCATGCTATTGGACAGAAATTCATGCACATTCATATTCTTGGTATTTGTGGCACCTTTATGGGAAGTCTTGCCATTCTCGCTAGAGCAAAGGGACATAAAGTCACAGGCTCAGACGCTAATGTCTATCCACCCATGAGTACTTTATTAGAAAATCAGGGAATTGAACTGATTGAGGGATATGACCCAAAACAATTAGAACCTGCCCCTGACATGGTGATTATTGGTAATGCGATGACACGAGGAAATCCTTGTGTTGAAGCTGTACTTGAAAAAGGTTTGCCTTATACCTCAGGCCCTCAGTGGCTACATGATTATATTTTACCTGAACGTTGGGTGTTAGCTGTTGCAGGAACTCATGGTAAGACAACAACAGCGGGTATGCTGGCTTGGGTTTTAGAAGACTGTGGTTATAAACCGGGATTTTTAATCGGCGGTGTACCGGGTAATTTCCAAGTATCTGCACAGTTAGGCGAAAGCCCCTTCTTTGTGATTGAAGCAGATGAATATGACAGTGCTTTCTTTGATAAGCGCTCTAAATTTGTTCATTATTCTCCACGCACATTGATTTTAAATAATCTTGAATTTGATCACGCTGATATTTTTGATGATTTAGCGGCAATTCAAAAACAATTCCATCATTTAGTTCGTATCGTCCCAGGTACCGGAAAAATCATCATGCCTGATAACGATATGAATTTAAAACAGACCATTGGAATGGGATGTTGGAGTGAACAAGAATTCACTGGTGAAACTGGAGATTGGCAAGCTAAAAAACTCAGTAATGACAGTAGCCATTTTGAGGTGTTCCACAAAGGTGAGCGAGTCGGAGAGGTGTGTTGGGGACTTTCTGGTGAACACAACATGCAAAATGGCTTAATGGCGATTGTTGCAGCGCACCACGTTGGTGTTTTACCTGCGGATGCTTGTGAAGCATTAGATAAGTTTATTAATGCGCGTCGTCGCTTAGAGTTACGTGGTGAAGTTAATCAAGTCCGTGTTTATGATGACTTTGCTCATCATCCCACAGCGATTTTGGCAACGCTTGAAGCGTTACGCAGTAAAGTCGGTGGAACGGCTCGTATTATTGCAGTCCTAGAGCCTCGTTCAAATACCATGAAAATGGGGATTAGCAAGGATGATATCGCACCTGCATTAGGTCGCGCTGATGAAGTTTTTTTATTCCAGCCACCTAATATTCAATGGCTAGTAAGTGATATTGCAGAGCATTGTGTGCAACCGGCACGCTGGAGTACAGATCTGGATACATTAGTCGATATGATTGCGAAAGAAGCTCAAGCGGGCGATCATATTTTGATTATGAGCAATGGTGGTTTTGGGGGTATTCATGAGAAACTGCTCGCAAAATTAGCACAGCCTAAAGATTCTGATAGTCAGTATTAAAAATAAATAAGCCACTGAAATTCAGTGGCTTATTTTTTGAAGTTGCAGAAAGGCTAATTATAATTCTTGATCAAAAAGATTCAGAATAGCGTCTCGTAATTCTTCTGTAGAAAATCCTGGTGCTGGTGTTGAAAAAATAGTGTCATCACCCGCAATACTGCCAAGGATACCTTCTGCTTTGCCTAATGAGTCTAATAAACGTGCAATAAGTTGTGCCGCACCTGGACTCGTTCTTATCACCACAACAGAATGGTTATGATCGATATCGAGTACCAGATTTTTTAATGGGCTGCTTGCTGTTGGTACGCCAAGCTCAGTAGGAAGGCAATAGACCATTTCCATTTTGGCGTTACGGGTTCTTACTGCACCAAATTTTGTTAGCATACGAGAGATTTTGGACTGATTAATATTATCAAATCCAGCCTCTTGTAATGCAGTCACAATCTCGCCTTGTGAACTGAATTTTTCTTCTTTCAGCAGGGCTTTAAACGCTTTAACCAAGTCTTCTTGCTTAGAAGGAACGCGCATAGTTCACCTTTAGTGAGTTATCAATAACCTGTGTATTATGCAGAGAAGTGAATTTTTATGCAACATAAGACGAAGAAAGGCGAGTGATAGCCACCTCAAAATTGTAAAGTAGAATGTACTGCAAAAAAAATTTATTTACAGCGCGTGAATGTGATAATTTAAAGAAAGTAAAATATTTGTTAAATAAATGATAAGCTTAAATGATTATCACAAGGATGATGGTGTACTTAACACTTTGCTATATTTATTGAAATTATTTATCAAAAGGGTGTCCACTATCTCATTAACAGATAAGCAATTTGTTTAGAATAACCAAAGTATTATTTTTCACTGAAAATGCCTTATTATGCAATATTGCTGTTAAATAATTGTTTTTTTAAAGGTGAATTGCGTAATAGTGAGTATCTCGAAGGCGTTCCACTATCTCGTAAACTAAGGAGTATCAGAATGAAAGTAGCAGTTCTCGGTGCAGCAGGTGGTATTGGTCAGGCACTGGCACTTCTTCTTAAAAATCAGCTTCCAGCTGGTAGTGAACTCTCTTTATATGATATCGCTCCCGTCACACCGGGTGTCGCAGCTGACTTAAGCCATATCCCGACTCAAGTTATTGTAAAAGGTTTTGCGGGTGAAGATCCTTCTCCTGCGCTAAAAGGCGCTGATGTTGTTCTGATTTCTGCGGGCGTTGCTCGTAAACCAGGCATGGATCGTTCAGATCTTTTCAATGTTAACGCAGGTATCGTGCGTAATTTAATTGAAAAGGTTGCACAAAATTGCCCGAAAGCACTTATCGGTATCATTACTAACCCAGTGAATACAACCGTCGCTATCGCAGCAGAAGTGCTTAAGAAAGCAGGCGTTTACGATAAAAAACGTCTTTTCGGTATTACCACACTCGACATTATTCGCGCCAATACCTTTGTTGCAGAGCTAAAAGGTAAAGATCCACAAAAAACCAACGTTCCAGTGATTGGTGGACACTCTGGTGTGACTATTCTTCCTCTATTATCTCAAGTTGACGGCGTTTCATTTACTGATGACGAAGTTGCAGCACTGACTAAACGCATTCAAAACGCAGGTACTGAGGTTGTTGAAGCAAAAGCAGGTGGTGGATCAGCAACATTATCTATGGGCCAAGCTGCCGCTCGTTTTGGTCTTTCATTAATTCGCGCTCTAAATGGCGAGAAAAATGTTATTGAATGCACCTATACAGAAGGCGACGGAGAATATGCCCGTTTCTTTGCCCAACCTATTCTTTTAGGTAAAAACGGTGTAGAGGAATATTTATCTATTGGTAAATTAAGTGATTTTGAAAAGCAATCTCTTAATGGCATGTTAGATGTATTGAAAAAAGATATAATTCTTGGTGAAGAATTTATTAATAAATAAAGAAATACTTTTTTTGCTATAAAAATAATGCAAATTTAAATAAAAACCGCTGATACTATATCAGCGGTTTTTTTTATTAATTATAATATCTGTAATTATTAGTTAATTATTAGTTTTGGTACGAATCTTTCGTTCAAGTAATTCTCCTGTTTCAGGATGAAAATAACGGCTAGGCCAAATTTCACTAGGAGCTACACCAAGATAATCAGCAATGATTTTCTCTCCTTTAGGCCAAGGGCGTGACAGCGCATTAGCCAGTGTTGAAGAGCTTAACCCTGCTTGGCGAGAGATGGCAGCAAGTGTTGTTCCTCGTTTTCTAAGTGCGGCAATAATATCGGCAGGATGCCAATCAGATTTCCTTGAAATCATTTTTAATCCTTTTTCTATAAAATTGATTGCTGTGTTAGTGGTATAAATAACAGTTTATTAGAAATGTCCTAAAGCATTTAAACTGATTATTTAGAAAATAAAATAACATTATTTTTCTAAAAAGATTTCTGATTTTTTTCTTAATAATTTCTTTTTTGAAGTTGATAACAATTTTAGAGAAACATAATGAAAAAAGAGTGGTATACGGCAAAGGAATTGACGGGTATAGGTGGATTACCTAAATCACCACAAGGTGTAAATTCGAAAGCGAGACGAGAGTCTTGGCAAAAACAAAATGTAAAAAATAAGCAAGGTAGTGGTGTTGAATATCATTATTCTTGTTTACCAGAAAAAACTTTAATTGCTCTAGAACTTTATGAGCCATTAGCACATTACAAACTAAATAAAAAAGAGGAGCCACTCGTTATCTGGGTGAAAGCATTCCAACAACTAAATGATGGTGAACAAAAAACATTAACAGAGCTGATATTGCGGGATGGTATTAGAAGTTTTTTAGAAAAAGTCGTCAATGATTAAGCGATTTTAAAGAATCTATTATTGCGTTATCCGCAACAGATATCTATCTGACTAACCTCTTAGTTGAATGTGAGATGAGATCATGAAAAAAGAATGGTATACAGCGAAAGAATTAGTGGGGCTTGCGGGGTTACCTAACTCACCGCAGGGAGTTAACTTGATGGCGCGTCGTGAAGGATGGGAAAACCGTCGTAAACGTGGCGTGCAGGGAAAAGCTGTCGAGTATTCCGTAAAAAGTCTACCTGATGAGGTGATTAGTGTGCTTGCTGCACATGAACCTCCGGCTGAGTATTTATCAAAACGTCAGGATGCCTTTTTGATTTGGGTTGAAGCTTATTATCAACTGACAAAATCGGAACGAGAAAAGATTGTGAAATTCGTACTACGTGAAGGGCTGGCAAAGCTCATTAGCTATATTGATGCGGATAATCAGGATGCTATCGAACGAGAAAACGAAGAAGTGCTCAATAAATTAAAAAGCCCACCAGAATCGACGTAATCGCTCTAGCGGGCTTCTTTACATAACTACGAGGGTTTATACATCAAAGTTATGATTGACGTTGTACAGCGACGTGAGCAAGCCCAATAAGCGCATCTTTATATGGTGAGTCAGGTATAATTGATAAAGCTTCAATCGCTTTGTCTGCTTCTTCTTCTGCTTTTTGACGGGTATATTCCAAAGAGCCACACTGTTTCATAGTATTTAAAACAGTATCCAATAAATGGCGGCCATTACCTTGTTCAATGGCTTGGCGAATTAATTGGGATTCTTCTTCATTGCCATTATGCATAGCATGAAGTAATGGCAACGTTGGTTTACCTTCATCAAGGTCATCACCAGTGTTTTTACCCAGCTGGTTGTTATCTGCATCATAATCAAGCAAATCGTCAATGAGCTGGAAAGCAGTCCCAAGATAACGACCATAATCTTGGAATGCTTTTTCTTGCTCAGGTGTCGCACCAGAAAGAATGGCTGATGCATGAGAAGCCGCTTCAAACAGACGAGCTGTTTTGCTGTAAATAACTTGCATATAGTCATCTTCAGAAATGTCAGGATCGTTACAATTCATTAATTGTAAAACTTCACCTTCAGCGATCACATTGGTGGCGCTAGACATTAATTTTAATACACGCATTGAATCAAGATCCGTCATCATCTGGAAGGATCGTGTATAAATAAAGTCGCCAACAAGGACGCTGGCTGCATTTCCGAAGACAGCATTTGCCGTTTGTTTTCCTCTGCGCATATCAGATTCATCAACAACATCATCATGTAACAACGTTGCAGTATGAATAAACTCGATAAGCGCTGCGACCGAGATATGTTTGTCACCTTGATAGTCCAATGCTCGTCCAGTGAGCACTGCGATCATTGGTCGGATCCTTTTACCACCACCACTAATGATGTAGTAACCAAGTTGGTTTATCAAAGAAACATCTGAATTAAGCTGGTAAAGGATTGCCTCATTTACCGCAGCCATATCAGCGGATGTTAGTTTTATAATAGATTCTAAATTCATGTTTTTTCGACTTTGGCTCGCCAATGAGCGCGTTATTATTAATAAAAAATGATCATGCCATAGATTTTACTCTCTTATAATTTAGATTGTACTTTAAAAATGGCTGAAATAAATATCGTGTAAAAAACTCTTTTTTTTAACGCTAGTTTGCGATCTGTACTTGTCATCGGCACTAAATTTGCGTAGAATTCGCGCCCTATGTGAATATTTTAATTGTGCACTCAAATTATACATATTGGGAGTGTGCGGAAAGCGGAGTTTATATGTACGCGGTTTTCCAAAGTGGTGGTAAACAACACCGAGTCAGCGAAGGTCAAACTATTCGTTTAGAGAAGCTGGAAGTAGCTACTGGCGAAACAATCGAGTTTGATACTGTAATGATGGTCGCTAATGGCGATGACATTCAAATTGGCGCTCCAATCCTTGCGGGCGTTAAAGTTAAAGCGGAAGTGGTTGCTCACGGTCGCGGCGATAAAGTTAAGATTGTTAAGTTCCGTCGTCGTAAACACAGCCGTAAACAACAGGGCCACCGTCAGTGGTTTACTGATGTTAAAATCACTGGTATCGCTTAAGGTTTAGGAGAGTAGTTCAATGGCACATAAAAAGGCTGGCGGCTCGACTCGTAACGGTCGTGATTCCGAAGCAAAACGTCTGGGTGTTAAACGTTTCGGTGGTGAAGCTGTATTAGCAGGTAGCATCATCGTTCGTCAACGTGGTACTAAGTTCCATGCAGGTACTAACGTTGGTTGTGGTCGTGACCACACCCTGTTTGCATTAGCTGACGGAAAAATTAAGTTCGAAGTTAAAGGTCCAAACAACCGTAAATTTATCAGCATCGAAGCTGAATAATTACTGGTCCTTTAAGCACCGAGTCAAAAGCCCTGCAAATATGTTGCGGGGCTTTTTATATTTAAAAAAGGCCATCTCTGGGTAATTTCGGCCATCCAGCACGTTAATGGCTACTATACGGAGTAAAATCATGAAATTTGTTGATGAGGCCAAGATCCTAATCGTCGCGGGCGATGGTGGTAACGGCTGTGTAAGCTTTCGTCGCGAAAAATATATCCCTAACGGGGGACCAGACGGTGGTGATGGTGGTGATGGTGGTGATGTCTACATGATTGCAGACGAAAACCTTAACACCTTAATTGATTACCGTTTTACAAAGTCTTATCGCGCAGAACGTGGTGAAAATGGTCACAGTCGTGACTGTACTGGTAAGCGTGGTCAAGATATTACTATCAGTGTTCCTGTCGGAACACGTGTCCGTGATTTAGCAACAAATGAAGTCATTGCTGACTTAACTGCTCACGGCCAAAAGCAAATGGTTGCTAAAGGTGGCTTCCACGGTTTAGGCAATACTCGCTTTAAATCATCGGTTAACCGTGCTCCACGTCAACGTACAATGGGAACGCCGGGTGAATCTCGCGAAGTCCTATTAGAGCTAATGCTATTAGCTGATGTGGGTATGCTTGGTATGCCGAATGCGGGTAAATCCACATTTATTCGTGCAGTATCAGCAGCAAAACCTAAAGTTGCTGATTATCCATTTACAACGTTAGTACCAAGCTTAGGCGTGGTGCGCATGGATAATCACCAAAGCTTTGTGGTTGCAGATATTCCCGGATTAATCGAAGGCGCTGCTGATGGTGCAGGTCTTGGGATCCAATTCTTAAAACACTTAGAACGCTGTCGTGTGTTATTACACTTGATCGATATTGATCCTATTGATGGATCGGATCCTGTGGAAAATGCAAAAATTATTATCTCTGAATTAGAGAAATACAGCGAAAAATTAGCACAAAAACCACGTTGGTTGGTGTTCAATAAAGTTGATCTTCTCGATGCTGAAGAAGCAAAAGAGAAGGCAAAAGCAATTGTTGAAGCGCTGGGTTGGGATGAAAACTATTACATGATAGCGGCCATCAACCAAGAAGGTGTGAAAAAACTTTGCTGGAATATCATGGAATTCCTGAATGTTACTCCGCGTGAGCAAGATATTGTTGCAACAAAAGCAGAGCCAGGAAAAGTTGACTTTATGTGGGATGATTACCACAAAGAACAGCTTGAAAACCCTGATTTCGAAGAAGATGACGACGATGATTGGGATGAAGACGACGACGAAGGTATTGAGTTTATCTACCAACGCTAATCATCATTCTAATTGTGATTAAAATAAAAAACGCCTGATTAATCAGGCGTTTTTCATATCTATTGCTTATATTATTAGGTGTAAATCTAGCGGTTGTTATACATATCTTTATACAGATTTGTTTCAAAACGCACTAAATAAGCGCGTCCAGCATTACGATTCTGTGTAGGAGGTGAATACGCCGAAACGTATTGTACAAACGCCACTTTTTGTCCGTTTGCCGTGGTCATAAAGCCCGCAAGATTGTAAACCCCTTTTAATGAACCCGTTTTGGCAGAAACTTTGCCATCAACACCCGCTTCATGAAAACCGCCTCGATACTGTAATGTACCGTCATGTCCTGCAAGGGGAAGCATGGCAATAAAATTTAATTCACTTTCATGTTGTCCAATGTATTGAAGGATTTGCATCATGGTTGCAGGTGAAATGAGGTTATGACGAGAAAGGCCAGAGCCATCAACCATAACGGTATTTCCTAAATCAATGCCGGCTTTTTGTTTTAAAATAGCACGGGTTGCTTCTGCGCCAGAGCGCCAAGTGCCGGCAACACCATAATACTCACGACCAATAGTTCTAAATACGGTGTCTGCAATCATATTGTCAGACTCTTTTAGCATGGTAGTCAGTAAGTTATGTAACGGTTTTGATTGTGTCTGTGCCAATACAGTAACCGGTACTTTTAGTTGAGATCGACGTTTGACATATCCATCAAGTTCAATATTGGCGCGCTGTAACTCTTCTTTTAAAATTGTACCAGCCCAATGAGCACCATCTTGAATAGAGAACATTAAAGGGACTGCATCATCACGTTTAGGAATACAACCTGTGATTACATAGGTATTTAAATCACGAACAGTGACATCTAATTCACAAAAACGAGTACGAGTTGATCCTTTCTCATAAGTTTCAACTTCACTTAAAACGGTTACAGGATAGAAAGAGGCTTTACGTATTGTGGCAATATCACCTTCTTTGTTGCCACTTTGCAGTAAGACAGAAAAGCAGTTCTTATCAACAATAGCGGCACTAGGAGGGGCACTAAAGCATTGAGTTAGATCATTCCAAACCCAACCGGGTGCTTTGTCATGGCTTGAAAAAGCAGAAGTATCAATAAGCAAATCGCCATGCACTTTTGTAACACCTGATTGTTTTAATACGGCAACCATTGCTCTTAATTGTTGGCGAGTTAATGTAGGGTCGCCTGTAAAACGAAAGATCAAATCACCAATAAGTTGATTGTCTTTTATCTTACCTTCTGTTTCCATTGTTGTTGTGAATTGATAGTTTCCACCTAATTGAAGTAATGCCGCAAGTGCAGTCACCACTTTTTGAGTACTTGCTGGAAGTGCTAATTGATCGGCATGATAATTAAGATTAGGAGAAGCAGCGCCAACGGGTTGAGTAATTAAACCTACTTGAGTTCCTTCGGGAAGAAGGGATGTGTAGTTTTCAACAGGTATCGCTTGGGTTGAAAAACTGATGATACTTAATGTGTAGAGTATCCGTCGAAATGTTGATAGTAAGCGCATAATTTCTCTATCCGTGACTATAGCGTGTAACGTTACAGTATTGATTGCCAGAGGCTAATACTAAAGGGCAATGAGGGCAAAAGTAAACGGTAACAAGCAGGATTAGCTCATTATCGGAAAAAGTCTGTTTATCTCTTTATAAAGAGAGATAAGGCGTGAAGCAATGCGTCTGTTGTGTTAGATTTAGTTTTAAGTCTGGGAGGTTTAGTTTTCGTCCCAACAGCATGAGTTGGGAATATAATAGCGTCCCCTCATTCACCGAATATATGTAGAGACAGGCCCAATTTAAGGTTGCCTGTGTCTTTTTTTGTCTTGAGAAGAGTAAATAGATCCTTTTCTCTGTGTTGTTAGTATAAAAAATCAGGATGATACCTATTTTTTATTAGGAATAGTATTGAGGTATTAACACATGAATCAGATCCCTATGACAGTTCTAGGTGCAGAAAAATTACGCGAAGAGCTGGAATATTTAAAAGGTGTTCGTCGTCCCGAGATTATTGCCGCTATCGCTGAAGCTCGTGAACACGGAGACTTAAAAGAAAACGCGGAATATCATGCTGCAAGAGAGCAACAAGGTTTCTGTGAAGGTCGTATACAAGAAATTGAAGCAAAATTATCAAATGCTCAAGTTATTGATATTACAAAGATGAATAACAATGGTCGAATTATTTTTGGTTCAACAGTGACGCTGTTAAATGTTGAAACCGAAGAAGAGCAAACTTACCGCATTGTTGGTGATGATGAAGCGAACATTAAAGAAAACTTAATTTCTGTTAACTCACCGATTGCGCGTGGGTTGATTGGTAAAGAGTTAGATGATGTCGTTGTTATCACTACACCGGGTGGACAAGTCGAGTACGAAGTTTTAAACGTAGAATACATTTAATTTATAATTTTACGTTTCTATAGAAAACTAGACTGCTATCCTGTGGTAATATAAAAAAGGCCTTAAAAGGCCTTTTTTGCCATAGAGTTAGTTATGGCATTTTTATATAAAGATACAAGTTTTATTTCGGTAAAATAATCTTACGTGCTTCTGAAGGACGATAAAGAACAAGAATTTTTCCGATAACTTGTACATTCTGTGCACCGCTTTCGCGTACAATCGCTGCCACGATCAAGTTTTTAACATCTCGATCTTCGCCTGCGATTTTGACTTTGATAAGCTCATGGTGTGCCAGAGCGAGTTCAATTTCTGCAAGAACGCCTTCAGTCAGCCCGTTGTTACCAATCATAACGACTGGATTCAGGTGATGAGCGAGCCCTTTCAGGTGTTGAATTTGTTTTTTGTTAAGAGTCATCATTAATTTTTGCTTTGTTGGGATTGAAAACGATCTATTCTAACGCCATCTCTCACTTATCACCATAAAATGTCGTTAATACGGGGTTAAATGAGTGAAAGAGTAAAAATATTGATAGCTAAGTGTATGATAGTTGGAAAACGCAATGGCCAATAAGAAACGTTCGGCAAGCTCTAGCCGCTGGTTACAAGAACATTTTAGTGATAAATATGTTCAGCAAGCACAGAAAAAAGGGTTTCGCTCTCGTGCTTGGTTTAAACTGGAAGAAATTCAGCAAAGTGACAATATCTTTAAACCAGGTATGACCGTTGTCGATTTAGGAGCAGCCCCTGGAGGGTGGTCTCAATATGTTGTACAGCAGTTAGGAAACAAAGGTCGAATCATCGCATGTGACCTTTTACCTATGGACCCTATAGTTGGAGTCGATTTCCTTCAAGGCGATTTTCGTGATGAACTTGTGTTGAAGGCATTGCTTGATAGAGTAGGTGAAAACAAAGTCCAGGTTGTCATGTCTGACATGGCTCCAAACATGAGCGGTACGCCCGCGGTCGATATCCCTCGATCCATGTATTTAGTAGAGTTAGCGCTTGATATGTGTCGTGATGTACTGGCTCCCGGGGGAAGTTTTATTGTCAAAGTGTTTCAGGGAGAAGGCTTTGATGAATACCTGGGGCAAATACGCTCCCTGTTTACGAAAGTGAAAGTTCGTAAACCAGACGCTTCGCGGTCTCGTTCTCGTGAGGTATATATTGTAGCCACAGGGCGTAAACTTTAGTACCCTAAAGCTATTTGTTAACACAGTTGTAATATGAGGTTAATCCCTTGAGTGACATGGCGAAAAACCTGATCCTCTGGCTAGTTATTGCAGTCGTTTTGATGTCATTATTCCAGAGCTTCGGACCCAGCGATTCGAATAGTCGTAAGGTGGATTACTCTACCTTTATCAATGAGTTAACTAATAACCAATTACGCGAGGTCAGCATAAGTGGTTATGATATTAATGTAACTAAAACAGATAACTCAAAGTACAGCACGTATATGCCTATGCGTGATGACAACCTGCTGACCACTTTAATGAACCGTAATGTAAAAGTAACGGGCGAGCCACTTGAAGGCCAAAGTCTTCTGACTCAAATTTTTGTGTCTTGGTTCCCAATGCTATTACTGATTGGTCTTTGGATTTTCTTTATGCGCCAAATGCAAGGTGGTGGCGGTAAAGGTGCGATGTCTTTCGGTAAAAGCAAGGCGCGCATGTTGACAGAAGACCAAATCAAAACAACCTTTGCTGATGTCGCGGGTTGTGATGAAGCGAAAGAAGAAGTAAGCGAATTAGTTGAGTATTTACGTGATCCGGGCCGCTTCCAGAAATTAGGGGGTAAAATTCCTAAAGGTATTCTGATGGTAGGGCCACCAGGTACAGGTAAAACATTATTAGCAAAAGCTATCGCGGGTGAAGCTAAAGTCCCATTCTTTACCATTTCAGGTTCTGATTTCGTTGAAATGTTTGTGGGTGTGGGCGCTTCTCGTGTTCGTGATATGTTTGAACAAGCTAAAAAAGCGGCACCTTGTATCATCTTTATCGATGAAATCGATGCGGTCGGTCGTCAACGTGGTGCAGGTTTAGGCGGTGGTCATGATGAACGTGAACAAACACTGAACCAAATGCTAGTTGAGATGGATGGTTTCGAAGGTAATGAAGGTATTATCGTTATCGCGGCAACTAACCGCCCAGACGTATTAGACCCAGCATTACTTCGCCCAGGTCGTTTTGACCGTCAAGTCGTTGTTGGTTTACCTGATGTACGTGGACGTGAGCAAATCCTTAAAGTCCATATGCGTCGTGTACCTTTATCACCAGACGTTGATCCAGCAATTTTAGCACGTGGTACGCCAGGTTTCTCTGGTGCTGACTTAGCTAACTTAGTTAACGAAGCGGCTTTATTCGCTGCACGTGGTAATAAACGTGTTGTCTCAATGGTCGAATTTGAGAAAGCGAAAGATAAGATAATGATGGGCGCAGAGCGCCGTTCAATGGTGATGACTGAAGAACAAAAAGCATCAACTGCTTATCATGAAGCTGGTCACGCAATTATTGGTCGTTTAGTACCTGAACATGATCCTGTGCATAAAGTAACGATTATTCCTCGTGGACGTGCATTAGGTGTGACTTTCTTCTTACCTGAGGGCGACCAAATTAGTGCGAGCCGTCAGAAATTAGAGAGCCAGATTTCCACACTTTACGGTGGTCGTTTAGCTGAAGAAATTATCTATGGTGTAGAGCATGTTTCTACAGGTGCTTCTAATGACATCAAAGTTGCAACCAATATTGCACGTAACATGGTGACACAGTGGGGCTTCTCTGAAAAATTAGGGCCATTACTGTACGCAGAAGAAGAAGGTGAAGTGTTCTTAGGTCGTTCTGTCGCTAAAGCGCAGCATATGTCTGATGAAACAGCGCGTACAATTGACGAAGAAATTAAAGCTATCGTTGATCGTAACTATGTTCGTGCTCGTCAGATCTTAATGGACAACCTTGATATTCTGCACTCAATGAAAGATGCACTGATGACTTATGAAACTATCGATGCGCCTCAAATTGATGATTTAATGAATCGTCGTGATGTTCGTCCACCTGCGGGTTGGGAAGGCAATAATGGCAATAGTGGTACAACGACTACTGCCCAGCCAGCACAAACGCATGTAGCGAGTGAGCAAAAAGATAAGCCTGAGTCAGAAAGTGATACACCTTCTGATAAAAATACTCACTAATCCTTATCGGGTTATGCATATTGAGTAAGCTATAAATATAAACCCCAGGCTTCTGGGGTTTTTTTATGAAGGTATCAATGAAATGAAATTAATGGCTAGGGGAACAGAACTTAATTTATCAACACCTCAAGTTATGGGGATTTTGAATGTCACTCCAGACTCTTTCTCAGATGGTGGCACTCATAATTCACTTAATGATGCAGTTAACCACGCAGCAAAATTAATCGCTGAAGGGGCTTCTATCATCGATATTGGTGGTGAATCTACTAGACCCGGCGCAAGTGATGTTTCTATTGACGAAGAGTTACAGCGTGTTGTTCCTGTTGTTGAGGCTATTCGTCAACGTTTTGATGTTTGGATCTCTGTTGATACATCCAAAGCTCAAGTGATTACTGAATCAGCAAATGCAGGTGCTTCAATTATCAATGATATTCGCTCTTTACAAGAGCCGGGAGCACTTGAAGCAGCGGCTAAAACAGGTTTGCCAGTGTGTATTATGCATATGCAGGGTGATCCTAAAACCATGCAACAATCACCACATTATGTGAATGTGGTGATTGATGTTGATCGTTTTTTACAAGAAAATATTCAACGTTGTGTTGATGCTGGGATCGAAAAAAATCAAATTATTCTTGATCCAGGATTCGGCTTTGGTAAAAATTTAGCGCATAATTACCAATTATTAGCACACTTAAGTGAACTTCATCACTTTGGTCTACCCATACTTGCTGGAATGTCACGCAAATCAATGGTTGGACAACTATTGAATGTACCACCACAAGAGCGTATTGCTGGTAGTGTGGCATGCGCTGTCATTGCAGCGATGCAAGGCGCACAAATTATTCGTGTACACGATGTTAAAGAGACTGTTGATGCGATGAAAGTCGTACAAGCGACTCTTTCTGCAAAGGAAAATAATGAATGAGCGAACGTAAATACTTTGGAACAGATGGTATCCGTGGAAAAGTAGGTGATAGTCCAATTACACCTGATTTTGTATTAAAACTAGGTTGGGCTGCGGGCAAAGTATTAGCACGTCATGGCTCTCGTAAAATCATTATTGGTAAAGATACACGTATTTCAGGCTATATGCTGGAATCTGCATTAGAGGCGGGTTTAGCTGCTGCAGGTTTATCTGCTTCATTTACAGGACCAATGCCAACACCTGCTGTTGCTTATTTAACGCGTACATTCCGTGCTGAAGCAGGGATCGTGATTTCAGCTTCTCATAACCCTTATTACGATAACGGGATCAAATTCTTTTCTATTGATGGCACAAAATTACCCGATGAAGTAGAAGAAGCTATTGAAGCTGAAATGGAAAAACCAATTACTTGTGTTGAATCAGCAGAGCTTGGTCGTGCAAATCGTATCGTGGATGCTGCGGGTCGTTACATTGAATTCTGTAAAGGGACTTTCCCAAATGAAAACAATCTTAACGGTCTAAAAGTGGTTGTCGATTGCGCTCATGGCGCAACATATCATATTGCACCAAACGTATTTCGTGAATTAGGTGCTGAAGTGATCACTATTGGTTGTGAGCCTACGGGTATCAATATCAACGAAGAGTGTGGCGCAACAGATGTCCGTATGTTGCAAAAACGCGTATTAGAAGAAGGTGCTGATGTTGGTTTAGCTTTTGATGGTGACGGCGATCGTATCATCATGGTTGACCATCAAGGCCTAAAAGTTGATGGTGACCAAATTCTCTATATTATTGCGAGAGAAGCGTTACGCCAAGGTCAATTACGCGGTGGTGCAGTAGGTACTCTAATGAGCAATATGGGATTAGAGATAGCACTTAAACAACTGGGTATTCCTTTTGTAAGAGCAAAAGTGGGTGACCGCTATGTGCTTGAAAAGTTACAAGAGAAAGGCTGGCGTTTAGGTGCTGAAAACTCAGGTCATATTATTTTATTAGATAAAACGACTACAGGTGATGGTATTGTTGCAGGCTTACAAGTTTTAAGTGCAATGGTACGTAATCACATGAGTCTGCATGATTTATGTAGTGGTATGAAACTATTACCACAAATTTTAGTGAATGTTCGTTTTACGGGTAACCACGATCCACTACAAACACCTGAAGTTCAGAAAGTTGCTAAAGCGGTTGAAGAAGAACTGGCTGGTAAAGGCCGTGTATTACTGCGTAAATCAGGAACAGAACCTTTAATTCGCGTCATGGTTGAAGGTGAAAATGAAGAGCAAGTCACTGCGATGGCAAATCGTATTGCTGACGCTGTGAAGCACGTTGGTTAATTGATGCTTTTTTCTTCAATCAATCACTTTGTAGAAAAATAACCTTGCTTGTCAGTTCAGCTTTGGTTAGTATTCACACCCGCTTAGTAAGGTCTTGAACTAAAGCGGGTGAAGCAATCGAAGGTTATCGTTAAGACGATAAGTTCCATAGAAAAGGTAACGCAAATGTATACGGCACTCATTGTTATTCTTATCATTGTAGCAACAGGGCTAGTTGGTCTGATCCTGTTACAGCAGGGTAAAGGTGCTGATATGGGCGCTTCTTTTGGTGCAGGTGCTTCCGGTACAGTATTTGGTTCAAGCGGTTCAGCTAACTTTATGACCCGTATGACCGCTGTTTTAGCGACAGCTTTTATTGTACTTGCCCTTATTTTAGGTAATCTAAGTGCCAATAAAACTGTGCGTGAAGACAGCAAATGGATGTCTATCGAGCAGACTACAGAAGAAGCTAAAAAAGCTGAGCAATTAGCAGCGCCTGTAGCGCCAGCAAATACAGATATTCCGCAGTAAACTAAGTAAAGATTTAAATGAGATTGTTAATTTTTACGCAGTAACAGTCTCATTAAGTGCCGAGGTGGTGAAATTGGTATACACGCTACCTTGAGGTGGTAGTGCCTATAAAACGGGCGTACGGGTTCAAGTCCCGTTCTCGGCACCATTATTCCAGATAGCTTGCGTTTTGCTTGTTATCAGCGTAAAATTTGCCACGTTTTTCGAACGCGGGGTGGAGCAGCTTGGTAGCTCGTCGGGCTCATAACCCGAAGGTCGTCGGTTCAAATCCGGCCCCCGCAACCACTTCTAACAATACAGCACTTTTCTCATTAATCATCTTGTTGAACCGATTATGATCCTGAGTGGAATGTGCCGTAAGAAGAGGTTATTCTCGAATGGCAAGTTACAGGGTCCAGTTGCATAAAGCCCCGAATTTCGGGGTTTTTTGTTATCAGAGAATAGAATACTGGGCTATATGCCCTTTTTTTATGCCTTGGGGGTGGGTTTGTCCACATTAGAGCAAAAATTAACAGCGATGGTTTCAGCACCAGTAGAAGCATTAGGCTTTGAATTTGTCGGTCTTGAGTTTATTCGTGGCCGAGAATCAACATTGCGCATCTATATTGATAGTGAAGACGGTATCACTGTTGATGATTGTGCTGATGTTAGCCACCAGGTCAGTGCTGTGCTGGATGTTGAAGATCCAATTCAAACAGTTTATAACCTTGAGATTTCATCTCCTGGTTTAGAACGACCTTTATTCACTGCAACGCATTATGAGCAATTTATCGGCGAAGAAGCCGCTATCGTATTACGAATTGCAATGCAAAACCGCCGTAAATGGCAGGGCATTATTAAGTCTGTCGCTGGCGAAATGATCACGGTTACTGTGGATGGTAAAGACGAAGTGTTCGCACTGAGCAACATCCAGAAAGCTAACCTGGTACCCCACTTTTAAGTTTTGAAGAGGCATCTAGGATGAACAAAGAGATTCTGGCTGTTGTGGAAGCGGTCTCTAACGAAAAATCTCTTCCTCGTGAAAAGATTTTTGAAGCACTGGAAACCGCACTAGCGACAGCAACTAAGAAAAAATACGAGCAAGAAATTGACGTTCGTGTATGTATCGACCGTAAAACCGGTGATTTTGATACATTCCGTCGTTGGGTTGCCGTTGATGAAGTGACTCAACCAACTCGTGAAATTACGCTTGAAGCTGCTCAATATGAAGATCCTAGTATCGAACTAGGTGGTTATATTGAAGATCAGATTGAATCTGTTACTTTCGACCGTATTACAACACAAACCGCTAAACAAGTTATCGTACAAAAAGTACGTGAAGCTGAAAGAGCAATGGTTGTTGATCAATTCCGCGAACAATTAGGCGAAATTATCACGGGTGTTGTGAAGAAAGTGAACCGTGAAAATATCACTTTAGATTTAGGCAATAACGCTGAAGCGGTTATTTTACGCGAAGATATGTTACCGCGTGAAAACTTCCGCCCAGGTGACCGTTTACGCGGTGTTTTATACGACGTACGTACAGAAACTCGTGGTGCACAACTTTTCGTGACACGCTCTCGCCCTGAAATGCTGGTTGAACTTTTCCGTATTGAAGTACCAGAAATTGGTGAAGAAATCATTGAAATTAAAGCTGCAGCGCGTGATCCAGGTTCTCGTGCCAAAATCGCAGTAAAAACTAACGACAAGCGTATTGACCCAGTGGGTGCTTGTGTTGGTATGCGTGGTGCACGTGTACAAGCCGTTTCCAGCGAATTGGGCGGCGAGCGAATTGATATTGTTCTGTGGGATGATAATCCTGCACAATTCGTTATTAATGCAATGGCTCCGGCAGATGTTGCTTCTATTGTTGTCGATGAAGACAAATGCACAATGGATGTTGCAGTTGAAAGCAGTAACCTAGCGCAGGCAATCGGCCGTAATGGTCAGAACGTTCGTCTGGCAGCACAGTTACTGAAAAAACATCGTGGTGATGACAAGTGGGAATTAAACGTCATGACTGCTGATGAACTGAATGCAAAACATCAGGCAGAAGCAAACGCAGCCATTGAAATATTTACTAAGCATCTCGACATTGATGAAGACTTCGCAACTGTTTTAGTTGAAGAAGGTTTCTCTACCCTTGAAGAGTTAGTTTATGTGCCAATCAGTGAACTGCTGGCTATTGACGGACTAGATGAAGATACCGTTGAAGCTCTACGTGAAAGAGCAAAAGCTGCGTTAACAACGATTGAATTGGCTCAAAAAGAAAGCCTAGGCGATAACCAACCAGCCGAGGACTTATTAGCTCTCGAAGGATTGGAGCGCTCTTTAGCATTTGATCTAGCTGCCCGTGGTATCTGCACACTGGAAGATCTTGCCGAACAGGGTATCGACGACCTAACTGATATTGAAGGCTTAAATAGTGAGCGCGCAGGCGAACTCATTATGGCCGCACGTAATATCTGCTGGTTTGGGAATGATGCGTAACAACTGAGCAGGAAGGAACAGAATGACAGATGAAACAGTAAAATCACTGGCAGAAGAGATTCAGACACCGGTTGAACGTTTGGTACAGCAGTTTGCTGATGCCGGTATTAAGAAGACCGTCTCTGATTCTGTCTCCCAAAAAGAGAAAGAAACCTTACTGGCTTGGTTGAATCGTGATAAAGACGTATCAACCAACCAACCAGAAAAATTAACGTTACAACGCAAAGTGCGTAGTACGTTAAGTGTTCCTGGTACAGGTGGCAAAAGTAAATCAGTAGCCATCGAAGTCCGCAAAAAACGCACTTATGTGAACCGTGACGCCGTTGAAAAAGCGCAAGCGGATGAGCAAGCTCAGCGTGAAGCGGAAGAAAAGGCGCATCGCGAAGCCGAAGAAAAAGCCCAGCGCGAAGCACAAGAGAAAGCACAGCGCGAAGCTGAAGAAAAAGCAAAACGTGAAGCTGAAAAGGCGAAGAAAGACGCCGAAGAAAAAGCGAAACGTGAAGCTGAAGAAGCAAAACGTGAAGCAGCGGAATTAGCTAAGCGCGAAGCAGCGGAAAAAGATAAAGTGAAACAAAACGATAAACCAAAAGCTGATAAAGCAGCAGATCAGGAAAAAGCACGTCGCAATGCTGAACAGGCTGAACTGAAGCGTAAAACGGAAGAAGCACAGCGCCGTAAAGCGGAAGATGAAGCAAAAGTTGCAGCAGAAAAAGCACGTCGTTTAGCTGAAGAAAATGCTGAAAAATGGACTGCTGAACCTAAAGCGCCAGAAACTGAAGGCTCAGACTATCATGTAACCACATCACGTTATGCTCGTGATGCAGAAGATGAAAGTGATGCTGAAGTTGAAGGTGGCCGCGGTCGTGGTCGCAACGCTAAGGCTCCTCGTCCTAAGAAAAACAACCGCCATTCTGAAAAAGCAGATCGTGAAGAAGCACGTGCTGCTGGTCGTACTAACAAGAAAGGTAAGCGTAAAGGTAGCTCATTACAGCAAGGCTTCAATAAGCCAGCTGCTGTTGTAAACCGTGATGTCATTATCGGTGAGACTATTTCTGTTGCTGAACTTGCTAACAAAATGGCAGTAAAAGGATCTGAAGTTATCAAAACCATGATGAAAATGGGTGCTATGGCAACCATTAATCAGGTTTTAGACCAAGAAACTGCACAGCTTGTTGCTGAAGAAATGGGTCACAAAGTTATCTTACGTCGTGAAAACGAGTTAGAAGAACAAGTCATGAGCGATCGTGATACTGGCGAAGAAAGCGCAGTATCTCGTGCACCAGTTGTAACTATCATGGGCCACGTTGACCACGGTAAAACATCATTGCTGGACTACATTCGTTCAACGAAAGTAGCATCAGGCGAAGCGGGTGGTATCACCCAGCATATCGGTGCTTACCACGTTAAAACTGACAAAGGTGAAATCACTTTCCTTGATACCCCAGGTCACGCCGCGTTTACTTCAATGCGTGCTCGTGGTGCTCAGGTAACGGATATCGTTGTTCTGGTTGTTGCAGCAGATGATGGTGTAATGCCACAAACTATCGAAGCAATCCAACACGCAAAAGCAGCAAACGTACCTGTTGTTGTTGCTGTGAACAAAATCGATAAACACGAAGCTGATCCAGATCGCGTTAAAACTGAACTGTCTCAATATGGCATCCTGCCAGAAGAGTGGGGCGGTGAAACTCAGTTTATGCATGTATCTGCAAAACAAGGTTTAGGTATTGATGAACTGCTGGATGCTATTCTTTTACAAGCTGAAGTTCTTGAACTGAAAGCAGTTAAAGAAGGTATGGCAAGCGGTGTTGTTATCGAATCTTACCTTGATAAAGGTCGTGGTCCAGTTGCAACTATTCTTGTCCGTGAAGGTACACTGAATAAAGGTGATATCGTTCTGTGTGGTTTCGAATACGGTCGTATTCGTGCAATGCGTAACGAATTAGGCCAAGACGTTCAATCTGCTGGCCCATCAATGCCTGTTGAGATTTTAGGTCTGTCTAACGTTCCTTCTGCAGGTGATGAAGCAACAGTTGTTCGTGATGAGAAGAAAGCGCGTGAAGTTGCATTATACCGTCAAGGTAAATTCCGCGATGTTAAACTGGCTCGTCAGCAGAAGTCTAAACTGGAAAACATGTTTGCTAACATGGAAGAAGGTAAAACTTCTGAACTGAACATCGTTCTGAAAACAGACGTTCAAGGTACTTGTGAAGCGATTACTGATGCATTAGTTAAACTGTCTACTAATGAAGTTAAACTGAAAATCATCGGCTCAGGTGTAGGTGGTATCACCGAAACTGACGCAACATTAGCCGCGGCTTCTAACGCAATCATTCTTGGTTTCAACGTTCGTGCTGATGCATCTGCTCGCCGTATCATTGAACAAGAAAGCGTTGATTTACGTTACTACTCTGTTATCTATAGCCTGATTGATGAAATCAAACTGGCAATGAGCGGTATGTTGGCACCTGAATATAAACAAGAAATCATGGGTCTTGCAGAAGTCCGTGATGTGTTTAAATCACCTAAATTCGGCGCAATTGCGGGCTGTATGGTGGTTGAAGGTAACATCAAACGTAATAACCCAATTCGTGTTCTGCGTGATAACGTGGTTATTTATGAAGGCGAACTTGAGTCTCTGCGTCGCTTTAAAGATGACGTCAACGAAGTGCGTAACGGCATGGAATGTGGTATCGGTGTGAAAAACTACAACGATGTCCGTGTTGGCGACATGATTGAAGTCTTCCAAGTTATCGAAATCAAACGTTCTATTGATTAATTTAGTCCGTCTTGTTTTAAAAGGGAGCTCAAGGGCTCCCTTCTTATTCCTTTCTTTGCTGTATTCCCCTTTTATTTCCTCTCCATTTTTCAACATAACCGAAATAGATTGCCTTTCAGTAATTTATGAAAGTGAAATAACAGGGTAAAATAGCACCAAAGAAACATTTTATTTCTAAAGAAAGAAATCAGAGAAAGCGGTTGTTAAATACCACTTCATGTATACTCTTTAGATATCATTGATTTTAGATTTGAATTAACAATGACAATCAGGGCGATACCCTATTGTCAGGGAGAGATAAAATGGCAAGAGATTTTAGCCGCAGTCAGCGTGTTTCTCAGGAAATGCAAAAAGAAATCGCCATCATTTTACAACGCGAAGTCAAAGATCCACGTATTGGAATGGCAACGGTATCTGGCGTTGAGATTTCTCGTGATTTGGCTTATGCCAAAGTATTTGTCACCTTTTTAAACTTATCTGGTGGTGAAAAAAGCGAAGAAGAGATGGTTGCAGAGGGTTTAACTGCACTTAATGAAGCTGCTGGTTTTATTCGTTCTTTATTAGGTAAAGCGATGCGTTTACGTATTGTGCCTGAACTGACATTTGCTTATGACAACTCATTAGTTGAAGGTATGCGTATGTCTAACTTAGTTTCTAATGTCGTTAAAAGCGATGAAGAGCGTCGTCATAAAGAGGACAAATAATGGGGCGTCGTCGTAAGGGGCGTGAGATTAACGGCGTATTGCTACTCGATAAACCCCAGGATATTTCCTCTAACGATGCACTCCAAAAAGTCCGCCGTATGTTTAATGCCAGCAAGGCAGGGCATACAGGGGCATTGGATCCTTTAGCAACAGGTATGCTCCCTATTTGTTTAGGTGAAGCAACGAAATTTTCACAGTTTCTATTGGATTCAGATAAGCGTTATCGCGTTATTGCACGTTTAGGGCAACGAACAGATACCTCTGATGCACATGGCGAGGTTATTCAAGAGCGCCCAGTACAATTTACACAGCAAGCTTTATATGATGCCTTGGATAGCTTTCGCGGTGAAACATTGCAAGTCCCTTCAATGTACTCCGCTTTAAAACATCAAGGTAAGCCGCTTTACGAATATGCCCGACAAGGTATTGAAGTAGAGCGTGAAGCAAGACCCATCACCGTTTATGAACTCCAGTTCATTCGCTGGGAAGGTGATGAGTTAGAGCTGGAAATTCATTGTTCTAAAGGCACTTATATTCGAACAATTATTGATGATCTTGGTGAGAAATTACAATGTGGTGCTCACGTTATTTTCTTACGTCGATTAGAAGTCGCAGATTATCCTAAAGAGCGAATGGTAACGTTAGAGCAATTAAGAGCAATGATAGAGGATGCACAAACTGCGCAAGAAGATCCTTTCTTGGCACTTGATGCACTGTTATTGCCTATGGATACCGCTGTTGCACATTTTCCGGTTGTGAATTTAACCACGATTATTGCGGGTTATCTCAAGCTGGGGCAGCCTGTTCGGGTTAATCATGGCATCAATGAAGGCGAATGGGTGAGAGTAACTGAAGGCGATGAAAAAAAATTCATCGGCCTTGCTATCATTAAAGATGGCCTAGTTGCTCCGAAAAGAGTTGTTGTAGACTATAGCGCACAAGATAACACTTAATAGCAATCTTGCGCTAAAAGTGTTTGAAGCGTAGAATAATGCGGCTATCTGTTTAGGTGGCTGAGTTGGATAGCTGAATTAGAGATTGGCTATCTGAAAATTTTACTTAATTTGGAGTTTATTATGTCTCTAAGTACTGAAGCGAAAGCACAAATCGTTGCTGAATTTGGTCGTGGCGCTAACGATACTGGCTCAAGCGAAGTTCAGATTGCACTGCTGACTGCAGAAATCAACCACCTGCAAGGTCACTTTTCAGAGCACAAAAAAGATCACCACAGCCGTCGTGGTCTGCTACGTAAAGTTTCCAGCCGTCGTAATCTGCTGGACTACCTGAAGCGTAAAGATGTTGCTCGTTACTCTGCACTGATTGAACGCTTAGGTCTGCGTCGCTAATCAAGCGAGTTTCATTGGAAAGGGGCCTGTTGGCCCCTTTTCTACTAGAAAGTGCTATTTTTAATATTAGTCGTTATGTTTTAATGTGGTGATTGTTATTTAGTCTCTCTAGTTACGACAATTCGCGCGGCTAATGAAAGTATTTATCACTAAATGGTTAATATTTTCATTAGTCGCGAGGGGACGTAGCGGAGAAAAGATCATTCATCGTCGCTAAACATCTGGCGACAATAAGATAAAGGATATTATTTTGCTGAATCCTACAGTTCGTAAATTTCAATACGGTCAACATACTGTTTCATTAGAAACCGGCATGATGGCTCGTCAAGCAACAGCTGCTGTTATGGTTGACATGGACGGCACCGCTGTTTTTGTTACTGTTGTTGCAAAGAAAAAAGTTAAAGCTGGACAAGATTTCTTCCCATTAACTGTTAACTACCAAGAGCGTTCATACGCTGCTGGTCGTATTCCAGGTAGCTTCTTCCGTCGTGAAGGTCGTCCTGGTGAAGGCGAAACGTTAATTGCACGTTTAATTGACCGCCCTTTACGCCCATTATTCCCAGAAGGTTTCTTAAACGAAATTCAAATCGTTGCTACCGTTGTTTCTGTTAACCCACAAGTTAACCCAGATATCGTTGCAATGATTGGTGCTTCTGCGGTATTAGCGCTGTCAGGTGTTCCATTCAATGGTCCTATCGGTGGTGCTCGTGTTGGTTTTATCGATGGACAATATGTTCTAAACCCAACAGTTGATGAGCTGAAAGTTAGTAAATTAGACTTAGTGGTTGCAGGTACTGCAGGCGCGGTATTGATGGTAGAATCAGAAGCTGATTTATTATCAGAAGAAGAAATGCTAGGTGCAGTCGTATTTGGTCATGATCAACAACAAGTTGTGATCGAAAATATCAATGCATTAGTGGCAGAAGTTGGTAAAGAGAAATGGGATTGGGCGCCAGAAGCTATCAACCAAACTTTACATGACCGTATTGCACAATTAGCACAAGCTCGTATTGGTGATGCTTACCGTATCACTGAAAAACAAGAGCGTTATGAACAAATCGAAGCTATCCGTGATGAAGTTATCGCGACATTAGTTGCTGAAGATGAAACTTTAGATGAAGCTGAAATCAGCGAAATCTTCTCAGGTCTTGAGAAAAACATCGTCCGTGCTCGCGTATTAGCTGGCGAACCACGTATCGATGGCCGTGAAAAAGACATGGTACGTGCATTAGATATTCGCACTGGCTTATTACCACGTACTCATGGTTCAGCTCTGTTTACTCGTGGTGAAACTCAGGCTCTGGTTACTGCAACATTAGGTACTGCACGTGATGCTCAAACTATTGATGACATCATGGGTGAGCACACTGATACTTTCTTACTGCACTATAACTTCCCTCCATACTCTGTTGGTGAAACAGGTATGATGGGTTCACCAAAACGTCGCGAAATCGGTCATGGCCGTTTAGCAAAACGTGGTGTGTTAGCAGTAATGCCAACAATTGAAGAATTCCCATATACCGTTCGCGTGGTTTCTGAAATCACTGAATCAAATGGTTCATCTTCAATGGCGTCTGTTTGTGGTGCTTCTTTAGCACTGATGGATGCAGGTGTACCAATTAAAGAATCTGTTGCAGGTATTGCAATGGGTCTAGTGAAAGAAGGCGACAACTTTGTTGTTCTTTCCGATATTCTGGGTGATGAAGACCATTTAGGCGATATGGACTTTAAAGTTGCGGGTAGCCGTAACGGTGTCAGCGCATTACAGATGGATATCAAAATCGAAGGTATCACTCGCGAAATTATGCAAGTTGCATTAAACCAAGCGAAAAGCGCACGTCTACACATTTTAGGCGTAATGGAAGATGCAATTAGCCAACCTCGAGCCGATATTTCTGAATTTGCACCACGTATTCACACTATCAAAATTAATCCAGACAAGATCAAAGACGTTATCGGTAAAGGTGGCTCTGTTATCCGTGCATTAACGGAAGAAACTGGCACAACTATCGAAATCGAAGATGATGGTACAGTGAAGATTGCTGCAACAAGTGGCGACCAAGCAAAACAAGCTATCGCTCGTATCGAAGAAATCACTGCTGAAGTTGAAGTGGGTCGTATCTACAACGGTAAAGTAACTCGTATCGTAGATTTCGGTGCATTCGTTGCTATCGGTGGCGGCAAAGAAGGTCTGGTTCATATTTCTCAAATCGCAGACAAACGCGTTGAGAAAGTGAGTGACTACTTGGAGATGGGTCAAGAAGTTCCAGTTAAAGTACTGGAAATTGACCGTCAAGGCCGTATTCGCTTAAGCATGAAAGAAGCTCAAGCTAATCAGCAGGAAGCAACAGAAACTTCTTCTGAAGATTCTGCGAATTAATGATATTCTACTACCGATATCTAGACATAGGTATCGGTAGAGACTTATTATGATTGACAAGTAGGACGTCTAGAACGCTTTTTGTTGAAAGGTCTGACTTTGGGAGTGAGAAATGAAAACATTTCTGCGCAGTTGTTCTATTGCTGTTTTCATCTTTATTTCCGGATGCAGCACTAGTCCAGAATGGCGTCAGAATGCGATTTTTGCCACACCATTGCAGCCTTCTTTACAACAAGAAGTGATATTGGCTCGTATAGAACAAATCCTAGCGAGCCGCTCATTAACCGAAGATGAATACGCACAGCTTTTATATGAGCGTGGTGTGCTGTATGATAGCCTCGGTTTACGAGCTTTAGCGCGTAATGATTTTTCAATGGCGCTATCAATACGACCAGATATGCTAGAAATTTTTAATTTTCTAGGTATCTATTTTACGCAGGCAGCGAATTACGATGCTGCTTATGAAGCGTTTGATTCTGTTTTAGAGCTTGATCCAACTTACAATAATGCGCGTTTTAATCGTGGTATCGCTTCGTACTACGGTGGCCGATTGAAATTGGCGCAGGATGATCTGCAGGCGTTTTATCAGGTCGATCCAAATGATCCCATTCGTTCGCTTTGGTTATATCTTGTAGAAAAAGAGATAAACACTGATTTGGCTAAACAGCAGCTAAAACAGCGATACCAGCAGGCGGATAAAACGGGGCAATGGGGATGGAATATAGTTGAGTTTTATTTAGGCGACATTAATGAGAAAACATTAATGTTGAAATTAAATGAAGCTTCAACCGATAACACTTCGCTCGCTGAGCATCTTAGTGAAACTAACTTCTATTTAGGTAAGTATTACCTAAGTCTGGGGGACATGGATAGCGCAGAAGCGTTATTCAAGCTGACGGTTGCCAACAACGCACATAACTTTGTTGAGCACCGCTACGCATTGTTGGAATTAGCACTGTTAGGCCAACAAGAAGACCTAGCGGAATCGGACCAGCAATAGCTGACGAACATTTCTCTGATCAGTTTGAAAGCCATCATCTACATAGGATGAGGGCTTGTTTGTTCGTTTAATAATATAATTTGAGCCAGTTCACATTTTAGATGATAAAGACCGACAAACCATGCGGTATGTTATGTCAACTGGCTGCCATAATGAATGAGGCACAGTGACATGACTACTGAAACCGATATGACTTTTGCTGATCTAGGTTTATCAGCACCTATTTTGACTGCACTGAATGACTTAGGCTACGAGAAGCCTTCTCCAATTCAGCAACAATGTATTCCTTTCCTTTTAAACGGCAATGATGTTTTAGGTATGGCACAGACAGGTAGTGGTAAAACTGCCGCATTTAGCCTGCCACTATTGCACAATCTTGATGAATCATTAAAAGCACCACAAATTTTAGTTTTAGCACCGACTCGTGAACTTGCGGTTCAGGTTGCTGAAGCAATTGAAGATTTCTCTAAGCATTTACCAAAAGTAAATGTTGTTGCACTGTATGGTGGTCAGCGTTACGACGTTCAATTACGTGCGTTACGCCAAGGACCACAAGTTGTTGTGGGTACACCTGGTCGTTTATTAGACCATTTAAACCGTGGCACATTAGATTTATCTAAACTGAAAGGTTTAGTATTAGATGAAGCTGATGAAATGTTACGTATGGGCTTTATTGAAGATGTTGAAAACATTTTAAGTAAGATCCCAGCAGAACACCAAACAGCACTGTTCTCTGCAACAATGCCAGAAGCTATTCGTCGTATTACTCGTCGTTTCATGAATGATCCGAAAGAAGTACGCATTCAAAGTAGCGTAACAACACGTCCAGACATTAGCCAAAGCTATTGGATGACATTCGGCGCACGTAAAAATGAAGCGTTAATTCGTTTCTTAGAAGCTGAAGATTTTGATGCAGCGATTATTTTCGTTCGTACTAAAAACGCAACATTAGAAGTTGCTGAAGCTTTAGAGCGTAATGGTTATAACAGCGCAGCGTTAAATGGTGATATGAACCAATCACTGCGTGAGCAAACATTAGAGCGTCTGAAAAATGGTCGTTTAGACATTTTAATCGCGACTGACGTTGCTGCTCGTGGTCTTGACGTTGACCGTATCAGCCTTGTTGTGAACTATGATATCCCAATGGATTCAGAATCTTATGTTCACCGTATTGGTCGTACAGGTCGTGCGGGTCGTGCTGGCCGTGCAATTTTATTCGTTGATAACCGTGAGCGTCGTTTACTGCGCAATATCGAACGTACAATGAAGATGACTATTCCTGAAGTAGAACTGCCAAATGCAGAACTTATCAGCCAACGTCGTCAGGAAAAATTTGCACAGCAAATTGCGCAACAATTAGAAACTAGCAATCTTGATCAGTACCGTGCTCTGTTACCTAAATTAGCTCCACAAGGTGAAGAAGCACTGGATATGGAAACACTGGCTGCGGTATTACTGAAAATGGCTCAAGGTGAGCGTGCGCTTATCCTGCCACCAGATCCAGTTCGTCGTCCTCGTCGTGAATTTAACGATCGTGACGATCGTCGTCGCGGTGATAACGATCGCGAGCGTTCTCCTCGTCGTGAACGTCGTGATGCTGGCGAAATGGATTTATACCGTATCGAAGTGGGTCGTGATGATGGTGTTGAAGTTCGTCATATCGTTGGTGCGATTGCAAACGAAGGTGATATCAGCAGCCGTTACATTGGTAATATCAAACTGTATGGTTCTCACTCAACCATCGAATTACCAAAAGGTATGCCAACTGACTTATTAAGTCATTTCACACGTACGCGTATTATGAACAAACCACTGAATATGCAATTAGTGGGTGATGCTCAATCTCAACCTTTCCGTGAGCGTCGCAATAACAGCCGTCGTGATGGTCAGCCACAAGGTGGTCGTCGTTTTAGCAATGGTGATCAACCACAACGTCGTGGTAATAATGACCGCGGTGGTGAGCGTAGTAACGATCGTGGTGGCGAACGCGGTAACTTCCGTAGTCGTAACAACGAAGGTACTCCTCGTCGTCGTAGCAGCTCTCATAACCAATAAGAGCTTGCATTCACTCAATGTTAAATTGAGTTGATGATAAAAAATTGAAACCAGTCAACGAAAGTTGACTGGTTTTTTTATGCTTATTTTAATGATATGAAATTTATCACGACTTATTTTCATCAATAATAGGAAAGCTTATGCAAGCCAATATTTATAAATATCTAAATACTCATTTATTTTATTATTAACTTAAGCCAATCGCCTCTTTTAACGGTTTAAGGTAGCGGCGGCTAACAGGAATTTGGCTGTTATTATGTAATATCAGTTCAGCTTGTCCATTATCACCAAAAATAATCTCATTAACATAATCCATATTCACTAAATATTGACGATGGCAACGTACTAATTGTGTTCGTGTTTCTAAAGTCCGCAATGTCAATTCTGTAAAGCCTTCTTGGCCTTGATTATTTGTTACATAGACACCACTAAGCCTTGATGTTGCAAATACAGCCTCATCAATTGGCATTAACCAAATGCGGCTATGCCCTGTACATGGAATGCATTTTAAACGCTCTTCAGGTGGTGTTAAGAGATCGATATTTTGCTTATTACCTTGGCGTAGGCGATTTAATGTTTTTGTTAAACGCTCTTGCTCTAATGGCTTAAGTAAATAATCAAAAGCGTGCTCTTCAAAAGCTTGAATCGCATACTCTTCAAACGCGGTTAAAAAGACGATATAAGGGCGATGTTCAGGATCAAGCATAGTGACCATTTCAAGGCCAGTAATGCGAGGCATTTGAATATCAAGAAATACAACATCAGGCTTTTTGCGATGTATTTCTCCTATTGCTTCAATTGCATTACTACATTCACCAACAATATGAATATCCTTTTCAACTTCAAGTAAACAACGTAAATTTTCACGAGCCAGTGGCTCATCATCAACGATTAATATATTCATTGTTATGTAACGTTATCCATGCTTTTTTCTAGAGGTAAGCAAATTTTCACCTTTGTATATTCATCGGCTTGGCATTCAACTAAAACACCATAAAGCTCGCCATAGCGTAATTTTAATCGCTTATCTACTAGTCTCATGCCTAAACCTAATTGATGCGATGGGCATTGAGGACGGTAAAGCCCGGCATTATCACAAATTTCGATAATGATTAAATGATGCTCTTGATGTGCTCTAATTGTAATCTTTCCTGTGTCTAATAACTGTGACGTTCCATGTTTAATTGCATTCTCGACCATCGGTTGAAGAGAAAAAGCCGGTAAGCGTGCATTCGCTAAGCTTTCAGGAATTTGAACATCAATTTGCAAACGTTCCTGAAAACGCGCTTTCTCGATTTGCAGATAGGCGTTTACATGTTCGATTTCGTCACTTAATGTCACAACTGCTTCTGGTCTTTTTAAATTTTTACGAAAGAAAGCAGAGAGAAATTGCACGAGTTGCTTTGCTTGCTCGCTATCACGGCGAATAACTGCTTGTAATGTATTTAGTGCATTAAAAAGAAAGTGAGGGTTAACCTGAGCATGTAAGAGTTTAATCTCTGATTCTAAAAGCGATTGCTTATTTCGCTCATATTGCCCAGCTAGAATTTGTGCAGATAATAGACTTGCGATGCCTTCACCTAAGGTACGATTAATAGAACTAAATAGGCGATTTTTAGCCTCATAAAGTTTTATTGTTCCAATGACTTGATTATTTTCACCTCTTAACGGAATAACTAAGGTTGAACCTAGTTTGCAATGAGGGGAAAGCGTACAACGATAGGGCGTTTCATTACCATCAGCATAAACAACTTCATTATTATTAATGGCTTGTTTTGATTGATCTGATGAAATAGGTGTACCCGGTAAATGATGATCAGCGCCGATGCCAATAAAGGCGAGTAGCTTTTCTCTATCTGTAATGGCAACCGCACTGACTCTTAATTCCTGATAAATCACTTTTGCTACACGGGTACTATTATCTTGGTTAAATCCTTTACGTAAAATACCTTCAGTACAGACAGCGATTTTTAATGCTTGTGCTGAGAATGCACTGGTATATTTTTCAAATATAGCGCGTCTATCTTGTAATATTCGAATAAACATCGCAGCGCCAACGGTATTTGCTACTATCATAGGAGCGGCAATATCTTTAACTAAAGCAAGTGCTTCATTAAACGGACGTGCCAATAATAAGATGATGCTCATCTGTATTATTTCAGCAAAGAAGGTAACCGCAGCTGCTGTCCATGGGTTAAATATCCGATGCATCTGCCCATGTTTTACGTAATAACGGTGAACTAATCCGCCAATTAATCCCTCGACAATGGTTGATACCATACAGCTAAAAGCAGTCATACCACCGAGTGAATAGCGGTGTAAGCCTCCGGTAAAACCAACAAGAAAGCCAACGTAAGGGCCTCCTAATAATCCGCCTAATACGGATCCAATAGCTCGCGTATTGGCAATAGAATCATTAATATGTAGCCCAAAATAGGTACCCATAATGCAGAAAATGGAGAATATGACATAGCACATCAACTTATGGGGAAGTTTTATTGTGACCTGTAAAAGTGGCGTAAATAGCGGTGTTTTGCTTAAAAACCAAGCAATAATTAAATAAACGCACATTTGCTGTAATAACAGCAAAATAAGATCAAATTCATACATAAGTATTGAGTACCGTTCTCTTTTCTATCTGAACAATATAAAAAGTTCAGATAAAACGGGGATATTAATTAGGCGATAAAGTTTGATATAAGAATAACTTAATCGCACTATCAAAGAAAATATTCCTTTGCGTCAGTGATCTAGCGCACAAAATTCTTAAAGAAATTCTGAGTTATTGTGTAATATAACTCTGTCAGTGAGTGTTCTACTTCACTATTAAGGTCTAATCGTTATATGAAAAAAAGAGCCATTTATCTTATTTTATTAATGCTAATACTAATTGCATTAGCCGTACTTTTCCGCGCGCATAATCAATATTTATTATTGCAAGGAGAAGTCGATGCTCCAGAAGTGATTGTTGCCTCTAAAGCCAAAGGCCGAGTTATTGAACGCCATATAGAGCGAGGTGATGATGTCAAAAAAGGGCAATTAATGATCACATTAGAAAGTCCTGAACTCAATGCGCAAGTTGCTGCACTTGAGGCTGCCAAAGCACAAGCTCAAGCTCAATTAGATTTGTCATTACATGGTACAAGAGAAGAGAGCATTCGGAATCTAGAAGCTGTTTTATCTCAAGCTAAAGTCGAAGCTGCAAATGCGGCAAAAGATTATCAGCGTATCAGTGCGGTAGCTAATCAAGGTTATGTATCAGCAACAGAGTTGGATAATGCGCGCCGTAGCCGTGATGTTGCATCACAACGTGTCAGAGGCGCTCAAGCAGAATTGGATGAAGCCAAAAATGGCGATCGCATTGAATTACGTCATAAATATACCGCAGCAGTGCAACAGGCAGAACAACAACTTATTGAGTTGAAGATCCAACAAAACGATCTACAAGTTAAAGCTCCTGTAGATGGAGAAGTGGGACCTATTCCTGCGGAGATAGGTGAACTCTTTAATGCCAATAGTCCACTCGCTACCCTTATTCGTATTCCTGATGTTTATTTTGTTTATAACCTTCGTGAAGACATCTTAGCGGATATTCGCAAAGGTGATCGCATTACTATCACGGTTCCTGCATTAGGTAATAAAGAGGTAGAAGCTGAAATTCGCTATATCGCTCCAATGGGTGACTACGCAACAAAAAGAGCGACAAGAGCAACGGGTGATTTCGATTTAAAAACGTTTGAGATCCGACTGTATCCTGTGACGCCAATTGAAGGGCTTCGCCCAGGTATGAGTGCATTATGGCGTTGGGATAAATAAGGACAAACAATGAGAGTAAAGGCAGCTTGGCGTGGCTTTAGTAGCGCATTTTCACGAGAAACTCATATGGCAGTTCGTAGCCCCGTTTTTCATTGGCTAAGCTGGCTATTCCCATTGATGTTGTTCACGTTAATTAGTGCTAACTTTTCTGAAGGTACATTGCTGAATTTGCCAGTTTCGGTGATCAATAACGATAATAGCCCGTTATCAAGAACACTGATCAGAGACTTAAATGCGGGCTCTCATGCACAATTAAATACGCTCGATGGCAATCCTCGCACAGCAATGGAACGGCTTGGTAGCGCAAAAGATTATGCGATACTCACTATTCCTCGACACTTTGAAAGCAAGGTATTAGCAGGAAAGCAACCTACTACACGTATGTATTACAACGGGTTGTACTATGCAGCAGGGAGTTATGCAATACAGGATTTTAGTGGATTAATTGCAGAGCTTAATGCGCAATACCGTACTGTTTTAGCTCAAGAAATGAATAAACCTGTTCCTCCATTGGCAAAAGTGACGCTCTCTTATGACAGTTTGTTTAATGCCAGTGGCAGCTATATTTATTATCAGCAATTTGCAGCTACTATTCATATGCTCCAACTATTTGTCGTGACTTGTACGATTTATTCGTTATCACGTGGTAATATGCTATTGAATATTAAGCCTTTCACATTTGCCCTTATTGGTAAACTCACCCCTTACACCTTGTTTTTCTTAACCTTGTTAATTGTTGAATTGGCAGCATTAGTACATTTTTCAGGGGCGAAGGTGAATGGTAATCCGCTATATATGGCGTTGGTGGGGTTCTTCTATATTATTGCAGCTCAAAGTGTAGGGTTGTTGCTCTTTGCGTTTACCAATAGTGCGATAACGGCATACAGTATGATAGGTATGTTGGTAAGTATTGCATTGGCATTCTCGGGTATGGCTGTACCTGAACTTTCGATGATCTTACCTGCTCAGATTATTTCTAATTTAGAGCCATTAACTCACGCCTTAAATGCCATGTTTGATATCTTCTTAAGAGAAGTATCACTCCAAGGTATTTTATATGTTTGTTCGCTTTTGCTGATTTATCCTTTTGCTATCGCCTTCTTAGTTCGCAAGCGTATTTTTAAACGATTGGAATTACAGGTAGGTGTTGCATGATGCAGATGTATTTCCAAACTTTTAAGCGCGTTCTACTGGGTATGTTAGAAAAACCGATGTGGATGCTACTTATCGTTTCCCTATGTATTATGAGTTTGGTGTATGCCAAACCAGTTCTATGGGATTTACCTGTGGCAGTGATTAATCAAGATCATAGCCCTGCAAGCTATTCACTTATTCGGGCATTAAACTCGACACCTAAATTAAGTATTAATAACTATGATAATTTAGATGAAGCTCGTCACGATATGATTATGCGTGAACTCTTTGCCATCATTATCATTCCAACCGATTTTGAGAAGAAATTATTGAATGGTAAAGATGTCACTGTTCCGGTCTTTGGTGATGCTACAAACCGCCTTGCCAGCGGACAAATTCAGCAAGAATTGATGTTGGCTTATCAACAGTTATTGGATTCTTATAATGGGCGCATTTTACAGAATGCGGGTTTTAGTGTTGAACAATCTAAGATTTTACTAAAGCCTATTCAGGGTGAAACCATAGCGATGTATAACCCAGGAGTAAGTTTTGCTGCAATTATTTTCCCGGGCTTATTAGTCATGTTATTACAACACTCGCTCTTAATTGCTTGTGTCCGTGTCAGTATTGCTGTGAGAAGTACGCCAAAAGGAAAGCCACCATTAGCGGTTTATTTAGGGGCGTTATCTGCACTTATTCCTATTTGGTTATTTTTATCTGCTGTATTCTTTGCATTATGGCCTTGGGTATTAGGCTATCGCCAAGAAGCTCCCCTTTACCAAGTATGGATGCTCACTTTCCCATTCCTATTGGCTGTATTAGGTCTTGGCAAGTTAATTACAGAGTGCTTACGCAGTGTTGAGATGATTTATCTGACATTGGCATTTGTTACAACACCGGTATTCTATATTTCTGGTACGATTTGGCCATTACAAGCGATGCCTGACTGGGTATTTGCAATCTCATCCGCACTACCTTCTACATGGGCAGTAAATGCCATGGCTGGTATAAATCAAATGGGATTATCATTCCAAAGCATATTGGGTGATATTGTGATGATGCTGGTTTTAGGCGTGATTTACACTGTGTTAGGCGTGCTGGTGGGTATGTTACGTAATGGTGAGTTAAGGCATATTACGCACCAATTTAAACATTGGTTACATCATCGCGGTGAGTCAAAATAAAAAGCCCGTACGAGCTTTTTATTTAATCATATTATGAAGTGCTAAAATATTTTTATTCCACTAACTCCAACCCTGCTAACTTGCGCCAATAGCCATTACAGTCATGGTGATGAGTTGTTGTCAGTGGCTGTTGACCTTGCTCATTTTGGCGAAATTGTTGCAAGGTATCAAAAATAGCATCAGATTCAGGAGATAAGCGGATAATATCCACTAAACCTGCCATTGATGTTTGATCATTACCCAAGTTATAACAATAGCCACTTTGTGTTTGAATACCATTAAGAACAAATACTTGCTGATTTTCTTGTGAGCGTACTTCACGGCCTTGAGGGTATTTTTGGCAACAGGTTTCACAATCATCTTTAGAGCGATTTTCAGAACGAGCGGTAAAACAGCGCGCTGAATAAGCCAAAGGAAGATGCCCATAAGCCAGGACTTCAACCTCGAACTTATCTCTAATACCTAATGTTTCACATTGAGTTAGAAGGTTGCTTAACCATTCGCGAGAAAGCTCAACAGGCATACACCAACGCATCATTCCTTGTTTATGTAACAAGCGTAGTGCATAAGCGTTGTAGCAGTTAAGCCCGTGACCTGCCACAAAAGGAAGATGACGCTCGTAAAGCATATTGATCACACCAAAATCATGTGCTTCAACTAAAAATTCACCGTTATCAACTAACTTAGCAATTTCTTTTAATTCAGAAGGTGCTTGTAATAACGCTAAGGTAGAAAGAACCACTTGCTTACCGCATTTAGCAACTTCTTTGGCGAGATTAATCCAATCTTGAGGTTTGGTTTCACGGCGTTTACTACAAACTGTTTCACCTAGATAAATAATATCAGCATCACTATGTTTTGCTTTTTCATAGAACGCTTCAAGTGCTTCTTTTTGCCAATAATAAAGTACAGAGCCTAATGCATATTTCATTTTCTTATCCTTATTATTGCCATTTACGGTGATAAGCACCCAATGTCGTTTGTGTCCCTTCTGAAATTTTTCCTAATGCGTTCATCCAACGAGGGTTAGTACTAAAGCCTTGAGGATCTTTTTTGCATTGATCGATAGCTGCACGCCAAACCCTTGCAACTTCAGTAACATAAGCAGGACTACGTTGACGACCTTCAATTTTGACGGATGCGATGTTCATCGCCATTAACTCTGGTAATAGTGAAAGAGTATTGAGGCTCGTAGGCTCTTCTAATGCGTGATAACAGTGATCATCAACAAAATAGCGTCCTTTGCACAATGTTGGATAACCTGCATTCTCATTAGGTGAATAGCGGTCGATAAGTACGTCATTAAGGCGAGATTCCATTCCTTGCGGTGTCTGTTGCCAACGTACAAAACGAGCAGGGGAGCAAGCACCCACGGTATTAGGGGATTCACCAGTTAAATAAGAAGAGAGATAGCATCGACCTTCAGCCATAATACATAAGCTACCAAAGGCAAAAACTTCTAAAGGTACTGGACTAGTTTGTGCTAATTGTTTTACTTGATGAATAGATAGAACTCGAGGAAGAACAATACGATCCACATCAAAGTTACGTTGATAAAATTCAATCGCTTGTGTATTGGTTGCAGAAGCTTGCACTGAAACATGGCGCTCAATATGAGGATAACGCTCTGCGGCGTACTCTAACATGGCGATATCCGCCAAAATAAGAGCATCAGCACCTAAAGATGCTGCCATATCAACCGCTTTTTGCCAGCGTTCAAATCCATCAGGGTGAGCAAAGGTGTTTATTGCAATATGCAATTTTCGCTGGTGGCGGTGAACATAATTAACCGCTTCTTGTAACTTCTTTTCTGTGAAATTCAAACCCGCAAAATGTCTTGCATTAGTATCATCTTTTAAACCGATATAAACGGCATCCGCGCCATTATCTATGGCCGCTTTTAAGGCAGGTAAATTACCCGCTGGGCACAGTAATTCCATCTTCACTTCCCTTTAGAAATTAAGAATGATCAGAAATTGTAATGAGCAAGATAAAAAAAGGTTTTGATTTAGGGCAGAGAACTCTGTTTTTTGCTTAAGTAAAATCAAAGAACTCAAAATGTGAACAACGGATTAACCGAATATTGATATAGGATCGCAGAATATCTGTCTATATCTGGCACAATAGCCCGTAATTTTATTTATAGGAGTCCGAACGTGTTTAACAAAATTCGTACCCATTTGGTTAAAGAAGGGCCTCGTTTTTTACGTTACCCTTTACAAGTTACCCCATTTGCTTTGCAACGCGACATATTAGAACAGTTTTTAAGTTGGCAGTTTCGTGAGTCGTTAGCTGAAGGTGATTTACACTTTTTAGAAGATAAATGGCTAAAAGTTGAGATAAGAGACTTACATTTACAGTGGTTTATCAGTGTTCGTGATGATAAATTAGTGGTCAGTCGCTTAGAAAAAGAAGATGTCAGCTTTAGCGGAAATGCTAATGATCTTATTTTAATTGCTGCTCGCAAAGAAGATCCTGACACCTTATTTTTCCAACGTCGTCTACAAATTGAAGGTGATACAGAACTCGGGTTATATGTTAAGAACCTGATGGATGCAATTGAATTAGACTCAATGCCATCTGTGTTGCGTTTTGGTTTATTACAACTGGCTGAGTTTGTAAAAAGTGGGCTTCAAGAAGAAAAAGAAGACACTCTGCACAGCCATGAACTGAGCTCAACTTCATGCTAATACGTGTTGAAATTCCCGTTGATATTCCTGCAATTGATAACCTTTTACGCCAAGCGTTTCCGACAGGTAGTGAAGCTGATTTAGTCGGGCATTTACGTGAAGAAGGGTTGTTAACATTAGGCATGGTGGCAATTAGTGATGAAGGCCAATTGATTGGCTATATCGGTTTTACACCTGTTGATATTGATGGAAAAGATTGCCAGTGGGTAGGGCTTGCACCACTTGCTGTTGCTCCTGATTTCCAAAACCAAGGTATTGGACGTCAACTGATTAATGAAGGGCTAGATAGCCTAAATGAATTTGGTTACGGTGCCGTTGTGGTGTTGGGGGAGCCTGAATATTATCAAAAATCCGGTTTTATCCCAGCTAAGTCACAGGGTTTACATTGCAAATGGCCTGATACAGAAGAGGCTTTTCAGCTTTATGCGTTAGAAAATGGCAATGTTGATGATATTCATGGTTTAGTCAACTATTCACCATTGTTCGATCAATTTAGCTAAATTTATTTATCCTGTATTAAATACAGTGCAATGTCTGAAGGCTGGTCAATGATCAGCTTTTCTTTTTGCGTCTTTTTCAACTGCTTTAATTGGTATTCAAGTTGAGAAGCTCGTTGTCTATTCCCTACCTGACAATAAAATTCCAGTAATAAAGGGCCTTTACCTTTCAGTGCTTTAGCACCCGTTCCATTCTGATGTTGTTGAAAACGTCTCTCAACATTTGTCGTGATCCCTGTATAAAGAGAACCGAGACGATTTCTAACAATATAGAGTGACCACATTGTCTCCGTCATCATTTTTTCCTTTTCGTGCTACTTTCTCTTTTGATAAATAATATTTCTTAATTTTTTAAGTGAGTAATTTATCGTTTTACCAAAATGAAATCTATTAGATATATCAATATGTTGTGAAATATTTGTGACAGTAAATCCTATCATTTAAAAAATGACATTCAATTTTTTTGAAAATGAAAAGCAATTATTGCTAATTTTAAATTTAAACTAAAGCGCATAATATGATCCACATCACAGAGAGACACTCCGCGATACCTAGCAAAATTAGAATTTATTTGGAGTTTATTATGAAAAAATCTACATTAATCGCTGCTACATTAGCTTTAAGTGCTATTTCATTCGGTTCAATCGCATCTGATAGCGTATCAAAAAGTCCTTCGGTGAATGGTGAGTATATCACAATCACAGGTAGCGATACTTTAGATGGTTTAACAACTAAGATTGCCCAAATTGCAAAAGATGAAGGTGCAAAAGGCTTTAAAGTTGTTGGCGCTACAGGTGATGATTACCTCACTGTAAATGCTGAAATTTATCGTTAATTTTAACTATTCCCGATAAATAACCTGTAATAAGAGACACGCGGTAAGACGCTCGTTTTGGTGATATAATTATCAACTAAACAGCGTCTCTTTTTGTATCTATACAGGTATATTATGTTTTCTCTAGATTCGATCAAAATAATTAAACAATATATACGTGATAACCATGTGTTTACCTTATGTACAACAAGTTCATTGGGTGATGTTTGGTGTGCTAATTGTTTTTATTGGTTTGATGAAAGTCAGATGAGGCTTATTTTTCTTTCTGAAAAGAAAACACGCCATGCTAAAATGATGCAGGAAAATTTATTAGTTGCTGGGAGTATCAGCACACAAGAAATTGCCGTATCAGATTTACAGGGTATTCAATTCACGGGGTCTGTTTTTTTACTGACTGGTAAGGACGACATCAACGCAAGAAAACATTATTGTTTACGTTTTCCTGTCGCATTAGCCGCCATCCATGTGCCTTTATGGGAGCTAAAATTGCAAGAAATTAAGATGGTGAATAATCAATTAGGTTTTGGTACTAAGCTCTATTGGCAACGTGATTAAACTTATTTTTTCTTAACTTTCCACTATTCCCAAAAATAATGATTTTTTTGTTCCCATCCTTTTAAAGACATACAAGAGGTGTAGAAGGTTTTTCTGTCTTCTTGGTTAATGTCTTCAACATAGCTTTCAGTCATTGGTACACGTTCAGTGTAGGTTTTTTTATCACCGCAGTGGTCTTTATCATCTTTACGACACGTTTTTTGTACATCACGATAAACAGTACGTTGTAGCACTTCTTTGCGAATAGGATAGCGAGTATTCGCATCAAGTTCACAAAGCATTTTTGCTTCTTGTAATGTGTAATCTGATGCACCTTTAGGTTCCCAAGTACTGCTACAACCAGAAAGTAAGATTATTGAAAATAAAGGGAAAAGTGCGAATTTCATATCAAATATCATCATAAAAAGAATAGTTAAGAGCGTTAATAATAAAACAAAACTAATCACTTTGACCATCTTTTTTGAAAATGATTCGCATTTGATAACGCAGGTGATTAAATAAGAATGATGAAAGAAAAAAGCCCATTATAAAAATGGGCTTTTAGGTATTATTCAAATGATGAAAGATTTTTTTCTATCTCAGCATCTATTTCAGTATGTTGGAGATGTTTAGCGCCGAGTTTCTTTTTTAATTCAGTGCCTAGCTTCACGAGTTGTTCTCGATTCGCTTTAGACTGCTTTTTACCCCATTTTTTTAAATGGTAGTTCAGTTCATGATCTTCAGAAAAGCTTACATATTTATTATCACTTAAAGGCATACATCCTCCAGTTAATTCAATGTGTATTACTTCAATTTATGGATCACCTGATTACTACTACCACGCCACAGTAATGCGGGATCATAAAGTTCTTGTACGAACTTCCCATCAATCAGTACGTTAATAAAGTTAACGACTTCTTGTTGCTCTGGGGTTAAGTCAGCCAGTAAGTAGCCAGTCCAAACCCAAATATCTTTCTCAGGGCATTCCGTTTTAACGCGTTTTACCAATTTTAATATAGCAGAAAGATTTTGAGGGTGTAGCGGATCGCCACCTGAAAGTGATAATCCTTGTCGTTTAATACGGTCGTCTTGGAGATCAGCAATGATCTGATCTTCCACTTCTTGTGTAAACGGCTTGCCTGAAGTTAATGACCAGGTTGATTTGTTATAACAGCCTCGGCATTGGTGTATGCACCCTGAAACAAACAGGGTGCAACGTGTACCAGGGCCATTTACCACATCAACAGGGTAATATTGATGGTAATTCACACTCTTAACCTAACTGACCATTTGCCAGATGTTTAACTCGACGTTTAACTTCTTCCTGTTTACCCGCATTAAATGGACGTGAATCTGGGCTACCTAAATATCCACATACACGGCGAATAACGGAAACTCTCGCTGGGTTGTGATTACCACAACGTGGGCAAGTAAAGCCTTTGCTAGTGCAAGAGAATTCACCGGTATAACCACAGTCATAACATTCATCAATCGGAGTGTTTGTTCCATAATAAGGAACACGGGTATAGCTGTAATCCCACACATCTTCTAACGCTTTAAGGTTATGCTGTAAGTTTGGATATTCGCCATAACAAATGAAACCGCCATTTGCTAATGGAGGATAAGGCGCTTCAAAATCCAGTTTGTCGTATGGATTTACTTTTTTCTCAACATCTAAGTGGAAGCTATTGGTGTAATAACCTTTATCCGTTACACCCGGTAAAATACCGAATTCAGCTGCATCTAAGCGACAGAAGCGATCACACAAGTTTTCACTTGGTGTGCTGTAAAGGCTAAAGCCATAACCTGTTTCTGCTTTCCATTGATCTGTTGCTTCGCGCAGACGATTAATAATTGCGACGGCTTTCTTTCTTAAGGTTTCATCATCAAAAACGTGTGTTTGAGTACCAAACAGTGCGTTAATGGTTTCATGAACACCGATATAACCTAATGAGATTGATGCTCTGCCATTTTTAAAGATTTCAGCCACATTATCATCTGCTTTTAAGCGAACACCACAAGCACCTTCCATATAAAGGATTGGGGCAACACGCGCCTTGACGTTTTCTAAACGAGCAATACGAGTCATCAGTGCTTTTTTCGCTAACTCGAGGCGGTCATCAAGTAGCGACCAGAATGTCGCTTCATCACCTTGAGCTTCAATAGCAATACGCGGCAAGTTCAGGCTGATAACACCGAGGTTATTACGACCTTCATGGATCATCTCACCATTTTCTTCGTAAACACCTAAGAAGCTACGACAACCCATTGGCGTTTTAAATGAACCTGTTACTTTAACGACTTGATCATAATTTAAGATATCGGGATACATGCGTTTACTTGCACATTCAAGTGCAAGTTGTTTGATATCGTAGTTAGGATCACCAAATTTATGGTTTAAACCATCTTTAATGGCAAAAACGAGTTTAGGGAAAACAGCCGTTTTACGGTTTTTTCCTAAACCAGCCATACGATTTTCAAGAATAGATCGTTGAATTAAACGCGCTTCTTTTGACGTACCAAGGCCAAAGCCAAAAGTGACAAATGGTGTTTGTCCATTAGCTGTATGCAGTGTATTAACTTCATACTCTAAAGATTGGAATGCGTCATAACACTCTTTTTCAGTACGCGCATTAGCATAAGCTTCTTTATCAGCAATCTGCCATTCTTGCGCTACTTTATAGTGTTTGTCATAACTTGATTTTACAAACGGCGCTAATACTTCATCGATACGATTTATTGTTGTACCACCATAAATATGGCTTGCTACTTGTGCGATAATTTGTGCAGTTACTGCTGTTGCTGTTGAAATAGATTTAGGGGGTTCTATTTCCGCATTTCCCATTTTAAAACCGTTGTTTAACATGCCTTTAAGGTCAATTAGCATACAGTTAAACATAGGGAAAAACGGTGAATAATCGAGATCATGATAATGAATTTCACCACGCTCATGGGCGAGTACCACATCTCTTGGCAGGATATGTAATTTTGCGTAATGTTTAGCCACAATACCCGCAAGTAAATCACGCTGGGTAGGGATAACCTTACTGTCTTTATTCGCATTTTCATGAAGAATAGAGACATCACTTTGTTCGATAAGACCCCGGATTTCCTGAGTTAGTCTTCCACGTTGCTCACGAGCAACATCTCGGTCATGACGGTATTCAATATAGGCTCTGGCGACATCTTTATGTTCACCAGCCATCAGCTGATTTTCTACGGCGTCTTGGATCTCACGGATATCGACATTCGAACGTCCTGCGAGAGATTGTGAAACAGATTCAGCGACGGATACGCAATAATCATCATCAGTGATCTCACAAGCTACGGCCGCTCTTTTGATAGCATCGCTGATGCGGGTTTGGTCAAAAGAGACTTTACATCCGTCTCGTTTTATCACTATGGTTTTCACAATCTTGCTCCTTAACTATTTATCCACAGGCTCAAATCCCATAAAAACAGGTGATGGCACAGCATTCAGGCTTATTGTGGATAAGATGTGTATAATTACTATATGTTGTAGGTCGATATGTATTAAAGCACAATATATAGTAATTGGAAGGGAAATAATCTTCATTAAAACTGATCTATATCAAGGTATTTTTGCTACGTCAGGCATCAAGAGGGATTGGCTGAATTGTAAATATGTGCCAAAAACAGAAGTGATAAATTATTTATCAAAAAGTGAGAACATAAAAAAAGCAAAGTGCTCATAAAGAGACCTTTGCTTTTTTATGGCTTGCTGTTGAGACGAAATTAACGGATAGCGATAACTTCGATTTCTACTTTCGCATCTTTTGGTAAACGTGCAACTTCAACACAAGAGCGAGCAGGGAATGCAGCGTTATGCTCTTTGAAGAATGCTTCATAAGCAGCATTGATCGTACCGAAATCATTTAAATCTTTTACGAAAACAGTTGTTTTGATGATATTAGCAACGGTTAAACCTGCTTTTTCAATGATTGCTTTTACGTTTTCTAAAGATTGACGAGCTTGTTCTGCTGCATTATCAGAAACAAATTCACCGGTTGCAGGATCAACAGGTAATTGACCTGAAGTGATCACTAAATTACCTAAATCAACGCCTTGTACATAAGGACCAATCGCAGCTGGGGCTTTATCGGTATTAATTTCGTAAGACATTTAGAACTCCTGTTTTTATAAGATTAACGCTAACATTTGATTAATGTGGCGCTATTATAGCCAGCGCTTTAGGTTAGCAATATGACAGATGTCAGGCTTTATCATAAAGTCTGCAATTATAAAAAGGAAATAAATGAAGAGCAGTAGTGCGGTTTGACGCTATTTTTAGCCCATAAAAGTGGTGAAGTTATAGTAAATTTTTTCATAAAAAAGAAAGGATATGCTATTTTCATTTTTAATATAAATAGCCTTGAAGCTTTTAATAGGTAATTATTCTATTTTTCTTAAAAAGTTTATACTTTTTGGGAAAAGTGTATCTATAGATGTCTATAAATAATTACGATAAAGAAAAAGAAGATGTTACTTTGATAGGTAACTGTTTTAGATTACATCTATTAATACCTGAAGTAAAAGCAGCTTTAGAAACTTTATTATATTACCCGAGTATAATTTAACGGCCTTTTAAAACTATCTGCCCTTGCGAGCAGATAGCTAAAAGAATTAACGAATAACCGCGTGGCGTTCGAACTCTTTTTCACAGTACTTGCAGGTTAATACAACATCTGAGGCCAGTTTTTTGACACGGAAACTACTTTGCACTGGCTCGTTATGGCTAATACAGTTGCTATTAGGACAAGGCACCACATCTTCAAGCAATTCTGGCAAACTTAATGCCATCTTATTAACGACTTGATAATCATCGATGATATTTACAGTTGCTTGAGGCGCATACATCGCTAAACGGTTTGCTTGCTCAGAGGTTAAAAAGACATTTTCGATTTTAATTAAGTCTTTTTTACCTAAATTTTCTGAAGGTAAATTAAAACCTACTGTTATTCTTTCATCAGTCTCTGTTAGGCGAAACAGTGAAAGAATTTTAAAGCCCACCTGCGCTGGAATATGATCAATAACAGTCCCACGTTTGATAGCTTCAACTTTTAGTTTGTGATCATGTGTCATGGTGTGCTCCTTATTAAAGAACTAAGTTTTTATTCAGAACTAAGGCAAGTAATGCCTGACGTGCGTAGATACCGTTGCCTGCTTGTTGGAAATAATAAGCGTAAGGTGTTTTGTCTACATCTGTCGTGATTTCATCGATACGTGGCAGTGGATGTAGGATCTTAAGGTTATCTTTAACATTCACAAGATCTGCACTGGTTAAGATAAATTGTGCTTTAACATTCGCGTATTCAGATGGGTCTAAACGCTCTTTTTGTACGCGAGTCATATATAGAATATCTAGCTCTGGCATCACTTCATCTACTGTTTCATGCTGGCTGTATTCAACACCATTTTCTTCTAGTAAGTGAAGAATATGCTCTGGCATGGCGAGCACTTTAGGGGCGATAAAATAGAGATGATTGCCTTTAAATTTCGCCAATGCTTGTGCCAGTGAATGCACTGTTCTGCCATATTTTAAGTCACCGACCATCGCGATATTGAGATTATCCAAACGGCCTTGCGTTTCTTGGATGGTAAACAAGTCCAGTAGAGTCTGAGTTGGATGCTGATTTGCTCCATCACCTGCATTGAGTACTGGAATATCGCCAGCAAACTCAGAGGCTAAACGTGCAGCACCTTCTTGAGGATGGCGAATAACAATGGCATCAGCATAAGTACGAAGAACCGAAATGGTATCTGCTAATGTTTCACCTTTTTTACCCAGTGAAGTGTTGCTTCCATCAGAAAAACCGACAACTGATGCACCTAGGCGGTGAATAGCTGTCTCAAATGATAAGCGAGTACGTGTTGATGCTTCAAAAAAACAGCTCGCAATCACCTTGTCTTTCAACAATTCGTTATTAGGTTGCTGCTTGAGTTTATTAGCAACGTGAAGAACAGACTCCAAATCTTCCCTGTCCAGATCATTGATGGAGATAATATGCTTTTGGTAGAGCGGATTAGTCATTAGAGTTCTCCTTTGGCGATGAATTGTGCGGTAGATGGTTTTTTATAGACCAAAAAAAACCCCTCAATAAGAGGGGTTTTAAAAAATTGGGCTATTGGAAAAAAGAGAATGCGCTTGCGACCAGTTAAGGTGCTTGTTTTTGTTACGAATTGGAATAGGCGCTGTTTCATCTTTCCTCCTGACAAATTGTGGCGCATTATACGCATCTTAGAGTTTCACGCAAGCGTTTGCTTTTATTTTTTACAAAAAAAAATTTTTTAAATTAAAAATCAATAAGCTTGAGATAAAACGAAGAAAACACCTATTTTTTCATAAATAAAAAATAGGTGTTTTGCATGATTATGTATTTTAGAAAGGATTTGCAAGGGTAGCGACCATCACCGCTTTTATGGTGTGAAGACGATTTTCTGCTTCATCAAACACAATGCTGTGTTTTGATTCAAAAACCTCATCAGTAACTTCAAAACCGCCATATAGGTTAAATTCTTCAGCTAATGCTTTACCCATTGTTGTTTCTTCGTCATGAAAAGCGGGTAAACAGTGAAGGAATTTGACGTCTGGATTTTCGGTTAATTTTATAACATCCATATTGACCTGGTAAGGCTTAAGTAAAGCAATACGCTCTTTCCAAACCTCTTTTGGTTCGCCCATAGAAACCCACACATCAGTGTAAAGAAAATCAGCATTTTTAACGCCTTCAGCTACATTTTCAGTTAGCGTGATATTTCCGCCATTTTTCTTGGCAATCTCTTGGCATTGAGCAACTAAACTTGCTTCAGGCCAACATGCTTTAGGTGCAACTAAACGTAAATCTATACCTGTTAATGCAGCCGCTTCCAGCATGGTATTACCCATGTTGTTACGAGCATCACCAAGGTAAGCAAATACCGTTTCTGATAACGGTTTAGTTTGATGTTCTGCGATAGTCAGTAAATCAGCTAATAATTGTGTTGGGTGAAATTCATTGGTTAAACCATTCCAAACAGGTACACCTGAATATTGTGCAAGTGCATCTACCGTTTTTTGTCCGTAGCCCCGATACTGAATACCATCATACATACGGCCTAATACACGTGCGGTATCTTTTATCGATTCTTTATGTCCAATTTGGCTTCCGCCCCCTAAATAAGTCACTCTTGCGCCTTGATCAAATGCAGCGACTTCAAACGCGCAACGGGTACGTGTTGAGTCTTTTTCAAAAATCAGTGCGATATTTTTTCCAGTAAGATATTGAGTTTCTTGACCTGATTTTTTGGCTTTTTTCAATTGAGCTGACAATGTAAGCAGCTGTTGAATTTCAGCAGGTGAAAAATCAAGTAAACGTAAGAATGATTTCTGATAAAAAGGGTTCATGGGTGATATCCTATTATTGAATTTATATTCAATTTATATTAATAAATATTCATCATCAACCCCTAAAGGAAAACTTTTAATTTAAACAGTGTGCGATAAGGGCATCATATTAAGTATGGAGTGTTGATCCTGCCTGTGGGAGAATGAGCAAGATACCTTTTCAGACTATTGCGGAGCATGATTATGGCGGACAGCAAAGAATTAGCAGAACAACGTGAAGAAACACGTCTTATTATTGAAGAATTACTGGAAGATGGCAGTGATCCAGATGCACTGTATGCCATTGAGCACCATATTTCTTGTGAAAATTTTGAAACACTAGAAAAAGCAGCCGTTGAAGTTTTTAAATTAGGTTACGAAGTGACTGAGCCTGAGGAAATTGAAGTCGAATCAGGTGAGATTTTAGTTTGCTTTGATGCAGTAAGTGAAAGTGGTTTGAATGCCGAACTTATTGATGCTCAAGTTGAGCAACTAATGAATTTAGCTGAAAAAATGGGTGTCTATTACGATGGTTGGGGTACTTATTTTGAAGATCCTGATGCAGAGTATGATGATGAAGACGGTGAAGACGAAGACGACGAAGAAGAGTCTGATAAGTCATCACGTTTACATTAATTCTTGCTAAATGTTGTCCTTTTGTACCTGATTTATCAGTGCAAAATAATAGCACCAGCCACAAAATTATTTCTTTGTGACTGGTGTTATTGGTTTTAAGGGGAGAGCCTTTAATCCATTACACCAAATTTACCATTGTCATAATCATCAAAAGCTTGTTGTAATTCTTCTTGAGTGTTCATTACAAAAGGCCCTTGTCCTGCAATAGGCTCGTTAATTGGCTCACCTGTTAGAATTAAAACAATGGTGTCACCCATTGATTCTAATGTCAGTGTATCACCATGATTATCTAGCATTACCATATCGTGTTGACGTGCAATTTCACTGTCATTGATATGTACAGCACCTTTTACTACAAACAGCATTGCATTATGACCTTCAGGAATACTGTAATGTGAAATACCCGTGCGATTTAAACGTAGATCCCACACATTCAGTGGTGAATAGGTCATTGCGATACCTTGTGTATTGGCATAATTACCAGCGATCACTCGGACATAGCCTTGATCATTAGGTAATTCAACATGAGGGATATCCTCTGCTTTCAGCGCTTGATAACGAGGCTGTGTCATTTTGTACGCTGTCGGCAGATTCACCCAAAGTTGCACCATTTCCAATACACCACCTTCTTTGGTCATTTTTTCAGAGTGATACTCTTTATGCAAAATGCCAGAAGCAGCAGTCATCCATTGCACATCACCTGCGGTAATTGTTCCAGCATGACCTTTAGAGTCATGGTGAGAAACCTCACCTTGATAGGCGATTGTTACGGTTTCAAATCCACGATGAGGATGCGCTCCTACACCACGGGCATTGGTAACAGGTTTAAACAGTGTTGGTTCGGCATAATCCATCAGCAGAAACGGGCTATGTTTCTCACCATTTTCCTGATAGGAAAATAAGGTGCTGACTGGAAAGCCATTACCTACCCAGTGTGAATTTGGCACCGAATAAATATGATTAATCTGTCTGATAGTCATGATTGTTCTCCGAGTTAAGGAAAGAAACTACAATAACCAAGACACAGAAGGAGGTAATACAGATTATTGTGATTTCTTAATGAAGCTGATCATAAAGTGTTCGCGTGATGAACAAAATAGGGGAAATTTGTTGATAGTGTTCAAAAAAAATGAATGACTTTGGATGGTGAAAAAGAAAGAAAAAGAATGTAATAAAGAGAGTAGGAATAATAAAAAGGCTATATTTAAATAATTGATGAAATAGTTTTTAGTGTAATTGGTTTTTATTTTATTATATTTTTAAAACTGAAAACAAAAAACTACACCCTTTCTTAGCAACAATAAGTCAGAATGTAGTTTATTAATATATTTATTTCTTAAATCTTATTTGCTTGTGTCGCCACAACCGCCAATGATTTTAGAAATAGAAACTGCTGGGTGCAGTAAGTAGTCGTAGTTACAGTCTTTTTCTTTATTGTATACGCTACCAGTACAACCAGTCATTACGGTAATTACAGAAGCAATAAGTGCAATTTTAACAAAGTTTTTCATGAAAAAATTCCTTTTAAATTTTAGAGTTATAAAAGCCAATACATGACTTTATCTGCATAAAGATATTAAATTAGCTATAAATAGCAATATAAAAAAATCTCTTTTTTTAAATATAAAATAAGATAAATAATATTTTATTTAAGAAGAGAAATATAATTAGATAGAGTGAAATGAAAAACGATTTAAACTTGTAAATTTTAATAAAATTTAAGATAAGAATTTCATTAATAATATTTTGATAATAATTAATTAAGAAATTAATTGTGAAAATAAGCATAGAAATATACTGTATTTATATCATTTTGATAAATATGATTTGTGTTAATAGATGCTATTTTTTGCTAATAAAAACCCGCATAAGAAATGCGGGTAAAGTAGAGCTTATTTTATTTATTGTATTACGTAGGGAACAGCAAGAACGTTTAAAGTGGCTTCACCATACGGATTTCACAATCACTATGTCCAGTGTTGCCTAATGCTTCATCAATAAATTCGAATCCTAGTTTTTCGTATAAACCGACAGCCGCTTTTAAGATATCAGTGGTTTCTAAATAGCAACGGACAAATCCTTGTTCTTTACCAAACTCAAGAGATTGCAGAACGATTTTTTTCGCAATACCTTTGCCACGTAATTTGGATGAAAGGTACATTTTTTGTAGTTCACAAGTATTACCATCGCCACCAGCAAGTGGTGCGACACCACCCCCACCAACAACTTCTCCATCCATTTCAACAACCCAGTAAGCACTGCGTGGTTGATGATAAACTTCATAGAGGGTATCTAAAATTGGATCGGCAACTGCAAAGCCTTTATCGGCAGTTAAACCATGCTCTGCTGAGACTTCACGAATAACGTGTGCAATACCTGCGTTGTCTTTTTCTTCAATGGCTCGGATAACAATATTTGAGGTTATAGCTTGGGTTGCAGTCATAGTTGCACTCATCGTTTCACTTATTAGTAGAATATTTTTTGATTACGTATTGAGAGAGCACCGGAAAGGAACTTCTTCATTGAAAGTAGCTCGGATGGCCACAAAAACTATCTTAATTGATTAAGCGTGTTTGTAAACCGTTAACCCTTTCTCTTTGCTTAACTTTTTCCTTTATTTCTAGCGTTATATTTTAGCGAGTGATTAAATTTAAGTGAAAATAGAGGATGAAAAGGCGGATTAACGAGAATAGAACCGTGAATAGCAAGAAATGAAGTGAAAAATGGTTTTATTTTTTGGTTGAAAGAGGCTAAGTAAAAACCCGCGATAAACGCGGGTTTTCATTATCAATCTCAGTGTCTTTAAAGCGATAGTGCTTATAAAGAGGCGATAGAGATTTTCTGTGCGATTAGCTTCTCTTTTGCACTTAAGCATGTCGCTAAGCGTTCACGCTCTTTAGCAACAACCGCTTCTGGCGCACGGCTAACAAAGCCATCATTAGATAATTTGCTGTCTAAAGTTGTGATATCTTTTTCTACTTTTTCAAGCTCTTTATCTAAACGTGCAAGCTCCGCATCTTTATCGATAAAGCCCGCCATTGGGATCAGCAATTCTGCACCGTTAACCAGTTTATTAACTGATAATGGCGCTTCTTCGCCTTCTGCTAATGGACGAATATCAGCTAAGCGACCCATTGCTTTTAAGAAACCAATATTGTCACTAACGCGACGTTTCGCATTGTCATCGGCACCACGTAAGATAACTTCAAGTGGTTTACCCGGAGCAATATTCATTTCAGCACGGATATTACGAACTGCAACGATAACTTCTTTGATCCACTCCAGATCGTTCAGTGCTTGTTCATCCACTAGTGAAGCATCGAACTCAGGGAAAGCCTGTAGCATGATGGTTTCACCTTCAATGCCTTTAACTTCCTTCACACGTTGCCAGATTGTCTCTGTGATAAATGGAATAATTGGATGAGCAAGACGCAGTAAGCCTTCTAACACTTCAATCAGTGTATGACGTGCTGCACGTTTTTGTGCATCATTACCTTTGTGTACCGCAGGTTTTGATAGCTCAAGATACCAGTCACAGAATTGGTTCCAAGTGAACTCATATAAAATACCGGCAGCAATATCGAAACGATAGTTATCTAATGCTTCGCGATAGGCTTTAACGGTATTATTAAATTCAGCTAAGATCCAGCGGTCAGCCAGTGAGAATGTCATCTCACCACCTTGGTAGCCACAATCTTGATCTTCAGTGTTCATCAGAACAAAGCGGCTTGCATTCCACAGCTTGTTACAGAAGTTACGGTAGCCTGATAGACGTTTCATATCCCAGTTAATATCGCGACCTGTTGAAGCTAATGCCGCTAAAGTAAAGCGCAGAGCATCTGTACCGTGTGCTTCAATACCTTCTGGGAACTCTTTGCTAGTACGTTTAGCAATTTTTTCAGCCATTTGTGGCTGCATCATATTACCAGTACGTTTTTCTAACAGGTTCTCTAATGAAATACCGTCAATCATATCCAAAGGATCAAGTACGTTACCTTTGGATTTTGACATCTTCTGCCCTTCTTCATCACGAATAAGGCCTGTCATGTAAACCGTATTAAATGGAACTTGCGGTTTACCGTCTTCATCTTTGATAAAGTGCATGGTCATCATGATCATGCGGGCGATCCAGAAGAAAATGATATCGAACCCACTAACTAATACATTCGTTGGATGGAATGTTTTTAGTGCTTCTGTGTTTTCAGGCCAGCCTAATGTTGAGAATGTCCATAGTGCAGATGAGAACCACGTATCCAGTACGTCATCATCTTGGCGTAATGCGACATCAGCAGCGATATTGTTTTCACGACGAACTTCTTCTTCGTCACGACCAACATAAACGTTGCCTTGGTTGTCATACCAAGCAGGGATACGGTGACCCCACCACAGTTGACGAGAAATACACCAATCTTGGATATCATTCATCCATGAGAAGTACATGTTTTCGTACTGTTTTGGTACAAATTGGATATCACCATTTTTAACTGCTTCAACGGCAGGTTTCGCTAAAGGTGCTGCGCGAACATACCATTGGTCTGTTAATAAAGGTTCGATAACCACGCCACCACGGTCACCGTAAGGTACGGTCAAATCGTGAGGTTTGATCTCTTCTAATAAACCTAGACGTTCAAATTCAGCGACCATTGCTTTACGTGCAGCAAAGCGTTCCATACCTTGGTAGGCTTCTGGAATTTCAGTGCTGTAAACGTCAGACTCAACACCGTTGGTGTCTAATACTTCTGCGCTAACACGGATATTGCCATCAAAATCCATGATATTAATCATTGGTAATTGATGACGACGTCCAACTTCATAGTCATTAAAGTCGTGAGCAGGGGTGATTTTTACGCAACCAGTCCCTTTTTCCATATCAGCGTGTTCGTCCGCTAAAATAGGGATACGACGGTTAACGATTGGTAGAATAATTTCTTTACCAATTAAATCTTTATAGCGAGGATCTTCAGGGTTAACAGCAACACCAGTATCACCTAACATGGTTTCAGGACGTGTTGTTGCAACAACCAGGTAATCTTTACCTTCTGCTGTTTTTGCCCCATCCGCTAAAGGATAACGCAAATGCCACATAGATCCTTTAACTTCACGGTTTTCAACTTCAAGATCAGAAATCGCTGTGTGTAATTTAGGATCCCAGTTTACAAGGCGTTTACCACGGTAGATGAGATTTTCTTTATGTAAGCGAACAAAAGCTTCTTTAACCGCTTTAGATAACCCTTCATCCATTGTGAAACGTTCTCGTTCCCAATCAACAGAGTTACCTAAACGACGCATTTGGTTAGAAATGTTACCGCCTGATTCCGCTTTCCATTCCCAAATTTTGTCAATAAATGCATCACGACCATAGTCATGACGGTTTTTACCTTCTTCAGCAGCAATTTTACGCTCAACGACCATTTGAGTCGCGATGCCCGCATGGTCAGTACCTGATTGCCATAATGTGTTTTTACCTTGCATGCGCTGGTAACGGATCATGGTATCCATAATGGTCTGCTGGAAAGCATGACCCATATGTAGGCTACCTGTAACGTTTGGCGGTGGGATCACGATACAGAAGCTTTCTTTCGTTGTATCGCCATTGGCTTTAAAGTAGCCGTTTTTTTCCCAATGCTGATACAGAGGTTGTTCAATCTCTGCTGGATTATATGTTGTGTCGAGCGATGGCTCTTTCGGTGCGGATTTATTTTCCATATTCTTTACGTATTCAATAGGTTGGCGGCGTAGCCATTGTCAAAGTAAAGCCGACGCTACGATAAATTTTATATCGTTCACGCGCCAACTGTTTCAATTGTTCATCAATAGGTACAAAGTCTATCACTTCATGGAAAGCTGTGGCAAAGTCTACGAATTGCGATTGCAAATTAATCAAAAGATCACGAGGCGCATTACCACGTTTTCCAGGCCAACATAATTCAACAGGAGAGCCATAACGAGGGCCTTCACCTGCAAGATTATGAGGAACAAACTGATGAGGTTCTCTTGCCCATAATGCCTCATCAAGCAATTCAGCTTGAGCCTGAGACTCACAAACCAACAAAATACGTTTGCCTAATCGCCAATGTTCAGCGGTAAGTTGACAGGCAAGCCACTCATGAGCCTGTAAATCTTCGTGTATTGATGGGTGTTCCATTAAATAAAACGTGGCGTTTTTCATGATATCCCGATAACAGAAGGGTATTGCGTTGCAATACCCTTCTTGGAGTCTGCTCTATTTACCATAATAATAGGGTAATACCTTAACCCTGATAATTATGCGGTATTAATCGTCGCTATTCAAACCCGCGCGATTAAGTAAGAACTGAGACAATAAAGAAACAGGACGGCCTGTTGCGCCTTTTGCTTTGCCAGAACGCCATGCGGTACCTGCAATATCCAAGTGAGCCCAGTTATATTTAGTTGCAAAACGCGCTAAGAAACAACCGGCAGTAATTGCGCCACCTAAACGGCCACCTGTATTTGCTAAGTCAGCAAAATTAGATTCGATTTGTTCATAGAACTCATCGCCTAATGGTAAACGCCAAGCACGATCACCTGCTTGCTCTGATGCATTCATTAACTCATGTGCTAACGGATTATGATTAGACATTAATCCGCTGTAGTGATGGCCTAAAGCCACCATACAAGCACCTGTTAATGTGGCGATATCGACAACTAATTCAGGCTCGAAGCGCTCAACATAAGTTAACGTATCACACAGCACTAAACGACCTTCAGCATCAGTATTTAATACTTCAACAGTTTGGCCTGACATGGTTGTTAAAATATCACCAGGGCGATAGGCTTTTCCACCCGGCATGTTTTCACAGCCTGCAAGTACGCCAATAACGTTGATTGGCAACTGGAGTTCAGCCACAACACGCATCACACCGTAAACCGTTGCTGCACCACACATGTCGTATTTCATCTCATCCATGCCATCAGCAGGTTTGATAGAAATACCACCAGAGTCGAATGTCAGTCCTTTACCTACTAATACGATTGGGCGAGCTTCAGGATCTTTATTGCCTTTATATTCGATAATCGACATTAAAGATTCATTTTGAGAGCCTTGTCCTACCGCAAGGTAAGCATTCATATTGAGCTCTTTCATCTGTTCTTCGCCAATAACACGCGTAGAAACATTTGAAGATGAGTCTGCTAATTGACGAGCTTGAGACGCTAAATAAGCGGCATTACAAATATTAGGTGGCATGTTTGCTAAATCTTTACATGCTTTAATACCTGATGCGATAGCTAAACCGTGTGCAATTGCGCGTTCACCACTTGGTAGTTCACGACGAGTAGGTACATTAAAGACCATTTTACGCAATGGACGACGTAATTCAGTCTTATTGCTTTTCAATTGATCAAAGGTATAGAGGCAGTCTTTTGCAGTCTCAACCGCTTGACGCACTTTCCAGTAATTATTACGACCTTTAACATGCAACTCAGTCAGAAAGCATACAGCTTCCATCGAGCCAGTTTCATTGAGAGTGTTAATGGTTTTTTGAATGATCTGTTTATACTGGCGTTCATCCAATTCACGCTCTTTACCGCAACCAATCAGTAAAACGCGCTCAGAGAGAACATTTGGTACATGATGTAACAGCAATGATTGTCCGACTTTGCCTTCCAGTTCACCTCTGCGTAACAGGGCGCTGATATAGCCATCACTGATTTTATCAAGTTGCTCCGCGATCGGAGATAAACGACGAGGCTCAAACACCCCCACGATAATACAAGCGCTGCGTTGTTTCTCTGGGCTGCCGCTTTTTACATTAAACTCCATGCGTTCTCCTGAATATTAAAGACAAAAACGGAAAGTATCGTTTAGAATAGTGATCCGCATTAATCTACCCCATAGAAAGTTTACTTTTTATGTTAAGCTAAATGCATTAATTGAACACAACTAATTTAGCTAACTTATAAGCTTGTTCTTATTGGGAACCTGTTTATAGCATGTTTTGATATCATTTGGGCTGCAAGAATGTCTAACTGAGATGCACAAATGATAGATATACAACGAAGTTAGCGATTTTCCTGCAAAAAGACAAGTTTTCACAGGCATAACTAGCGTGATTATAATTCGATATTTAGCTCGGGAAACCCTTAAAAGTCAGATAGCCATCTTATTTATTCTGATGCTTATCTTCTTTAGCCAGAAACTGGTTGAAATTTTAGGGGCTGCTGTAGAAGGTAATATACCTACAAACCTTGTGGTTTCTCTGCTGTGGCTGGGCATTCCTGAGATGGCACAGCTTATTCTTCCATTGAGCCTTTTTCTTGGGCTTCTGATGACTTACAGCAAACTTTATGTTGAAAGTGAGATAACCGTCATGAATGCGTGCGGAATTGGTAAGAAAGCATTAGTGCAAGCTGCACTATTGCTCTCATTACTGACCAGCGCATTAGCTGCAGGAAATGTCATTTGGCTTATTCCTTGGTCTTCGGTGCATCAAGAGCAAGTCCTTGAGGATGCTAAAGCTAACCCAAGTTTAGCTGCACTGATGGAAGGGCAATTTAAGATGTCCAGTGACCGCAATATGGTGCTCTATCTTGGTAGCGTGAAAGGGAATCAATTCCAAGATGTGTTCCTTGCACAGTTACGTCCAACGCAAGATCAGCGTCCTTCTGTCGTGGTAGCAGATAAAGGCTATACCAAAGAATTACCTAACGGGAATCAGATAGTCGTACTCAGTGAGGGAACTCGCTATGAAGGTACGGCTGTATTACGTGATTTTCGTATTACTGATTTTAATGACTACCAAGCTGTTATTGGGCACCGTGAATCTACTATTAGCAGTAACCGCGTAGAACAAAAAACGATGACTGAGCTTTGGCATTCTAATGAAACAGAGTCTATCGCTGAATTCCATTGGCGCTTAACCTTGATTTTCTCTGTTGTCATTATGGCTGTGATGGTCGTACCTTTAAGTGAGGTAAATCCACGCCAAGGCCGTGTATTAAGTATGCTACCTGCCATGCTACTTTATTTGGTGTTCTTCTTATTACAAAGTTCATTGCACTCTAATGGTGAAAAAGGAAAACTGGATCCGCTAATTGCAATGTGGAGTGTTAATGGCGTTTATCTTGCTTTGGCTATCTTATTGAATGTTTGGGATACCTTGCCTATGCGTAAATTCCGTGCTCGCTTTAAGAAAGGAGTTGCCTGATGTTTGGTGTATTAGATAGATATATCGGGCGTACTATTTTACAGTCAATTTTGATGACACTATTTTTGCTGGTTTCACTCTCTGGCATTATCAAATTTGTCGATCAACTCCGTAAAGTAGGGCAAGGGGATTTCACCACACTGGATGCGGGTATTTATGCCATTTTAAATATCCTTAAAGATGTGCAGATTTTCTTCCCTATGGCCGCCTTATTGGGGGCGTTATTAGGGTTAGGTGCATTAGCAACACGTAGTGAACTGGTGGTGATGCAAGCGTCAGGATTCACCCGTTTGCAAATTGCAGGCTCTGTGATGAAAACCGCTATTCCGTTAGTACTGTTAACGGTACTTATTGGTGAATGGGGTGCACCACAAGGTGAACAATATGCACGTAACTATCGTGCTGAAAAAATCATGGGTAACTCTTTAGTTTCTACTAACCGTGGTATGTGGGCTAAAGATGGCAATCAATTTATTCATATCAATCGAATAAAGAGCCAAAATGAGATGCAAGGCATCACGCTCTATGATTTTAATAATGATAGAAAACTAGAAACGGTACGTTATGCATCAAGTGCAACTTACGATGTGAATAAAAAAACGTGGATGTTGAAGCAAGTCGAACAGTCAGACTTAACGGATACACAAAAAATCACAGGTAAAAAACAGGTATCACTTGAATGGCCAACACGATTAACGCCAGAAAAGTTAAGCGTTGTGGCATTAGATCCGGATGCATTATCGATCAGTGGGCTCTATCAGTACGTTAAATATCTAAAACAGAGTGGGCAAGAATCAGCAAACTATGAGCTGAATTTCTGGAAAAAAATATTTGCTCCAGTTTCTGTTGCAGTAATGATGTTGATGGCATTGTCATTTATTTTTGGCCCATTACGTACAGTACCAATGGGATTAAGAGTCTTAACGGGTATCTCTTTTGGCTTCTTATTCTATATCGTCAATGAGGTTTCAGGACGATTAAGTTTGGTTTATGGCATACCTGCAGTGATTGCAGCATTAGTACCGGGAATACTCTTCTTAACATTAAGTTTATGGTTATTGATGAAGCGTAATCGCTAAGTAATATCAGCCAAGAAAAACAAAAAGCGCCTTACAAGGCGCTTTTTATCGTTACTAGATATGCGATCACTGATAAAAATCTTTTGCTAGAGCACGAACAAGAGCATTAGTCCCCTGAGTGACTTCACTAAATTTAGTGCCGTTAGGTTTACGGGTGATCACCACAAATACACCGATATTTAATTCAGGAATGGTTGCCATATAAGTATTAAAGCCACCGCCGCCGCCAGTTTTTTGGTAAATCGCTGGAACACCATTGGCTGGAGCCATATAAACCCAGCCTAAACCTACACCATCAGCACGACCTGCAACGTCCATACCTTCTATTGAAGAGAGTCGATTACGAGGAAAGTAGACAGATTGCTCTTTACTTGCCGTTGCTTTTCGCATGGTATTATGAGAAGTCAAAAAGCCTTGCATCCAACGTTGCATATCGGCTGGTGTTGAGTACACACCGCCACTTCCGGCTGCTGCAATGGTGTCAGAGCATGGGCTTGGTTTATATCCTACTAATAATCGTTGGCATTGTTCTGGAGTCGGCGTCAACGTGGTGCTAGTCATACCCGCAGGTCGAGTGACATATTGTTGTAAAAGTTGAGGATAACTTTTACCAGATGCTTTCACTAAGGCATCCGCTAATAGATCGTAAGCGAGATTTGAATAAGCGGCTTGATCCCCAGCAGTTGATGTCAGCGTTGCTTTTTTCAACCAGTTCCAGCGGTCGCCATGTGTTGGCCATATAAAAACAGGTCTTCCCCATTTCCCTCCAGGTTGTTCTCGTGGAAAGCCACTAGTATGGCTTGCTAAATGATAAAGACGGATAGGGGATTGAGCGCTAACTAATGGGATATTTACGCCGTAGTAGCTGTATTTTTGTAGTGGATCGGTGACTAATAATTTTCCATCATCTTGTAATTTTAACATCACTTCACTGGTCATCAGCTTTGTGACAGAAGCGATGCGGATCAGTGAGTTCATTGATGGGGCATTACGGCTTTCAGGTGTTGTCGTCCCAAAAGAACGGTTCAAGGTTTGAGAGTTATTGATCATGACAATAACCATGCCTTGAGGATTACTCTTTTGATAAATCTGTGAAGCGTATTTATTAAACAACGCACTTGCATTACTTACATTAGGGCTTAATGCCGTAGGCCATTGAGTCAGTTCAGGCACATTGTTCTGTTGATTTAACATAGACGGTTGTGTTGCTGGTGGTAATGACGAACGTTGGCTACACGCATTCAATGTCAGTAAAGCGACGGTGATCATCAGATACTTTAGAAAATGTTTTTTCATTTTTACTTTCAACAGAAGTCAGTGAGGTGAAAGGAATGCGATCAACATAAGATTATTTATGTTTTAATTTGGAGCCTTTCTTATCGCGCTATTTTTTCTTTATCATTTTTAATACGGCACCTAAGATAATACCAACAAATATGCCCGTTATAATCCAGCCAACAATGCCCATAACACCGCCTTCTAATCAGTTTTAAACCAAATTTTGATTATATTATCAGAAATAAGAATGTCTATCAGTGCAAGAGCCAGTTATCAAAAAGTTGGCATTAAATGTGTCAAATTGTCTCTAAGAAAAAGATAGTGAAGAAAAATTGCATCATAAAAAGATATTCCCCTCATATTTCTCTTCTAAAAATGAGGTAAATATTACCGTTAAGTTACAATTTCCTTCGGTTTAACTTAGTTTTTAACTCTATTATTAGCTTTTCTTTATTATTAAGTTAGGATATGTATATCAAGAAAATGTTAACGAATGGTGTTATAGTCTTACATTTGTTGTTTTTGTGGTTTATTGTACTAATATTTATTTATTTTTTGTTTATTATTGAATGTTTATAAAGGTAATATAAGAATATGTCATATTTTGTAATAATTTACTGATTGTGGAATTGTGAAATTAAATTTATTATAGCTTCATCAAGTCGAGAGACTGAGAATATAAGAGTTACAGAGCAAAGATAACACAGCAATAATAGAGTGAAAATAAGAAGGCATATTATAAAATAGCCTCTTCAATAATAAATAATTTATATATTAGTAGTAATATCTCAACACCATTATATTAAATAGTAGCATCTTTGTTATAGCAGTAAATAAGTACATTTATATTAGATAGCAGTACCTTCGTTAAAGTAGTAAATAAATACCTTTATATTCGATAGAAGTACCTTGTTAAAGTAGTAAATCCTTATATCAATAATATGTAGTATAGATAAATAAGTATATTAATAAAATATAACTACCTTCTTCCTCACACCAGGGAAGAAAAGGGCAGTGACGCTACAAAAATAATTTATAGTCATTAAAAATAAAATAAAGCCCTCGTTTAGCAGTACTATCGGATCAAAACACTAACCCAAGTTTTGATCCTTTTTTTATTTATCGTTATATATTTTAAAATATATTGTTTGGTTAAATTAGTTTTAATGAATTTATATAATGATGGTGTGATCTTAAAAAGAAGAAGTAATAATAAATAAAAAATAAGCAATAAAAATAGAAATAAGATAATAAATAAATTTAGATACAAGATAATTGATTTATCCATACAACACGATTAAAGCATTAACGATAGATACCTTGATGTGACCTATAAATCGTGTTTTATGATAGCAATAAACCCCAAATGCACTTTTTTTCGCCAATCAAACTGAAAACTAACAATAATTGTTGCGAGGGTTGTTCACGCAAGTATAATGGGCAGGTTTTCCAGACACACTTCAGTGCCGGAGTGGCGAAATTGGTAGACGCAGTTGATTCAAAATCAACCGCCTTCGGGTGTGCCGGTTCGAGTCCGGCCTTCGGCACCAAAAATCAGACGCTAAGAGCGTCTTTTTTTATGCCTAAAATTTAGGGGTTGTGGGGTGTTTTCCTTCCACTTAGTCTTCCTCGCTATACTAAAATCAATTCACATCAAGTATCTGCTGTTGCATGTTGTTGGTATAAGCGTTTTGGTATCTCTCGATTCGATAATAGTTTGTACCAACGGCTCAAAATATTGGCGTTTGCAGTATCGCTTTGGCGGTAAGCAAAAAATGTTAGCTCTGGGTATCTATCCTGAAATCTCATTCGCAGAAGCCAGAGAGAAAAGAGATACAGCCAGAAAGTTAATTGCTAATGGATTTGATCCAAGCGAAAAACGCAAAGAAGTGAAAGAGGGTTGCCGAAACAGATCTGAGTCGATAATGGCCCTGAACTCATTTCATTTAACTTATTGAATTATTGTGAAAATAACCAAATTTCACCGTGTCGTATTCAATCGGGAAAACCGCAACAAAATGGGGTTGTTGAGCGTTTTAATGGTTTGCTTCGTCGTGAATTTTTAATGTGGTATTTATTTTGATCGTAAAGCCAAGTTCGAGAATTAGCGTGGTTTGGGCTACAAGGTTATAACCAAAATTGAACTCACGAAAGTTTAAATCAGCCCCCATCGGAGGCCTATGGTAAATAGTTAGAAAACTCTATGTTAGTGTGTCTCAACTAAGCCCACATTAATAATATAATCTCTACTAAATTCTTTTGAGGCAACAATCATACTTGGATATGTAGCGCCACCAATAGTGACTTTTATTTTTCTAGCATTTGTCGGTGTTCCATATATTTCCACGCAATTATAATCATAAGTTGTAGTGTCAGTATTACCTGCGGTAGAAGATCTCGGGCATTCACAATTACGAAGGAATAGGCCTGAATTATTGGGGGAGATAAAACCAATTTTTCTGTACACACCACCAATAACAGGTCCTCCTAATATAGTAATCTTTTGAAAATAAGGTACTCCAACCATGGCGTCATTTAATATTTCATTATCAGGAAGATAAGTTATTTTATTGCCTGATAAACTACATGCAGTTAAAAAAAATAGAGATAAAATAAATGTAATTCTTAAGATAATTATATTCATTTTAGTGGCTTAAAAACCATACCTCCAAAAAAACGTTTAATAAAAAAGTTAATATCTTTATTCTTTTTTATTAATTCGCCAACTGTACCCCATGAGAATAATTGTAAATTAATATCACCATTTGGGGCTTGTGTTACAGCTCCATTCCAAATAATCCAATGTGTTGGAACAGTTAAAGCTTCTGGTGATGCACTGTTTTCTAGTAAACTATCACAAATAAGAGTGACAACTTTATAACCTTTTTCGCTTGTATACTTGTTTAGATCATTAATACCTTTTATTCCAGCTTGAGTAATTCCTACATTACTAAATACTTTTTCGTAACCTGCTTTTTCAAACCATTTTGCTAATACCCACCATGTGGTTGCGCCAGAAACTGGCGAGTCTATAGTATCAAAGCTAAGTATTGTGCTTTCTGTGTCTCTAAGGCTTGCTAATGTTACCCAATCAAGTCCTGAAATAACTGAGCCATAAGCATCATTGAAATGTCCATTAGGATTACGGCAACCTTTTCTTGGTACTATTTCTAACCCACCAATTTTTGTTCGTCCATATTGCCATAGCTCTTTTGCAGCTTGTTCATAGATATCAGGTCTATCTCTTAGCAGACAATAAAAAAATGTAGCAGGCCCACACAAGCTTGTTCCTCCTTGATTGGGATAATCAAAATGATCCATTCGCTGAAGTAATTCAAACTAAAATAGGCTCTTTTCAAACGGATCTTTAGCACTTCCTATGGGGTATTCTTTTGCAATAAATTGTCTTTCAGGCACAGTAAGTTGTAATTTAATAGTGTTATCACCTTCATTAGCTAGCTTTGTTTGCCCACTTGATTCGAAATAACAAGCATTTTCTCTTTTTTTCTCTGAACAAGCTTTACCTAATGTTAAATCTTCTAAGGTGTATAACCGTCTAAAAGGTTTTTTAAGTGCTTGTTGAGTTAGAAGCCTATTTTTTCTATACAGCATTATCTCAACAATATAAGTGGTAATAAGTGGATCGTCAGTATCCACAGTTTGATGTTTTAATGTCTCATAATTGGATTGTAGAGATTGTTTTGAAACTAGGGGAAGTAAATAAATTTTCCTTTTATTTTCATCCATTCGGTAAATAGATAAATCATAAAGTAAATTATTGGCAGGAACATTTGATTCTATTTTTGTATATACAGAATAAACAGACATATTTAATCCTTTAATATGTGTATAAAGACATTATTGGCAGATTTTGTTTGATGCCATGAAGTATAACCTTTAGAGTCAGTGATACCTGTAATAGACTGATTATCATCAAGATAGAGTTGATAATCACAATTTGCTAATGGAAGATTATTATCATCAGTACAGAGATATCGGATATGATGGGGACTATCTGTTGTTGTGCTAGCTTCATTGGTCAGACTATTTTCTGTACGAGTGCTAGATTTTCCTGATGATTCGGTTACATAACAATCTTGAATAGAATTAATGAGTCTTGCTTTGCAAGGGCAGGAGCTAAAGCTGTCTAAGGTTCCTGCGATACGGCGGTTATTTCCCAAAACATAACTAATACCACCCAGTATTTGGTAAGTTCCAGAGTGTTTACCACAGGTAACAAGATCGCCTTCGCGTGCTGCGGAAGAGCCATAAAACTTAAAAGTATCATCACCTGTTATTATTTGACCACCACAGGTTGTTTTATCACCTATTCGTAAAAAATATCCAGTAGCCATATAAATTCCCTTTTTGACTTAAGTGAAATTCCATTATTGGCTAGATAAAGGTAATTAACAAGTTATTTTTAACTATTTGTTTGATTATTAACCTTTTTATATAGGCTGATATTTTCGAATAACATTAATGGGAGGTGAAAAATGATTAGCAGGAAACGGTATAATTGAATATTTTTTGGAAAATACTCTAATCTTATTCATAGTGTTCTTATTAAAAAGTCCCCATATCAAATAGCTAATTTTTAATATGGGGAGAGTAAATAATCATCACTATTTAATTTTTAACTTGGCTTGCTTATCGTGTATTTTATTAATCAAACTCCAACACAAAGTTTGCGGAAGCACTGAGCTTGCCGGGTTTTACTTCATCGCCATAGCGATAATATTCAGCTTTTAATGGAACGTTATTAATACCACTGGCTAAATCAGCAAGCTTTACAAACTGATTATTAATTAATACGGTATCGCCACTGGAAGGGGATGAAACCACAAAACCAACACCTTTGGCATTATTACTATTACCTTCATTATCGGGTTTGATAATTGTTTTTTGCCCCTCATAACTTGTGGTGTTGTGTGCCATTAATTTTATTTTAGCGGAGGCATCACCAGTGCAATTGATTCTGAGATGATCTTCAGCATATTGATTATCGCGTGGAAAGCCGATATCAGAAAATGCAGTAATAGGCATTTTAGGTAAGTTCATCTCAAGATCTGTATTTTCAGCACTACAAGATGTTGGCGCACTAATAATATTTACGGATAAACGATAACTAAAACCAACGGCTGTTGTTCCACCACCAGAATTAAAGCGATTAATTAATATTGAGCCAATATATTGAGTCGTAAAACGCTGTGATTTAGGATTATCTTTAGTCGCGTAAACAATGACTGTTGCGTCTCTGGTATTAAGTTTGGGCGCATTGACTGGGATTTCTTGCCCTGGCTGACTTCTAAAAGCAAGGCCAGACTGGTTTTCGATTAGAACATAAGCATAATCGTCTAAGCCTACCGTAGGACCATTGCGTACAACATAATATGCAGGTCTACCATCAATATCTCCATAATATGTTGGCATTACACCACTTGCTTCGCTATATGTTGCATAAGCATAGAATTCCGCACCATCTGGGCAATCTGCGACTGCAACATCAGAGCCATCACGCTTAAATGTAAAACGTGCTACTTCTTGGTTCTTTTTAATCATCCCTTTTAGTTCAATGGTGCCACCTCTAGCATCCATCGTGCCATGTTTTATCCCCCCGTTATTGACACAATCAGGTGCAGCATGGCTGTAAAAAGAGAGAGAAGATAAACTAAGAGTAAAAATTAGAAATAATAATTTGTTTATCTTCTTTTTTAAGTTAGTCATTTTATTTCCTTATTTACACTCAGTATCTAAAATATATAAGCCATTAACGGGAGTTTTATTATCAATATCATAGGTTGCATGACAGCTTTTTTGCTCGCCATTAATTGTCCATGAAACTTGAATATTGCCTTGCGGTTTATTGGCAACAAAATAGAGTTGATGGAAGCTTGCAACTAATTGCATATCGTCGTTATCAATTTCGGCTTTAGCCCCCATTGGGATAGTACTCTTATCCGGTGTCTGTAATGTCAGTAGGAATTTAAATCCTTTTTTAGCATCAAAATCCGCCAACACTAATGCCCCTTTGGTCGGAATAATATTACTAATAATATTGTTAGAGATTTCAGTGTTACTTGGGATTGAATTAGTATTAACGCTAATGCTATTTTTTTGGTAAGGAGACATACCAGAAACAACGGCTAATCCACTATTATTGGTTTTAATGGATTGACCATTGATCACTTCAACACCTGAAGTATCTTTGGTTAAAATTAATGCATTCGTTTGTTGTAATGACGGAGCAAACACCGCGCCATATTGTGTTGCAACTAACGCACCACTAATACCATAGTTGATATTTTGCTTATCTTGCGTATATGAATAACCAGCATTAACAACAGCGCTTTGGGCTTTATAAGAGCCATTTAAACCACCACTATAATTAACACCTTTATTGCCATATCCTTGATAAACATCCCAATTTGCTTGGTTTTTATCACCATAGGTTCCGCTTAAACGTGCGGTTTGTAATACTTGGTTATCATTATTGGTCGATATACCATAATTTGCCCAAATGTAGTTATCATGCAATGAAAAAGGAATGCTGATATTCATACTTAAATCATGGCTACTTTTATTATTGTCGTTATAACGACTGCCATCGTAATAAGTGTAATAAACGCTATAGTTAATTTTATTAATCGCGCTGTTAAAGCCGGCATTATAAGAATGAACAGTTTTACCACTCACATATTTATAAATGACAGAATTTAAATTAATTGAAGCATTATTAGAAAATAAAGGCTGATTAATGGATAGTGTATACTCATTTTTCAATCCATCGCGTGGATTGTATTTTGTATCCTTGTGCTCCATCGCTTGCGTAAAGTTAAGAAAGTTGGCATCAAAATGGCGATAACCGACTAGCGAAAGTGTTGTATCTGTTACTGATATATTTTTAGAATAATTTACTCTAAATGCATTACCATGTAATGGATCATTGCCATTGTTAGTGGAAGACTTGGCGTATAGCAAATCGGTAGTGATCGCGCCATAGCTCCCTAAATTTACCCCTGTACCAACACCAACAGATTGATATTTTTCACCGAGCAGTACACCACCATAAAGAGTGACGTAATCAGTTAAACCATAGAAAGCTTCGGTTTGAACAACATAAGCACCATCGCCGCTGTTATTACCGTCATATTTACCAGTTGAAAAGCTATATTTTATTTCACCTTTTCTTTCAAGATTGGCAATAGAAGAAAAAGGCACAATAAAATTCTTTTCAGAGCCATCGGCTTCAGTCACGCTGACATATAAATCACCGCCACTGTTCATTGGATAATAATCGGTGATATTAAAAGGCCCAGCAGGTACGCTACGCTTATAAATCACTTGGCCGTTTTGGGTGATAGTGACAACAGATTCTGTATTAGCAATGCCAGAAACACTAGGCGCATAGGTTCTGTTTTGTGTTGGTGTCATTAATCTATCAGTAACGAGTTTAATACCTCTAAATTTTACTGAATCAAATAGCTGTGAAGAAGAATAGAGATCACCAATCATTAACTCACTATTAATGCTGGTAATTGCTCTAGAAAGAACATTACTTAATGTATTCCATTTTTTATCGCCATTTTCATTCTTTGTCCATGTTGAATAATTATTAAAACGCCAAGGACCTAAATTAACTTGGGTTTGAATATTGCCATAATAACTATTTTTCGTATTACCATGACTACGGCTATTAAATGAAGATAATGCATAATTCACTAATAATGCAGGAATACCTGAATCCCAATTTTTTATTTCATTCTCTTTTAATCTATCTTCGTTAACATATAATTGTGGCAGTGTTAAAATATACTGTTTTCTATTTAAATCTAAATAACCACTTGCATTGTTGATATCGTTGAGATTAATAAAACCATTATTTTTGTTTTTATTAATCACATCATGAGGGAGATCAATACCCGCGCTATACCATTCTTCAGCTGAAAGACGAGGGGCTAATATTTTATTATTGCCCTCATCTACCATTAGAATAAAATCAAATTCACGGGTTGATATACGATTATTATTTACAAAAAGTGTTACTGTATAGAGTCCTGGAGCGATACTATTCTCTCTAAATACATTGAGATCTTCATTAGTGACTTGTTGAGTACTTCCTTCAATATTTAATAGATTAGCAGGATAATAATCGTTTGCTGATATATTAAAAGAAGCAAATAAAGCACCCACAAAAAATAAATGAAGTGACGACTTATTAAAATAATTATCCATTGTCTTTTTCATATTTAATAATATCTCTTATTATAATGAGAATTCCATTGGCAGGCTTTTTCCAAAATCATCGATATAAAATAGTTTTATTTTTTCTTTACCAGAAAGTGTTTTATTTACATTAATAGCTGTTTCTGATTTTGGTGATAGAAAACTAGGTATTTTTTCAATTTCTTTTCCATCAACAATAAGTTTTCCAATATTGACAAAATAAGGTGAATTATTTGATACGACAAGGCTATTATTTTTCACATTCCATTTTAACTCTTTGATTTCTTTTTCAGTATTAACATCTTTAAGAGATTGAGGTCTATAAATTAGTTTGATCCTATTGGTTAGAGAATAGCGAAGAACATTCTCTAAATTTTCATTACTTGGTGCGACAAATTTAACATTGATCCAATACATAGATTCAACATCATTAGGCAAAATAGTATTTTTAGTCACTTGTAATGTATTTTTTTGCTGTGCCATTAACTTAATTAATGGTGGAGTAATAACAAAATCTTGAGTGAGTTTACCATTAAGATCTTCGACCCAAGACTGTAATAAATAATTAGTATTTTTATCGTCATTAAAGGCGACAAAACCTTCATTGTTATTTGTTTCATTATAAACAACACGTGTTGTTTCTAATCCAAATCCAGCAAAACAAGATGTGATTGAACTAAATATTAAGCCTAATCCTAAGAGTGTGTTTTTTAATATCATTGCTAAATACCTCTTGAATAGAAGCAGGTTAATATAATAATTAACCTGCTTCTATTTATTATTGATAAGTCAGGGTATAATTTAATGTTGCATCAGCACGTCCTGCTTCTACGTCATCATCAGTGCTGACATATTTGGCAATAAAAGAAAGTGTTTTAGATTTAAGATCGCCAGTATCTTTAATATCATATTCTTCAGTAAAATTGATACGGTAAGGATTAACTAGATCATAATCATCATAAATATGTATGCCGACATTTTTTGCGGTATTAGGATCATTAGGATTATCTAATGCTAAAATTCTATCAGAACTATCATCAGTTTTACCTGATAATTTTAATTTAACTTTACCTTGTGGTGGGCAATTAATTAAAGAGATATCTAATTTACCATTACCCGCTGATCCACCTACTTCGCTACCTGCGTCATTAAATTCACTGGTTGCGTAACGTCCCATATTAACGTTACCATCAGAACCTGTGCCATTAATATCAATAGTACACGTTGATGAATAAATTAAACCAGTAAAAGAAATCTGACCCGTTTGCTCTTCAGCAGAAACTGTAGCACTTGCCGTTATTGCAGAAATAACGAAAACCATTGGAAGTAATTTTTTTGTTAAAATAGGCATGTTAACCCCTAGTGATTGATATAAATAGTATTTAATAAAGCATATTAATTGCTATTTATTCTAAGATTAGTTTATTATTACTGCTCATAGATCAACTAAAGGCACCAGGAGATATCAGCAATTTAAACAGATAAATCTAATAAAAAATATAATCTTAAATAAAATAGCTTTTACTATTAATCATAAAAATCGTAATCAACTTTCATTGTTTTAATTTTTATAATTAACATTAAATCTGGATATAGAAATTGGCTTCAATTTTTGTATAAGCGGATTCTATGTGGTTTATTTAGTTCTGTCTCATGCACAGTGTTACAAAATTCTCTTATGTAATAGATGAAAATCATTAACAAGATAATAAAATATAATTTTTTTTATGTTATTTTTCATTGGATTATGTTTTTGAGAGGGAATGAGGATCAGAGGGGATAGTTTAAATTTACTTTATGGAAAATATATTTAGTTACAAATAGCATTAATATTAAATTATCAGGATGACAATTCTTTATAAAAAGTAGTCATTAAAAGAAGAGTTCCTAATAATAATGTAAACAGTATTAGTGGGAATAATTATTATTATAACTTTCTTTGTCTGTTTTTTTATTTAATTTTCATATTGGGTGTTTTAAATATGAAAACACCCATATTAAATGCAATTTTATTGAGCTTTCATTTTTCTATATAAAGTCGCAATGCTTATTCCTAAAATTTCAGCAGCTTTTTTCTTTCCTTCTAATGTTATTCCTGTTTTATCTAACACGCTCATAATGGTTTGATATTCTGATGTCAGGTTTTGAGTTTTGAGAAGCTCTTGTGTGTTTAATGGTTGAGTTTTATTTTTATTGTCTGTTTTAGCTTCTGTATAGATACCACTGGCTTTTTCTAAAGGATCAGAATGAGGGGTTTCTAGCAAATAAGGAGGAAGGTGACTGAGGTTTAAATCAACGGTATCGCCTTGCATAACATACATATACTCAATCACATTGCGTAGCTCTCTAATATTGCCGGGCCAATCATAGGAATATAGGTAGTTAATAATAGAGTTGGGGATCTTCGTTGCAGGTCGCTGATAGGTTAATGCTAAATCGTCGGCAAAAAATTGCGCAAGCTCTGCAATGTCTTCCCGATGATCACGTAATGCGGGAGTGTGGATCGGAACCACATTCAGACGATAAAACAGATCTTCACGAAACTGTCCTTTATTTACCATTTCACGCAGATCTTTATTGGTGGCGGCAATGATCCTCACATCAATATTGATCATATTATTAGAGCCAACACGAGTAATACTTTTTTCTTGGAGTACACGTAAAAGCTTGGCTTGTAGATGCAAAGGCATATCCCCAATTTCATCTAGGAATAGGCTTCCACCATGCGCTAATTCAAATTTACCAATACGCCCTTTAGGATCAGCGCCACTAAATGCACCACGTACATAACCAAAAAGCTCACTTTCCAGTAGTTGTTCTGGGATAGCTGCACAATTAATGGTAATAAAAGGCTGTTTTGTGCGTAGGCTTTGTTGGTGAATAGAGTAAGCAACCACTTCTTTACCTGAACCGCTTTCTCCAGTGATAAGTACGCTGGCGTGGCTAACGGCGACTTTACTTAACATACTTTTTAATTGAAGCATATTTTGTGAGTTGCCAATTAAAGGGGAGTGGGGATTTTCATCAACGGAGAGGGTATTTACTTGTGTCATATAATCACGAGCATCATGAAAGATAACCATGCTAAGTTGGTCATTATCAACTGATGAAAACGTGATTTTTTTACACAGAACATGATAGCGTTGTTGGTTTAATATCAGCCATGCTTCTTCATCGCCATAAAGAATATCGCCTGTCATCTGGATATCGAGAGATTGACCAATCAATTCACAATCAAAAAAGCGTAAAGCAGAAAGATTAGCGTGCCAAATTTTGCCTTGGCTATCGATCGCAATCACCCCCCTATCCATGACATCAATCAAGTTACGGAAAGTGCCAAATCGTTCTTGTTCTCTAAGCCTTTCAAGGCATTCAAAAACACGGCTTGAGATCATCTCTGAAAATTGCTCTATAAAGGTGATAAAAGCCTGCTTTTGTTTCATCAGGAATTTTTTTTGTTCTCGGTTAGAACAGATAATGCCAATAACACCAATAACTTGATTATTAAGGAAAATTGGCGCGTTTAGATCAAGCTCTTCGGTACAAGTTAAGCGATTTTGACAGAGTTGGCAGAGATCGTTCTCTTTTGGATCTTCAATCAGAATGGTTTTTTGAACCTGTAGTACATGGCGATAAATATGCCCATTACTGGAGACGTCTTGATTGAGCATATAGCGATAACGACCTGTACCAGCAATACGAATTAAGTTGTTATCAATAATTTCAACATCGGTACCAGTGATACCGGCAATGGCATCAGTGTACTTGCTGATTTCATCTTGTAGGGTACTGAGTAATGAGTGCATCACATTCTCACCTTAAAATTATCAATATTGATAATAAATTATCATCACCTGTTTGGTGAGTTAAATTTAGTTGTTATTTATTAGTTTGTTATGTGTTTTTTGTATAAAGCTCACACAGTTTATTATTATTGATAATTTATCACTTAAATAAAACCGCCTAGATCACAGCTTTTCTGCATCATGAATTTCATCTCTTAATCGTTAAATCAATAAAAATATTTAAAATCAAATTGTTATGTTTTTATTCAATGTTTTTTCAGTGAGTTGGCATACATATTGCGATATAGGGGATAACCCTATGTATTCCGATTAATCGCGATATTGGGTTATCGCGAATTTTAAAGTGTGATTAAGAGGTAATTCCATGCAGGAGCAATTGCAGTACCTGATTAACCAAAGTTCATTTACGCGAAAACCAACCGCTGAGCTTGCCCCTTTTCGTTATGAAGAGTTAGTCAAAGCGTTAGATTTTCACAGAACTATTCCAGGATACGCACCTACACCGTTATTTCATTTACCCCAGTTAGCCAAAACCTTAGGGGTTGGTGAGTTATATCTCAAAGACGAGTCTTTCCGTTTTGGTTTAAAAGCATTTAAAGCGTTAGGTGGTGCTTATGCGATGGCACGCCATATTGCTGATTTCCTCGAAATGGACATAAGTGAATTACCTTATGAGGTAATGATCAGTGATGAGATCAGGAAAAAGTTAAATGGCGTAACTTTTGCGACAACCACTGACGGGAATCATGGACGCGGTGTTGCTTGGATGGCAAGACAGTTAAAGCAAAAAGCTGTGGTCTATATGCCAAAAGGATCATCACAAGAACGTTTGGATGCCATTTTACGTGAAGGTGCCGTCGCTGAAATCGTTGATATGAACTATGACGATGCAGTGAGAATGACAGCTGAAATGGCTGAAAAATACGGCTGGATAGTGGTTCAAGATACTGCATGGGATGGTTATGAAGAGATCCCACTTTGGATCATGCAAGGCTACGGCACTTTAATGCTGGAATCTCTCGCGCAATTACATGAAGTACCTCCGACGCATATTTTTGTGCAAGCCGGTGTGGGCTCTTTTGCGGGTATGGTGCAAGGCATGGTAACCGCGGCTTATGGCAAACAAGCACCGAAAGTGATTGTGGCTGAAGCACGTATTGCCGACTGCTTATATCAATCTGCGGTATCAGGAAAAGCGGATGCCATTCCTGTTGGTGGGGATCTACAAACAGTGATGGCAGGGCTTGCTTGTGGTGAGGCGAATAGTATTGGTTGGAATTTATTACGCGATTATTCAGCGGCATTTTTCTCTTGCCCTGATGCCGTCGCGACTAGGGGAATGCGGATTTTAGGGAACCCTTTACCCGGTGATCCGCACATCATTTCTGGTGAATCTGGCGCAGTGACAACAGGCTTGCTCTCTATTTTGATGCAATCACCTGTTTATCAGAGCGCGAAAGAAGCGCTGGGATTAGATGAAAATGCAAGAGTGCTTGTGATAAGCACTGAAGGTGACACTGATCCTGAACGTTATCGCGATATCGTGTGGGATGGTGAGTTGCCTAGCTTCAAACAATTTTAAAAAACAAATAAGTCTTTTGGAGTGAACAGTATGTTATCAGCAAACCGATTTGATGAAGTTATTAAGAATTGCCAATTATTAATCCAACAAAAAAGCTATTCAGGTGAAGAAGGTAACGTTGTTAAGGTCATAGAAGAGATGATGAAAAACTATGATTTTGACGACATTCATATTGATAAATACGGCAATATCATTGGCGGAATTATAGGTCAACATCCAGGGAAAACCCTTGTTTTTGATGGTCATATCGACACCGTACCGGTTAGTGAGCGTGACTGGAAAGAAAAGCCTTATGGTGCAGAAATAAAAGACGGTAAGATTTATGGCCGTGGCACCAGTGATATGAAAGGTGCTGTCGCTGCCATGATTTCGGCGATAGGTTTTTATGGCCAAGATAATCAGCGCAACTTTGCTGGCCGCATTTATGTCTCTTGTATTGTGCATGAAGAGTGTTTTGAAGGTGTTGCCGCAAGACTCGTTTCTGAGCGCTATAAACCAGACTATGTGGTGATTGGTGAAGCCTCCGAATTAAACCTCAAAATTGGGCAACGTGGTCGTGCTGAAATTGTTGTTGAAACTTTTGGTAAACCCGCTCACTCCGCTAATCCAGATGCAGGGATCAACTCTGTTTATAAAATGGCAAAACTGATCGAGAAGATCAGAACCTTAACGCCATCGGTTCATCCTGTATTAGGAAAAGGGATCTTAGAACTAACGGATATTAAATCATCACCTTATCCGGGTGCTTCGGTAGTACCTGAGTATTGTCGTGCCACTTACGATCGCCGTTTATTAGTGGGTGAAACTAAAGAGCAAGTGCTTGCACCATTACAAAAAGCGATTGATGAACTCGCTTCTCAAGATGCTGATTTTAAAGCTAAAGTCTCTTATGCCTACGGTACTGAAAAATGTTACACCGGAGCCACTATTGAAGGTGAACGTTTCTTCCCTGGGTGGGTATTAGAAGAGAGCGATCCTTATGTACAAAGCGTTTTAAAAGGGCTGCGTGAATCGGGCTTTAACCCTACCGTCACACAATACTCTTTCTGTACTAACGGTAGCCACTATGCAGGTGAAGCGGGCATTAAAACCATTGGTTTTGGTCCATCTCGCGAAAACTTGGCACACACCATTGATGAATATATCGAAATTGAACAGCTAACAGGTGCTGCGAGCGGTTACTACAGCATTATGAATAGCCTTTACCACCTTTAATTCTTACGAAATAAATCCTTACTAGAAGAGTATCTGACAAAACAGTCAGATGCTCTTTGGAGAAATAACAGAATGAAAACAATATTTAAAAACGCCACTGTTATTGATGGAACAGGGGCAAGTGCATTTCAAGCTGATGTTGTGGTTAATGAAGGAAAAATAATAAAAATCGGCCAGTTTGATGCAAAAACAAATGATCAGATTATTGATGCAACAGGGAAAATAGTTTGTCCCGGTTTTATAGATACACATACTCACTCTGACTTGTCTGCTCTGCTTAATCCTGCTTTATCCGCCAAAATCCGCCAAGGGATCACCACTGAATTGTTAGGGCAAGATGGTGTCGCGTTAGCACCATTACCAGAACAATATATTTCAGCATGGCGCAAGAATATTGCGGGTTTAGATGGCGATTCTGACAGCATTGATTGGCATTTTAAAAATACCGAAGGTTATTTAGGTATGTTGGAAGCTAGAGGCTCTGCAACGAATCTTGCATACCTTGTTCCTCATGGCAACATCCGAATGGAAGCGATGGGATTAGAAGGTAATCCTTCTACTCGCGAAGATGTCGCCAAGATGTGTGAGATCTTAGAGCGTGAATTAAAAGCAGGGGCGTTTGGTTTATCAACAGGATTGATTTATATGCCTTGTGCCTTTGGTGATACCGCCGAAATGATCGAACTTTGTAAGGTGACAGCAAAACACAATGGTATTTTTGTCGTTCACCAGCGCAGTGAAGCTGACGATATTATTCAATCAACTCAAGAGCTTATTGATATCGCTAAAGCATCAGGTGTTTGGTTGCATATTTCCCATATGAAAGTTTGTGGTAAGAAAAACTGGGGATTAATCGATGAAATGCTCGGTATGTTAGAGCAAGCACAAAAAGAGGGCATTCGTATCTCTTTTGACCAATACCCGTATGTGGCAGGTAGTACTATGCTTGGGGTGATCTTACCGCCTTGGGTTCACGCAGGAGGTACAGAAAAATTATTAGAGCGCTTAGCTTCTCCTGAACTGCGTAAAAAGATGATTGAAGATATCGAAAAAGGTATTCCGGGTTGGGATAACTTTATTGATTTCGCAGGGTTAGAAAATATTTATGTCACTAGTTCTAAAACAGAAAAAAACCAAGATGCCGTTGGCCTTAGCCTTGTAGAGCTAGGTAAATTGAGAGGTAAAGATCCGTATAACGCAACTTTCGATCTGCTATATGAAGAAGAAAATGCGGTAGGAATGGTGGATTTTTACGGTACAGAAGAACACGTTATCAAATTCTTATGTCGTCCTGAACAAAACGTATGTACTGATGGGCTAATGGGAGCAGGTAAGCCTCATCCCCGTGTATTCGGTGCATTCCCTCGTGTTTTAGGGAAGTACGTCAGAGAAGAAAAATGCCTCACTTGGGAACAAGCTATCCGCAAAATGACAGGTAAACCTGCAGAAGTCCTTCGATTAACCGACAGAGGCTTAATTAAAGAGGGATATGCCGCAGATATTGTGATGTTTGATCCTGAAACCATTATTGATAAAGGTACGTTTGTTGAACCAAACCAATACCCAGAAGGGATCGACTTGGTGATGGTCAATGGTCGTATTGCATTAATTAATGGGCTCGAAAGTTACGCTTGTAGCGGTCATGTTTTAAGAGCATAGCCGCACAATAGCGCTCTTAAACGTTAAACCTTATCTCTGTTTATCACGGTTGTTCTTCAACCGTGATGGTTTCCCCTTACCTGAGGAACAGGAAAATGAGTTCAAATATTATTCCAGGCCTTCATCAGAAGAAAACATGGAAAGCTCGTTATACGGTTTTATCCTTAATTTGGTTAGCATGGTTACTTTCATTCTTAGATAGAATGGTAATGAGTGTTTCATTACCCTTTATTGGACGTGATCTTAATCTTGATACCACCCAACAAGGCTTAATAATCAGTGCGTTCTTTGTCGGTTATGCGGCATTCCAAATACCTGGTGGTTTCTTAGCTGACCGCTTTGGTGCGCGTAAAATCATGGCGATCGGTATTGCATGGTGGTCAGTATTCACCAGCTTAACGGGTATGGTGTTTACATTACCGTTAATGCTTGCCGTGCGATTCTTATTTGGTATTGGTGAAGGCTGTTTTCCCTCTGCCTCTTGGAAAATGATCTCAACTTATTTCCCATCTAAAGAGCGTGGTCGTGCAACGGCAATTCAATCAACAGTAAATACCTTAGGGCCAGCATTAGCTGTCATTGTTGCAGCGAGTATTATCGGTGCTTTTGGCTGGCATATGGTGTTTATTGTTTTAGGTATTCCGGGTTTATTAATTGCTGCAGGTATTTACTTCTTCACTCGTGATAATCCAAAAGATCATCCAAGTATTACTCAGCAAGATCTCGATGAATTAGCGGCAGATGGTACATTAACGGATAAACCTGTTGAAGCGGTACCTTTTAAAGACGTTTTAAAGATGCCAGTGTTGTGGCAAATGGCAGCGATTTGGTTTCTGTTTGATATTACCTTCTGGGGATTCTCAACATGGCTGCCAAGTTATTTAATTACTGTTCGTGAATTCTCTTTGGCTAAAACCGGGGTAATGGCGGCTATTCCATTTTTATTTGGTGCGGGTGGTACATTATTAGGTGGTTATGTTTCTGATAAATGTAAATCACAGCGTAAATGGTTATATATGGTTACCGCAGTAATTGCAGCAGGCTTCTTATATATGACATATACCGTTGAAAGTGCGGATATGGCTGTTGTATATCAGTGTATTTCAGCATTATTTATGTTCTTCGCCATGGCAATGTTCTGGGGGATTTTAATGGATACTATCCCGAATAAAATCATGGGCCGAGCTTCAGGAATTGTTAATTTCGGGGGGCAAATGGCAGGTGTTGTTTCCGCACCGGTTATGGGATTCTTAATTAAAGCCAGTGGCGGTAGTTATGACAGTGCATTTATGTTTATGATAGTTGCATTGGTTGCCTCTGCTGTTGTGACGTTCACTGTTAAAATGAAAAATACACCTGCACCCGTTTAATTAATCAGTATTAATAACGTTGATATTTAAATAAGTGTGATGTTATTAAAAGAAATAAGATTAATTAAATAAAATAAATGTATTAACTGTAAGATTTATTTATTAAAATTCACTATACGCTTTATTGATTTTTTAATTTAAAAAATCTTATTGCAGGATACTTTTGTCTTAAAAAAGCCACGATTAAAAATCGTGGCTTTGCTTTTGTTAGATTAATGACATTATTTGTTTGTCAGAACAAAGTCATTATCACTAAAACAGAGTGTGGCATCGCCACGAATAACTCGGTGATGGGCAATATGGCGTTGGCTATTTAATGAGGCGTGCTGCTTCAGCATATAATCCTCTAAATGCCATGCAATAAGTTGTTTAGCGAGCTTTTTATTAGCGTGCTGACTACGCTCTGATTGCACTTTTACACTAATACCAGTGGCAATATGTGTTGCTCTGACCGCAGATTCTGTTTTGTTAACATGCTGTCCACCGGGGCCATTGGAACGCATGGTTTCAAAGACAATTTCTTTGTCATTAATTTCATCAGGTTGTTCAAAACAAGCAACACCAATAAACCAGTTTTTACGCTTATGTCGTGGTCGTAATGTGCTTGCACACTGCCATTGCACTGAACCTGCCCACTGTTGTGCGATAGCTTGTGCATCACTACCTTCAAGAGATACTAACGCAGATTTTAAGCCATGACGTGAAGGCTCTTTTTCAAGAACAGTAATGCTAACTTGCTGTTTTTCTGTTGATTTCAAAAAATAATTTAAGGCTTTTTCAACGGCTAAACAGCACTCTTCAGGGCCTTGTGCGGAGGTGAATTGTAATAACATTACGCCATTTCCCCACTGGTTTTATAGGTGATCACGGGTTTTAAACGTGCAATAACTTCGATTAATCCAATGTTCACCATACTTTCAATCACAGTCTCAATTGATTTATAAGATTGTGGTGCTTCTTCATAAATCAGCTGTTTATTGGCACAAATAATACGGCTACCTAATGTAGTTCGTGAAAGTTGTAAGGGCGTAAAACGGTGTGATAAACGTCCTTTACACTCTGTACGCATCCATTTTCTGCCTGCACCATGTGGTAATGAATGAAGGCTTAATTCAGACACAATTGGCTTAACAATATAGCTATAATCACCGCGTGAACCCGGAATAACGACCATATCGTGATGTGCCGGTGTTGCACCTTTTCGATGTAACCAGCCTTGTTGACCATATAACTCACAAGGCTCCACAAGATTATGATTTACATCAGAAATAACTTCACCTTGAGTACGTATTTGGCGCATCATTCTTTCACCAATAAGGCGACGATTAATCTTTGCATAATCAAGTGCATTATTGTGAGCTTGCAAATATTCATTTGCATCTTCGGTGTTAGCAATCAGCCCTTTATGACCAAAATGTTCTGTATGGGCACGTAAGATAGATTGTCCTAAGCCTCTCGATCCGCTGTGAACGAGTAGCAATAACTGTTTTTTATTGATACCACTTTCAGCGAAAAGCGTTTCATTGATCACTTGGTCAATTTGTTGGAATTCAGCAAAGTGATTACCACCACCAATAGAGCCTAAAGATCCAGCAAAAGGGTGGTTTTGCATTTCAGTCGGTAGATGTGCTTCTAACCATTCTGAAGGTGCGATATCACTCATTTCACTCAACTGTTTTTCTGCTTTATCTAAGTTAAGTTTGCTGTTTTTAAATTCAGTTTGAAAGAGTGTCATACCACAGCCAATATCATTTCCGACTAAGGCAGGGTAAAAACGATTAACAGAAAAAAAGGCTGCTCCAATAGGATAACCGCGACCTGGATGTAGGTCTGGCATACCTGCTACATAAGCCATATCAGGAAGTTGAGCCGTTGTTTCTAATTGTTGGATTGCTTTGCTTTCAATCCAGGTATTATCCGATGCGATATAACAAACGCTATCAGATAAATAATGAACACACTTGTCCATATACCAATCCATATAATGTAAAGGATAAAAAATAAATTGATTGGCGGACAGCAAAAAGAAGGAAAAAAGGATTACTTCTGAGATTGTCCGCAAAGAGTATTCATATTTGTAATTGTCATGGGATACCTCCTTGCGTTAATTAAAATGGGTGAGAAATAATAAATCGCGGGCATAGTAACCACTTTTTTTTGCCTTGGCAATCAAAAAGTGGCGTGAATTTTCTTTGTTTTTATAAAAGAGAATAAATGTAATTTATTTAATTTAAGGCTAAATTTTCTTTATTATCTATTTTAGTTAGCTCTCTATTTTTAATTAATAAATTACTTTTACTGAGCTTTTTCGGCAATAATCTTCGTAATCATCCGTCAATTTTCTATCTGTGATAACAACATCAAACTGAGCTAAATCGCCCATATTGCCTGTCGCTGTTTCATCAAAATAGTGATATTTGGTGAGTAAAATTTTACGAATAGATTTATCCATCGCTTTTTTCTTCATATAAAGATCGTCGATGTTATAACAGGTAACGCCAAAATCGAGATGAACACCTTCAGCTGAAATAAAAGCTTTCTTAGGATTAATGCTATCAAGATAAGAAGGTTGGGTAGGATTGTAGAAAGAATCACTTTTAGGGCGATATTCACCTCCGCAGAGTAATACGGTGGCATTTTTCTTCTGGCTTAATGCCAAAAATACGCGATGAGAATAACAAATTCCGGTGAAATGCAGGTTATCGGGAATCAGCTCAATCAGTGTAGGAATAAGTTGTCCATTATCGAAAAAAAGAACATCGCCATTAGAGACCATACCTGCGGCAAGGTTAGGAATATGAAGTTCTTCGGTTTGATCCGGCGTAATAATATCAGAGGATGTTGAAATTAACCCTGAATGAGGCTGGGCTAATGCAACAACATAACCACCTAATAATGACATCGGAAAAGGGTTTTCGGCGTCAGAACTAAGGTCGCGCCTAATTGTCATTTCAGAAACTTCAAGGATCCTCGCGGCGTCTTTAAGATGTATGCGACCTGAGCGTTTAATACATTCACTGAGGCGGCGCAAACGTTCTTGCTGTTTGGTCTCTATCACCGAAGGATCCTTGTGTTATCGAATAGCGTACTCCAAGAAAATATACGCTAAATAATTAGTAGTTTGATTCAGGTGCATCTGAATCTGTTGCGATAGCGACACTTGCGCTAGCACCGATACGTGTTGCACCTGCTTTGATCATGTTTAATGCTGTTTGACGATCGCGAACACCACCTGATGCTTTCACGCCCACTTCATCACCCACTGTTTTACGCATTAATGCAACATGATGTTCTGTGGCGCCCATTGTACTGTATCCTGTTGATGTTTTCACAAAATCAACGCGGATCTCACGACACATTTCACAAACTAAACGTACTTCGTCGTCAGTTAATAAGCAAGTTTCTAAAATAACTTTCAGAGTTGTATTACCACAAGCTGCTTTTACTGCTTCAATATCTTGTTTTACGAAGTCTAAACGACCACTTTTTAACATACCGATATTGATAACCATATCGACTTCTTGTGCGCCTTGACGAATAGCTTCAGCTGCTTCAAATGCTTTTGTTGCTGTTAAACCAGCACCAAATGGGAAGTCTATAACACAACAGACTTTTACATCACTTCCTTTAAGGCAAGTTCTTGCTAAAGGGATGTAAGAAGTGTTAATACAAACAGAGAAGAAACCATGTTCAGCTGCTTCAGCACACAATTTCTTGATTTGTGCTTCAGTTGTATCTGCAGCAAGAAGGGTATGATCGATATAATTAGCTAATGGACGCATTGTATATTCCTTAATAAGAAGATTGTTATTTATCACTCATGTTAGTTTTGCAACATATTAGTGCTGTTTTAACGAGATAACAATCACAAATGATATTTAAATAACATGATACTGTTATACATCTATCAAGATGTCACTATTTTAACATTTATAAATTTCACATAAGAGTAAGAGGCGCTATGGATATCGCAGTGATTGGTTCAAATATGGTGGATTTGATCACCTATATAGATAGGATGCCAAAAGAAGGGGAAACCCTTGAGGCGCCAGCATTTAAGATTGGTTGTGGTGGTAAAGGAGCAAATCAAGCGGTTGCTGCTGCTAAATTAAATTCGAAAGTGATGATGTTAACAAAGGTTGGCGATGATATTTTCGCGGATAACACCATCATGAATTTAGGATCTTATGGCATTAATACACGCTATGTTGAAAAAGTGCCCGGTACAACAAGTGGTGTTGCACCTATTTTTGTGACTTCCCAATCATCAAATAGCATTTTAATTGTTAAAGGGGCTAATCAACATTTGTCACCAGAAGACATTGATAGAGCGACAGATAGCCTGAAAAAATGCAAAATAATTGTACTGCAATTAGAAATCCCGCTTGAAACGGTTTATCACGCTATTGAGTTTGGTAATAAACACCATATTCCTGTGTTATTTAATCCAGCACCCGCTTCAAAAGCATTAGACCTTACTATTGCTGCGCGTTGTGACTTTTTTGTTCCGAATGAAACAGAGCTTGAAATTTTGACCGGTATGCCAATCAGCACAATGGATGAAATTCGCGAAGCCGCTTGTTCTTTACTACAAAAAGGTTTTAAGAATGTCATCGTTACATTAGGTGAAAAAGGGGCATTATGGATGAATGGCGAAATTGAGAAGCACATTCCTGCTATTGAAGTTGATGCAATAGATACCAGTGGAGCGGGCGATGCTTTTATTGGTTGTTTCTCTCATTATTATGTTCACACCAATAATATTGAAGAAGCATTAAATAAAGCAGTCATGTTTTCAGGCTTAAGCGTTACCGGAAAAGGTACGCAATCTTCTTATCCAAGCATTGAAGAATTTGGGCAGTTTTTGTCACAGGCAAAGTAATATCCTTTTTCATAATCACTCCTTTTTATTCTCTCAGTTATCTAACTCATAAGATGATTGAGAGAATTTATTTTAAATCAATAAATTATATTGTTGGTTGCTATTAAATTTTTCTCTACAAAAAAAGATCTCGTATTATGTGATGCATTTCACATCATCATAACAAATAGAGTTGAAATATAATTTCACAAGATGTAGTTTTGATTGAAATATGGTTTCATTAAGGTTGTTGTGATGAAAGAAGATGCATTGAGCAAATGTCTCAAAAATGAAAGCAATCAAGAAACAGCACAGTTTTCTGAATTAAGCGCTTTAGAGTTGGTCACGCTTATCAATAGTGCAGATATGACGGTTGCCAATGCCGTTAAAAAAGAATTATCGGCTATTGCTAAAGTAGTAGAAAAAATTACCGAACGTTTGCAAAAAGGTGGGCGTATTTTTTATGTCGGCGCAGGAACAAGTGGCCGATTGGCGGTATTAGACAGTGCAGAATGTCCTCCTACTTTTGGTGTATCTCCTACATTAGTTCAGGCGATTATTGCAGGCGGTCATGATGCAATGCTAAAAGCGGTCGAAAATATTGAGGACAGCCAAGAAGCAGCAATTGAAGAACTTCAACGTCGTCATGTCAGTGATAAAGATGTGGTTATTGGCATTGCTGCAAGCGGTCGTACCCCCTTTACTGTCGCGGCTTTGCAATATGGTAAAAAGCTAAAAGCGTTGACCGTCTCCATTACCACTCGTGGCAAAAGTATGATGAGTGAAATTGCTGACTTATCTATTGCGCCAGATGTGGGCGCAGAGGTGTTAACAGGCTCCACAAGAATGAAAAGTGGCACAGCTCAAAAAATGATTTTGGGTATGTTAAGTACCAGCGTAATGACTAAGCTTGGAAAAGTGCATAAAAACCTGATGGTGGATGTGATAGCGAGTAATGAGAAATTACAACGTCGTGCTGAAGGTATTGTCAGCGAAGTTTGTGGAATTTCAAATGAAAGAGCCAGAACACTGTTACAAATGGTTAATTATCATCCTAGAAAAGCTATTTTAATGTACGAACTTCACTTGAGTGTGGAGAAAGTCGATCAAATTACACAGCAATATCCTTATCGCTCGCTCCAACAGCAACTTGCCCTATTTAACTAATAACAATATGAGTAAACACTCTGAACTTTAGCAGGCACATATATGGCTAATAAAATAGAACATCTCGACACGTTAGCAATAGAAATAGAAAAACACGCTGGTGGGTTTCAAAATGTGGCAACCCTAACACATTGTATGACCCGTATTCGATTGATTTTAAAAGATAGCTCGCTATTTGATGCGGATGCTTTAAAACAAGTCGAAGGCGTTAAAGGTGTTGTATTTAATGGCGAACAACATCAAGTGATTGTAGGAATGGGAACCGCGGCAAAAGTTTATTCCATTATGAATAAGCGTATGCAAAATAGCTCTGTAAGTAGTGAAGATGAGCCTGCGTCAACACCAGTGAAAAAAGGTTTCTCCATTCGCCGAATGCTAAATACATTAGCGGCTATTTTTGTTCCGACAATTCCTGCTTTAATTGGTTGCGGTTTGATTATGGGGCTAATTAATATTATCCGTTTAGTCGCACCGGGCTTAGTTGAGCAATTCCCCGAGCTATTTAAATTATTCAAATTAATTGGTAGTACAGTATTTGCCTATCTCTCTATTATGATTGGGATAAATACAGCTAAAGAGTTGGGAGCATCAACCTCGATTGGTGCAGTAATGGCAGGATTATTAGCCATGCCAGGGCTTGCAGATATCACTTTATTTGGTGAGAAATTACAGCCAAACAGTGGTGGTATTTTTGCGGTATTAATGGTGGTTGTGTTCTCTTCAAAATTAGAATTATGGTTTCGTAGTATTGTTAAAGAGAGTCTCGATCTTATCTTAACGCCGTTTGTGACTATTTTAGTCTCTTCACTTGTGGCGATTATGATATTCCAACCTATTGGTCATTATCTTAATCAGCTATTAGCACAAGGTGTTTCATTATCGCTTTTAAATCAAGGTGGTGGCGCAGTTGTAACGGGTGCGGCGTTAGGGGGAAGTTTCTTATTTTTACTCTTAACTGGATTACACCAAGGGTTAATTCCTATTCATACCGAAATCTTAAATACTTTTGGTTTAAATTACCTGTTCCCTATTTTAGCTATGGGTGGAATGGGGCAAGTAGGCTCCTGTTTTTGGGTTTACTTACGCACTAAAAATCAGCGTTTAAAGAAAACATTAATGGGTGCATTACCTGTTGGTATTTTTGGTGTTGGTGAGCCTTTATTATTTGGTGTTTCGCTTCCATTAGGAAAACCGTTTGTCGCGGGGTGTATTGGTGGTGCTGCTGGTGGTGCATTAATGGCATATTTCCAAGTTGGGATCATTATTCCATTTGGTACAGCTGGGTTATCATTAATTCCGTTAGTCGGTGATGGGCAAATTATTAAATTCCTGATCGCAGTATTAGGTGCATGGATTGTCGGTTTTATTGCCAGTATGCTAATGGGATTTACAGATCCAGAGAAATAAGTCAGAAATAAAAAGGATAACAGAATGTCGACACTGACCAAAAAGCTTGAAAGTTTGCTAATACAAGGTAAAGGCACAGAACAACGTATTGCTCATTATTTATTAGAGAATAGTGAGAATATTGCCAGTATGAATGCCGCTGATCTGGCACTTAAAGCAGGTGTAAGTAGTGCTTCTGTTATCCGTTTCTCTCGTCAAATGGGATATCGCGGTTATCCTGAATTTAAAATTGATTACCTTTTAGAAGAAAAGCAACAAAAAAGCAGTGGCGATATTCTTTATGGCAATCTTGCGAAAACAGACTCGACAGAATTAATTATTTCCAAAACAGGGCATCTGTTTACCAGCGCTATTTTGGATTCATTGGCTTTGTTAGATCCCAATACTATTGATGTGTTAGCTGAAAAAATGGTATCAGCAAAACGTATTGTATTGTTTGGTATTGGTGCATCGTCGGTTGTAGCGAGTGATATTTTTCATAAATTAATTCGTGTAAATAAAAACACGTTATTTAGCCCAGACCTTCATGCTCAACTGGCTTATTCTGCTAATTTATCTGCTGATGATATTGCTATTGCTGTCACGGCTAGAGGGAATACGGTGGATATTAATCGAATGCTGAAATCAGCAAAAGATGAAGGTTGTTTAACGGTGGCATTAACGCGTTTTGGGCAAGATGAAGCAACGCGATTATCTGATTATACGTTGCCTTATTTTTATGACGAACAGCACTCTCAATTAGGGGTGATCACGCCACAAGTTTTACAGATGGTCGCTTTTGATGTGCTGTTTTTTAAATATATGACATTAGCCAGTGAGCCAGCAGAAAAAGCATTATTAAAAGGGCGAGAAGCTGTTATGCAAGGAAATCAATAATGTTACTTATCACCACATTAACGGTGGGTGCGGCTATTGGTTTAGTTATAAGTACGACGGGTGTTGGTGGTGGTGTTATTGTTTTACCTGTACTGACCTATTTCTTTGGCATGAATGCGTTAATGGCAGTAGCAACGGCTAATTTATTATCCATGTTGATGAAAGTCACTTCGTCTTATATGCATTTTCGCCTTGGAAATATTCCTTTTAAAAGGGCGATGATTGTATTAGGAATAATGCTACCAAGTACCTTTTTAGCCAGTGTTTTAGTTAATTATTTAGGTTCGCTAGAGCAGTATCAGCAACAAGTTGAATGGGGAATTAATGCACTCGTTGTCAGTGCTATTGTTTTTTCTCTATTTCTCTTTGTGCAGAGAATGTTTTTCTCATTGCCTCCCGTTGCCTTTGAAAATACAGCGTTAGCTCCTTTAAATATAAAAGCACTATTACTTCCTGCGATTGCAGCAGGTGTTGTTTTAGGTGCAACAGGGGTGGGTGGTGGTGTCGTTGTATTACCGCTATTGCTACGTTATGCCAACCTCTCTATTAAGCAAGCCATTGGTACTTCTATATTTACCACAACATTGTTATCGGGATCTTCAGCACTCGCCTATATGCAAGATGGGCATACGGATATTCATTTGGCACTGTTGTTATTTTTAGGCTCGTTGATCTCTATTCCGCTGTCTAAGTGGCTATTAATCAGAATGCCTGACAGAGTGTTTCAGTATGCGACTTTGATCTTAATTATTTGTAGTGCTGTGATGATGCTAGCTAAATTATTCTAGTATTAAAATGTATCATTAATGTTAACTATAAACGCGTAATTTAAATAATAGCCAAATAAAAATAAATTTTTATTGGCTATTTTTCTATTATCTTATTAATTTAATTGAAGTCATTTTTAATATAAAATCGATTTTCCACTTTTTATTTGTGTGTTAATGGAATGTATTTTTTATAATTTATTTTTACTGATATATGGTTTTTATCGTAAATAGATAATTGAGATGATAATCACATTAAAGTTAATTCCTATATGTTTCACTGTAACCCTCATTTAATACCTATAAGTGAAGGTACTAGTATTATGGAAAATAATAATAGAAAAACACCTCATATTAGACGTATTGCCCACATTATGATGTATAAACAACGTCAGTGCTTCCATTTCTCTGTTTTTAACGGATAAACCCTCTTTCTATGCTCTAAAAATATAAAGCATACTTCTTAATAATCTAGGTTATTGAGGAAAGTTATCTATTTTTTAAATAACAAACTATTTTTTAACTCTATTATTATCAGAATAATTAGGAGATAGGATTATTATGTCTATTAATATTAAAGGTAGAAGTTTTTTAAAATTACTCGACTTTTCATCAGCTGAAATTCAATATTTATTAAAGCTTTCTAAACATTTTAAATCATTAAAAATGGCAGGTATTCCTCACCGCTCTTTAGAAGGCAAAAATATCGTTTTATTATTTGAAAAAACTTCAACGCGTACACGTTGTGCCTTTGAAGTTGCGGGTTATGATTTAGGAATGGGAGTCACTTATCTTGATCCAGGCTCATCACAAATGGGGAAAAAAGAGTCTATTGAAGATACTGCGCGTGTGTTAGGGCGTTTCTATGATGGTATTGAATATCGTGGTTTTGATCAGTCATTAGTTGAAGAATTGGCAGCAAAATCAGGAGTACCTGTATGGAATGGTCTTACCGATAAATTCCATCCAACTCAAATGTTGGCGGATATGCTGACAGTTGAAGAAAACTTTGGTCATTTAAAAGGGCTTAAGCTGACTTTCTTTGGTGATGCTCGCAATAACGTTGCTAACTCTTTAATGGTGGTTTGTGCGAAATTAGGCTTACATTTTACCGCATGTGGCCCAGCATCTTTAATGCCAGAAGAACAACTTGTGAAGGAATGTCGTGCAATCGCAGCTGAAAACGAAGGCTCTATTACATTGACAGAAGATATCGAGAAAGGGGCGAAAGACGCGGATGTTCTCTATACCGATATTTGGGTTTCAATGGGTGAGCCAGACAGTGTTTGGGATGAGCGTATTCGTTTATTAAAATCTTATCAAGTTAATGAATCTATGATGAAAATGGCAAATCCTCACGCTATTTTCTTACACTGTTTACCTTCATTCCATGACCGCTTAACAACTATTGGTGAAGATATTTATCAAAAATTTGGCTTGAGTGAAATGGAAGTGGCAGACGGTGTTTTTGAGTCTCGCCAATCAAAAGTTTTCGACCAAGCTGAAAACCGTATGCATACCATTAAAGCAGTTATGTTTGCGACTTTAAGCTAAAGCAAGGAGTTAACAATGCCTAAGAAGGTATTTATTGCTTTAGGGGGAAATGCACTGGGCAGTACGCCACTAGAGCAAAAACAGATAGTACGAAAAACAGCAAAGCCGATTGTAGATTTGGTTGAAAAAGGTTACCAAGTCATTATTGGTCACGGAAATGGTCCGCAAGTTGGGATGATCAATTTAGCTATGGATTATGCATCGCAACAGAATATTGGCACGCCCTACATGCCATTTGCTGAATGTGGTGCCATGAGCCAAGGCTATATTGGCTATCATCTACAGCAGGCTATTAATGACGAGTTATGTACGAGAAATCTGAATAAAAATCATGGTTGTGCGACCATTGTGACGCAAGTGGTTGTCGATAAAAACGATCCTGCTTTTTTATCACCTACAAAACCAATTGGCGCGTTTTATACTCAACAGCAAGCTGAGGCTATCCAAAAAGAGTATGGTTTCCACTTTATGGAAGATGCAGGGCGTGGATATCGTCGAGTTATTCCATCACCCAAACCGTTAGAAATTGTGGAATCACCGATTATTAAACAGTTAGTTGAACGCAATATTGTGGTGATCACGGTTGGCGGAGGTGGTATTCCCGTTATTCGAAAAGGAGAGTTATTAGAAGGTATTGATGCTGTTATTGATAAAGATAACTCTAGCGCTAAATTAGCTGTCGAATTAAAAGCAGATATTTTATTAATATTAACGGCTGTTGATAAAGTCGCTATTAATTTTAATAAACCAGAGCAAATGAATTTAGATAAATTAACTCTTTCTCAGGCTCAAGAATATATTTCTCAAGGGCAATTTGCTAAAGGAAGTATGTTACCTAAAGTCGAGGCTTGTCTTAATTTTCTAAAGGAGAGTGGCAAAGGTGTACAAGCGATTATTACTTCTTTAGATAATGCATTATCTGCTTTAGAAGGAAAAACAGGTACAACAATTATTTCTGATTAATATCATAATTATCATCATTCTAAATTTAATTCTAAAAATAAACACTGCCAGTTAGATATTATTTCTACTGGCAGAGTTACCTCTTATTTAAGTCGAGGGCGCTTATGAAACTTAAAAAGTTTGCGTTTCCGACCGCATTTACTATTTTATTTGCAATTACAGTAATTGTGGTTGGCTTAACGTGGATTATTCCAGCTGGCGAATATCAACGATTAAGTTATAACTCAACAGAGCCATCATTAGTGGTTGCGAAAATAGATGGCTCTCATGAAGTGTTACCTGCAACCCAAGCCACATTAAATGATTTAAATGTCTCTATTGAGATTGAGAAATTCACGGATGGGACAATTAAAAAACCGATAGCGATACCTGGAACCTATGAACGCGTAGCACAGCAACCCAAAGGGATAATGGATATTACCGAAAGTATGGTGAAAGGGACGATAGAAGGGGCTGATGTTATTGTTTTCATTCTTGTCTTGGGGGGACTTATCGGGGTTGTTAATAAAACCGGCGCATTCAATGCAGGTTTAACAGCACTGGCAAATCGAACCAAAGGTAAAGAGTTTTTAGTGGTATTTGGCGTCACGATTATATTATCTATAGGCGGGACAAGCTGTGGGATTGAAGAAGAAGCTGTCGCCTTCTATCCCATATTAGTGCCCATATTCTTAATCTTGGGTTATGACGCGATTGTGTGTGTCGGGGCTATTTTCCTTGCCTCTTCGATGGGGGCAGGGTTTTCAACTGTAAATCCGTTCTCAGTAGTTATTGCATCAAATGCTTCGGGGATCAGTTTTATTGAAGGGATCGGCTTTCGTACTATTGGTTTAGTCATTGGTACGATTGGTGTTTTGGTTTATTTATATTGGTATTGCAAGAAGATCAAAAAAGATCCGGCTTTCTCTTATAACTATGAAAATGCCGAGAGTTTTAAACAGCGCTTTTTAAGTAATTACGATCCTAATGAGATATTAGAATTTTCGTGGCGTCGTAAAGTGATCCTCTGCTTATTTGTTGCTGCTTTTCCTATTATGGTTTGGGGCGTTATGGATATGGGCTGGTGGTTCCCACAAATGGCAGCTCTTTTCCTTGCTATCGCTATCATCATAATTTTCCTTTCTGGATTAAAAGAGAAAACAGCCATTGATGGATTTATTCATGGAGCATCTGAACTCGTTGGTGTTTCATTAATTATTGGTTTAGCGCGCGGTGTTAATCTTGTGATGGAACAAGGTAAAATTGCCGATACTATCCTTGAGTTTATGTCTCATATGGTTGCAGGAATGCCACCAAGCCTATTTTTATTAGCACAGCTCGTTGTTTTTATCTGTTTAGGTTTTATTGTTCCTTCCTCTTCAGGTCTTGCAGTTTTAGCGATGCCAATTATGGCGCCATTAGCCGATGCAGTCGGTGTTCCTCGTTATATGGTGGTATCAGCATATAACTGGGGACAATATATTATGTTGTTCTTAGCGCCTACAGGGCTGGTGTTAGCGACATTGCAAATGCTAGATATCTCCTATAATAAATGGCTTAAATTTATTATGCCGATGGTGATATTTATGTTTGTACTTTCGGCTACATTACTCTTGGTTCAAGTTGCGTTTTTATAAAATTGAATTGATGTGTTTACGCAGATAAAAGGATTTTTGGTTATTCTGTAATGTGAAATTAATCTAGTTTTTTATGCTGTAATCGGAGTTATTTTTTGATTTTCACTAGAAGTGATCTATCTCTCGTTTTTAGCGGTGATAAAAAATAAACCGAAAAAAAAGGTTGTTAATTTGTAGAAGTTATGTTTTTTTAAATATAGATAACACGTAAACACATCATTAAATTAATTGATAGGTAACCCATGATCATCACTAACCTACTACAAAGCCTACGACTAACAGCGCACATTGCGGCTGTGGTTGTCGTGCGTGTGGTGGTGGTCGTCGGCAAAGCGCCGTAACGGGTCCGAATCAACACAGTTTCGAAACCCCGCCGGCGCACTAACCGGGCGGGGTTTTTCTTTTCTACCTGCCCATCAAGTCCGGCTTAGAACAAAGGACAGATAAAAATGGGTGATCAACAAGAAAACGCCACAACAAGTAGAACGTTTACTGGTGCGCAATTAATCGTTTATTTACTGGAACGGCAAGGCATTACAACAGTTGCTGGGATCCCCGGTGGTGCAGCGCTTCCGTTGTATGATGCATTGAGCCAAAGTAAATCTATTCGACATATCTTAACTCGTCATGAACAAGGTGCCGGTTTTATTGCACAAGGTATTGCTCGTGCAAATGGTAAACCTGCTGTTTGTATTGCTTCGAGTGGACCGGGTGCGACAAATTTAGTAACAGCAATTGCTGATGCTAAGCTTGATTCCATTCCCTTAGTTTGTATTACCGGTCAGGTATCTTCAGCGATGATTGGGACTGATGCTTTCCAAGAAGTTGATACTTACGGCATGTCTATTCCAATTACTAAACATAACTATTTAGTTCGTGATATTGCTGAGTTACCTGAAATTATTTGTGATGCGTTTCGTTTAGCGATGTCAGGAAGACCGGGCCCTGTTTGGGTTGACGTACCAAAAGATATTCAGCAAGCCAAAATTACATTAGAAGCGTTACCGCCTATTCCACAAAAAGATCCTGTTCCCGCATTTAATACTGATTTAGTGATACAAGCAGCGCAGATGATTAATCAGGCTAAGAACCCTGTTTTATATTTAGGTGGGGGGATCATCAGCTCTGAAGCATGTAAAGAAGCAATTGAATTAGCAGAGAAAAACAACCTGCCAACAACAATGACTTTAATGGGGTTAGGATTAATGCCACCTTCGCATCCACTGTATTTGGGGATGTTGGGTATGCATGCTACTCGTAGCACCAATTTTATTTTAGAAGAAGCCGATCTGTTGATTGTATTGGGAGCTCGATTTGACGATCGTGCCATTGGTAAAGCCGAGAAGTTTTGCCCTAATGCCAAAATTATTCATGTTGATATCGATCGCGCTGAAATTAGTAAGATCAAACGCCCTGATATTGCGATCCACGCTGATGCAAAATCAGTGTTATCACTGTTATTACCATTGATTAATACAAACAAACGTAATGAATGGATAGAGCGTGTTACGACACTGAAACAAGAATATCCATTAGAGATGAAAAACTCTGAAAACATCTTAAGTGGTTATGGCATCGTATTAGCGGCTGCAAATTGTGTTGATGATGATGCCATTATTACAACCGACGTTGGGCAGCATCAGATGTGGGTAGCACAAGCGTATCCGTTAAATCGACCTCGGCAATGGTTAACGTCTGGCGGTTTAGGTACGATGGGATTTGGTTTACCAGCAGCAATTGGCGCCGCATTAGCTGAACCAGATAAAAAAATCCTCTGCTTCTCAGGGGATGGTAGCATTATGATGAATATTCAAGAATTTGCTACGGCGGCAGAGCATCAATTAGATATCAAAATTATTTTGATAAATAATCAGGCGTTAGGGTTGGTTCATCAACAACAAACGCTGTTTTTTGAAGAGCGCATTTATGCTGCCGCTTACCCTTATCAAACAGATTTTATTCGTATTGCACAAGGTTTTGGTTTAGATACCTGTGACTTAAATCAGGAAGCGGATCCTACGAGTGCGCTGAAAGCAGCGATTGAAAAACCGGGGCCGTGTTTAATTCATGTAATGATTGATATTCATGAAAAAGTATTTCCAATGGTACCGCCAGGGGCGGCAAATATTGAGATGATAGGAGCTTAATTTATGTCACAACAATCACAACCTATCGCGCTGGAATTGATTGTTCGCAATCACCCCGGTGTTATGACCCATATTTGTGGGCTATTTGCTCGCCGCGCATTTAACGTCGATGGTATTTTGTGTTTACCAATGAAAAATAGCGATAAAAGTCGGATTTGGCTATTAGTGCAAAAAGATGATCGTCTAATGCAGATGGTGAGTCAGGTAGAAAAGCTTGAAGACGTAAAAGAAGTGAGATTCAGCGATGATTTACGTGTTTTTGAGCAAATGGAAAATTATTTAAATTAATGCAGATTGGCTCTCTCTTTAATAATTAAGAGAGAGCCAGAATTTTATGAGTGTATAAATTTATTCTGTTTTAGTGGTGATTTTCTTCAAGATGTTGTCTGTCTTCACATTCCATCTGTAACGTAATATGGTTGATATGGAATTGCTCACGAAGTTGTTGCTCAAGGTGAATTCTGAGTTCTTCATGATTGGCATTAGGTTGATAAACGATGTGCCCACTTAAAATAAGTTTACTTTGTGTGAGTGCCCATAAATGCAAATCATGAGAGCCCACAACATCAGGGTTATTATTAATTGTTTCAGTAACCTGAATAAGATCGATACCGCGAGGCACGCCCTCAAGTAAAATATTCAGACATTCTTTAAGTAATATCCAAGTTCGAGGGAAAACCATAAAACCGATTAACACGGCAATAATAGAGTCAACAAGCTCCCAACCTGTAAGCCAAATAATGACCGCTCCAATAATTACGCCAATTGAGCCCAGCATATCGGCCCAAACTTCTAAGTATGCCCCTTTTACATTAAGGCTTTCATCCTTTGTGCTGGTGAGTAACTTCATTGAAATCAGATTAACAACAAGACCTATTGACGCAATGATAAGCATACCAACAGATTGAATATCAGGAGGCGAAGATAAGCGTTTATAGGCTTCATATAAAATATAGAAAGCGACTGCCATTAAAATAAGTGCATTCATGGTTGCAGCTAATATTTCAAAGCGTGCATAACCATAAGTTCTAAAAACATCAGCGGCTTTTCTGCCTGCATGAATAGCGATCAGTGCAAGTAAAAGTGCGAAAGCATCCGTCATCATATGCATGGCATCGGAAATTAATGCCAAGCTACCAGTTAAATAACCGCCAATAAATTCGACTAACATAAATGATGATGTTAAGCCGAATGCAATTAATAATCGCGATTCAGGTAGTGTTTTTACGTCCGCATGTTCATGATTTCCACTCATTGAAGTTCCTTATTATCCGAATAGCACTATTAAAAACATAGCTGAAAATAAAGAAAAATAAATTAGATAAAGGGAGAATTTCTAGACAACTTGAAGCGAATACAGAGACATTAAATGAAGGAGTATTGATAGTTAAGTTCACACGATAATTAAAACCAGTTAAATGATTTACTAATTATCGTGCGAGTAATAAAGCTAGGGCAATAAATTGATTAAGGACGATGATGGTAATGCTGCTGATTTGGGCTAGACATAATTACAGAAGCGCGCAAATGTCCTTCTACACAAATATAAGAGTGGGGGGCATTACCATGAAAAGCGTAAAAATCACCGGTTTCTAATAAAACCGTTTCGTCGTTATCAAAACGCATCATTAATTTACCAGAATAGACCATGATGTGTTCTTGAGTGCCATCAGCGTGAGCAGGGCTATTAATAATCGCGCCATGCTTCATCTCGATATGCCAAATCTCAGTAATATTGCCGATACCAATACGGAATTTAAACTCTTGAGCATAATCACCAACGATAGGTTTATGTCGTTCTAAACGAGGGTACTCTTCACGTGTAAAACTAAATAAATCTCCCAAAGGAAAGCCAAGCGCTATCGCGATAGCCTCAAGGGTATCGATTCTAGGATTAGAATCACCGGATTCTAATTTTGACAATGCAGCCTTGGATATTCCCGATTTTCTTGATAACTCATTAAGTGACAAGTTTCGAGATTGTCTTAATTGTTTGACTTTATTACCAAGGTATTCATTCGTTTTTTTAGGAGGTTGTGGGTTCATTGCCAATTCAAAATATCGTTAGTTTAAAAGTGTCATTCCGAGTAGATAATAACACTAATTAACCGTATTCGGAAAAATGAGATCCTGTTTCTGCTGTATTTTGTGGATCGTCTTACGATCACTGTTCGATTTTTAGTAATTACGCTAATATCCTTCAATAAATGATAATTATTCAAGGTTTATTATGATGGACTTGCTTAGTTGGTCTGATCTTTTTATTTGCCTACTTACCTTATTTTTTGCTTACGTTATTTTCGGTATGGCTGGGTTTGGTTCGGCATTAATTGCTGGTCCAGTATTAGCACTTTATTTACCTCTTTCAATGATAGTGCCTTTATTGGCATTAATCGATTTAAGTGCAGCTATAGTGAATGTCGTAAGGGATGGTAAACAGGCTGATTTTAAAGAGATACGCTATCTTATTCCACTTATTATTATTGGTAGTCTTGTCGGTGCGACAATTTTATTAACCACACGCCCTGATTTGCTTTCTCTTCTTTTAGGTATTTTTGCCGCTTGCTATGCAATCTATGCACTATTTTGGAAAAAACAAGAAAGCCAATTTTCTCAACGCTTGGTTTATCCTTTTGGGTTAATTGGTGGGGTATTTAGCGCATTGTTTGGTAGTGGTGGTTTTTTATATGCGATCTATTTATCAGGTAGGATTGCAGACAAAAATAAGTTTCGCATCACACAAACGACATTGATTGGCTTTAGCACATTAACGCGAGTGGTAATTTTCTTATTTGCAGGTATTTATTGGCAATTGGATATTCTTAAGTTAGCGGTTATTTTCTTACCCGCTATGTTTGCTGGTGTGTGGTTAGGGCGAAATTTAACATTACAGATGTCAAAAGCACGATTTATGAGTGTGATTTATACCATTGTATTGGCGTCAGGTACTGTGCTTATCTATCGTTATTTTTCTTAAGCGTTGCAGGATAAATAACGATGAAGTGAGAATATTGTGAAAGGTGAAGATCTTCATGAGTCAAATGGAGATCTTTCTCTGATTAATGCCACTTTTTAAGCATGTTTATCTATTTCTTATCCCCTATAATATAACAATATTTTATGTAACCACCTTCCTTTTATTACAGAGGTTTCTGTTATTCGCAGAAACAAAACAACATGTCACATCAAAATTATCGCCAATCTGAAGTTTTTGCGATAACAACTATCACGGTAAGCATTGGGGTTATCGGAATTGTTATCGGATTAACTATCCCTATGGTTGCACTGCGCCTTAATTTAGCGGGTATTAGTGAATCCCTCATTGGGCTTATTTCCGCAGCACCCGCTATTGGAATGTTAATTATTTCCCCCTTTGCTCGGCACATTGTCCAATGGATTGGTAAACGCTTTGCCATGCTATTAGCAACGATCGTTTCTGCAATAAGTTTATTACCTTTAATGGGAAGCTTACCTCTAGAGTTGTTATTTCCTTTACGATTAATCACTGGCATTGCCAGCGGTGTGATGATTTGTTTAGGCGAAACGTGGATCAATGAGCTTTCACCTGATAATAAACGAGGGCGAATTTTAGCGGTATATACCACGGTATTTACTATTAGTCAGTTATTAGGTCCTTCAATTATTGCGCTATATGGGGTCGCAGATAAGACACCTATTTTAATTAGTGTTTTTATTCATATTATCTCTATTGTCCTATTTTTAATGATGGATCAGAAAACAGGAGATAAATTACCAAAAGATACGCAAGAGCCGAATTTTTCTATTATTCGTTTTGTTAAAGTTGCACCCGCAATCTGTGGAGGTATTGTATTTTTTGCTTTTTTTGATGGCACCGTACTTTCAATGTTTCCTATTTATGGTCTAAGTGTGGGACATACTGAAGCGATTGCAGCCATGATGATAAGCGCTATTTTAGCCGGTGACGCCATTATGCAAATGCCGTTTGGCTGGCTTGCTGACCACATGAACAGGACACGGTTATATCGAATTTGTGGTGTAGTGACTTTACTCGCAAGCTTATTATTGCCTATCACGATGTCTCATACATTCTTGATTTGGCCTTTATTACTGGTGCTGGGCGCAACAGCGGGTGCGATATACACCATTGCGTTGGTACAAATAGGGCAATATTTCTCAGGTAATGACTTGATGGTTGCTAATGCGTCAGCTGCGATGTTATGGGGAATAGGTAATTTATCTGGGCCTTTGCTGGCTGGCGCATTGTCAGAAATTTCTTCATCTTCACTACCATTTTTATTGGTTGCCATGACAGGTTTATTCTTAGTATCAACGATGGAACGTTGGAATCTAGGCGTTGAAGCACTCAATAGTAGCTCATCTTAATATCATTTTTTCTCTATCGTATTCCATTTAGAGTGATAGGAATATGATAGAGGAACTCTCTCTTTTCTCGATTTCTAAATATTTGACTTTATCTTATTGTTTTTTATAAATGATTATAATTATCTTTCGTAATTGTACTTATTTTAAAATTTATTAAGAATAATCTAGAAATGCCAATATTGAACAGAAAGTAGTTTGCTAAAACAACGTTTACTCATCTAACGTTAGAAGTAGAAGATGACATTATCTTCAGATAAAAATAACGAATACTGCAAACCATTAATCGCCACACATTGGGAACGGGAGGTATTATTTATCTAGGCAACTTATTAAAGTTACTAATAATAGATAAATATACCTGGTTATTATATTATTTTAAATAAATCAAATAAAAACAATAAATTAATTTAACTTTCTACTGTGGGATAAGAATGATATTGGATGATTGTACAAAAGTAGAATGATGAGGAAAGTAGGCAACTGCTTTCCTCTTTTTCTTTTTTTTCTGACTTTAAATTATCTTTTTATGACATTTTTATTAAAAATGTATTTTTTCGCTTGATTCTTACCCTAAAAGCACCAGATAATCGTTTGCGTCAAATTCTCTCACTCAATCCACACGAAAAACCAAACGTTTGCTTTTGACTCCCTCTTAAGATTTTTATCAATAAGAGGTTATTTTAATTGATACGTAATCGTTTTCGTTTTTTGGAGAGTGAACCGTTTTTATGTCAGAGGAATGTAATGTCTGCTAATCAATCAGCAAGCACAGGTAAACTGGATAGCTATTTTAAACTTACAGCTCGTGGTACAACTGTTCGCAAAGAAATGATCGCCGGTTTGACGACATTTTTGGCGATGGTGTATTCCGTGATTGTTGTTCCTAGCATGTTAGGACAAGCCGGCTTTCCACATACCGCAGTTTTTATCGCAACCTGTTTAGTCGCGGGATTGGGCTCTCTTCTAATGGGATTGTGGGCAAATCTTCCTATGGCAATTGGTTGTGCTATTTCATTAACCGCATTTACCGCTTTCAGCTTGGTCTTAGGACAAAACATCTCTGTGCCTGTTGCTTTAGGTGCCGTGTTTTTAATGGGGTGTTTATTCACCGTATTCTCATTAACCGGCATTCGTACTTGGATCTTAAAAAATATTCCAATTGGTATCGCGCATGGTGCGGGAATAGGGATAGGGCTATTTCTACTTTTAATCGCAGCAAACAGTGTTGGATTAGTGGTGAAAAACCCATTTGATGGTTTACCTGTTGCAATGGGGAAATTTACATCATTCTCTGTTCTTATGTCACTTGCAGGATTAGCCGCTATTTTCGGATTAGAAAAACGTAAAGTACCGGGTGGCGTGCTATTAGTGATTGTGGCTATTTCGATTATTGGTCTTATTTTTGATCCTAATGTGAAATATCAAGGCATCTTTAAAATGCCTCAATTAGGTGAAGATGGGCTTTCTCTATTGTTTGCGATGGATATTAAAGGTGCCTTACAACCTTTAGTTTTACCAAGTGTTCTTGCGTTAGTGATGACTGCGATTTTTGATGCAACAGGGACTATTCGTGCCGTTGCCGGTCAAGCAAACTTATTAGATAAACGTGGACAAATTATTAATGGCGGAAAAGCACTAACTTCTGACTCTGTCAGTAGTATTTTTGCGGGTGTGATTGGTGCCGCTCCTGCTGCGGTTTATGTTGAATCAGCCGCAGGAACAGCCGCTGGTGGTAAAACAGGATTAACCGCAACAGTAGTTGGTATTTTATTTTTATTGATCCTTTTCTTATCGCCTCTCTCTTATTTAGTTCCAGCCTATGCAACGGCACCTGCGTTAATGTATGTAGGTTTATTGATGCTAGGTAATGTCACTAAGTTAGATTTTAGTGATTTCGTCGATGCAATGTCAGGCATGGTATGTGCTGTATTTATTGTTTTAACATGCAATATCGTCACAGGCATTATGTTAGGTTTCGGCTGTTTGGTGATTGGTCGAGTATTCGCTGGTGAATGGCGTAAACTCAATATTGGTACAGTATTAATTACTATTGCTCTAGTGGTATTTTATGCGGGTGAGTGGGCAATTTAATTTAAATAATCGGTTTTAAAGACAAAAGGCGGAATATATTTTTATTCCGCCTTTTTGCTATTTATTTATCTACTTTTATTCGCTATTGTCGAAATTAAGCCTAGTTATTAAATAGTCGGTAGAATATATGCAAGAAATAAAAATACGCCACGGTGAACCTGACGACGCATCAGCAATTCAACAGTTATATACTCATCCTGATTTATATATTTGCACTTGCCAATTTCCTTATCCTTCAGTCACGATGTGGAAAAAAAGGTTACTTGAATTTTCAGAACAAAATATCCCTAATTTTGTTGCAACCATTGATGGTCAAGTTGCGGGACATTTAGCACTGATAATCGATAATCATCCTCGTCGTCGCCACATTGTCAGTTTTGGTATCGGTGTTGGCGCTGAATACTCTGGGAAAGGTGTCGGTAAGTTACTTATCAATACAGCAATTGATTATGCTTTTAATTGGTTAGCAGCCACACGATTAGAATTAGAAGTATATTCAGACAACGAAAGAGGTTTGCATCTCTACAAGAAGTTAGGCTTTGAAGTTGAAGGTATACGCCGTAAAGCCGCCTTTAGAGAGGGTAAATATTGTGATGTTGTTATGATGTCGATGTTAAGAACAATTGAATAATCATTAGCATTACGAGTTAGCTCTCAAATTTAATTGCTATTGTCATTTATCTATTATTTTTTATTTAATGGCTTATCATTTTACGTTTTTATACGGTCTATTACATTGCTTAGACTGAAAAAGAGAAATAAAAACGTATGCTTTCTATAATTAATGCCGTTAATAAATAGAGAGTAATAAATTGCATACAATGTGCGGTGCTAGATACGATTAGTCTTAATTTTTAAATATTCTCACAGCGTCTGTGTGGGATCTGTTTAAAATAAGCGTGGATGCATAGATAGAGATAAAGAAAGATATGATGCGCAAATTTTACATAATGTGTTTCTTTATCATTCGTTAGGTTTTCCTTATTGCAAGGAAAAGATGATAGGTTTTCAGGATAAAAATAGGCATGTAAGGGTAACATGGAAATTTTCTTTACTATTTTGATTTTAATACTGGTGGTTTCAGTTTCGGGAGTTATCACAAAATTAATTCCCTTTCGTGTTCCGTTACCATTAATACAGATTGTGATAGGGGCTTTATTGGCATGGCCTCAGTTTGGTTTACATGTCACTTTTGATCCTGAATTATTCCTCGTTCTATTGATCCCACCTTTGCTTTTTGTTGATGGTTGGAAAACACCAACACGAGAATTTATCCAAAATGGGCGTGAGATTTTTATTCTTGTGCTTGTTTTAGTGATGGTGACAGTCGTAGGTATCGGCTATCTGATTTATTGGATGATGCCAAGTATTCCTCTTATTTCTGCATTTGCATTGGCAGCCGTACTTTCGCCAACGGATGCGGTCGCACTTTCGTCTATTGTCGGCAAAGGGCGAATACCTAAGCGAATAATGGGCATTTTAGAGGGTGAAGCATTAATGAATGATGCTTCAGGTCTGGTTGCCTTGAAATTCGCTGTTGCTGTGGCCATGGGCACAATGGTGTTTACTGTTGGCGGTGCAACGCTAGAATTCTTTAAAGTTGCTGTGGGGGGATTACTCGCAGGTATCGGAGTCACCTTGCTTTACAGTAAATCTCTACGATTAATGAGTCGTTGGAGTGGAGACGATCCTGCTACACAAATCGTCTTTATGTTGCTGCTGCCTTTTGCCTCTTATCTTATTGCAGAACATATTGGTTTTTCAGGTATTTTAGCCGCTGTTGCTGCCGGTATGACTATCAGTAAATCAGGTGTTATTCGCAATGCACCTCTTGCAATGCGTTTACGTGCTGACAGCGTGTGGTCAATGCTTGAATTTGTCTTTAACGGCCTTGTTTTTATCATGCTTGGATTACAACTTCCTATTATCTGGACAAGCTCTGTTATTCAAGCAGATCTTGACCCTGAAGTTGAAGTCTGGATGTTGTTTGCTGCAGTTTTCGTTATCTACTTTGCACTGTTGATCCTGCGATTTACATGGTTATGGCTAATGAAGAAAATTAGCCGGATCTTTATGAAAAAGCATCCACTCGATTTCGCTAATTATACAACGCGTGAGTTGTGGTTATCGTCATTTGCTGGTGTTCGTGGCGCTATTACGCTGGCGGGTGCGCTCTCTATTCCACTATTTTTAACCGATGGCAGTACATTCCCGGGGCGTTATCAAATTATCTTTATTGCTGCTGGCGTTATTTTACTGTCGATTTTAGTGGGTATTATTTCTCTTCCTTTCCTATTAAAAGGCGTGAAAGCAACCGACAAAGAAGCTGACAAAAATGAAGTTCGTTATGCACGTAAAGTGATGGCTGAAGTGGCCATTGTCAGCCTGAATAAAATGGAAGAGCGCTTAGCAGCAAGTACAGAAGAACAGTTAGATGCTGAAGAAATTAATGAAGTTGCTTCGCGTGTAACGGGTTATCTAAGACGTCGAACCGCTGATCAAGATGAAATGGTTCATAACGCGTTAGAAGAAGATCTCGAAAGGCGTTTTCGCTTAACGGCATTACGTGCTGAACGTGGTGAGCTTTACCATCTAAGGGCGACGCGAAAAATTAGTAATGAAACGCTCCAATTATTGCTACATGAATTGGATTTAATGGAAGCGTTATTAGTAGAGAAAGATAGTTAATTATGTGGTTGCTCGTTATTACAACTCTGTTGTGGGCGGCCTCTTTTAGCCTGATCGGCGAGTATCTCGCGGGTCAGGTTGATAGCTGGCTCTCGGTTCTGATCCGTGTTTCTTTGGCGGCTTTGGTCTTCTTGCCTTTCTTACGCTGGAAGGGAATTCGCTTTAAGGTGATTTTGCTTTATATGCTCGTGGGGGCTTGCCAACTCGGTATTATGTATCTGTTTGTCTTCCACGCTTATAACTATTTGACTGTTGCTGAATTTTTACTTTTTACTGTATTAACACCGCTTTATGTCACGCTAATTTATGATTTATTAGAGCGTCAGAAATTACGTTGGGGTTATGCATTTAGCTCATTATTAGCAGTATTAGGTGCGGCAATTATTCGCTATGACCATTTAAGTGATGATTTTTGGTATGGATTGTTATTAGTGCAACTGGCTAATATTTTCTTTGCTATTGGTCAGGTGGGTTATAAACGGTTAATGGAAGTACATCCTATTCCTCAACATCATGCATTTTCTTGGTTTTATCTTGGTGCAGTTGCGGTTTCATTAGTGGGTGCATTGTTTTTTGCCGATTGGCAGAAAATGCCAACAACATCGCTACAATGGGGTGTTTTGCTCTGGTTAGGAATTGGCGCTTCTGGAATAGGGTATTTCATGTGGAACTATGGTGCTACACAAGTTGATGCTGGAACCTTAGCTATTATGAATAACATGATGGTTCCAGCCGGGTTATTAGTGAATTTCTCTATTTGGCAACAACATCCAAATTGGCCAAGTTTTATCATAGGCGCGAGCCTGATTGTTGCATCACTTTGGATCCATCGACGCTGGATACACCGACCTGTTTTACAAAAGGAAGATTGTTAACAGCGTGCTGACCTGATAAGCGAATAAACTCTCGAATTGCCGGTTGATGTTGCTCTCCACTACGGTTAGCGGCATATAACCGGCTCCATAATCCCTCACCTAATGTTTTTGTAACAACTAATCCTTGTTTTTCAAAGTTATCAACAGCCCAATGAGGTAATGCAGCAATACCCATACCAGCCGCAACCATTTGAATTAATAACAACGTATTATCGACGTGTTTAAAATGTGGTGTGATCCCTGCGGGTTGTAAAAAATGGCGCCATACATCAAAGCGTTCTCTTTGTACGGGATAAATAAACAGGGTTTCTGCAATTAAATCTTGAGGCTGAATATGTAAGCGATTAGCCAGGGGGTGGTCTGGCGATAAAACTAGTTTCACTTCATAGTCAAATAACGGTGTGTAATGTAAACGAGGATCATCCAAGATATCGGAGGTTAGCACTACATCTAATTCACGCTGTAATAGTGCAGGTTGTGGATCGAATGTCACCCCCGAATGAAAATCAACCGTCACTTCAGGCCATGTTTGACGATATTGCTGTAATGCAGGCGTTAACCATTGAATACAACTATGGCATTCGATAGCAATATTCAAATTCACACTACCCGGCTCATTACACGATTCAATCGCCCTACGAACGATAGGCAATACTTCTTCTGCTAATTTAACGAGCACTTCCCCTTGTGAAGTAAAGCGCAGTGGTTGGCTTTTACGTACAAAAATTCGATAACCAAGACGATGTTCTAATTCACTAAATTGATGTGACAGAGCCGATTGCGTTTGATGCAATTGATTTGCTGCGTTAGCAAGAGAGCCTGTGTGCTTCAATGCTAAGATCGTTTTTAAATGTTTTATTTCTATCATGAGAAACCTTCAAGTTGTTGATGAAAAATTTGCGCTTGTGATTTATACACTACCTGTAGATTATGGATGTGTAAACATCTAGACGGCTAAAAACAGGATTTTAATTATGACAATTCGCAATCACACACTCGGTTTCCCTCGTATTGGCTTAGATAGAGAGCTCAAAAAGGCGCAAGAAAATTATTGGGCAGGCAAGATTTCACAGGAAGAATTGATTGCAGTAGGTAAAGCACTTCGCGCTCGCCATTGGCAACAGCAGGCAGATGCAGGTGTTGATTTATTACCTGTCGGTGATTTTGCTTGGTATGACCAAGTATTAGGTACAAGCCTATTGTTAGGCAACGTACCACCTCGTCATCGTAATGAAGATGGTTCGCTCGATCTTGATACTCTATTTAGAGTCGCTCGTGGCAGAGCACCAACAGGTAAACCTGTCGCTGCATCTGAAATGACGAAATGGTTCAATACTAACTATCACTACATTGTACCGGAATTTCAGCAAGGTCAGTCATTTACCTTTGCATGGAAAGAGTTACTAGAAGAAGTTGATGAAGCATTAGCACTAGGCCATAAAGTAAAACCTGTTTTACTCGGTCCTGTGACTTACTTGTGGCTAGGTAAAGTGAAAGGCCCTGAATTTGATAGATTAACGCTGTTAAAAGATATTCTGCCTATCTATCAACAAGTTATTTCTGCACTAAAAGAGAAAGGCATTGAATGGGTGCAAATAGATGAGCCGGCACTGGTACTCGATTTACCCGTTGAATGGCAAAATGCATACCAAACAGCTTATCAAGCATTAACAGGACAAGTTAAATTACTGCTGACAACCTATTTTGATGGAATTTCTCATCACCTTGATATTATTAAAAACTTACCTGTTAATGGGCTTCATGTTGATATTTCCGCTGGGCAAGATGATTTGCAACATTTACACCAAGCGTTACCTAAAGATTGGGTATTGTCATTAGGTGCCATTAATGGTCGAAATGTTTGGAAAGCAGATTTAAGTACACGTTATCAGCAAGTGATTGCGCTAAAAGATAAACGTCCTTTGTGGATCGGAACATCCTGTTCATTACTGCATAGCCCAATTGATTTAAATGCAGAGACAAAACTTGATGATGAAGTAAAAAGTTGGTTTGCTTTTGCAGTTCAGAAATGTGAAGAAGTGGCTTTATTAGCGAACGCATTGAATGCGCCAGACGGTGAGTATGATGAACAATTGGCACAATACAGTGCTCCAATTCGTCAACGTCAGCACTCGACTCGTGTGCATAATGCAACAGTTGAGGCTCGTTTACAGGCAATTGAAGCACAAGATAGTGAAAGAAATTCGCCTTATACTCAACGTGCAGAAGTACAACGAGCTCGATTTAATCTGCCATTATGGCCAACCACTACGATTGGCTCATTCCCACAAACAACAGAAATTCGTACTGTTCGTTTAGATTTTAAGAAAGGGCGTATTGATACGGCAGCTTATCGCACGAATATCAGTGAGCATATTAAGCAAGCAATATCTGAACAAGAAAACCTTGGTCTTGATGTATTAGTGCATGGCGAAGCTGAACGTAATGACATGGTGGAATATTTTGGTGAGCATTTTGATGGTTATGTGTTTACGCAAAATGGCTGGGTACAAAGTTATGGCTCACGTTGTGTAAAACCACCAGTGATTATCGGCGATATTAGTCGTCCAGCACCGATTACAGTGGATTGGGCAACGTATGCGCAGTCATTAACGGAAAAGCCAGTCAAAGGAATGTTAACAGGGCCAGTGACAATTTTATGTTGGTCGTTCCCTCGTGAAGATGTGACGCGTGAAACCATTGCAAAACAGATTGCGTTAGCACTGCGTGATGAAGTAGATGATTTACAAAAAGCGGGTATTGGTATTATTCAAATTGATGAACCCGCATTACGTGAAGGATTACCACTACGTCGTAATGAGTGGCAGGCTTACCTTAATTGGGCTGTCGATGCCTTTAAATTAAGTGCCGCTATTGCCGATGATGAAACACAAATTCACACTCATATGTGTTATTGCGAATTTAATGACATCATGGATTCTATTGCAGCACTGGATGCGGATGTTATTACTATTGAAACTTCACGTTCAGATATGGAGCTGTTAGAAGCCTTTGAACACTTTGATTATCCAAATGAAATTGGACCAGGTGTTTATGATATTCATTCACCTAATGTGCCAAATGTGGAATGGATCGTTGGTTTATTAAGAAAAGCGCAATCTCGAATTCCTGCAGAGCGTTTATGGGTGAACCCAGATTGTGGATTAAAAACACGAGGCTGGCCTGAAACACGCGCAGCATTAGCGAATATGGTTGAGGCCGCTAAGTATTTGCGTCAGAACGTGTAATAAAATAATTAATCGTTTATTAGCCTGTTATTTTTGATCTGCTACTTTAGATAAGTCGCATAGTCAAAATAGCAGGCTAAATTTATATAAAATTAAAAAGAAAGGTATTTATTAAAACTTAGAGTAAATCTTATTATTGATATTTATTAGAGTTGCTATACTGCGAAAATTCTCTAATTTTATGGATATAATTATTGTGCAAACTAGCATTAAGCTTTCGGATAAAGTATTAGATGCTTTTCCAACTCGACCTTTGAAATTAGTTCCACTAAGAGGAGATGGTGGATTATTTCGCACCTTATTCTTAGTTATTTTCATGCTAGCAATGACGGTATTTAGCGCTTATCAAATTCCCAATATTCTTTATGATTATAAAATCAGTAAGAATGCAGTACCTGTTGATGCTACGGTGAAGGGCTCTTGCCGCTCGCAACTCTTTGTTCTTACTAACTGTAGTGTTGACTTACGTTATAAAGGCAATGAAGTTTCGCGTAATTTTACTTTTTTAGATTTAGGTCCCAAAGATGTGTTAGTTGAACCCGTCGCTGATGCAAATGATCTAAGTAAAATGACCGTTGATGTGGCGATAGATAATATTTGGCTTCGTTTAATTAGCACCATTATTTTTATCTGCCTATTTGGTTTTAGTGTGATCTTTTTTATTTATCGCCAAACACTGACGAGTAAAGTAAGAAAAGCATTATTATCAGTGGGAACTCAGCCTTTAAAGTTAATAGCTATTCCTGCAAAAATGGTTGTGAGTAATAAGCAATTTATTGCCACTTATCATCTTAATTTAGAGGGTAAAGATATCCGTATCGCTTATTCAGGAAATAAGAAAACACCTCCTATTGTAATTGAGCAAAATGGAAATACTTATGTATTAGCCGTTTATTCGCCACAACAGAATATCCCTTATGCTTTAGATGTGCCTTTAGAGCGTATTCAGGCAACACCTGAAGAGAAACAACGTTTTCATGAATCGTTGATTGAAGAAGGTTTGTTGTAATCAATTTTGACTATTAAGAATGTGATGCGTTTTCTCTTATGGGATGTAAGGGAAAACGCATTAAAACAGTCTGTTTATTTAGCCACCGAAAATCTTCGCTTTTAAAATATCCATACCAGCACTGACTAAATCTAAGTCTTTAGGTACAACGCCATCCGGTGTAACTTTATCAATTAATTTAGGTAAATATTGTGCTGCCATTTCAGAAGCTTCTGTCGTACTTAAATTAATTTTTGACGCCAGTTCGTTAATAACGGGTGATGAAAAAACCGCTACGATTTGTTCAGCACTGATAGGTAAATTTGTATTGGTACTTATCCAAGATTGAATAAGCTCACTTAAACCCGCTGTATCAAATTGCTTTACTAAGCCTTCAATACCACCTTGAGATCCAATCCATTCAAGGACAGTTTTATATTGGTTGATTTTTTCGCCACCTAGTAGGCTCGCAATTTGGTTAAATAAGCTCATGTTTACTCCAGTGACGATGTGTTTGTCACATTTGGTGTTTATGTTTTAAGGGCGGGTAGTGTACGCGTTATATTCGCCATACTTCAAGCTGTAGCGTTGTTGACTATATTCTCTCGCACTAGTCACATACTTCTATACTCGTCATACTTCAAGCTGTAGCGTTGTTGACTTCATTCTCTCGCGCCAGTCACATACTATTGTATGCTCCTAGCGACTCATTCTTTTGTCGCCTAGCTACATCTTGAATTATTTAGAGTATATGTGCATCAAGGTATTTGTGTCATCTATACTGATAAATGAAATATTTGTTTTAGTGAATGATTGAAGTCAGCGAATATTGATAATGTATTTGCTGAAAATATATTTCGAACGCTATTTTCGTGATGATAATCACAATTTTATGAAATTGTTACTTTACTTGGTGCCTTGTAAGTGATGTTAGTCACTAAAAAGGTCTGAAAAACTGATACAGTAACTTTTAATTTAATGATCATTGGTTTTGTCCCATTGAGGAGTCCGATATGTCTGATGTATTTCACTTAGGTTTAACCAAAAATGACCTACAGGGTGCCACTTTAGCAATTGTTCCAGGTGATCCTAAGCGTGTTGAAAAAATTGCAAAATTAATGGATAACCCAGTTCATCTGGCTTCTTTACGTGAATACACGTCATGGCGCGGCGAAATTGATGGTAAAGCTGTCATTGTGTGCTCAACAGGTATCGGTGGTCCATCTACCTCTATCGCAGTTGAAGAATTAGCACAGTTAGGTATCCGTACTTTCTTACGTATTGGTACAACAGGTGCAATTCAAGAGCATATCAATGTAGGTGATATTCTTGTCACTACTGCTGCGGTTCGTTTAGATGGTGCAAGCTTACATTTCGCACCAATGGAATTCCCAGCGGTTTCTGATTTTGAATGTATGAACGCACTGTACAAAGCCGCTAAAGACAATGGCTCAACTGTACACGTAGGTGTTACTGCATCTTCAGATACATTCTATCCAGGACAAGAGCGTTATGACACCTATACAGGTCGCGTTGTTCGCCGTTTCAAAGGCTCTATGAAAGAGTGGCAAGAAATGGGCGTAATGAACTATGAAATGGAATCTGCAACATTATTAACAATGTGTGCAAGCCAAGGTTTACGTGCAGGTATGGTTGCGGGTGTTATCGTAAACCGTACTCAACAAGAAATTCCAGATGCAGAATTACTGAAGAAAACTGAAAATAATGCGCTAGGTATCGTTATCGAAGCCGCTCGCATTTTAATGAAATAAGTTTTTTTTAATCAAATATGAAAGCCCTTAATACATAAGTATTAAGGGCTTTTTTTGTATGGTAATTCATCATGTTAATGTGTTAACAGGTGCTAATTTCTGTTAAGGTCTTTGAGGTCTTAACAATACAACAATGAGAAGAGGCATTATGACTGATATATTACAAACACATCCTTCGGTGTTGCCTTTAGTCGGCGGAATTAACTTTCGTGATTTAGGCGGTAAAAAATTGAGTAACGGTGGTGTTATTAAACCTGGAATGCTCTTTCGCTCTGGCTCGTTGGATAGATTAACCAATACAGACCAATCTCTTCTCATTGATAAAAATCTTTTTCAAATCATTGATTATCGGGATAGTGGCGAAATCGTTGATAAACCCGACCGTGTCTGGGACGGTGCGCAATATTATCATGCTCCTGCCAATCCGTTATCTAAAGAAGTCTCTGCCAATCTTGAAAAGCTGACGCCTGAAATACTCGAGCAATTTGATGCTAAAGCTTTTATGTTTCAGCTATATAAATTGTTACCTATTAATAATCCCGCCTATAAACAATTAGCTACGTTATTAACGCAACCCGAAAAAGGGGGCGTAGTACAACACTGTGCAGTAGGTAAAGATAGAACAGGTGTTGGCTCAGCTTTAGTGTTATTCGCACTCGGTGCATCTTTAGATGTAGTAATGGAAGATTACTTGCTAACTAATGAAACATTAGCGCCTTATCGCGCTTATCTTTTAGAAGAACATGCCAAAACAATGAGTGATAACATTGTTGATAAATTTGCCTATGTTTATTCGGTACAAGAAGAGTTTCTGCAAACGGCATTAGCGAGTATTAATCAGCATTACGGTAATGTGGATACTTGGCTAGAAAAAGATATCGGTTTAGATGCTTCTAGCCGAGATGCCTTACAAAATTATTTTCTAGAATAATGAAGTGATTTATATTCGGTTAATCAGGATATTTTATTTCACTTAGATTAACCGAATTTAAGGTCTCTATTTTGACAGTACAAGATATTATTCATACCATCACTCTCTTTGTAAAAGAGCACGAGATCTGGGCTATTCCGATCGTGTTCTTTCTTGCTTTTGGTGAGTCACTCGCGTTTATCTCTTTGCTTATTCCTGCCACGGTTATTTTATTGGGGTTAGGTGCCTTAATTGGTGAGAGTGGTCTGTTTTTTTGGCCGATTTGGCTTGCCGCTGCATTAGGTGCTTTCTTTGGTGATTGGGTATCGTACTGGGTAGGATTTCACTATAAAGAGGGTGTGAAAAATTTATGGCCAATTTCACGTTCACCACAAACATTGGTTAGAGGTCACCAATTCTTTAATCGCTGGGGAATTTGGGGGGTATTTATTGGACGCTTTTTTGGACCTTTTCGCGCAATTGTCCCGTTAGTTGCGGGTATTTGTGCGATGCCACAACGTTATTTTCAAATTGCTAATTTAACATCAGCCATGATTTGGGCCTTTGGCATTTTGGCGCCCGGTGCTTTTGGTTTGCAATGGCTTGCGAAATGGATGGGATAACTGCGTCCTTTATCGCAAATCAAGTCATGATGTAAATTGTTGCTAGACAATATTACCTATGCGTTTTAACGTAGTCCGCTGGAAAGTAAAAAGGTCGCTTTAGTGGATATTCAGTTGTTATATGGGATCATTGGTTTATTAGGTGGTGTACTTGTTGGCGGCGCACTGGTTTGGTGGTCTATCCAACAACGTTTATCCGATAAAGAAGCCATGCTACGTGAAAATCACACACAGCTTGCTATCGCCCAAGAAAAAGCGGTAATTATCCCATCTTTACAACAACATATAGAACAACTAGAGCAAGAGTTACGAGCTCAGCGGGAAATTATTACTTCTCAAGAAGCTGAATTAAGAGAAGTGACAACTCGCTGGGAAGAAAGCCGAATATCCGCAGAAGAAAAACAACGATTATTAATAAATAGTGAGCAACGGCTTGCAACGCAGTTTGAGAACTTAGCTAATCGAATTTTCGAACAAAGTGGACGTAAAGCTGAAGAGTTAAATCGCCAAGGATTGACGCACTTACTTTCCCCCTTTCGTGAACAGCTCGAAAGCTTTCGGCGACAAGTTCAAGATGGTTTTGGGCAAGAAGCTAGAGAACGACATACCTTGGTTCATGAAATTCGCCAACTTCAACAATTGAATGTAAAAATGGCGCAAGAAGCCGTTAACTTAACCAATGCCTTGAAAGGGGATAACAAAGTTCAAGGCAACTGGGGTGAGACGGTATTAGCACGTATATTAGAGTCTTCAGGATTACGTGAAGGTCACGAATTTGAAACACAGGTGAGTATTCGACATGAAAATGGTAGTCGCTATCAACCTGATGTAATTGTGCATCTACCTCATGGTAGAGATGTTATTATCGACGCTAAAATGTCGCTGGTGGCATATGAAAAGTATTTTAGTAGTGATAATGATAATGAACGTAAACAAGCGCTTTATGCGCATGTGAACTCAATTAGAGCGCATATTAAAGGATTGAGTGTAAAAGATTATCATAAACTACCGGGTGTAACGTCTTTAGACTATGTTTTAATGTTTATACCTATTGAGCCCGCTTATCTAGTTGCAATTGGTCATTCTCCAGACTTGCTAGAAGAAGCATTGAAAAACAATATTATGTTAGTTGGGCCATCTACTTTACTTGTTGCTTTGCGTACAATAGCCGCATTGTGGCGTTATGAATATCAAAGCCAAAATGCGCAAGAAATTGCAGACAGAGCGGCTAAAATGTATGACAAATTAAGACTTTTCGTTGATGATATGCAAGGGCTAGGAAACAGTATTCAAAAAGCGCAGTCTGGCTATCTATTAGCGATGAAAAAACTCTCTGAAGGTCGTGGAAATCTAATCAGTCAAGCGGAAGGTTTTAAATCCTTAGGGGTTGAGATAAAAAAAACGATTGATAATGATCTCATTGAAAAATCAGCATCTGATTGATTTGATAAAATAAAGAGATAAAGATTTCTGAAAACGACCAGTACTGAATTTACTAAATTTTGATTAATTAGCGGGCAAATAATATGACTCAACAAACTAAGGAAACAACAGATTTTGGTTTCCAAACCGTTGACAAAGATGATAAACAAACCATGGTTGCAAGGGTTTTTCACTCTGTCGCGTCTAAGTATGATTTAATGAATGACTTGATGTCTTTCGGTGTTCACCGCATTTGGAAACGTTATACCATTGAAGCAAGTGGTGTTAGACGTAACCAACGTGTCCTTGACCTTGCTGGTGGTACTGGTGATTTAACGGCTAAATTCTCTCGTCTTGTGGGCGAAAACGGGGAAGTTGTTTTAGCTGATATCAATGACTCAATGTTGAAAATGGGACGCGAAAAGCTACGCGATCACGGTATTGTGGGTAATGTTAACTATGTACAGGCAAATGCTGAAGAGTTACCTTTCCCTGATAACCATTTTGACTGCATCACTATCTCCTTTGGCTTACGTAATGTGACTGATAAAGCAAAAGCGTTACGTTCTATGTTCCGTGTATTAAAGCCAGGTGGACGTCTGTTGGTGCTAGAATTCTCTAAACCTGTTCTTGATCCTTTAAGCAAAATTTATGATGCTTACTCTTTCCATATCCTACCAAAAATTGGTCAAGTGATTGTGAATGATGCTGAGAGCTACCGTTATTTAACGGAGTCAATTCGTATGCATCCAGACCAAGAAACACTAAAAGGTATGATGGAAGAAGCCGGATTTGATCAAGTTACCTATACCAATATGACCGGAGGTATAGTTGCCTTACACAAAGGATTTAAATTCTGAGATGGAAAAAGCCACTTTTTCTCATGATATTGCTTCTCAAGTACTGTATCCGCTGCTAACAGCATCAATGGAAACAGCACTTAATCACGTTTTATATCAGGAAAATGTGCTTAAACCTGCCCGCAATCGCCTTGCGGGCAAAGTGTTGGCGCTTTCTATCAATGAGTTTCCTCGTTCCATCTACTTAGTCTTTAGTGAACAACAAGTTGACGTATTAAGTCAGTGGGATGATGAAACTGATTGTTTGATAAAAACAAAATTATTAACTCTGATTAAGCTTCGTGACCGTCAAAAAATGTCGGAACTAATCAACCGTGGTGATATCACTATTGATGGTGATATGCAGGTTGTTCAAAATTGGTCTGCATTATTGGATATGGCGCAGTGGGATCCCGCGCAATATTTAGCACCTTATATCGGTGATATTGCGGCACAAAGCCTGACTGTTGTTGCAGGAAAGGGTGTTCAGTTATTTTCTTCACTCTTAAGTCACCAAAAAGATTATTTACGTGACGCATTAATTGAAGAGTGGAAAACCGCACCTAGTGCATTAGAAACAGTCCATTTTTATGATGAAATAGAAGAACTTGCACAGCAAACAGCCGAGCTGGAAAAACGGTTAGGCACATTGGAGAAAAAATAATGCTCCTTAGTGAGTTAAAGCGCCTCTATCATATTATTCAGGTATTTTTATCTTATGGGCTTGATGAGTTAATTCCTAAACACCGAATTACTTTACCTGCAAGATTAGGATGCCGAGCACTATTTTGGATCAAAAATAAGCATCCAGAAAAACCATTAGGTGAACGCTTACGACTCGCATTGCAAACATTAGGCCCTGTTTGGATTAAATTAGGTCAAATGTTATCAACTCGACGTGATCTTTTCCCTCCTCAAATCGCTGACCAGCTTGCTTTATTGCAAGACAAAGTTGCTCCTTTTGATGGTAAGAAAGCACGACAATATATTGAAAACTCATTTGGTGGCCCTATCGACCAATGGTTTGATGATTTTGATGAAACTCCACTGGCTTCCGCTTCTATTGCGCAGGTTCACACTGCAAAATTAAAAGAAAACGGCAAAGAAGTGGTACTAAAGGTTATTCGTCCTGATATTCAACCGGTGATAAAAGCAGATATCCGTTTGATGTATCGCTTGGCAAATCTATTACCGTTTTTGCCTGATGGTCGTCGTTTACGACCAAAAGAGGTGATCCGCGAATACGAAAAAACATTACTCGATGAGCTAAATTTACTGCGTGAAGCGGCTAATGCTATTCAGTTACGTCGTAATTTTGAAAATAGCTCTATGCTGTATATTCCTGAAGTGTATTCAGATTATTGCCATGAAAATGTGATGGTAATGGAGCGTATTTATGGTATTCCCGTTTCTGACATTGAAGCGTTGAATGCACAAAAGACGAATATGAAGCTTCTTGCAGAGCGTGGTGTAAAAGTCTTTTTCACTCAGGTGTTTAGAGACAGTTTTTTCCATGCTGATATGCATCCTGGTAATGTGTTTATTAGTTATGATCACCCTGAAAATCCATATTATATCGGTATTGATTGCGGTATCGTTGGCTCATTAAATAAAGAAGATAAACGCTATTTAGCTGAAAATTTCTTAGCATTCTTTAACCGCGATTATCGGAAAGTTGCAGAGTTACATGTTGATTCAGGCTGGGTACCAGCAGATACCAATGTAGAAGATTTTGAATTTGCGATCCGTACTGTGTGTGAGCCGATTTTTGAAAAGCCACTTTCTGAGATCTCATTTGGGCATGTGTTACTTAATCTTTTCAATACAGCACGTCGTTTCAATATGGAAGTACAACCGCAGTTAGTTTTACTTCAAAAAACATTGCTTTATGTTGAAGGACTGGGTCGCCAGCTATACCCACAATTGGATTTATGGAAAACGGCAAAACCTTTCTTAGAAGATTGGTTACATAGTCAGATTGGTATCACGGCACTAGTGAATGGTATAAAGAGCAAAGCGCCTTACTGGATTGAAAAAATGCCAGAGATACCAGAGTTGGTTTATGATAGTCTGAAGCAACATAAAAATATGAAGTTAACGCTAGACAAATTGACGGAACAAATAAGTTCGCAAAGAGTCAAACAGAGACAGTCTCTATTTTTATTGGGTATAGGTACAACACTGTTTTTATGCGGTAGCCTGTTTTTTGTTTCTGGTTTTAAAACATTATTCAGTGTTTTTATCAGTTTAGGCCTTCTTGCATGGATTTTGGGTTGGTTTAGATCTGGTAATGCACAATAAAAACACATCAAAGTTTGTCTTTGAGCAAGTTAAAAGATGAATTCGAGATTCCCGAAAATTGAATTCGTTGTATATAATGGGCACTGTTATTAAGTATAACCCCGAAAATAGTTGAGGAACATAAAATGGGCGGTATTAGCATTTGGCAATTACTCATCATCGCTGTCATCGTTGTCTTATTATTTGGTACAAATAAACTGCGCACATTGGGCTCAGATTTAGGTGCATCAGTAAAAGGCTTTAAAAAAGCGATTGGTGACGAAGCTGCAGATAAAGACACCAACAACGCTGAAAAGACAAATAACGACGCAGATTTTGATACTAAAAATTTAGCGCAGAAGACTTCAACAGAAGAGAAGTCTACAACTGAGAGCAAAAACAAAGAGCAGGTGTAAACCGTGTTTGACATTGGTTTTAGTCAGCTGCTATTGGTCATGGTGATTGGTCTTGTTTTTCTGGGGCCAGAACGTTTGCCCGTAGCAGTAAAAACAATTGCTGGCTGGGTAAGGGCGTTACGCTCTTTGGCTGCGAATGTGCAAAATGAACTGACTCAAGAACTAAAACTTCAAGAACTCCAAGAGAGCTTGAAAAAAGTTGAAGAGAAAGCGAATTTGCAAACGCTATCGCCAGAGCTAAAAGCGTCCATGGATGAGTTAAAAGAGGCTGCACAGTCTTTAAAACAAACTTATCAAACACCTACAACGCCAGACTCCACGAAAGGGCAGTCTGTAAAAACCGACTCTACGGAACCTTCACCTTCTGATTTAGCCGCACTTGCTGAAGCTGATGAAGTTAATGATGATGCTAATCGCCATAAACCTGTGGCAGAAAGTGTTACAAAGACAGAAGTTCCTGTTACTCAACCAGTAACATTAGAGAAAAAAACAACTGATCAGGTCAATGGTGAGCATTAAAACATGGCAGTAAATGATACCCAACCGCTGATCAGCCATTTAATAGAACTACGCAAGCGTTTGATGTATAGCTTGGTGTCAGTTCTTGTGGTTTTTTTAGCGCTGGTTTATTTTTCTAACGATATCTATCAATTAGTCTCGGCTCCATTACTCGAGAAGTTGCCAAAAGGGTCAAATATGAGTGCGACAGATGTTGCCTCTACATTTTTGACTCCGATTAAATTGACAATCATGGTATCCGTTTTTGCTTCTGTACCTGTTATTCTTTATCAGGTATGGGCTTTTATCGCACCAGCATTGTATAAACACGAACGCCGCTTAATGCTGCCATTACTTGTTTCAAGTACGGTATTATTCTATCTCGGTATGGCGTTTGCTTATTTTGTTGTGTTCCCTCTCGCGTTTGGCTTCTTTGTTAATACAACCCCTGAAGGGGTTAACTTTATTCCAGATATCAGTAAATATCTAAGTTTCGTAATGACGTTATTTATGGCGTTTGGTGCGGCTTTTGAAGTACCGATTGCGATTATTTTACTGTGTTGGAGTGGTGTAACAACACCCGATGCTTTAAAGAAAAAACGTCCTTATATTCTTGTGGGTGCCTTTGTCGTTGGTATGGTATTAACCCCGCCAGATGTTTTCTCCCAAACCTTACTCGCAATACCTATGTACTTACTGTTTGAAATCGGTGTCATGGTATCGCGTTTTTATGTAGGTAAGGGAAGAAGAGCAGATGAAGAAGAAGCTGAGGAAGCAGAGGCGGAAGCTGAAGCAGAACAGCAAAAATAATTTTAGAAACGATTTTCTAAAATAATATGATATTAGCCCAGCAATTGCTGGGTTAACTTTTTCTAGAACGACTCTTTTTTAAACTCTTTATTTCCTACCGATTTTTTCACTTCACTATTTAATATATTCAAAAGCAAAATTGAACGGGTCTCACCATCCGGCTCTTGATATATGGCTTTGATCCCTTGAAAAATACCCTCTGTAATTAACACACTGTCACCACTCTGAGGCACATTTTCTTCACTATAAATTAGCGAAGAAAGCTGCGGTATTTGTAGTGTGTCGATTACATCTTGTGGAACAGTGACAGGATATTGCCCAAAGCGAACAAATGAGTTTACCCCACGTGTTGAGTTAATGGTCGTGGTATGGATAACTTCAGGATCAAACTCAATGAAAAGGTAATTAGGGAAAAGCGGTTCTGTTACGGTAGTGCGCTTTCCTCTTAATACTTTTTCTATGGTTACCATAGGTGTAAAACAGCCCACTTGCTGACGTTCTAAGTGTTCGATAGCACGAGGGATTTGCCCTCGTTTACAATACAGCAAATGCCAGTTTTTCATAATAGAGACAATAGGTTAGTTAAATTTAATTTAAGCGATGATAGCAAATTTATAATTAAGGTAACAGTATCCTATCAGGGATTAAATAAAAAATAGAGTAACGTGGTTTTATACTGAAAAAAGAACAAAAAAGCCGTGTTTATACGCAATAAAAAGGCTTGTTTTTGTGACTTTCAGTTGGATCTCGGATAGAGGTAACAAGTTGACAAAAAAGTGATGGTAAAAACAAGAAAAAGCTTTCAAGATAATTATCTTAGAATTTGTTCATAATTATAAAGAGGTTCTGTAATGGAAGTTTTTTTATTAAGTAACGGAAAAATTGCCGGGGATCCACGTTGGTTAAGTTATGCAAAAGATAATATCGATAGCATGATTAAAAAACGCGGTATTCGCTCTGCTGTATTAATTGCTTATGCCGTTATTCGTTCCGATCATGATCAACGTGCTCGTGATTTATCAGAAGTATTAGGTATTGAAGTTACTTGTATTGAACATTTTGATTCAGAAGTTGATGCAATCAACAATGCAGAATGTATTTTAGTCAGTGGTGGTAATACTTGGTTATTAAACCAAATGTTGCATGAAAAAGGATTGGTTGTTCCAATTCAACGTGCAGTACGTGAGCGCAATATTCCTTATATTGGTTGGAGTGCAGGTTGTAACGTTGCAACACCAACAATTCGTACCACTAATGATATGCCAGTACGCTCTTCTGTTATTATGCCTTCATTAGGTTTATTCCCTGTTCAAATTAACCCACATTATATTGACGCTTCTATCAGTGGTCATATGGGTGAAACTCGCGACGAGCGTATTGCAGAGTTTTGTGCCATTAACCCTGAAGAGATTGTCGTGGCTATCCGTGAAGGGAGTTACTTATATATTCAAGGTGAAGAATTACATTATTACAGCGCTAAAAATGAAGGTTTTAAAATCTTCCAACATGGAAAAACATTCCCTGAACAGTTTGATACTAAATTGCTTTCAGAATGGGTTCCATTCCGCTGTTTATAAGCATAGTGAACGCTACTAAATAAAAAGCATTGCATTTTAGTGAGTTATGCGTTTAGCTTATAGCGTCTCAAAGAGGGCATTGGCCCTCTTTTCTTTCACTCACTGGCTCGTAAGATTATGATGAAATACCGCGATTTAAGAGATTTCCTTTCATTATTAGAAGAAAAAGGTGAATTAAAACGTATCACCTATGAAATAGATCCCTACCTTGAAATGACCGAAATAGCGGACAGAACTTTACGTGCCGGTGGGCCAGCGCTGTTGTTTGAAAACCCTAAAGGGTTTGATATGCCAGTGCTTTGTAACTTATTTGGTACACCAGAGCGTGTAGCAATGGGGATGGGGCAAGATGATGTTAAAGCCCTACACGAGGTTGGAAAGTTATTAGCTTTTCTAAAAGAGCCTGATCCTCCAAAAGGTTTTCGTGATCTCTTTGATAAGTTACCTAAATTTAAGCAAGTTTTAAATATGCCAACAAAACGCTTGAGTAAAGCCCCTTGTCAGGAGGTGGTTTTAACAGGTGACGATGTTGATTTAACGAAGATCCCTGTTATGCATTGTTGGCCTGAAGATGCGGCGCCTTTGATTACTTGGGGATTAACGGTGACTCGCGGTCCATTGAAAGAGCGTCAAAACTTAGGCATTTATCGTCAGCAAGTGCTGGGTAAAAATAAAGTGATTATGCGCTGGTTATCGCATCGTGGTGGTGCTTTAGATTTTCAAGAGTGGTGCCAAAAACACCCCGGCGAACGGTTCCCAGTTTCTGTAGCATTAGGGGCAGATCCTGCCACTATTTTAGGTGCGGTAACACCTGTGCCAGATACCTTATCTGAATATGCATTCGCTGGTTTATTGCGTGGTAATAAATCAGAAGTTGTAAAATGTCTTTCAAATGATCTTGAAGTGCCAGCAAGTGCTGAAATTATTCTTGAAGGTTACATTGAACCCGGAGAATTAGCCCCAGAAGGGCCATATGGTGACCACACAGGATATTATAATGAGATTGACTCTTTCCCTGTGTTTACTATTACGCATTTAACACGCCGTAAAGATGCAATTTATCATTCAACATATACAGGACGCCCGCCTGATGAACCCGCAGTATTAGGCGTTGCGTTAAATGAAGTGCTTGTTCCGATTTTACAAAAACAGTTTCCTGAAATTGTAGACTTTTATCTACCTCCTGAAGGGTGTTCTTACCGTTTAGCGGTTGTGACAATGAAGAAACAGTATGCAGGTCATGCTAAACGCGTAATGATGGGAGTTTGGTCTTATTTACGGCAATTTATGTACACCAAATTTGTGATTGTTTGCGATGATGATGTCAATGCAAGAGATTGGAAGGATGTGATTTGGGCAATCACGACCAGAATGGATCCTGCGAGAGATACCATTATGATGGAAAATACGCCTATTGATTATCTCGACTTCGCTTCACCGGTTTCTGGATTAGGATCAAAAATGGGTCTTGATGCTACTAACAAATGGCCGGGTGAGACAGATAGAGAATGGGGTAGACCTATTGTGATGTCTGATGAAGTTAAGCAACGAGTCGATACTATTTGGGAACAGCTCGATATTCTTAAATAATAACAGAGGAACAACATGGCAATACTGAATTGTAAAGTCTCACTTGTTGAGCCGATGACAGATACGGTTTATCGGGTAAGGCTATTACCCGATGGCGAATTTGATTTTCAGGCTGGGCAATATCTTCTAGTGGTTATGGATGAACGTGATAAACGTCCTTTTTCTATTGCATCTATACCTGAAAATAAAGACTTTATTGAACTTCATATTGGTGCGTCTGAACTCAATCTTTATGCGATGGCAGTGCTTGATGTGATATTAGAAAAACAGCAGCTTGCCATTGATATCCCTCATGGAAATGCGTGGTTTAAAAAAGAGAGTCAACGGCCTCTATTATTAATTGCTGGCGGTACAGGATTTTCTTATACCCACTCAATTTTATTGGCTGCATTAGCTGAAAATCCACAGCGACCTATTACGATTTATTGGGGCGGAAGAGAAAGCGTTCATCTCTATGATCTTAATGAATTACAAGAATTATCAGAATTGTATACTTCTTTAACAGTTGTCCCCGTGGTGGAACAACCTGATGAAGCATGGCGAGGTCGAAAAGGTACAGTATTAACGGCAATAAGCGAAGATTTTGGTGATTTATCAGAATATGATATTTATATCGCAGGACGATTCGAAATGGCCAAAATCGCCAGAGATCGTTTTTGTAATGAACGCAATGCAGATAAAACACGCCTATTTAGCGATGCTTTTGAATTTATCTGATAACGTTTTACCTCGTTATTATCGATTTTGTTTTTAAAACCATAAAAAAACCCGCCCCTGACGGCGGGAAAATGGTTTCTAACCATGCAATCGAAAAGAATACTTTCCTAACGATAAGAACGTGGATATACAGAATACTGAGTTAAACACGTTCTATAATCGTTGCAATACCTTGCCCTAATCCAATACACATTGTGGCTAAGCCAAACTGTGCATCTTTACGCTCCATAATATTTAATAATGAAGTGGTTATTCGAGAGCCTGAACAACCTAAAGGATGTCCTAAGGCAATTGCTCCGCCATTTAAATTAATTTTGTCATCAATACTATCGAGTAAATTCATTTTCTTCATGCAAGCTAATGATTGTGCTGCAAAAGCTTCATTTAGTTCAAAAATATCAATATCACCTAATGTTAATCCTGCTTTTTTCAACGCAATTTCTGTTGCAGGAACAGGACCGTAACCCATAATTGCAGGATCACATCCTGTCACCGCCATAGCACGAATAACAGCGCGAGGTTTTAAATTGTGCTCTTTGGCGTAACGTTCACTGGTGATAAACATGGCGGATGCACCATCAGAAACCGCAGATGAATTGCCTGCTGTGACAGAACCAGTCGCGGGATCAAATACAGGCTTAAGTTGCGCTAATTCCTCAAGGCTTGGGTTATAACGAATAACTTCATCACTTTTTACATTGATAAAATTACCTGTTGCATCGTGGCCATTGATAGCTACTATCTCATGATCAAAATAGCCTTGCTGTGTTGCAAGAGCTGCTAAATGGTGAGAACGATAAGCAAATTTATCTTGTTCTTCGCGTGAAATTTGGAATGATTTTGCTAGCATTTCTGCTGTTAATCCCATTGAAAATGAGGCCTTAGCAACAGAAAGATTAAGTGATGGATTAAAATCCGCATTATAAGTCATTGGTACATGACCCATATGCTCAACACCACCGATTAATGCTACTTGACTATCACCCAACATAATTTGGCGTGCACCATCATGTAATGCTTGCATTGATGAGCCACATAACCGGTTAACTGTAACTGCTGGAACCTTGTGTGGAAGTTCTGCCAATAACGCCGCATTACGAGCAATATTAAAACCTTGCTCTAAAGTTTGTTGTACGCAACCCCAAATCACATCGCCAATATCATTAGGATTAATATTAGGATTACGTTTTAGTAGTGCTTGAATCAGGTGAGCAGAGAGATTTTCCGCTCTGACATGGCGAAATGCACCGCCTTTTGAGCGTCCCATTGGAGTACGAATACCATCAATTATGACAACCTTTTCCATTTCATATCTCCTTAAGCGAGTTCTCTGATGTTAACATCTACTTTTGCGGGTTTTGGATAATAGGTTTCATTGCGTTGTGCTTTTTGTTTTAAGCTTTCAGGGATTTGATAAAGCGGCCCTAATGATGCGTATTGCTGTGCATCTGCAACAAATTGCGCTAATCCGACAGTATCAAGGTAACGGAATACACCACCGCGGAAAGGAGGGAAGCCTAAACCATAAACTAATGCAATATCAGCTTCTGCTGGTGAGGCGATAATACCTTCATCTAAACAACGGATAACTTCATTGATCATGGGGATCATCATGCGAGCGATAATTGCGTCTTGGCTAAACTCTTGCGTTTTACCTGCATTTTTTTGGATAAGTGTTTGAATTTGATCATCAACCGATTTCTGTTTTTTACCTCGTTTATCAACAGAGTAATTATAGAAACCATGATTATTTTTCTGGCCATATCGTTGTTGCTCATATAAAAGAGCAATCGCATCTCGCTCAATTGTACCCATTCTATCGGGGAAACCTTGAGCCATTACGGCTTGAGCGTGATTTGCCGTATCAATACCCACCACATCAAGCAGGTATGCAGGTCCCATAGGCCAGCCAAATATTTTTTCCATCACTTTATCAACAGCAATAAAGTCAGCACCATCTCTTAGTAATAGAGAGAATCCTGCAAAATAAGGAAAGAGAACTCGGTTTACAAAGAAGCCGGGACAATCATTAACGATAATCGGTGTTTTTCCCATTTTACTGGCGTAACTGACAATCCGATTAATGGTTTCTTCACTGGTTTTTTCGCCTTTAATGATTTCGACCAGCGGCATTCGATGAACAGGGTTAAAGAAGTGCATCCCACAGAAATTCTCGGGGCGCTTTAAGGATTTTGCGAGTAATGAAATAGGGATAGTTGAGGTATTGGAAGCAAGGATCGCGTTATCAGCTAATAGTGCTTCTGTTTCTGCAAGCACAGTTGCCTTTACTTTTGGATTTTCAACAACTGCTTCGACAACAACATCCGCATCACTAACAGAGGCATAATTTAGTGTTGGTTGAATAGAGGCGAGAGTTTTCGCCATATCTACGGCACTCATTCGACCTTTTTCTTGGCGTTTTTGCAACAGGCTTAACGCTTCATTCATACCCAATTCAAGGGATTTGGGGTTAATGTCTTTCATTACAACAGGAATACCTTTTAAGGCAGATTGATAGGATATTCCTCCCCCCATGATCCCAGCACCTAATACGGCGGCCTGTTTAGGTAATTCAGCATGACGTTTTTTCGTGATATTTTTGACGTACTGATCATTAAGGAAAATACCGACTAAGGCTTTTGCAACATCAGTGCGTGTGAGCTTAACAAAGTTTTCAGTTTCGAGAGCCAGTGCCTCATCTCTATTTAAGAAGGCTGCTTTTTCAATAGTTTTTACAGCGGTGATAGGCGCTGGATAGTGAGGGCCTGCCATTTTCATCACCATACCTTTAGCTACACTGAAAGACATTTTATGCTCAAGTTCTGTCAGTTTTAATGGTGCTATTTTTGGATGACGTGCCACTTTCCAATCAATTTTGCCTTCAATTGCTTGCTCGATTAATGAAACAGCACTTTCTTTTAAATTTTCTAGAGGAACAATTGCTTGGATTAATCCATTTTGAAGTGCTGTTTGAGCATCAACATCCTTACCCGCAGTAATAATTTCTAATGCGTTATCGACACCAATCAAACGAGGAAGACGTACGGAACCACCGAAGCCCGGCATGATCCCAAGTTTCGTTTCTGGTAAACCGATACGTAAATCAGGAGAAGCAATACGAAAATCAGTAGCAAGTACGCACTCGCAGCCACCGCCAAGTGCATAGCCATTAATCGCAGAAACGGTAGGAACAGGTAAGTCTTCAAGTCGACTAAAAATCTGATTAGAGAAATGTAGCCACTGAGATAATTCTTCTTCAGGGGCATCAAAAAGGGATAAAAACTCAGTAATATCAGCACCGACAATAAAAGCCGGTTTTTCTGAACGCAAGATAACGCCTTTTAGACCCGATGTTGCTTCTAATACCGTTAAAGCCTCGCTTAGCATAGCAACCGTTTTGGTATCTAATTTATTAATAGAACCTTTGGCATTAAAAACGAGTTCAACAATACCTTGTTTCACCCAATCGGCTTGAATATTTTCGCTTTGATAGAGCATTTGTATTCTCCCTAAATATATAGACTGGTATGACCAGATATTAAGAGTGTGAATACTATGTTAAATAAATGCAAATATTTGATTAAAAAAGTGCAAGGGTGATCACAGTGAAATTATTCAACTTATTGAATTCTATGTTGTTGCTCAGTTTGCTAAAAAGAAGGGAGATAAATCGGTAATAATCTATTTTTGTTATGGGGTTAGCCACTAAAAGAGTTGGCGTGTTAAGCTGAATCATTAACAATGAATAAGATAAGGTAATTAATAATGGAAAAATTGCTCTCTCTGTACCAAGAACATATCAAAACTCTACAAAATCGTACTCGTGATGCTTTATCCAGACACCATCTTGATTCTGTATTAATTCATTCTGGTGAACCTATTCGAGTTTTCCTTGATGACAGTGATTATCCTTTTAAAGTGAATGCGCATTTTAAAGCATGGGTGCCTGTGACCGATGTACCACATTGCTGGTTATTAGCTGATGGTGTTAATAAACCTAAGTTATGGTTCTATTCCCCAGTTGACTATTGGCACAGTGTTGAAGCGTTACCAAATAGCTATTGGACTCATGAAATTGAGTTAATTCATCTTAAAAATATTGATGATATTCAAAAAGAGCTCGCACCTTATATTAATAAAAATACTGCTTATATTGGTCCAAATACGCAGCGAGCAGAATCATTAGGTGTGAGTATTGATAATATCAACAATCAATCTCTTCTTAATTATTATCATTACTATCGTGCCTATAAAACAGGTTATGAATTAGCTTGTATGCGTGAAGCACAAAAAATGGCCGTCAACGGACATATTGCTGCTCGCGAAGCATTTCAAGCTGGATTAAGTGAGTTTGATATTAATATGGCGTATTTAATGGCAACAGGTCATCGTGATACCGATGTACCTTATGGCAATATTGTCGCCTTAAATGAACATGCCGCTGTTTTGCATTACACAAAGTTAGATCATGAATCACCAGATGAATATCGTAGTTTCCTTATTGATGCGGGTGCAGAGTATAATGGTTACGCAGCCGATATCACTCGTACTTATAGCGCAAAAGAAAATCATGAATTTACTTCTTTAGTTAAAGATATGAATGATGCACAACAAGCGTTGATTGCAACGATGAAAGCAGGTGTGCGTTATACTGAATATCATGTTCAAATGCATCAACGTATTGCTGGATTACTTAATAAGTACGGCATTGTTAAAGGTGTTAGTGAAGAAGAGATGGTGAGCGCTGGATTAACTACACCATTTTTACCTCATGGTTTAGGGCACGCTTTAGGTTTGCAAGTTCATGACGCGGCTGGTTTTATGCAAGATGATAAAGGAACCCATTTAGCAGCTCCTGCAATGTATCCATTCTTACGTTGCACACGTATCGTTGAACCGAGCATGGTATTAACAATTGAACCAGGGTTTTACTTTATCGACTCTCTGTTAGCGCCTTGGAAAGAAGGGAAATACAGTACTTATTTCAATTGGAAGCTGATTGAACATTTCAAACCATTTGGTGGTATTCGTATTGAAGATAATATTATTATCCACGATAACAAAATTGAAAATATGACCAGAGATTTACACTTAGCCTGATGAAAGCATATTTGATCCCCGCTGAAACCGTAGAATTCAGTGAAGAAATAAAAAAGAGTCGTTTTATTACATTTATTGCTCACACTGAAGGTATTGATGCAGCAAAAGCTTATATCCAGTCTATTAAAGAGCAATTTCCTGATGCCCGACACCACTGTTGGGCTTTTGTTGCAGGAAGACCCGATGACTCACAACAGTTAGGTTTTTCTGATGATGGTGAGCCAACAGGTACTGCGGGAAAACCTATTCTTGCACCTCTTTTAGGGAGTGGGATGGGAGAAATTACCGCAGTGGTTGTTCGGTATTTCGGTGGGATCAAATTAGGAACCGGCGGATTAGTTAGGGCTTATGGCAGTGGCGTTCAGCAAGCATTAAAGCTTTTGCCAACAAAAACGAAAGTGCCACAGTTGCGTTTTAGTGTAGCGTGTGAATATTCACTTGTTTCATTACTTGAACAAGTCGTTGAACAATATCATGGGCAAGTACTTTCAAGTGAATATACTGATAAAGTCACTTTTATACTTTCATTGCCTGCCGTGCATAGCGGTGAAGTTGAAGTTAAACTACGAGATATAAGTCGTGGCAGTATGCAATTAATCCCGTTAGATAAAAATGAATAATCTTTGCTACCAAGGAAATCGCTAAATGCATTTTCGTTCAATAACCCGTATTGTCGGACTGCTTGTTATCTTATTTTCTGTCACGATGATCATTCCCGGTATTGTCGCATTAATATATCGAGATGGTGCAGGGCGTGCATTTAGCCAAACATTTATTGTTGCATTGATCATTGGGTTAATGCTATGGATCCCCAATCGACATAAAAAAAGTGAGCTTAAGCCTAAAGAAGGCTTTCTTATTGTTGTCTTATTTTGGACGGTACTGGGTAGTGTAGGGGCATTGCCGTTTATCTTTTCTGAACAACCTCACCTTTCTATTACTGATGCCTTTTTTGAATCTTTCTCTGGACTGACTACGACTGGTGCCACGACGCTTGTGGGGCTAGATTCATTACCTAAAGCTATTTTGTTTTATCGCCAAATGCTCCAATGGTTAGGTGGGATGGGGATCATTGTATTAGCTGTTGCTATTCTTCCACTTTTAGGTGTTGGGGGAATGCAGTTATATCGTGCAGAAATGCCGGGGCCATTGAAAGATAATAAAATGCGCCCCCGAATTGCAGAAACAGCGAAAGCACTTTGGCTTATATATGTCTTATTAACCATCATTTGTGCCTTAGCATTATGGATTGCAGGTATGGATGTGTTCGATGCTATTTCTCATAGCTTTTCAACTATTGCAATTGGTGGGTTTTCTACTCACGATGCCAGCATTGGTTATTTTAATAGTCCAACCATTAACATCATTATTGGTGTATTCCTTCTGATCTCTGGGTGTAACTTTGGTTTGCACTTTGCCGTATTAACGGGAAGAAGTTTAAATATCTATTGGCGTGATCCTGAATTTCGTATGTTTATCTCAATTCAATTGGGATTAGTCATTATCTGTAGCGGTATTCTATGGCTTTATTCTGTATATGACACAGGATGGATAACTATAAACCAGGCTTTTTTCCAAGTTGTCTCTATGGCGACAACGGCAGGTTTTGCCACGGATAGCTTTGCACAATGGCCTGCATTTTTACCTCTTCTATTATTATGCTCGGCATTTATTGGTGGCTGTGCAGGATCAACGGGTGGGGGATTGAAAGTCATTCGTATCTTGCTTTTATTCCTACAAGGGAATCGTGAATTAAAACGCCTAGTTCACCCTAATGCTGTTTATACCATCAAACTTGGTCATCGAGCATTACCTGAACGTATTATTGAAGCTGTATGGGGATTCTTCTCTGCTTATGCGTTGGTATTTATTATTAGTTTAATGCTGTTGATAGCGACAGGTGTTGATGAATTTTCTGCATTTTCTGCTATTGCAACCACATTAAATAATCTTGGTCCTGGATTAGGTATTGTTGCTGACAACTTCACCACAATGAATCCAGCTGCAAAATGGATACTTGTCGTGACAATGTTATTTGGACGACTAGAAGTTTTCACACTATTGGTTTTATTTACCCCAACGTTTTGGCGTGATTAACCTAATACAAGGAGTAATATATGAGCGCACTATTGCTGTATTGTAGTACTGATGGTCAAACTAAAAAGATAATGACGCAAATTGCGAATGAATTAAGACAACATGGTCATGAATGTGATGTGAGAGATTTAACCTCTGTTCAGCAGAGTTTAAATTTATCTGCTTATAGTAAAGTCTTAGTCGGCGCTTCTGTTCGCTATGGTTATTTTAATAAAGCCCTCGATAAATTTATTACTCACCATCTTACACAGCTAAATAATATGCCGTCAGCATTCTTTGGCGTTAATCTTACGGCAAGAAAAGCAGAGAAGAATACACCAGAGACTAATTCCTATATACGTAAGTTCTTAGAGAAGACACCTTGGAAGCCAACCTTAACAGGTGTATTTGCTGGTGCTCTTTATTATCCTCGTTATAAATGGATTGATAGAGTTATGATCCAGTTAATTATGAAGATGACTAAAGGCGAAACTGATCCAACAAAAGAAATTGAATACACGGATTGGAATAAAGTAAGCGAATTTGCGACGTATTTTGCCAGAATTGAGTGATATTTAATCTTTGCTGTGGGGTTTTTATACGTCTTGTTGGAGTTTTGAACGAACAGAAAATTATTTTAAAAAAACACTTGCGCTAATCCGAGAACTCCCTATAATGCGCATCCACTGACCGACGATGAGCTGACAACAGCCACGAAGGACAGCGAAGAGAAAAGAAAAAAGTTTGAAAAAACTCTTGACTCTTC
>NZ_QPMG01000005.1:0-237914 GCF_003336825.1 Proteus sp. CA142267 | reverse complement strand
CGTTGCTGTTCTTTGGCTTCGTCAGCCAAACGTTGCTTTTCTCTGGCTTCTTCGGCAAGGCGTTGCTGTTCTTTGGCTTCTTCGGCTAAACGTTGCTGTTCTTTGGCTTCGTCAGCCAAACGTTGTTTTTCTCTGGCTTCTTCGGCTAAACGTTGCTGTTCTTTGGCTTCTTCGGCAAGACGTTGTTTCTCTTTAGCTAGACGCTCTAGCTCCGCTTTGGCTTTATCAGCTTGCTCTTTGGCTAGGCGTTCTTTTTCTCTTGCTTCATCAACAAATTTTTGTTTTTCATTATTAAAATATTCATTACTGATTTCATCATTTTTCCAAATGACTTGGCGCCAATTATTATGTTTATCAGTAGATAAACCATAAATAATTCTTCCATCGTCAGTAATTGAATGAGCTTCAGAATCATTACCTTCGTCAAGGGTTCCTAAATCGTACATTTTTTCGTTTAAGTAAAGAAAGCCATGACGATGGAATATAATAAACGCTTCTGGGCCTCTTTTTGATGAATCCTTTGGGATTGTATCGTAATTATAATGATCCGTTTCAGACCATCCCACGATATATTTCCCATCAGTTGAGATATCCATAGCTCTTGCATTTCTAAATTGTGTTTCACCCGCCTTTTCAGAAAGGTTACCTATATTCTTCAGCTTATCGTTCGAAAAATCATAGAGCAGTGCATGGCTAAAAAGTGAAGAGGATTTTTTTATGCTATGAGGTAGTTTTATTTCATAATCAGCATGCCAAATTTCGCCCCAACCAACACTATAATTGCCATTTTCTGAAAAAGCAGTTAGTTTGGATGAACCAAAATCAGAGTAGCTCACTTCTTTTATTGGGCCTTCTTTTTTTGCAATAAAAGCTACTTTAGGATATCCAGCATCAATGAGTTGTTTTTTAGATAATTTTCTATTGAGTTGGCCAATAATTACCTGAGCATTATCACTTACTTTTTGGATATCAACATTTCTTTTCTTTATTTTATCTAAAAATGGAGGAGAGGTTATTTCTAAAAGTAAGCGGTCTTTTTCAGGGTGCTCTGGTAAATAATGGTTAATATTTTCAATGCTAAGGATAAAACTTTCTTTTTTAGCTATATCGTATATATGTAAATTTTTTTCTTTTTTTGAGGAATACAAAATAAAGTTACCATCTTTAGTAAGATGATGAATATTTATCTTATTATCTAGGATTGTAAATATATTATTTTTACTATTGTAGATAAAAGTATGACATAAAGGATAACCTGAGCAATTATCCATGTCATAAGTTATCTCAGTTAACTTTGATTTAGACGCTGTTGCATAACCAACAATAACTTCACCATTATAAGAGCTTCTATCTAGATAAAGGGTATCTAATCGTTCATCGCTCCCTTTATTTATTTTCTTCCGAGTTATGCCGCCATCTGTGCTGATAAATAATTCACTGGGCAGAATACTTTCATCAAAAAATGATGAATTTCTTATGTTGTAAGAAGGGTGCTCTTTTTGAATTTCATTATTTATATTATCTGCAAGAGTATTATACTTTAAAAGCGTATCATCATCTATGGCAGTATAAATATAGACACTTCCAAAGGAGGTAAATAGTCTCTGGTTATAAGTACCCTTATCTAATATTTTACCATGTCTATATTTAATCTCTTCATATTTCTTCTCGCGAAGTTGATAGTATTGGTTTGCATTATTTGAAATACTGAAAGGTTTATAAATTGAATTACCCATATCTTTTATATTATAATTAGCATGAGAATTAATTGGAAATATATATATTGAGTATGTTATCAATAATATTGACTTGTATTTTATTTTCATAGCAGGAGCCCATAAAGAGATTTTCTAAATGAGATTATCTTCTGAGTTAATTAAAGTCAAATAGATAAAATTATATAATTATTGCATCCAATAGGAGTAAGTTATTATATATTAATAAACATTTGGTATTTTAATTGAATTAATGTTTCTAGCTTTGAATTCATTCATTAAGGTAATAACTTCTTTTTGAGAAGTTGCACGCCAATTACTTGCCTCACCATAAACACCATGTTGATGAAATGCATTAATACGGATCAACACGGATTCACCAAGTGAATTAATAAACTGGGAAAGTAATTCGATATTCTCTAAATAATCTGTTTTTTCTGGAATATATAAAAGACGTAATTCTGTAAGCAAATTATTATTAGCTAACCATTTGATTGAATTTTTAATTCGTTGGTTACTACGTCCTGTTAAATAAATATGAGTATCTTCATTCCAACTTTTTAAATCAATCATAGCGCCATCCATAAAGGGGGCTATCTTTTGCCAGCCATTTAGGGAAAGAGTGCCATTACTATCAATTAAACACGTTAAATGTTGGAGGTCAGGTGCTTCCTTAATTGACTTAAAGTAATCAATTAAAAAAGGAAGTTGTAATGTAGATTCACCACCACTGACTGTTACACCATTAATAAATGCTGCATATTTACGTGTAATAGCCATTAACTCATCAACGGTATAGGTTAAGGTCATTGGGCTTGATTGATGTGGGCATTGCTGAATGCAGGTGTCACATTGTTCACAACTGGTACTATTCCAACTTATGACACCATTTTGTAATGAAAGTGCTTGCTGTGGGCAGGTAGGAATACAGTCGCCACAATTATCACAGATCCCCATCGTGTAGGGATTGTGACAATTCTTGCAGCGTAGATTACACCCTTGCAGAAAGATGGCCAGGCGATTGCCTGGACCATCCACACAAGAGAAGGGGAGTATCTTATTTATCGAAGCGCATCTGCTGTTCATGACTGATAACTCGTGGTTTACGTTCAGCAATATGACAATTTGCAGTGGCTTCATCACCTAACCAAGTGGTATTAAGACGAGAGCCTTCTTCTTTATATTTTTTCAAATCAGATAAGCGCACCATATAACCAGTCACACGGACAAGATCATTCCCACCCACATTGGCAGTAAATTCTCTTAATCCAGAAGAGAAAGCACCTAGGCAGAGTTGCATTAGGGCATCAGGGTTTTGTTTGATCGTTTCATCAACTGTTAAAATATCGCTGATCCCTGAGGTATAAAATTGATGATGAGGTGCAACCGTCATTAAATGGGTAACAGGATCGGGCTCTTTACCATAAGGAATACGAGTCGCAGGTGTTGTGCCAATATCTGAACTAATACCCGATTGAGCATGTAGCATAGCTCTGTGTTTCCAACCATATTTCACGGGTGTTTTGGTAACAAATTGGGCCAATTTTTCACTGATCATATAGCTAAGTTTGTTGGCAGATTCATTATCGCCATAAGCGACATTTTTACCTTCTTTTTCAAGTAAAAGTGCTACTGCTTCTGCCATGCCATAGATCCCAAACATAGGGGCAAAACGATCAGGTGAGATTAATCCTTCTTCAACTAAGAAACTCTGTTTAAAGAAGTTAGATTTTTCATAGAGAAACTCACAACGAGCATCAATGATCTCAATCTGTTTTTGCATATAAAAAGGCAATACATTATCAAGAAAATCGGGGCTATTTTGGCTACGCTGTGCAACCTCCTTGAGGTTTATACGCACTAAGGTGCTACCTCCACCACTTTGAGGCAAAGAGTTATAACAACTCACAATTCCGTATTCATCTTTGCCAAATACTGCATCTTGCAACGTACCATTAGCAATATGAGGTTTACTACTGTGGCAAATATTGGTGATAGCTTGGTGAAGTAAATCAGCAGGCGTTGATTTCGCATCATAAATAAACGTGAGATTAGGTGCGACTTGCTGAAGCTCAACATCCACTTTAAGAATGAGACGTGTAAGAACAGAGTCTTCTGGGCCAATATTGGCGTGCATAAAGGCATCTGGTAGCGTTCTATCAAGATAGCGCCAGAAGCGTTTTAATTTAGGGTAAAGCTGTTCTTCGGTGAGGTTGCCAACATAAGGCAGTAAGATTTTATCAATGCGGCCTAAGTAAACAGGCATAGAGGTTACAGAAGGAACATGATGATAAAGAATAGTCAGCATGTTTAAGGCATCGTCAAAATCTTGCGCAGGTTCTAGTTCTAAATAGCGAGAGCCTTGTGCTAAAAACTTCGCATAATCAGGTAAGACATAACGTGGTTTATAAGGGGCGTGACCTTCATACATATCACAGATAACCCGTTCATTAAGCGCTTTAGCTGCATCCTCAGGAAGTGAGGGATAAGGCAACATATTTTCAGCTTCTAAAGCGAGAAAATGACGTTTTTGTTCAGGGGAAAGGGTTGGGTTTTCTACGATTTGTTGACAACGTTGGATAACAGATTGTTCAGTCATAACCACCTCAGTACTCAAAGAGCCAGAAAAAGATTTAAAACTTATCTTTTTAGGTTAATGACTTGGTGAGAATTTACCGTGACTTTAAACAAAACCCCTTTAAAGATTAAGGAAATAGCACGAAAATACGTATAAATTAGATATATCTAATTTAAATTCTGGTTAGCTAGAAATAAAAAAAGTGAGTTCAGCTAATGAATAACTCAACCCACTTAGTGACTTCTCAATAAAATAAAAATTATGATTTTTCTATTTTATTTTCCGCGTCGTTATCTTCCTCAGTAGATCCTTTTTCTTCATTACTCTCGTTTTCTTCAGTCTCTTCTTTTTCAGTACGAGGCGGTAAATTGGCGGTTAATAAATAAGGAGATTGTTGCCAATGAACGGGGGTTAGTTGAAGAAGGTTATGAGAAAGCAAAAAGCCAATCGCAAGCGCAACCAATAACATGACACGTAATAAATTTGTTGTGTTATCGACTTGGCTTGATTCAGTGACAAGTTGATGAGTATCCAGCGTAAGCCTTAAAAAGCCTTTGGGTTTATCTTTACCCGGCACAGGCACAACGAGTTGGTGATTAAAAGAACCTCCACTTTTTTGCCCTTCTAGTGCTAATCGCTCTTTAACAGTGACATTTTCACCACTATGCGCTATTTGTGTACCATCTTCTAAATAAAGACTGGCATCAAGCACCCGACTATCGTGAGTCAGATGATTTAAATTAGCCATAATGAGGGGATTTACGTTATCTTTGCTACTGTCATCTATATAAGTGGATAAAGAGAACGCAACTTGTTCTGCCAGCGTTTTTGCAAGCTCTTCAAACTGAGTAATACGGGCGTGCTGATTTGCACGGCTAAAATAAGACGCGCCTTGCATAAGAAATGCCAATAGTGCGATACAAATCAGTATAATCGCCGTTTTTTGTAGTTTGAATTTTAGTTTGTCTTTAAGCATGTTCATCCTTTTGCGTAAGCAAGTATGTGCATGTTGCCAGATGAGCCAGAGATAGAATAGGCTGAATAACGATTATTTTGTTCAGACAGGGGAAAACAGGAGAATAAGTATGTCAAATAGTCTGACCTATTGCTATTTACCGGATGAAATCCGTAAATGGCCAGGTCTGCCGTTATCACTCAGTGGTGAAGAGGTAATGCCACTAGATTACCGAGCTGGAGATAGTGGGTGGTTACTTTATGGACGGGAACTTGATAAGAAAAGAATAAGTGAGTTCCAACATAAATTAGGTGTGGCAATCGTCGTGGTTTCTTCATGGCGCATTGATGATTACCAAGTTGTGCGTATTGCAGGCAGCCTAACTCGTCGGATACGCCGTTTATCCGATGAATGTGGCCTAGATGTCGTTCCACTAGGTGAAATTCCTCGTTTACGTTCTCCTGGGCTTTTAGTGATGGATATGGATTCAACGGCAATTCAAATTGAATGTATTGATGAAATCGCCAAACTAGCAGGAGTGGGGGATAAAGTTGCTGCGATAACAGAGCGAGCAATGCAAGGTGAAATGGATTTTAGTGAAAGCTTAAAACTGCGTGTTGCTGAACTTAAAGGTGCTGATGCTTCTATTTTACAAAAAGTGATGGACGATCTGCCTCTTATGCCGGGATTAACGAGCTTAGTACGAAAACTTCAGGCGATGGATTGGCATATTGCTATCGCATCTGGCGGTTTTACTTATTTTGCTGATAACTTAAAACAAAAATTACGTTTAGTGGCTGCTGTTGCTAATCATCTTGAAATTAAAGATGGCAAACTAACGGGTAAAGTTAAAGGCCCGATTGTTGATGCGAAATATAAAGCACAAGTCCTTGCACGTTTAGCTAAGGATTTAGAGATCCCAATAGAGCAAACCATTGCCATTGGGGATGGTGCAAACGATCTTAAAATGTTGAGAAAAGCAGGACTTGGCATTGCTTATCATGCAAAACCTAAAGTGTATGCTCAGGCGAAAGTGGCGATCCGCCACGCCGATCTAATGGGTGTATTGTGCATTTTAAGTGGTGGTTTAAAACACGAAGAGCGCTAAGGGTGTTTTTCTAAAATAGTTATTGTTAGGAGAGAAGTGTGGCAAAAGCAGCAAAAAGAGCCTTTGTATGTAACGAATGTGGTGCAGATTATCCTCGCTGGCAGGGACAATGTTCTGCTTGTCATGCGTGGAATACAATTACAGAAGTGCGCCTTGCTGCAGCCCCTTCTTCCCGCAACGAGCGTTTTAGTGGATTTGCAGGTGATGCAAAAGGTGTTAGCCGTGTTCAAAAATTATCAGAAATTAGCCTTGAAGCATTACCTCGATTTTCCACAGGGTTTAAAGAGTTTGACCGTGTACTAGGTGGTGGCGTTGTTCCCGGAAGTGCCATTTTAATTGGGGGAAGCCCTGGCGCAGGTAAAAGTACTTTATTGCTACAAACTATGTGCCGTTTAGCGACTGAAATGAAAACACTATATGTCACGGGTGAAGAGTCGCTACAACAAGTCGCTATGCGCGCTCACCGATTAGGTTTACCAACAGCAGAACTGAATATGTTGTCAGAAACCAGTATTGAACAGATTTGTTTAATTGCCTCACAAGAACAACCTAAATTAATGGTGATTGACTCTATTCAAGTGATGCATATGGCGGATATTCAATCTTCGCCAGGCAGTGTTGCTCAAGTCCGTGAAACAGCCGCTTATTTAACTCGTTTTGCTAAAACTAATGATGTTGCCATTATTATGGTAGGTCATGTAACAAAAGATGGCACATTGGCAGGGCCTAAAGTGCTGGAACACTGTATCGACTGCTCAGTTATGTTGGATGGTGAAACAGATTCTCGTTTTCGTACTTTACGTAGTCATAAAAACCGTTTTGGCGCCGTTAATGAATTAGGCGTTTTTGCCATGACAGAGCAGGGATTACGAGAGGTGAGCAATCCCTCTGCTATCTTTTTAAGTCGAGGTGATGAAATTACCTCTGGCAGTTCTGTGATGGTGGTGTGGGAAGGTACAAGACCTTTGCTGGTGGAAATCCAAGCGTTAGTTGACCATTCAATGTTGTCTAATCCACGGCGTGTTGCGGTGGGATTAGAGCAAAATCGCCTTGCTATTTTACTTGCCGTTTTACATCGACATGGCGGGTTACAAATGTCTGATCAAGACGTTTTTGTGAATGTAGTTGGTGGAGTAAAAGTCACTGAAACTAGTGCAGATTTAGCCTTGTTATTATCATTAGTATCAAGTTTTCGTAATCGTCCTTTACCGCGTGATTTAGTGATATTTGGTGAAGTGGGGCTTGCGGGAGAAATTCGACCTGTACCTAGTGGACAAGAGCGTATTGCAGAAGCAGCAAAACATGGATTTAAACGGGCAATTGTTCCGAGTGCAAATATGCCGAAAAAGAATCCCCCTGATATGAAAGTATATGGTGTGAAGAAGCTGTCAGATGCGTTATCTGTCCTTGATGATTTGGAAGATTTCTAAAGGAGAAAAGTATGGGCTCTTTTGATTATATCAAACAGGCTATCAGAAAAAATGGATATACTTTACAACAAGTTGCTGATGAAAGTGATATGACGAAAGGCTATCTTAGCCAATTGATTAATAATAAAATCAAGAGTCCCAGTGCTCAAAAGATGTCGGCATTACACCAATTTTTAGGGTTAGAATACCCAGTGAAAAAGAAAACTATCGGTGTGATTTTTGGCAAATTTTATCCTCTTCACACCGGACATATTTATTTAATTCAACGCGCTTGTAGTCAAGTCGATGAATTGCATGTCATTTTATGTCATGACGAGCCTCGTGATAAAAACCTCTTTATCAACAGTGCGATGTCACAACAACCTACGGTCAGTGATAGATTGCGCTGGTTATTACAAACCTTTAAATATCAAAAGAATATCCGTATTCATGAGTTTGATGAACATGGTATAGAGCCACAGCCTCATGGTTGGGAAATGTGGAGTGAAGGGATCAAAGCATTTTTGCGTGAAAAGCAGATAACCCCTGATTTTATCTATACCAGTGAACGGGAAGATGCGGATCAATATAATGCTTTCTTGGGTATTGAAACAGTTCTGATTGATCCTGAACGTTCATTTATGAATATCAGTGGCAGTCAAATCCGCCAAGCGCCTTTTAAATATTGGGAATATATTCCAACAGAAGTAAAACCCTTCTTTGTGCGCACAGTGGCGATTTTGGGTGGCGAATCCAGCGGTAAATCAACTTTAGTGAATAAGCTTGCTAATATTTTCAATACGACGAGTGCATGGGAATATGGTCGTGATTATGTGTTTTCTCACCTTGGTGGTGATGAAATGGCATTACAATATTCCGACTACGATAAAATTGCATTAGGGCATGCTCAATATATTGATTTTGCTGTTAAATATGCAAATAAAGTCGCTTTTGTTGATACGGATTTTGTCACAACGCAGGCATTCTGTTTGCGTTATGAAGGTAAAGAGCATCCCTTTGTTCAAGCTCTGATTGATGAATACCGTTTTGATTTAGTTATTTTGCTAGAAAATAATACGCCATGGGTAGCCGATGGCTTGCGTAGTTTAGGGAGTGATAAAGATCGTCGTCGTTTCCAAACCTTGCTAATGGAAATGCTCGATAAAAACAATATTGAGTATATCAAAGTTAACTCCCCTGATTATGACGAACGTTTCTTAAGTTGCGTTGAATTAGTCAGAGAATTATTGATGATGCAATCAAAGCATATTGAGTAAAAACATAAACATAAAACGCCTTAAGGGGCGTTTTTACATTTTAGAATAAAAATAATCACGGTTCTCAAAACTCAACGCTTTCCTCTCAGAGTAAATTCCTTTTATTTATTATTCTTTATCACTGATGCCCTATCAGAACAAAATCACTCACCAAAAGATAAAAATACATAAAAAAATCTGTCAAATAAGCTATCTACGTAATAATGCTATTTTTTTCAATAAGGTGAAAAAGGTTACTGAAAATTAATGTAGGGATCTCTATTATAGATAACAGGTATAGATTTATCGGTGTGTATTTCTTTTGCCATTAGGTGTGAGGAGTCACACTCTCTATCTTCATTCGCTCAGATGAAGAAGCAGACTATTTTTCGTAAAAGGACAAGATAATGGCGCAACCTTCCCGTGTTTCACTTCATATCAAGAAAACAGTCATTTCGTTAGCGATTGCTGCTTTAGGTTTTACCGTCTCATCAAATGCATTGGCTTATCAAAAAGTTCATCAACCTGATAATAGCTATCAGCAGTATGTCTCTCAGCGCCAAACGGTTGATAGTTTGATCCAAGATGCATTAGATGCCTTTAAGTCACCAGCACGTGTATCTGATGCTGGTTTTACGGGAAAACTGCCATCAAATATGGAAATTGTGGCACAAAAACTGCAACAAGCTTATAAATTAGAGCCTTACCGCCTCGATTTATTATTTAGTACTGCCAGCGCTTATATTTATAACAATGATGTTCCTCGCGCAATTACGATTTATAAACAGATTTTAGAAGCGGCTCCTGATGATATTGATGCGTTAATTTACGTCACTTCATGGACTCGTTTTGAAGGCCAAGACAAAGAGAGCGAAGCGTATTTCGCTAAATTGAAATCATTAAATCCGGCGAAAGCGGATGAACTCAAACGTTTCTTTGCTGAGATAGATCGTGTCAGCAAAATGCCGTTAAGTGATAAATTAACGCAAACAGATTTGGCAAAACTAAATAAAACTAAAGATAACAATGCGATCGTGACATTGGGTTATGCATTAAATCCTGATGGTACAATGAACAAAATCTTAATTGAACGTCTAAATAAAACCTTAGAAGTGGCTAAGCAATTACCTGAAGCCATGATTGTCGTTACGGGTGGTGTGCCTAAAGCACATCAAACAGAAGGTAAATTAATGGCGGATTGGTTGGTGAAAAACGGTATTGCACCAGAGCGTATTTTCCAAGAGAACTATGCACGTACAACCGTAGAGAATGCGTTATTTAGCCGCTATGCCTTAACCAAACATCGTATTAAAACAGCCGTTATTATTAGCTCTGGTAGTCATGTGCGTCGTGCCGATGCGATTTTCACGCTTGCAAGCTGGCAAAGTGGCCCAAGTGACATTACTTATCTAACAGTTGTTGCACCGGATAAGCCATTAGCTGAATTACAAAAGGCAAGTAAATCAGATATACAAGGTATCTATCGTGATGGCTTAAAAGCGCTAGGATTATGGAGCTTCCGTAGCTATCCATTAGAAGAGCGTTAATGGGGGCGTTTTAACGTTAATTAGCTTAGAAAAGAAGCCTCCTCAATAACAAAAATGATTGAGGAGGTTTTTATTATTTTTTACTGAGGTACTAAATTTATTATAAATTTGTACACGCTTAATTTTTATTGAATTGATAACAGTTATCATTACTATTGATTCTCACAATAGTTAATAATGAGAAATAAAGTGAGAATTCCTCTGATGATATGCGCATTGATGGCCTCTTTTCCCAGTTTTGCCAGTTGCTTAGTAGTAACTGAAAATAAAGGAATGACAGGTCAGTTTGATAACAATAATACGTTGTGTTTTACCGCTCATTTAGACAGCCAACGTTATGTTGAATTAAACGTAAAAGGGATACAAAATTTACGGCTAGAGAAACAAGATGGCACTCATATTCGTAGCTTGTTAAAGGATATTCCCTCTGATGGGCAACAGAAAGTACGCTTTCTATTACCTGAAACGACAAATTATCAATTGGTTGCACAAGGTGAAGTTAAAAAACAATGGCAATTCACGCTAACAACACAGCCTTATCAACCGTTAGATAAAGATGCAGGTATTGCACCAATAAGCCCCCGTTTACAAATACTCGCCAAACAACTTGATCAACCAAATATTCAGGCATTTTGGCAACAAATACATCAGGAAGGTGCTCCTCTGATTGAGCCTTATGATAATGATAAAAAGCGAGTGACTTTTTTATGGCGAGGCGCAAAAAAGAATGTCTATTTGTTGGGATCACCCGATGGTAATCATGATCCATTAACGCATTTAGCCAATAGCGATATTTGGTATCGTAGTTATATCGTGCCTAACGACACATTAATGCAATATAAATTAGCGCCTGATGTGCCTGTTATTGAGAATGCAGAACCCTTTGAGCAACGTCGCGCGATCTTAACCACAGCACAAGCCGATCCGTTTAATTCCCAAAATTCTCCAAATCAGTCTGAGGATATCTATAATCACTTTTCGCTATTGTCGTTAGACAGTAAACGTGAATGCCAATTGCCCGATATTCTTGATAGAACAATGAAAGGTAAGACGGAGATTGTTCGTTTTCACAGTGAGATCTTAAATAATGATCGCGAAATTGCACTTTATCTGCCAGCCCAAAAAATGGAAATACCACGGATCTTGGTCTTATTTGATGGTCAAGCTTATCATCGTCAATATGGTATTGATCGGTTTTTTGATAAACAGATTGAGGAAGGTAAATTGGCACCTATGATGATCTTATTTGTTGATAGCATTGATAGCGATCGCCGTAGTGTTGAATTACCGCCAAACCCTGATTTTTACCGTTTCTTAGCAGATGAACTATTTGTTTGGCTAGAAAAAGAGAAGGGTATTCACGTATCTGGAGAGGAAACGATAGTATCAGGCTCAAGTTATGGCGGATTAGCGTCTTCATGGGTCGCATTCAATCGTCCTGATCGTTTTGGTAAAGTGCTGAGTATGTCTGGCTCTTATTGGTGGGCACCTGAAAATGAAGAGCCAGAATGGCTTATTCGACAATTTGAGCAAGCAGATAAAAAGCCATTGCAGTTTTTCTTAGAAGCTGGGCTATTTGAAAGTCGTGGTGATAAAGGGGGGATTTTAAATAATAATCGTCACCTTAAGCAGGTTTTAGAGCAAAAAGGCTATCCTGTTAAATCACTCGAAATGGCCAGCGGACATGATTATATCTCTTGGTGTGAAACCCTGTATTTGGGGGCTAAAGCATTAACACAAGAAAATTAATATTTTAAAATCCGATCTCAATACAAGAGAAGCTTATACACGCATTCGCGGTATAAGCTTTTGTTTGTCATTAACTTGTCATAAAGCTGTCATCGAAATCACTTTTACTCTTCATTTCTCTGTCATTTAACTGCCGTAAGCTTTTCCTGACTTAAAACATTAATCCTGTTTTTTTACTTTAGAGTGCAAGGAAAAAGCTATGTCTCATCGTTACCAACGTTCTATTTTATCCGTTATTGTAACAACGCTATTGGCTGGTGCGAGTTTCTCTTCTTTTGCAGCTCCCGTTGCTGCTGATGCAATTTTGGCACAAGATCGCGCAGCAAAAGGTAATATCACGGAATTTGGCGGTGCTCGCCGTATGACTCAGGATCAAACTGAGGCATTAAAAGCTGCTTTACATAATAACCAAGCGAAAAATGTGATCCTCTTTATTGGTGATGGTATGGGGGATTCTGAAATCACTGTTGCGCGTAACTACGCGGAAGGTGCAGGTGGTTTCTTTAAAGGTATCGATGCCTTACCTATTACGGGTCAATACACACACTATGCCTTAGATAGAAAAACACAAAAACCTAACTATGTAACAGACTCCGCCGCTTCTGCGACAGCATGGGCTTCGGGTGTGAAAACCTATAATGGTGCGTTAGGAATTGATGTGTTTGGTAAGGATCACCAAACTATTTTGGAATTAGCAAAAGCCAATGGAAAGGCAACAGGGAACGTAACAACGTCGGAAATTCAAGATGCGACACCTGCGGCACTGTTCTCGCATGTGACGGGACGTAAATGCTATGGCCCCGTTGAGACTTTAGAAAAATGCTCAACAAACGCATTAGAAAATGGCGGTAGAGGCTCTATCTCTGAGCAGCTTTTAGTGACTCGAGCAGACGTTACATTAGGGGGCGGAGCGAAAAGTTTTGCTCAAACTGCGGCTGCGGGTGAGTACAAAGGTAAAACGTTAGAACAGCAAGCGATTGAACGTGGTTATCAAATCGTTAAGGATGCAAAATCACTGGATGCGATTACGCTGGCAAACCAAGATAAACCAGTATTAGGTTTGTTCCACGAGGGCAATATGGCCGTGGCGTGGGAAGGCCCTAAAGCGACATATCATGGTAATTTGAACAATCCACCATTAGAGTGCAAACCTAACTCTAAACTCGATCCAAATGCGCCAACACTAGCACAAATGACCAAAAAAGCGATTGACTTACTGAAGACCAATGAAAAAGGTTTTTTCTTACAAGTCGAAAGTGCCTCTATTGATAAGCAAGATCATAATGCTAATCCTTGCGGACAAATCGGTGAAACTGTTGCATTAGATGAAGCCGTACAAATCGGCTTAGATTTCGCTAAGCAAAATGGTGATACTCTGATTATCGTAACAGCTGACCATGCCCATTCAAGCCAAATTATTGAAGCGGATGTGAAATCAAGTGGGTTAACACAAGCGCTTATCACTAAAGATGGTGCAGTAATGGTGGTGAATTACGGTAACTCAGAAGAAGTATCCCAAGAACATACAGGGGCTCAGTTACGTGTTGCTGCTTATGGTCCACACGCTGCCAATGTGGTTGGGTTAACTGACCAAACAGACTTGTTCTTCACAATGCGTGATGCGATGGGTCTGAAATAAATTCAAGCTGAATTTATAGTCTGTCTGAACTTGTAGTCGAATTGCCTTACTAAATTGTTGTATTTTCGCGCGACTTAGAGAGATACCCTCTGGTCGCGTTTTTTTATTAATAATTTAGTCCATTTAAAATAAAATGATAATAAATCAATAGGTTATTTACAGGCTGATTTTGAAAGTTACACATTCTCTGCTATAATTAACAGAATTTATAAATTAATCTATGTAATATTCTCAATTTCTCCATTGATTATTGCACTTAAGTTGCAATATCTTTTTGTCTAATAACTCTTCAAGTTATTAAGGCATTACCCGTAAAAAATCTTTTCTCAGATAGATTATCTGCTCGTGGTCTTTCTCTTTTTTATGAGATTGAAGGAGAACAGAGTCAAACAAACGACGATAAAAATAAGGTTATTCTTTTTATGCTGACACTGCTTCATTTACTCTCATCAGTTGCGCTTCTTGTTTGGGGAACACATATTGTTCGTACAGGCATTATGCGTGTCTTTGGTTCTGATTTACGCCGAGTTTTAGGTAAAAGTATTAATAAGAAATCCAACGCCTTCCTTGCAGGGGTTGGGGTAACGGCATTAGTCCAAAGCAGTAATGCGACGGCACTTTTGGTTATCTCTTTTGTGACGCAAGGGCTGATTTCGATTACACCGGCACTGGTTATTATGTTAGGTGCAGATGTGGGTACTGCACTTATGGCGCGAGTGCTAACTTTTGATCTCTCTTGGTTATCTCCACTGCTTATTCTCGTCGGGGTGATCACTTTTCTAAGCCGTAAAAAAGAGCGTGTCGGGCAATTAGGGCGTGTAGGAATTGGCCTTGGTTTAATTATTCTCGCTTTGCAACTTATCGTGACATCCGCAGAGCCAATTACCCATGCCAGTGCGGTACAAGCTATCTTCACTTCATTAAGTGGAGATACTGTTTTAGCACTTCTCGTGGGTGCTTTATTTGCGATGGTAAGCTACTCAAGTCTTGCTGCGGTGTTATTAACTGCAACATTAAGTGCAACTGGGCTAATGCCTTTATACATCAGTTTATGCATTGTGATTGGTTCTAATATTGGTAGTGGTTTGTTGGCGTTAATGAGTAGCCGAGGGCAAAGTGTTGTTTCACGCCAAGTAGTACTAGGAAGTCTATTTTTTAAATTGATTGGTGCGCTATTGGTTTTACCTTGGATAACCATTATTGCAAATAAAATTCAGCAATATGGATTTTCACCGGCTGAAGTCGTTATCTATTTTCATGTTATTTATAATCTAGCTCGCTGTATTTTGATGATCCCTTTTGTTGGCATAATGGCGAAACTATGTCAGCGGCTTATTCCTGAATTACCAGCTACTGAATCTGAAATGGCACCTCGGTATTTAGATCAATCTGCTATTGATACGCCTTCTTTAGCTATCGCTAATGCGGTTAGAGAATCACTACGATTAGGTGATGTTGTCGAACAAATGTTGCAACGATTTACTGCATTAATGGAAGGTGATCGTCAGCAGAAAAGGGAAATTATCCAGTTAGAAGAAGAGGTCGAATTACTCCACAGCAGCATTAAATTGTATATGGCACAAATTCAACAGCATGATCTAGGAACTGAAGATTCTCGACGTTGGGCTGAAATTATTGATACAGCGATGAATTTACAACAATCATCCGCTATCATTACGCGTATGTCGGCTGAAGTGGTGAGTAAAGGTTTAAATCATCACTTATTTTTATCGGAGGAAGGACGTCGTGAATTACAGACACTCCTTGAGCGTCTGCAAAGTAATCTGAATCTGGCGATGTCGGTATTTGTTTCCGGCAACATGGAACATGCTCGAAAATTACGTCGAGCAAAACATCGTTTCCGTTTACTCAACCAGCGTTACTCGTTTGCTCATGTAGAACGTCTTCATTTGCATAATATGCAAAGTATTGAAACCAGTTCTCTGCATACCAGTTTGCTCGGTGATATGAAACGGTTGAATTCCTTATTCTGTGCAGTGGCTTATCACGCATTAGAACGAAGTGAATCATCATCAGAACAGGTTAATCTTTAATAATGAAAAACAATATTCGTCAATTAACAAGAAATGAAATTCCACAAGTGTGGGAAATTGATAGAACTGAGCTTATTGAAAAGCTATATGTATTAAAAGAAGGAACGTTGCATTTATCAGAACAACGCTTTGATATGAAAGGTTGGCCAGAAGGTGAGGCAGAGCATTATACTCCTGTTTTGCTGAAAAGTTTTGACCGAGGAGCACCTTTCTGGGGGGTTTTTAAACAAGGTCAATTGGTTGCAGCTGCGAGTGTTGATCCACAAAAACGTGGTCAAAATGGTACTTTACTTCAACTCTCTTTTTTACATGTTAGCCACCAGCAACGTGGGCAAGGTTTAGCACGAATATTATTTGATTATTGTGTGGAATATGCGAAGAAAAGAGGGGGCGGTGGATTATATATCTCATCAACACCTTCTGAAAATAGTGTGAATTTTTATCAGCATTTAGGGTGTCGTTTAGTAGATATTCCTGATCCTGAACTTTATGAAAGAGAGCCTGAAGATATTCATTTAGTCTTTCATTTTATCAATCAAAATAACGCTTAGTTTCGTTTATTGACCACGACAACAACATAATAAAATTGAACGTCTTATCGTGAAAATGGTAAGACGTTTTTTATTTATTATACTGGAATATACACATAACCCTTTAAAAAATAAGGATATAAAATAAGTTTTTTCCTTTATATAAGTTGATTTAGTATAGATGTTATATATAATAATGAAAATCATTATCATTAATGGTGGTTATTATGGCTAAACCAACACGTATATCTCCAGTGACATCTTGGACATCTCGCATTAGTTTATGGGAAATGTTGACTGTTTCTTCCTTGCTAACAGTGATCACGCATTCTATTGCAGGAACATCTGCCTTTACACTGGTTTTAGTGGTTTCAATGCTGTTATCCACCTTGATGCTGTTTCATAAAAAATTACAGATGTGGGTGATGATCCCCGCAGGTGTTGTATTGACCTACAGTTTGATGACACTTTTAGTCGTATATTATGGATAGAGAATATTCGATGTGTAATTGGAGGGGTATTATCACAAGGCGAAAAAAGGGTTATTGAGTGGTGCGAAGAGGGGGACTTGAACCCCCACGTCCGTAAGAACACTAACACCTGAAGCTAGCGCGTCTACCAATTCCGCCATCCTCGCAGTCTTACTCAATTAATTTTACTCTGGATATTGTCTGTTTGGTGCGAAAGGGGGGACTTGAACCCCCACGTCCGTAAGGACACTAACACCTGAAGCTAGCGCGTCTACCAATTCCGCCACTCTCGCATTCAGACAGGAAGCGAATTTTATGCCTTTTATTTTTGGCGTCAATTATTTTTTATCAATAAATTATCTTGGTGATGAAAAATAAAACACCTTGAATTATTACTTAAAATCAGCCCCAAAAATAAAGCCCTGTTTTAGATAACAGGGCTTGTGATTAGTCTTTCTTGGTTGCTTGGTAAACTTTGAATTTACCTGTTGATGCAAGTACTTCGTGAGAGCCAAATACATGATCCAAAATATCTGGATAAGGGATAAACGAATTAGCCACAATGCGCAATTTACCACCTCTTTTCAGATAGTTTGGAGCAAGACGAATAATATCTTCAGCAGCGGTATAGCTTGTGCCTAAACCATCATGGAAAGGAGGGTTTGAGATTATCCAATCATAAGTTTCTTCAACCGCTGAATAGACATTACTTGCAATCACTCGACCTTCTAATTCATTCACGTTTAAGGTGGCGATACTAGAAGAAATTGCTGCCGCATTCACATCACACAGTGTCAGTTTCAACATTGGGTTTTTCTTACCGAGTACAGTGGCAAGTACACCACAGCCGCATGCCATATCCAGCAAATCGCCAACCATTGCATCATCAAAAGTTGAAAGTAATAAACGGCTACCCTCATCTAATGCGTTTTGGCTAAAGACACCCGGTAATGCCATTACAGTAAGATCATCATGGCGATAAGTTTGCCACCAGTTATTACGGTCAAACAGTGTTTGATATGTTTGAGTACCAAAAAATAAGCTACAACGGCGTGCTGAATCTATTTTTTTAAGTTTAGCGATACCGTTCATTAATTCAGTGGCACTTTTAACACCGCTACGGTTTTCACCGACGATAAAGATTTCAGTACCCACTTGTAAGTTAGAGCAAAGGCTACGCAGTTGGAAAGTGGCTTCGTTTTTATTTTTAGGCCAAAAATAGATCAAGGTATTGCAATATTTCACAAAGGACTGATCTGCAACTAAACCGAAGAGTGCGTTATCACCCATTGATTTTAGTAATGGTAGCCACTGGTGATATTGGTTGGTGTATGCTCTGACACTTTTCGCCTGAATCTGTGCTGCGAAAGTATCTTGAAGATCACCTGCAATAAGTACATGCCTGTCTGCGAAATGATCTAGGTGACGAAGAATAACTTCGCTAGCAGGGGACAGTGAGGACATTATGATTATTACTCCTTAAAAAACATGAGACGCATGATATCAGATATAAAGAAACCGACGCTATTTATTGGCGTAGTTTATGCCCTCTGATACTATGTACCGTTGTTCTACACTTGATAGGTAAGCATAATGAGCCGTAAAGACAGAATGTTATCCCAACTTGGAATTCGTCAGTGGGTACTTCGTAAGCCTGCTGTGTTAAAAGGCGAGCATTCTGTTCAATTTCCGGATACAACACGTTTACTTATCATTACTGATGATACCGTTGATCTAAATAACGGGCTTTTCTCTGATATTTTTAGCGCCATGGGGATAGATAAAGACGAAATCTATTGTATTACAACAGATGATGTGAGCATGCTCACAGAATCATTTGATCTTCCCTGCTGGTTATTAGGCACTGATCTCATACTTCCCTCTGAATATATTTCTCTGAGAAGCCCTTCATTACATCAGTTATATTTTGATGCTGATGCAAAACGCGATCTTTGGAAACAAATCTATCAATATGAAGACCATTTCACTCTTAAACCCTGCTGATTTACCTTTAGCATGGCAAATTGAAAAATTAAGTCATTCATTCCCTTGGAGTGAAGAAACATTTTATAGTAACCAAGGAAGTCATTATTTTAATCTGAAAATTTGCATTGATAATATTATTGTAGGTTTCGCAATTACGCAATTAATATTAGATGAGGCAACACTTTTTAATATTGCAATCCATCCTGATTATCAGGGGAAAGGTTACGGTAAAGCACTTTTATTAGAACTGATTGAAACGCTTGAGAAAAAAAATATCACCACCCTGTGGTTAGAGGTGAGGGAATCTAATGAAAAAGCGTTCAATCTCTATGAATCTATAGGATTTAATTTCGTTTCAAAACGCAAAAACTATTATCCAACAAAGACAGGGAATGAAGATGCGATTATCATGGCTTATCCTATTTCTTTCTAATTAAATCTTTATTTAAGTTAAATTTAAAACGCCTTCTATTAGGCGTTTTTTTTATTTTATTTGAAGTATGAAGATTTTATTTTTTATTAATTGTATTTAAAATTTATCTTTATTTTTACTTAATGTAAATTTATCAAGTTAATTTCACTTTTGTCATTGTTTAATTTTAAAACGTTAGGTGATTATAACAGTGTTAAAAAGGTGAATGGTATTTAAAATAAGTAAATTGAATATTTATTTTTGTTTTAAATAAAGTGATTAGTCTCTAAATATAGACAAAATTAAATCTAAATGAAGGTGTGTTTATTTAGGAACTTATATTCAATCCCGATTTTAACCGAAAATAAATAGGCTAATTCAGGGCTTTATTAGTAACTCATAAAGTCAGTTTGTAAAATTTTTAGCAAAATAAGTATCTTGAGAGAATCAATGAAAACAGCGTTACCTTATAAAGCAATCGGCACGATTAATTTTTTCAAACACTAGGCATCACTCCCTCAAGCAGATAAAATAGTAACCATTGATTGTTTATACAGACAAGATAGGCGAAAATAAGCGCCAATTAAGATTAACTTACGGGTTGAATGTCTTTATAGTCACTTTAATTATTACTTATAGCAATATATCAGTGCCTTACATTCTCTCGTCTATCAACTAGAAGATCACCATTGATGTCTAATCCTATTTTTCAGCAAGAAGTTGCTCGTCGTAGAACTTTTGCTATTATTTCCCACCCCGATGCGGGTAAAACAACCATCACTGAAAAAGTGTTGTTATTCGGACAAGCAATTCAACGTGCAGGAACCGTAAAAGGCCGTGGTTCAAATCAGCATGCAAAATCTGACTGGATGGAAATGGAAAAACAACGTGGTATTTCTATTACAACCTCAGTCATGCAGTTCCCTTATGCAGATTGCTTAGTTAACTTATTAGATACCCCAGGGCACGAAGACTTCTCTGAAGATACTTATCGTACTTTAACCGCAGTTGACTGCTGTTTAATGGTAATTGACTCCTCTAAAGGGGTTGAAGATCGTACTCGTAAGTTAATGGAAGTAACGCGTCTACGTGATACACCAATTCTGACTTTTATGAATAAACTCGACCGTGATATTCGTGACCCAATGGAAGTCATGGATGAAGTCGAAACAGAATTAAAAATTGCGTGTAGCCCTGTGACTTGGCCTATTGGTTGCGGAAAACTTTTTAAAGGGGTTTATCACATTCTTAAAGATGAAACTTATCTTTATCAAACAGGCCAAGGTCATACTATTCAGGATTCTCGCGTTATTAAAGGGTTAGATAACCCAGAGCTTGATGAAGCTATTGGTGATGATTTAGCAAGCCAATTACGTGATGAATTAGAGTTAGTATTAGGTGCATCTCATGAATTTGATCATGAAGCATTCTTAGCTGGCGAATTAACTCCAGTGTTCTTTGGTACTGCATTAGGTAACTTTGGTGTTAATCATATGCTTGATGGCCTTGTAAAATGGGCGCCAGCACCAATGCCTCGTCAAACTGATATGCGTGAAGTTACCGCTTCTGAAGAAACGTTCACGGGTTTCGTCTTTAAGATCCAAGCCAATATGGATCCTAAACATCGCGACCGTGTTGCATTCCTGCGCGTTGTATCTGGTATGTATGATAAAGGCATGAAGTTACACCAAGTCCGAATCAAAAAAGATGTGGTGATTTCTGATGCATTAACCTTTATGGCCGGCGATCGTTCTCACGTTGAACATGCTTATCCAGGGGATATTATCGGCCTTCATAACCACGGTACAATCCAAATTGGTGATACTTTCACTCAAGGTGAAATTCTGAAATTTACCGGTATTCCAAACTTTGCGCCTGAGCTATTCCGTCGTATTCGTTTACGTGATCCGTTGAAACAGAAACAGTTACTTAAAGGATTGGTACAGTTATCAGAAGAAGGTGCTGTACAGGTCTTTAGACCACTGGCAAATAACGATTTAATCGTAGGGGCAGTGGGTGTACTTCAGTTTGATGTGGTTGTTGCAAGACTTAAGAGTGAATATAACGTTGAAGCGATTTATGAATCTGTTAACGTTTCAACAGCTCGCTGGGTTGAGTGTAATAACGAGAAAAAACTCGAAGAGTTTAAACGTAAAAATGAACAAAACTTGGCACTTGATGGCGGCGATAACTTAACTTATATCGCACCAACAATGGTCAACTTGAATTTAACGCGTGAGCGTTATCCTGATGTTGAGTTTCATCAGACGCGTGAACACTGATACTCGTCATACTTCAAGGTGTAGCGTTGTTGACGGCGTTCATTCGCATTAGTCACATACTTATGTATGCTCCTAGCGACTTATTCACTTGTCGCCTAGCTACATCTTGAATTATTTAGAGTATCTACTCTTCTGCTTCAAGGTGTAGCGTTGTTGACGGCGTTCATTCGCACTAGTCACATACTTATGTATGCTCCTAGCGACTTATTCACTTGTCGCCTAGCTACATCTTGAATTATTTAGAGTATTTAACTTAATGAAAAGGTTATGTTTTTTTAATATGGTCTTTTTTTGTTTCTTAGCTTTTTTTATTAAATCTACTCTGCATATCTCTAATATCCTGCCAAAAAGCCCTTCTTCATTTGGAATTACTCTCTTTTTTTTCTGTTAATATTATGCTCGTTTTTATACTTATTTATAAATATATGTAAAATTTTTTATAGTTTTATTTGTTATTATTAGAATAAAATTATTAGGATTAGTCTTTATTTGTTATTTTTTACTTTATTTAACTCAAATAGCTTATTAGTGTAATAGCTTGGATTGTTAAAATTTTGTAGTACTTCATAAAAATACAGATATTAAAATACACATATTTCCTATCGCAGTTATTGTGATTAGGGGGAGAGCAATGAAACAATATAAAACGCTGAAATTAGCGTTAGTAATGTCAATGGGCTTGGCTTTTGTCAGTATGGGCGCATCAGCTGAAACATCGTGGTATAGCGAAATTAATAACAGTGGGAATAACACGGGGTATTATTTAAGTGATACTTCCATCTCGAACAAAATTAAAGATACGCTATTACCAATGCAAGATATTGATAGTGATAATATTTCTATTCGCACTGAGTTTGGACATGTTTTTCTTTCAGGTTTTGTTGATAGTAAAGCGCAAGAAGAAAAAATCTTACAAATTATTGAAAAAATTGAAGGTGTTAAAAGCGTAGATTCAGATGTAAATATCAAATCATAAAGATGATTTTCTTTTATATTCGTCATATTTTAAGAAGATATTGTCTGATTTATTTGTATGAATACGTAAAAATAATGACGTCAAAAAAATGTGCGGGTATCCTTTGATAAGTTGTATAAAGGAGACATTATGGGGAAGTATATACCTGTCACATTAAATAATATTACTGCACTCGAATTTCAATCCTCACTACCACAAGGCAAAGTCGCTTTAGTTTGTGAAGGCGGAGGTCAACGTGGGATCTTTACTGCGGGTGTCCTTGATGAATTTATGCGATCACAATTTGATCCCTTTGATATTTTACTTGGGGTGTCTGCGGGGGCGCAAAATTTATCTGCTTTTGCCTGTGGTCAGCGTGGATATGCACGTAAAATTATTAATCGTTATACAACTAATAATCAATTTTTTAATCCCCTTCGCTTTGTCCGCGGTGGTAATTTACTGGATCTTGATTGGTATATAGACACAACAGCCAAAGAAATGCCGCTTGATATGCCAACAGCGCTACGTCGTTTTGATACGGGGCGTGAATTTTATATGGTGGCAAGTCGTTCTGATAATTTTCAGGCAAATTATTTTCAACCCGATGAACCGACTTGGCTTGAGATAATCAAAGCATCCAGTGCTATTCCTGCTTTTTATCGTAATGGTGTCTTATTTCATGATGTTGTTTATCATGATGGTGGGATTAGCGATGCTATTCCTGTGAGAGAAGCTTATCGACGTGGCGGCCGTACTATCGTCGTCGTTCGTACTGTTCCTTCTGAATATCAATACACAACAGAATGGGTTGAGCGCATGGGAAAATGGTTTGAAAATAGCCGTTTACAGCGCTTTATGGAGATGGCACAAGTGCATATCGAAACCTATACCGAGACAATTAAATTTATCCAATCTCCCCCAGAAGATGTTGTGGTTATTGAAATATATCCACCAACGACATTGCAATCTAGCGCGTTAGGAAGTCGTTTAAGTGCACTAAATCATGATTATCATGTGGGCAGACGTTGTGGGCGCTATTTTCTGGCAACAATTGGTCAGCACTTTTCTAAGAAAAAATTCAAGCAGCATGATAAAAAAGTCTTTAGTTTGTTTGAACAAGAAGCGAAGGCTGATAAAGCAGAGAATACTTCTATTATTCAACAAGGAACTCGCAGCGTACATCCTGACGCGAGGCAGATTCAGAATGAATAAATTTATTGATACTCACTGCCATTTTGATTTCCCAGTTTTTTATGATGATATTGCCAACAGCTTATCGTTAGCGCATCAAGCTCGTGTTGAAAAAATAATTATTCCTGCCGTTGCCCGTTGGAATTTTGATGTTGTTGCTGAGCTCGCTAATCATCACCATCAACTATATTGTGCTTTAGGATTACACCCTTTATATATTGAAGAGCATGCTGAACAGCACTTATTGGCGTTAGAACAGAAATTAAAAACAGTTTCTCGTTGTGTTGCCATTGGAGAAATTGGGCTTGATGATTATATGGAAAACCCTCAGCCAGAGAAGCAAGAGGCGTTTTTAATTGCACAGCTTAAGTTAGCAATTAAATTTGATTTGCCCGTGATCCTGCATTCGCGTAAAACCCACGATAAGCTAAGTGCACTTTTACGCCGTTATGATGTGCCTCGCAAAGGGGTGATTCATGGTTTTGCCGGAAGTCTGCAACAGGCAGAAAAGTTTATTCAGCTAGGCTATTTTATTGGTGTTGGTGGAACCATTACTTATGAGCGAGCACAAAAAACTCGCCGTGCAATTGCCTCGTTACCGCTAGAATATCTGTTATTAGAAACAGATGCTCCTGATATGCCTGTAAGTGGTTTTCAAGGTGAACCTAATCGCCCAGAACGTATTCAGAACGTTTTTTCCCAACTCTGTGAGCTGCGTCAAGGATCACCGGAGGTGATCGCAGAGCAACTCTATCTCAATAGCCTACAATTATTTGGGCTCAACAATATTACCTAGTGCTTGAATGAAAATGCGGTTTATCTAAAGGTTAAAAACTCCCCTTATTTTAATCTTATTAATATGAATAGGGCGTTTGTTTATTCCCTCGATTTAAGATTGAAAATACGGTTTGTTAATCCCAAGAGTATTTTTTCTAATTAGCCTGTTCAACAAATGCGTTTTCTTTCTTATTTGTGTGATCAACCTCTCATTTGTGACTTTTGTGTTACTTTTTTCAGACTCTATTTGTGATGGATATTGAGGGTTCTTTTCTTAGACTAGGTATAATTATCTGGCAAAAAGAGTCAATAAGCTCTGGCAAGGGCATTATTGATAATCCATTAAATTTTTATGTGAACAGGGATCCTTCAATGCAACTCATTATGAGCTTGGTCGGAATGGCAACATTAATATTGATAGCTATTCTGTTTTCCAGCAATCGACGTGCAATTAGACTACGTACAGTTGGTGGCGCATTCCTTATTCAGATTGGCTTAGGTGCCTTTGTTCTTTATTCCGACGGTGGTCGCGAGGTGCTTCTTGCGATTTCTGATGGTGTAAAGAATGTTATTGATTACGGCAATAATGGGATGAGCTTTCTATTCGCAGGCTTAGTATCCGATAAAATGTTCGAGTTGTTTGGTGGTGGCGGTTTCGTATTCGCCCTACGCGTACTGCCTGTTATCGTGTTTTTCTCTTCACTCATTGCAGTGCTGTATTACCTCGGCATTATGCAAATAGTTATTAAAATTCTCGGTGGTGGCTTACAAAAAGTACTTGGTACATCACGAACAGAATCTATGTCTGCAACTGCAAATATTTTCGTTGGACAAACCGAAGCTCCGCTTGTTGTTCGCCCTTATATCGCAAGAATGACAACTTCAGAGCTCTTTGCGGTTATGTGTGGTGGTTTAGCCTCTGTTGCGGGTTCAGTACTTGCTGGATACGCGAGTATGGGCGTACCGTTGGAGTATCTGATCACAGCATCCTTTATGGCGGCTCCTGGTGGTTTACTCTTTGCTAAATTGCTGATCCCTGAAACAGAAACACCAGATGATCAAAAAGATGCATTTGATAAAATGGCGGATGACGAAAAACCTGCCAATATTATCGATGCTGCTGCTGCGGGTGCCTCTTCAGGTTTACAGCTTGCTCTTAACGTCGGTGCTATGTTACTTGCCTTCGTTGCATTAATTGCATTAGTTAATGGTATTCTCGGTGGCATTGGTGGCTGGTTTGGTTATGAGAATTTCTCATTAGAACTAGTGCTAGGCTGGGTGTTTGCACCTATTGCCTTCCTGATTGGTGTACCTTGGAGTGAAGCAACCATTGCAGGCTCATTTATTGGACAAAAAATTGTTATCAATGAGTTCTATGCTTACTCTGAATTTAGTAAATACCTAAAAGAAGATGCATTAGTTGCAGGTTCTGGATTAGTGGTGTTATCTGCTCAAACGAAGGTTATTATCTCCTTTGCATTATGTGGTTTTGCTAACCTCTCTTCTGTTGCTGTGCTGCTAGGTGGTTTAGGTGGAATGGCGCCAAACCGTCGTAAAGATGTGGCTCGTTTAGGAATGAAAGCCGTGTTAGCTGGTACACTCTCTAACTTAATGAGTGCAACGATTGCAGGATTCTTCTTTGCATTAACGGCAATGGCAGTTGTTGCTGCTTAATTGATTTTTATTGTGAAGAGCAGATGGGTTTTGCCTATCTGCTCTTTTATGTTTGTTTTCTGTTGTAATGTTAACTACTTTTATTGTGTGAGACATTTCGCAATTTGTATTGAGTCGGGTCAATAGCAATATCATTTGATATTGCTCACGCTTTTTTTGCGTTATAAAGACGACTTAAAGGCGCTATTCGAGTAACATTAAACCAGAAAATGACCTAATTGTGATACCTATCACATTTTTATGTTATTGTTTGCAAGTTGCATTTAATTAGTGTGACGTAAAGCACATCTAATTGTTCCTTAGCGTGTTCAAATAAGATGTGCTGAAACTTCATGGAATGGCGAAGGCTCAATGACGGGTCGCCGAAGTGAGCATAGCGCGGTGAGAGGGAGCTCAGCTGTCGTTGTAGTGCAAGTTACAACAACATCTTCAAGGAACCAAGTCCGCTCGCCAACAAATTTAATCGCTAACCTTAAGCGTACGCCCAAAAAGGGCTTGAGAAACATCGTTGGAGAGTTTTATGACAGATTTAACCGCTGCAGCGCGCCTTGCGCTGTCTTTGATGGATTTAACTACATTAAATGATGATGACACTGATGCAAAAGTGACTGCATTATGTCATCAGGCTAAAAGCCCAGAAGGCAATACAGCCGCTATTTGTATCTACCCACGTTTTATTCCATTAGCACGTAAAGTGTTACGTGAACAAGGTACTCCAGACGTCCGTATCGCAACCGTAACTAACTTCCCTCATGGTAATGATGATTTAGATATCGCATTAGCAGAAACCAACGCGGCATTAGCTTATGGCGCAGATGAGGTTGATGTAGTTTTCCCTTACCGTGCATTTATGGCAGGTAACGAGCAAATCGGTTTTGATATCGTTAAAGCATGTAAAGAAGCTTGTGCAGAAGCAGGTTCTTTACTGAAAGTAATTATTGAAACGGGTGAGCTGAAAGATCCTGCACTTATCCGTAAAGCATCTGAAATTTCAATCAAAGCAGGTGCTGACTTTATTAAAACTTCCACAGGTAAAGTACCTGTAAATGCAACACTGGAAAGCGCTGAGTTAATGATCCAAGTGATCCACGATATGGGTGTTGGCAAAGAAGTTGGTTTCAAACCCGCGGGTGGTGTACGTACCGCTGAAGAAGCTGCTCAATACCTTGCATTAGCTAACCGCATTATGGGTGACAACTGGGTTGATGCCCGTCACTTCCGCTTTGGCGCGTCAAGCCTGTTAGGTAATTTATTAGCCACTTTAGGTCATGGCGAACAAAAATCGTCTAGTGGTTACTAATCCATTCGTGAATTACGCCCACTATTCATTATTGTGGGCGTTACCAATGCTATAAAACCAGGAGGTTGCAGTGTTTCTTGCCCAAGAGATTATTCGTAAAAAGCGTGATGGTCATCCTTTAACTGAGGAAGAAATTCGTTTTTTCATTAATGGCGTCAGAGATAATACTGTTTCTGAAGGTCAAATTGCTGCATTAGCAATGACTATTTATTTCCACGATATGACAATGCCAGAGCGTGTTGCTTTGACATTAGCTATGCGTGATTCCGGTACAGTACTGAACTGGAAAAGCCTAAATTTAAACGGCCCCATCGTTGATAAACACTCAACGGGTGGTGTAGGCGATGTAACTTCACTGATGTTAGGGCCAATGGTTGCGGCTTGTGGTGGTTATGTTCCTATGATCTCTGGTCGTGGATTAGGCCATACAGGTGGAACATTAGATAAGCTTGAAGCAATTCCGAGCTTTGATATTTTCCCTGATGATGAGAAATTCCGCGACATTATTCGCAATGTCGGCGTTGCTATTATCGGACAGACTAATTCATTAGCACCTGCTGACAAACGCTTTTACGCTACCCGTGATATTACTGCTACAGTTGATTCAATCCCGCTTATCACTGCATCTATTTTAGGTAAAAAATTAGCTGAAGGCTTAGATGCATTAGTGATGGACGTTAAAGTGGGCTCAGGTGCCTTTATGCCGACTTATCAGAAATCTGAAGAGCTGGCTGAGTCAATTGTTCAAGTAGCAAATGGCGCAGGCTGTCAAACCACGGCACTGTTAACTGATATGAATGAAGTATTAGCTTCTAGTGCAGGTAATGCGGTTGAAGTTCGTGAAGCAGTTCAATTCTTAACAGGCGAATATCGTAATCCACGTCTATTTGAAGTCACTATGGCGCTGTGTGTTGAAATGTTAGTATCAGGCCGTTTAGCGGATGATCGTCAACAAGCTCGTCAAAAACTACAAGATGTGTTGGATAACGGTAAAGCGGCAGAAGTCTTTGGTCGTATGGTTGCAGCACAGAAAGGCCCATCTGATTTTGTTGAAAACTACAATAAATACCTGCCAACTGCGGTATTAAGTAAACCTGTATTCGCTGAGAAAGCAGGATTTATCACTGAAATGGATACGCGTGCATTAGGTATGTCAGTTGTGACATTAGGTGGTGGTCGTCGTAAAGCAACTGATGCTATTGATTATAGTGTTGGCTTAAGCGACATCGTAGCGCTTGGTGCTGAAATCAATACAGATACACCTTTAGCGATGATCCATGCTAACAGTGAAAAATCATGGCAAGAAGCTGCGGCTGAAGTCCGTAAAGCGATGGTAATTGGTGACAGCAAACGCGAAGCTTCACCAATGGTGTACCGCCAAATCAGCGAATAAGAACTCAATTACGATTTATAAGTGACATATCCGTGGTCTACGGAGAATGACACAGGAGAGAGAATTATGAAACGTGTACATATCATGGTATTAGATTCCTTCGGTATCGGTGCTGCCGGTGATGCGGAGAAATTCGGTGACCAAGGTTCAGACACTTTAGGGCATATCGCACAAGCGTTTGCTGACGGTAAAGCAGATAGAGAAGGTCGTAAAGGCCCTCTTCATTTACCTAATCTTTGCCGTTTAGGTTTAGGTAAAGCTGCGGAAGAATCAACAGGTAAATTCCCTATTGGTTTAGATAAAGACGCAGATATTATCGGAGCTTATGGCTACGCGAGTGAAATCTCTTCTGGTAAAGATACTCCGTCAGGCCACTGGGAAATTGCAGGTGTTCCTGTTCTGTTTGATTGGGGATACTTCAAAGAACTGAAAAATTCATTCCCACAAGAACTGTTAGAAAACATCGTTAAACGTGCAAAATTACCGGGTTATTTAGGTAACTGCCACGCATCTGGTACAGTCATTTTGGATGAACTGGGTGAAGAGCATATGAAAACTGGTAAGCCGATTTTCTATACCTCTGCTGACTCTGTATTCCAAATTGCATGTCATGAAGAAACTTACGGTTTAGATGAATTATATGAGCTGTGTGAATTTGCTCGTGATGAACTAAACAAAGGCGATTACAACATTGGCCGTGTTATTGCGCGTCCATTTATCGGCGATAAACCGGGTAACTTTGCTCGTACAGGTAACCGTCATGATTTAGCGGTTGAGCCACCAGCACCAACTATGTTGAAAAAACTGGTTGATGAAAAACAAGGCCACGTTGTTTCTATCGGTAAAATTGCTGACATCTACGCAAACGTAGGTATCACTAAAAAAGTGAAAGCAACGGGTATTAATGCCCTGTTTGATGCGACACTTGAAGAAATGAAACTCGCGGGTGACAACACAATTGTATTCACCAACTTTGTTGACTTTGACTCCTCTTACGGCCACCGTCGTGATGCTGTAGGTTACGGTGAAGCACTTGAGTTATTCGACCGTCGCTTACCAGAATTAATGGAACTGGTAAAAGAAGATGACATTCTTATCTTAACAGCAGACCACGGTTGTGACCCAACTTGGCCAGGTTCTGATCATACTCGTGAGCATATCCCTGTTCTTGTTTATGGTCCAAAAGTTAAACCAGGTTCATTAGGTCATCGTGAAACCTTCGCTGATATCGGCCAAACTGTTGTTAAATACTTCGGTTTATCTCCAGTCGATTACGGTAAAGCAATGTTTTAATTTTACTTCGGTAGGTATAGCAATATGCCTACCGAATTATATTTAAATAGTAAAAAGATCAATTAAAAGGAAGAATTATGGCTACCCCTCATATTAACGCAGAAATGGGCGATTTTGCTGATGTCGTTTTAATGCCGGGCGACCCGCTTCGTGCTAAATACATCGCTGAAACTTTTTTACAAGACGTGCGTCAGGTAAACAATGTTCGTGGTATGTTAGGTTTTACAGGTACGTATAAAGGCCGTAAAGTTTCTGTAATGGGTCACGGTATGGGTATTCCTTCCTGCTCAATTTACGCAAAAGAATTAATTACAGATTTCGGAGTGAAAGTTATCATCCGTGTTGGTTCATGTGGTGCAGTATTACCTGATGTTGAACTACGTGATGTTGTTATCGGTATGGGCGCATGTACTGACTCTAAAGTTAACCGTCTGCGTTTCAAAGACCAAGACTTCGCTGCTATCGCGGATTACCAATTAGTTCAAAATGCTGTTGATGCAGCAAAAGCGAAAGATATTAAAGTTCGCGTTGGTAATATCTTCTCTGCTGATCTGTTCTACTCTCCAGATCCAGAAATGTTTGATGTAATGGAAAAATACGGCATCCTAGGTGTTGAAATGGAAGCAGCAGGTATCTACGGTGTTGCAGCTGAATACGGCGCAAAAGCACTGACTATCTGTACTGTATCTGACCACATCAAAAAAGGTACACAGACTACAGCAGAAGAGCGTCAAACTACCTTTAATGAAATGATTGAAATTGCATTAGAATCTGTTCTGTTACTAGAAGATTAATCAATACATTTCGTTGCTTAAAAATAATAAAAACCCAATTTTTAAATTGGGTTTTTATATGTCTAATTAATAAAGCTAGAAACTAGGGAGCATAAATATACGTTTCTAAGTAAGGATCCATTTTGATGGCATAATTTTTGATATTATCCAAACTTGGTGATAACGGCTCTTTACACTCTTTCTTACTGATAATGTTATTGTCTTTATAAACAATAATGCCGTTAAAATTCCAACCTCTCCCTTCGCCGTCATAAACGACGTAGCTATAGTTTCCATTCTTAAAACGAACATAGGTCGATGCCCCTGCAACAAACATCTGATGCCCATAAAAGACATTATTATTAGGTTGTTGAGGTACTGGTAGTGTTATCTCTGTTTTAGCAAGTGTGCCATAACGATAAACAGGAGGCTTTCCATGTTCAACGAACACGCTGACATACTTACCATTTTCAAGTTGGCAGGTAAATTCTTCAGCATGGATACTTGCGGATAATAATACGAATACAGCAGCAACAGCGATATGTGCTTTCATATTTTGTTCTCCGTTAATTACCTACTCTATTACCTTAAGTATCGGCAAAGAACACAAAATATGTAGAGTAAATATTCTGATTGTTTAGTTAAGTTACTAATTTTCATTCTAACCAATATTTGCGTTATTGACAGAACAATCAACTGTGATAATTTCACTGTTTATATTTTTATTGGGCACTATCTATGAACTTAGTCTTAATCAATATTTTGTACCTAATTATGGTTAAAATTAGAATTAATTTGCTGATTATGAAAAATATAGTAGTGTTTTCGTTTGATTTTATTCGTTGTAATTAAATTAAATGTAATTTTTGCTGTACCAATTGTGGAAATAACAGATTAATTCAATTAATTAAATTAAGAATTAAGCAATATCAGTTGGTTAGCTTGTTATTATTATATTTTGATTATATTTCAAATAGTTAATAGTATTGCAGATGATTATTTTTGTTTATAGCATTATTTTCACTGTGATGTCAGTCACATAAGCATATAAATGAAATAATAGCATCTGTAAATTTAACTTTCCGAAGATTTCTATTGTATTGATATTAAATAATATATTTTGTTTTATGTGGTTGCTAACAGAATCTATGTAATCGCATGAAGCACTAACTAATTTAATTAGAAAATGTATAGTATTGCTATGCAATCAATTTAAATTTTTGTCGGTTTCTATTTGGAGAATATAGTGAAAAATCAAGATTTATTAGGTCTATCTTCTGCTAACATTCTGAATGAGGAATTTGAGAAGAAATACCACGACGTTATTGCTCACTTTTTCAGCCGAGATCCGAAGTATTGGCCGATATTTCAGGATAAAACAATCCAATCGATTACACAGTTTAGAAAAACAACAGCTAATGATAATGACCAATTACGGCGTTACTCAAATGGGCAACAGCTATTCGATCGTTTAATGGCGGATACACAAATCCAGCAAAACATTAATTACCCAGAAAATGATCCTAATGAGCTACTTATGTTAGTTTCAACACTGTGTAAAAACTGGGAAAACCCATTAGCGGTTGAAAACGTTATTGCAATGCCAAGTGATCCGGGTGTTTATGGTTCAATCTTAGGGTTAATGGGCAACCCTAACATGGTGTATTGTGAATATTCAGGTGTCGCTGATGCGTTAGAAAAAGTGACAATCAAAAAAGTCGCCAAATTGGTTGGTTACGATCCTGAAGTTGCATCTGGTGTGTTCACTCAAGGTGGCACCATGTGTAACTTATATGGTTATCTATTTGGTTTACGCAAATCTATGCCGAATTCTAAACATTTAGGTATGGCAGCAGATCAAGATTATCGCATCATTAACTCTCAGGGTGGTCACTACTCAAATATGACTAACCTTGCACTGTTAGGCGTTGATGTTGATAACAAAACCATCCGTATTAAAGTCTCTGAAGATAACACCATTAATTTAGAACACTTAGAACGTGAACTAAGAGCGTGCTTTACTGTTAAGTGCAAAGTGCCAACGATCATGTTAACCACCGGAACAACAGATACCTTTGGTGTGGATGATGTGAAAGGTGTTTGTGAGTTACGTGACCGTTTATGTGAAGAGTTCGAGATCCCTGTTAAGCCACATGTACACGTAGATGCCGCAGTGGGCTGGCCGATTATCTTCTTCTTAGAATATGATTTTAGCAGTAACCCACTGGCAATTAACGATGTCACTTTAGAAGGTTTACGTCAGAACGTAGAGAAATTTAAACATCTGAAATATGCCGACTCTATCACTATCGACTTCCACAAATGGGGCTATGTTCCTTACACCTCAAGTTTAGTGCTGGTGAAAAACGGTAACGACTTCGTTGCACTGGAAAACGATCCTGAAAACTTCACCTATTTTGAGCATGAGTTAGAAGGGCAAACTCACTTACAATCTACTATTGAATGTACACGTAGTGGTGTGGGTATTTTTGGCGCTTATTCTGCAATGCATTATATGGGAATTGAGGGTTATCAAACCATTATTGCTCACTGCCTACAAAACGCGAACTACATGCGCCACCAACTATTAGAGATGGGTAACGCAAAAGTCATCGTTCCTCAAAACCAAGGGCCAAGTGTTGGTTTTAAACTGTATGATCCTAATTTAGTAAAAGATCCTAACGTTGCCTTTGATTTAGAACTGACATGTTCTACTGATAAAGAAGCGTATGACTTTATGGTTCATAACACACAGTGGCATAGAAAACTTTTCTTACAGCGTGGTAGAGAAGGGTTGTTTACTAACTGGGTGGATTCTATTGCCTGCTCTAAATATGCGAAAAATAACCGTTATGTTTATCTTCCGGGTGAAAAAGCAGTATTTATGAACCCAAATACTGAACGTGCGCATATTGATAATTTTATGAAGATTTTAACTGAAATGAGTCAAAATCTGAGCTCGAAGAAAGTGGCAAAAATTTAATCAAATTATTGTCTGATTAAATAAAACAAACTGTACTTTAATAGAGGAAACTCATATTAAGGTACAGTTTTTGTTTTATGGGATAATAGTTGCAGATTATCTGAGTTGGCTATCTTTACTACCACGACGATTATACCCACTAAACGCATTATTCTTTTTATCGAACGCTTCTTGGCAATTTAAACAATAACGTACACCAGGAACGGCTTTTTGCCGAGCTGGAGAGATTGGCTCACCACATTCATCACAAAACTCTGCACTTTCACCTTGTGCCATTTGATTGCGAGCTCTTGCAATTGCATCATCAATGGTGGCATCTATTTGCTCTTGAACTGCACTATCATTAGCCCATCCACTTGCCATTATATTCTCCTATTTTAACAGTGAATATGAATACTATTATTAGGGCGCTGTTGAAAAAATCAACAGAGTAAAAGAGAAAATAGATTGCGAAGATAGGCTGATAGAAATAAAAACCCCCTCATAAAGAGGGGGAAATTTCAGAGGCATAATACGTCGTTGTTATTGTTTTTTTTCTCTAATAAACAGAGAAATGATAAAGAAGAGGGCGACGAATACGATAATTAGGTTAAAGCCAACAAAAACATTATAGCTTTCTGAAACCTGGCCGATTAATGAACCTGCTAACGCACCGCCCAATCCTGAAGCTACATAAATAAGTCCCATCACCGAGCCACTTTTACTGGTTAATTTTGTGGCAACCGCTGCGGCTGTTGGAAATAGCACAGATAATGCAAAACCAAATACCATAAATAGATAAACAACATCTTGCACAAAGATACGACTAACGATAATGGCGATAAGCGAGAACAGTGAAAATAAAATCAATGTTTTGCGATCACCCAGTGCAAGGTTAATAAAGCCACCAATAAAGCGACCGATAGTAAATAAGAATGCAAAACTAGAAATAACATAAGCGGCGGTTTCTGCTTTTTGTGCATTACTCATATTCCCAATATCCATAGAAGTATAGAAAATAGGGAAGAAGTTTAAGAACGCAGCTTCGGCTGCTACATATAAAGTGATAAATAAAATAACCAGCAACAGTGATTTTTGTGTCAGCAACTCTAAAAAGTCACTGAATTTCATATCAACTTGTGCGCTACTTTCTATTTTTAACGTACTTAATACTAAAATAATTACAGCAACAATAACGGCAACACCAACATAAAAGGTACGCCATGAAATAGAGTGTGAGAATAAATATTGTAAAATAAGAGGCGTAACAATCATCCCTACACCAAACATGGCGTTAGAGACGTTAAACATCATTCCTGCTTTCTCTTTATAGAAAGTTGGAATAACCGTAACGATAGAGACAAGCATTGAGCCAATCCCTAAACCAATAACCAGATAAAAGCCAAAAAATAGCATCACGTTGAAAGCAAGGCTGGTTCCTGTTAAACCAACAGCCATCATTAATGAGCCAATAAACATCATGACTTTTAACCCTTTCTTATCGGTAAAATAGCCCGTTAATAAACTGGCGACTAAAAAGCCGATTTGGAAAAAGGTAATTAATGAGCCGACTTGGCTCATATTTAATGAAATATCATGTTGAACTTGTTCGAGAATAAGCCCTTTTGTATTTTGAATGCCACCGAGTAAAAACATCGTGACAAACAGAAGGAAAAAGACTTTCCATTTTTGTTGTTTAGCCATAATTTGATCCTGATTTTCCGCGGTGTATTATTCTTTAATTGTGTTGTTGTTATAAGCGTTATTATTAGGTGTATTGTGTTCACCAATCGCATCAAATAATTCTTGAGTCGCCCATCCATAGCAATAATAAAGTAAGTCATCACAAGCACTTTCTTCTGCGGCAATAACAGCTTCAATTAATTGAGAGGCAGGTAAATTCCACATTTGAATACCGCTATAAATAAAGGTATTTGGCTGTGAAAGCTGGCAAACTTTATTATTTTGTTCAGCAACAAAGTGAATAGGGAACCCCTGCTGTTTAAAGGTTTCATATGAAATATCATAAGGTAATTCAAATAAACGTTTAAACGCAGTGAATGCCCGCTCTTGGCTTTCACTATCATGAGCAAAATGATTAATTAATCCTTGAACATCCGCACCACCCCCTAATTTGTGATAAGGGAAATGCTTAAGTGTTGATGAATAACGCGTTAATTCATGATAGTTCTGACCTAAGATCCAGCTGTAAGCCGGTGGCCACAAATCGAGCCATAATTTAATTCCACCCGCCGTTTGTTTGGCATCAGACAGTAATTTCTCAACCAACTGAGTCACACTTTGTTGGCGAAATAGTTGCCATGCTTTTAACAAAGGCTCCTCTTTTAATGCTGTAACAGGTGTTTCAAAATCCCCTTGTTTTAATGAATCCGCTAAAGCCGTGAGGCGATGTTTGATTTCATTAACAGGTAAGCCTTGCTGCACCATTTTCTTTTCACAGTGAGGGCAAAAACAGGTAAATAATCCCGCTGGATTGACTTCTTTACCTGCCCAATCAGGGAAACGAATGCGGTCAATTAGAAAGGTGTCATAACCGTAGTTTTGTTTTAATGCTGTGAATGTCTTTTGCCATAATTGAGCAACATCAGGAGCATTAGGGCAGAGCCAATGTGCTTGTGGACGGCCTTTAAAATCGACAACCTGATTGTTTTCTACATCACCAATAAAATCGCCATTCAGAATATTTGCCCACGGAATGACTTTATATTTTCCACCATCGGTGGCTTTTTTTATCGTCATTAGTGGATCTGCACCCGCTAAAATAGTGGGATCGACCCGTTGGCTCAGACGAGGAAAATCAGTATGAGTATTGATATGTAGTGTACCTGTTCCCATAACTACATTATGAATAGGGTTATGAGGTAGATCGCCAACAGGGTAAGGGTTACGTTCAAAAATTGTATTAATTTCGACAAATAAATGCTCAACATGCTTCATACCGTCAAGGCGTTGAAGAATAGCGGGCATGCCTTCGTCTAAAATATCATGTGGATGAAGATGTATTCCTGCCATGAGTTGCTCCCATCTCGTTTAAAGACTTTTTTATTAGGGTTATCTCAATTGGATCTCGGGCATAAATTGAATTGATGGATAAACCGTGGCTAAGGCGAGAATAGCAATGCCATAAAGCGGGCCTTTTTCCCATAATTCAGAAAGCTCGATATTCACTTTGGTGTTAGCAAATAAATGTCTATCTAAATTTGCCTGAACACGCGGTAAAAAGGTGTCAGCAGAGCGAGTGAGCCCGCCTGTTAATACCACTTTTTCCAAATTTGCAATGGCGACTAAATTCATAATGCCGATAGCAAGATAATCAGCCATTTCTTCAACTAAGGATTGAGCAAGCGGATCGCCTTGTTGTGAGGCTTGAATAATCTCAATTGCACTAAGATTTTCCCCTCGTAAGTTTGCCATTCGCTCACTTAAACCTGAGCCAGAGCAGAAACTCTCAAAGCATCCTTTATTACGCCAATTGCGAAAGAGATGGTCACGAGCAAACATCATATAGCCGATTTCACCAGCTGCATTGTTTGCGCCACGAATAACTTTTCCATCCATTAGCAAAGCGGAGCCCAACCCTGTGCCGATCCCAATCAGCGCACAACTGTGTGTATGACGGCAACGGCCTTTCCACATTTCACCGACAAGTGCTGCACGAATATCATTTTCGAGTACAACGGGTACATTGAGTTTTTCTGTAAGCTGTTGTGCTAGAGGTAAATTATCCCACTGAGGTAAGTTAGGGGAGCCTTCTAGTACAACACCATTTTTGATATCGATGATCCCTGGTGTGGCGACACCGATAACATTGATCTTATGACGGTCTACGCCGCTTTTTTCGATCACATTTTCAATACTTTGTGCAAATTGCGTAATAAAGTAATCACGATCGTCAGTGTCAAAGGTAGGCTCTTGATATTCATACAACAATTCGGCATCTAAGTTAAAAACTGCATAAGCGATTTTGGTTCCACCTAAGTCAATGCTGACACCTAAACTATGTTGAGGATCGAAGTTAACTAAAATACCTTTTCTGCCTTGTCCTGCTGGTGAACTGACACCGCTCTCATAAACGATTTTTTCTTCAAGGAGATCGTTAATAATTTCAGACACCGTCGCTTTTGTAATTCCACTAATTTTGGCTATCTGAGCCCGTGACAAAGGACCTTGATGACGAATGACATTTAATACAAGCGAGGCATTCATTTGCCGTAATGTATTGGGTACGTTCGGTGTCACGTTACTACTCCATTTGTTTAGAAACAAAACTAAAAGATGTTTTTTTTATATAAAACCGTCTGTATTTGATAGTTATGCACCGTTTTATTTACTTTGTAAAGTATAAAACGACTAATTAGTTTAGAAACCATCCTAAATGCGTTTGTGATCACAATTTGATGAGCCTGATTTGCATAATGAGATCGTCCAAAAGATCTTCAATGTATATATTTGTTGCACATATTCTTAGAGTAATAAAACGACTAGAATGAAATCAATATCTATTGAACTAAAGAGAAAATTAGCATGAAAAAAGGAATGTTATTAAAAGGGTTAATAGGAATGTTATTGCTATTCCCACTGTATTCACAGGCAGTAACATTAAGCGGTTATCTTGAGGTAAAACGATTATTAGCTTTAGATCATCCTTCTAATAAACAACTAGAATCAGTGACACAAGCGTATTTAAACGGTATTGCGAATGGATTTAATTTTTATGCTGTTGCCGTAAAAATTGAGAATCAAAATAACGATGATTTTCGACCTCTTTATTGTCCGCCTCCGAAAGTAGAACAAAATGGCGATTTTATGGTTAAGCACATCGATGCTTATTTAGATAAAAATCCTGAAGTGAAGAAAAAACAAAAAGAAACGCCGTTGGAGTTAATTTATATTTTGGCATTACAAGATGCCTATCCTTGCCATGCTGATGGAAGTCTCTAAACGAAAAATAGCCACAGTCCCTGTGGCTAAAATGATTTTGGTGTGCTCTTTTTCTTGTTATTTACTTCAGGTTGCCTCTCTCATAAGCCCCTTGATGGAAGACACTCAAGCCGTTGCTACTTCAACTTGTTTTACAGGAACAAGATGGCAACAATCGCTTTCACCGGTTTTTTCAAAGGTTGATAAACGGGTGATTAAGAGTGAATTCATGTCTGTTAATAATCCCTCTGCTTGCAGTTTTTTCATGATGCTTTCATCACAGTCATTGTTGTTTTGGCGTTGATAAGCCACAGGCATTACACCACGTAATACAGTCAATTGACCAGCAAGCGCGGGATTATCCGTTAATGCGTATACGTTGTTGTTTGGCATAAAGCGTGACAATAAGGTCACTGATTTGCCGTTTTCTGTTAATGCGGCAACGCTTAAATGCTTGTCGTCATGAAAAGCCGTTGTGGCAGCAGCTAGCGCAATCCAACGCCCAGTTTGTGAATAGTAAGACGGTGATTGCCAAGGATTTTCAGCATTAGCCGCAAAAGAGCGCTCTGCGCCTTCAGCTACGCGTGCCATTGCACTAACAGCTTCCACTGGATATTTCCCTGCCGCCGTTTCAGCTGACAACATGACGGCATCTGTTCCATCACCGACCGCATTCGCAATATCCATAACTTCTGCACGAGTTGGCATTGGACTTTCAATCATTGATTCCATCATTTGGGTCGCCGTGATCACAGGGCAGCCTAATGCGCGACAGCGTGCAATCAATTGTTTTTGTGCGCCCGGTAAGCTGGCATCACCAATTTCTACAGCTAAATCGCCTCGTGCCACCATAATGACATCAGATGCTTTAATGATGTCGTCCATGTTTTCTTCACAAGAAACCACTTCTGCACGTTCAACTTTAGCAACGATTTTGGCGTGACTTCCTGCTGCAATCACTAAACCACGGGCATATTCAATATCTGCACCATTACGCGGGAATGAAACAGCGATATAGTCTGCTTGAATAGCGGCTGCTGTGTGTATGTCTTGCTTATCTTTGTCTGTTAATGCAGGTGCAGATAAACCACCACCGAGTAAGTTAATGCCTTTACGGTTAGATAATTTTCCACCAACAGTAACGACAGTCTCTATTTTATTATTATTGACAGCGCTGACTTGTAATTGAATATTGCCATCATCAAGTAAAAGAATATTCCCTGGTGTGACTTCTTGAACAAGTTGTGGGTAGTCCAAACCAACTTGTTGCTCGTCGCCTAATGTGCTGTCTAAATCTGCATTTAGAATAAAGCTATCGCCTTGTTTTAATTGAATTGAATCATTTTTAAAGTTAGCGATACGAATTTTCGGGCCCTGTAGGTCTGCTAAGATCCCGATAAATACACGATGTTTTTCTGCGACCTGACGGATAGTTGCGGCAGTGGCCTGATGCTGTTCGCGAGTACCATGTGAAAAATTTAAACGAAATACGTTAGCACCCGCCATAATCAGCTTTTCAATCATCTGTTCTGAACAGCTAGCTGGGCCAAGAGTCGCAACAATTTTTGTCTTACGCATAATGACATTCTCTTTTTAAAGAGGGATACCTAATGGTATCCCTTGATGACAACTTAATTAATTCATTAATCCATGGTAACTTTTTTCGCATTCCAGACTAGCGTCGCTAAAATCATGGAAACGATGGCAGAACCTATCCAGAAATACTGTACTGTGGTGAAGTCGTAATTAGTGATATCGCCTACTTGAGTCACTTTAATCAGTGATGCTGAAATCAGTTCTTGAGCGGATGCTGCAATGTAAGCAAACAGTCCGATAAAGCCTTTTACTGCACCTACTGCGTTTTTCGGCATCAGGTCACAAGCGGTTAAGCCTGCTAAGAACACAACCAGACCACCCATTGCAAAACCAATCATACTTAATGCAACAGCATCCATAACGCGGCTTTGTGGACCCCAGAACATCAGTGCAAAACCAGCGATGTTGGCGATACCGTAAATCAGTGTTGGAATATGACGGTTAGCGTTAAACAGTTTGTCAGAAGCCATACCCGCTAAGATTGCGCCGAAGAAACCAGCGATTGGGTAAGTAGACATTGCGAAACCTGCATCAATCAGTGAGTAACCTTTTGAACCTTGTAGGTAAAGAACTGCCCATGAACTGATTGCGTAGCGAGAGATATACATAGCCGCACATGCTGCCGCGATGATCCACACTGTTGGTTGTTTTAATACGAATAACTGAGCGCGACGAGTTTCTTTAGGATCACTTGATTTAACCGCTTCTGACTCTTCGCCATACGCAGTTGCTGGATCAGGTAAGCCATAAGTACGAGGACGGTCTTTTAAGATCATCAGTAAGATGATACCCGCAGCAATACCTGCGATACCGGCACCGATAAAACCTGCACGCCAGCCAAAGAAGCTCACTATGGTTGCAGTCAAGATCCATGTAATTGCTTCACCAATATTACGCGAGCCACCCCAGATGGAATAAACCGTACCGCGCTGTTTTGGTGAGAACCACTGGAAGATAGAGACACAAGAAGGTGCTGAACCGACAGATTGGAACCAACCGTTAATACCCCATAACAGGATAAAGAACAGGCTCGCCGTTGACATTCCCATGAAGATACAAACAAAGGAAGAGGCAATTAACGAGATGGACATAAAGCGTCCAATATTGGCATAATCTGACAAGAAGCCGTTAGAGAACTTACCAAATGCGTAGGTAAAGAAGAACGCAGAACCCATTAAACCGAGTTCAGCGGTGGTTACGATACCTGCATCCAGCATAGGTTTTTTCACCACACCGAGTGCCATACGAACCACATAGAACATGGCATAACCAAGAACAAGACCAAAGAAGACCTGCCATTGGTGCTTTTTATATATTGCGCGGATCTTTTCACTTGACGCTTCTATTAGCGGCAGATCCTTTCTGGTTTTAAAGAAACTTAGCATAGAGATGACTCCGAATATTATTCATGTCTGAAGCTGATTTTGGTTTTCAGAGCTGATGCTATTCATTTAGGTCATCTTGGTGCAAAAGAGGGAATTTGAGTCATCGATGACACATTCTGCTGAATCGGTGAGTCAAATTTGTAACATCGCTATTAGGCGTTGGTTTAAAAATGAGTGAAGATATCGCTGTATCATTGTTGTAAATGGGTCACTAAGGACTCATTAGCTCAAAATAATAAATATTGCTAAATATCAGAAGTTTGAAGTTCGACACATTTTTATGTTTATTCAAAACAAAACCAGGGGTATGTCATGAGAATAAAAATAACACTAAGCCTCGTCTGTTTATTGTTTAGTTGGCTGTTTATCACACCAGTGCATAGTGATGAGCAGCCACTTGTTATACTGACGACACTTTCAGATACACCAATGCGACCACTTACTGAGGCCTTTAGTGCGCGTTATCCAGATACTAAGGTGCAAGTGGTTTATCGTCGCGTCGCGATTGCGACACGGATGATGAAACAATACCCAACACAGCCTGTTGATATTGTGATGTCGTCATCGGCTAACTTTTTCCATCATCTAGATAGAGAAGGGTTACTAGCGCGATTACCCGTCAAGTATGAAACGCCAAAATGGTTAACACGTCATAGTGATATCTTAAACGATAAGATAACTACGGTTGGCTATTCTGGCATTGGCATTATGAGTAATACACAATATCTACAAAAACTCGGTATTCCGGCACCTAAAAGTTGGGTTGATTTAAGTGATCCTATTTATCAAGGACACTTAACCATGACGACGCCGGCAAACTCTGGCACGATGCAATTGATGGTAGAAAATGTGCTACAAGAGTATGGCTGGGAGCGTGGATGGCAGATCTTACTCGAAACCAGTGGCAATTTATCTTCCATTTCCGCACGTAGTTCGCGTGTTAGTGATGCTATTGCCAGAGGCATTGTCGGCGCTGGGCCAATTATTGATAACTACGCTTTTAACCATCAAAAACGCTTTGATTTTGTCGAGTTTAGCTATTTTGATAAGTCGATTATTTTACCGGCTTATGTCGCCATTGTGGCAGAAAGCAGTAAAAGAGACACAGCCGCCAAATTTATCGCCTTTCTTTTATCGGATGAAGGACAAGAGATCATCTATAAAAGTGATATGGCAAAGATCCCATTAAGTAAAGAGATCTTACGTAATAACGATGAACTTGCTAATAACACGGAATTTATTTTAAACAGCAATGAAGCTTATCGTCGTAGTGAAGTCGTTAATGCGTTATTTGATCAAATGATCACCCATAACTTCCCATTAATGCGCCAAGTTTGGAATGATATCCATGAAGCAGAAAAACAAGAAAATAAAACCCCAGAACGCATTTCTGCGATTAGTAAAGCTCGAAAAATAGCAAGTTCGGTGCTTATTAGCGAAAAAGAGGCTAATTCACCAACATTACAAGCATTATTTATGAAAGAAGCCGATCAGCGAGAGTACTCTGATCAAGCGTTAGCTGTGTTGTATCAATGGCGTACATTAGAAGCTGAAAGGCTTGAACAGGCATTGGTTTTATTGAAAGAGACAAAATCACCCTAACCGCCTTGTGGTTCAAATATACAGCAGGAAGCGCTGTTTTTATGAAAGGTATTACGGATGAAATTATTAGTGCCTAAACAATTTGGCAAACTAGGTAGACGCCTGTATATGGCGTTTATCTTTAGTTCTTTACTCACCTTATTGATTGGTGTGGTTATCTTTTTTATGTGGGGAAAACTGGCGACACAAATTAATGCGTCAGTGGGAGGATCTCTACCGATGTTAACCACCAGCTACAACATGGAGCGTTATAGCACCAATTTACAAATGCTATTAAAAGAGCGAGAGCAGACACAGAGAAAATCAGTTTCAGAGCAACAACAACAGGAAATTCATCAGTTATTAGATAATTTGCGTGAGTTTCCTATAGAGCAAAAACCACAACGTGATTTTTATACTCAGCTTGTCGATGAGCTTTCAGAACTCATTAATAAACAAGATGTGTTACTGGATAAGCGGCGTGAATTAGAGAATCGTCTTGCTCAATTATTAGGGCAATTAGCGTGGATGCATGACGCCGTTGGCGAAGATATTAAACCACTACTTAATGAAATTGAGTGGCATGTCAGCCAAATGATTAATGAGAAAAATGTACAGGAAAATAGCTTACAGTTGTTATTAGAATCGACACTGTTACAAGAATTATTCACCACAGAAAATGAGTTAATCAGTTTAGTTGAGGAAATTGCGCATCAACGTTATAGCCGTGATATTGATGTCGCTTTCCACTATATTAGCGTTAAAATTGATGAAATTATCGCTTTAAATCAGAAGCTAAAAAGCTACCCGTCAACCATTGCTCATCGTCAGGTATTACAAGAGATTATCGCTATCACTCGTTATGACGGTGATATCTATCAGACACTGATTGATGATGTAGAAAACGAGAAAAAGCTCAAAGCATTAACCCCTGAATTAAATGAAAAATTATCACAGTTTGATAATGCGGTAAGAGGCAATGTTTTGGTCACGAGTGAAGCGCTAAACAAGCTTAATGATAATACCCGTAAGCTAATGGCAACGGGAAAAATCGTTATTGTTGTGATTATTATTGCATCACTATTGCTGAGTATTATTGTGATGAAAATCTTAATTGATAGAAGACTTATCGCAAGATTGAATAAACTCAGTGATGACTTAGCGCATGTTGCCAAAGGTAATTTAACGGAGCCTGTACTGATTGAAGGGCAAGATGAAATTGGTTTGTTAAGTCGGCGGCTTCGCCGATTTTGGCGTCAAATGAAAGAAGTTGAAACCAGTAATGCGTTAAATCTTATCAATAATACTGATGCGAGTTTAATTACCTGTCACCACGATGGCAGAATGGAAACGGTCAATCCAAGTGCGGCAATGTTATTGGGAACAGGAAAAGAGCAAAGTAATAAACCACTTTGGTTACTGTTTAGTGGTGAAGCGAGCACAATGCTTAAAGCGCAATTTAGCTCAAGCAGTCAACTTTATCGCTTAGGGCAAAGTGAATGCACTATTCGCATGGTAAAAGCAGGTGAGCCTCATTTCTTACAATTTAATATTCGAGAATATCCGCATAAAGATGAACATAAATATATTGTAACTATCACAGATATTACGCGCCAAGAGTTAAGCCGATTAGAGCTTCAACGGTTGGTGGCATTAAAAACACAAGATTTACAAGATAAAAACCAGCAATTAAATGAAGAGATGTTGCGCCGTGAACAGGCACAAAAACACTTAATTCAGACACAAGAAGAGCTAGTTCAAGCGGCTAAAATGGCGGTCGTAGGGCAGGCTATGACTAGTCTTGCGCATGAACTTAATCAGCCACTTTCTGCAATTAACACTTATCTGTACAGTGCAAAACTGACTATACAGATGGGAAAATACGATCAGTTACCTGATTCTATCGAACGTATTGAAAAGCTATGCGCACGAATGAATCGAATTATTACAGCATTACGTAATTTCTCACGTAAATCTTCGTCTGAAATTAGCTTTATTTCGGCGCCATTAAAAGAGTTGGTAGATAGCGCGATGGTGCTGGTGGAGTCTCGTTCTAAACGAGAGCAGTGCATCATTACGAATAATATTCCAGATGAATTAACCATTTGTGCAGATCCGACACAAATTGAGCAAGTCTTGGTTAATTTGTTTGTTAATGCGATGGATGCCATTGCAGGCGTTGGTGAAAGTCAGATCACGATTGATCTTTTATCTGTTGATCCTAAACGAAAATTAGTGGGGATCGCCGATAGTGGAAAAGGGTTTAATTCAGCCGTTTTACCAAAACTATTTACCCCATTTACAACCACAAAAGATGTGGGGCTTGGGTTAGGGTTATCCATTTGCCGTTCAATTATGCAACGGTTTGGTTATGAAATTTACTTGGCCTCTACATTAAATGGTGGCGCCATGGTTGTTTTGGAGTTTACAGATGACACAATCACACATGCCTGATATCGATGTTTTATTAATTGATGACGATGAAGATATTCTTGAATCTTATCGCCATTTACTCAATCTTGCGGGAATGGTTGCTAGAGTAACCGACTCACCAGAAAAAGCATTAAGCCTTTTAACACCTGCTTGGCAGGGTGCCGTTGTTCTTGATATCTATATGCCTGCAATGAATGGAATGGAAGTTTTAGAGCGTATTAAACAAATTGACGTTCGCATTCCGGTTATCATGATCACAGGGCATGGCGATATACCATTAGCGGTGGAAGCAGTAAAAAAAGGCGCTTATGATTTTATTGAAAAACCGATTAATCCGCCTGTTTTCTTAGAGCTAGTGGCAAAAGCGCATAAAGAGCGTCAATCTATTCTTTCTCTTAGAAATGCTGTAATAAGCACCACACAAGAGCGACTAGTCGGAGAGAGTGCGCAAATCACCGCGATCAGAGAGCAAGTACAACAAATTGCCGATATCGATAAAGACTTAATGATAGAAGGCGAGATGGGAACAGGGCGTCACCTTCTCGCTCAACTATTGCATGAATTAAGTCCGCATAGCGATAAAGCGATCCAAACTGTGGATTGCCAAAATTTATCTGATATCAAACAGGTTATTGCTCAAATTGAAACGGATGAAATAGGAACTCTGATTTTACGTTCTCCTTATGATTTATCCTCAGAAGCACAACGCTGGTTAAGTTCTTATCTGTTAGATATGGAACGCCAAGGAAAGCGTCATTTTAGAACGATTGCAATTTTAGAAAATAATACACAGCAATTGGTAACAGAAGGGCAATTAATTCCTGAATTCTATTACTATTTTTCACAAATTACTTTTTCATTGCCTCCGTTAAGTGCAAGACGCCCCGATATTATTCCGCTATTTAGAGCTTTTTTACGACAAAGTGCACAGCGACTTGGTATTGCGGTACCGAAAATTGATCGCAATTATCTTGATATTTTAAAGCGTTACGATTGGCCGGGTAATATTCGTGAGCTACGAAATGTTGCTGAATTATATGCGGTAGGCATTGTGAAAATGGTTGATAGTGAACAACATCGAGCCATTATCCCACCTGAAGGCCCTTTAGATAATTTAGTTGATGAATATGAACGTCGGTTAATTGAAGATGCATTATATTTATTTGCAGGGCGGGTGAGTGATGTGGCAGATTACTTGGGTATTCCACGTAAAAAGCTGTATTTACGAATGAAAAAACATGATCTCGATAAAGATAGCTATAAACCGAAGGTTTGATTTACACGCTATTAAATAACAAAGAAGCGCCATACTGGCGCTCTTTAACGGTTTTCTTTTAAGTCACAGCATTTGAATTATCTTGCCGCTAAAGTCACAAAGTCACCTGACCATTTGCTAGTAAATTCAATACGTAATACACCTTCCCATAAACCTTCAGGTAAGGATGTTGTTGGTTGTGTGCCATTTATCACATTAAAGAGAAATGCGCTTTGAAGGCTTTTTAGCTCACTTTTTTCTGTTGCTTTAGTTTCAACCACCAGCCCTTTATTTATTCCTTTTTGATTATCAAGGATAACTGTTTCTTGATGGCTTGATAGTGTTTTACCGTTCCAGTCTGTTTTGACCGTTAATACTGAATTATCAGCAGTATTTCTAAGCTCATTACTGATCACTTTTGATGTTAATTTAAAGTCTGTTGCGCCCTCAATATCTTTAACGGTGATATCAAATGTACCGTTTTGCTCATTAAAACGGTTATTTTCTGTGACTTCAAAACGTAAGGCATTTAAAGGGGTTACACCTAATTCACTTTGTGGTTTTTTTACTGCGGTTGCTTGCCAACTTGCGACTGTTTGTATTGATGAGGTATTAGCAAAGGCTACAGTTGCCGTAAAAGCTGTCATTAATAAGCTAAGTAAGACGTGATATTTTTTCATTATATATTCCTATAGGGTCTATCGATGTTAAGAGTAATATCGGCTAGAAAGTCTTTTTCATGAGTCTATAAATAAAATTTTGACTATCTAAAAACGACTACTCATTAGATAAATTATAGAGTAAGTTGAAAAAATATTTTATTTAAAACATCGAAAAAAAATAGGAATAAAATGTAATAAAAATAATTTTATCGTTAAAAATGTAAATTTGTTTATTATCAGTTAATTGTATTTGTTAGTGTATCTTTTTATGATTAATATTAAAAAGTTAAAAATGATAAATATGACAGAATATAAATTAATTTAATTAATTATGTATTTATAAAAGTTATATATTTAACAAGGTTATATTTTCTTTCAAATAAGAGGAAATAATAGGAAAGGTTATAAATTAAGTGGAATTACTTATTTTATAATAAAAAGGTAGCTGATTAGGCTACCTTTATATTTTTAATTAGCATTTAGGTTAGTTTTTCGCGCAGTTATTCTCTAATCCAATATAACGATCAAAAGCGATAATAAACTGTTTATGCTCTTTCTTTAGCCAAGGATGTTGGTAACTTTCACCGGGTAAGAGTTGTAATATTTTTGCATTTTCTTCGTCAGAATCGCACTGATCATTTAATAGTAATCGGAAGTAGGTATTGCCAGTATTTTTGATGGTGCCAGCAATATTATTGTGATCATAAGTGAATTTCATTTCGCGAGGGCGGATCACCATGACAGTATTTAACCCAACAGTAGGAACAACCAAAGGCTGTTTACTGTCTTCTTTGTAAGGTACTAAGTTAACAGGGGTTTCTTCAATAATAATACGGTAATAACGCTCTTTATCATCTTTAGCACCTTTATAAAATAATTTAAAAAATTCATGCTCATTTGGTAATAACACTTTTTGCAAAGGTGTATAAAGTATTTCACCATCATCTATGGGAAGTTGTTTTTCATCTTTTTCTTTTCCTCCCGGTTTTTCGATTTTATAAACATGAATTTTATAAAGATTGGTTCTGTCTGTATTATTAAGATAAGTGCGAGAGAAAAAGGTTTTATCAGATTCAAGGGTAAAAACTTCAGAACCAACATAAAGAGCATGAGCTGAAAATGTCAGTGTTGAAAGTGCTAATGTACTGATGAATTTTAATATTCTTTTCATTATATCTCTTTAATTAGCTTGTTTTAATAAATGATAATAATAAAGTCTATAATATCATCAATACAAAAATCATCATGTATTATGAATAATAAAACGGGTATAAACACTCAATTTATACCCGTTGCTTACTTCATCCTATTTTTAGTAAACATCTGTTCCAGACCATTCAGCAAATACATTGACATAACCGCTGGCTTCAACGACATCAATCCAGTCTTCACCTTCGATCGAGAAAAGAGAAGTACCTTCATTTTAAAGGTTTTATTTACGGTTTGAGTTTGTTTGGCGTGAACTTTACCATCAATCATCACTTCAACTTCAACTTGATAAATACCAAAAGGCAACGGGGCGGTATCGACTTCAAAGTTTCCCATTGGGAAACTTTGAATGCTTAATAACTTACCTTCACGATAAATACGCACTTCACCTGCGCTAGGTAAGAAAACAGTAATGGGAGTGAGTGAGAGTTGTGAATGATTAACTTTAGATGATGAGTTGTTACCATAAGTCATCCCGTAAACTTTACTGCTATTTAAAATTCCGTTGTTATTAAAATGTTCGATATTTACACCTTTTATGAGTCAAAGTAATGAACTATTTTTAATTTATTTTTCTTAAAATCTTATTAAGAGCTAAATATAAAAATGAAGTGTCTTTATTTGACTGTCATAATAGTGTTCTTTGGTATATAAACTAGCTTGGTATTTTTATAAAATGACTTAAATAAAAGGTAAATAAAAAGTTAATAAATGTTATTATCTCGGTTGTTGTGAGGTTGTTTTTTTATTTATGATAAAAGTCATTTTATTCCATAATTGATTATATTATAAAGAGTGCTCATTTAAAGAGTCTCATATTTTATCTTTATTTGTAATTTATTTTTAGTTCTTATTAAAAATAAATTATCGATATTTAAATATACTGTCAAAATTGGATTCTCTAAATTTTAAATAAATTAGAGAATATAATATAATTTCTCAATTGAGATGAATCTTAGGTGTTTTTGTGTATATATTGGGTTTATCGTGCCAGCAATATATAATATTTCTCATATAACTAAAAATGCATTATAAAAAACCAGTTGAGATTGTTTATCTGGTTTTTATGTTTAATTTACTTATTTAAAGTGTTAGTTGTGGTGGCTATCTTCTTTCCTAGATAATAATATCCAATCAATATTAAATTTTAGATTTAAAAACTTAAGTTGCTCTTTTAAAGATTTATTTCATTTGATAACTATCATTTGATTTTACTAATGGTATCATTTTTCGACTTTTGACTTAATTTACGCCTTTTGCGAGTATTTAATTGCAAAATAAGTAAAAGAACATAATTTAAATCTGTTTTTTTGCTTTAAATTTTTACTCTTACTTTCTGATTAAAGTTTATTACTTATTTATATGTCTAATTAAGATGTTTTTATTAATTAAGGAACTTAATTTTTAAAATATTTAAAACTGACGTTTAAAAAAGTGAATACGATTAATTTATTCCATAAATTAATTTGAATATGAATGCACAAAGGACGCATTTGTAGGATATCCCTTATCTTGGTTTTATAAATCAATATCAATGGATCTGTAAAATTTAAATTGTAGAAAGGCGGTGAGGTTTTATTACCTATCGCTTATTTAGTCTGAAGCCAAGAAACATCAATATCTTTATTTTATATAAAGGAAATTTTATGAAATTTACTAAATTAGCTTTAGGTGTTGCGTTGTCTTTAGTTGTTGCTGCTCCTAGCTTTGCAGCAGATCCAGCGGAAAGCCGTGAAGGTAAAGTACGTTTTACTGGCTTTATCAATGACGTTCCATGCTCAATCGATGACAAAAGTTTAGATCAAACTGTTAAGTTTGGTGAAATCGCATTGCATGAACTGACTAGCAATAAATTCCGTTCAGATAGCGAAAACTTCGATATTATCCTGAAAAACTGCTCAACCGAAACTTACAAAACTGCAAAAGTATCATTCACTGGTGCAACTGTAAGTGGTTTTGATGGTTATACCGGCGAATTGCTGGGCTTAGGTGGCAAAGTACAAAACGCAGGTATCGTTATCACTGACCGTGGTAATAATCCAATTACTTTTGGTCAAGGCTTCCCAGTAGCAGGCCACGCTTTAAATAATGGTGACGGTTCTATCACGACATTGCAATTCGCGGCTTACGTGAAAGGTAACGAAGCTGTTGATAAGAAAGCAACAACTGGTTCTTTCGACACAGTAGCTAACTTCAAGGTTATCTACGAATAATTGTTGTTTTTTTAATAAGATGTGTGGCGTTTAGGCGCCATGCATCTCATCAATATTGTCTTCTGTTAATAATGCTGAGGATGGCATAGCAAAATGAAAAGCATGAAAATAAATAAGATCACAAAAGTAATGCTTTTATTCTTTGTTCCTTTTTCGTTGCCTATTTTTGCAGAAGAAGCAGTCGATTTTAATACCGACTTCTTAACAGATAAAGGTATTGAAAATACCGATTTTACTAAATTTTCTTACGCAAACTATATTCAGCCGGGCACTCATTTACTGGCGACCGACGTTAATAAACAAAGAGTAAGAAACGAAGAGCCTACTTTATTTTTTGCCCCAGATTACAACACAGAATTATCTATTCCTTGTATTACCCCAGAGGTTTATCCCATTTTAGGTTTAAAGTCTGAATGGGAAAAAAAAGTCACTTGGTTAACCACTAATAATACCCAGTGTCTTGATTTTCGTTCTGTTCCTAATATGAATGCAGTGGGTGATCTCTATACCGGTATTTTAAATATCAGTGTCCCTCAAGCTTTTATGGAATATCAAGATCCGAGTTGGGATCCACCTTCACGTTGGGATGATGGTATTGCAGGATCTTTTCTTGATTACAATATGAGTAATCGCCTTATTCGATATGAAAATAATGGAAAAGGCACTGAAACGGGTACCAATATTAGTGGTGTGATGGGCATTAATATGGGCGCTTGGCGTTTTCGCTCCGATTGGCAAGCTTCTGGCGGTAATTTAAATAATAACGATAAATCATGGCGTTGGAATCAGCTTTATATCTTCCGCGCGATTCGTTCTTTGGGTGCCAAATTAACTTTAGGTGAGCAATATCTCTCGTCAGAGCTTTTTGACAGCTTCCGTTATTTAGGGGCTTCATTAGAGAGCGATAATGCGATGATCCCACCTCGCTTACAAGGCTATGCGCCTGAAATTGCGGGGGTTGCAAGAACTAATGCCACAGTTATTGTGCGTCAAGATGGTCGTATTGTTTATCAAAATGAAGTAAGTCCAGGGCCATTTAGAATTCAAGACGTCAATACATTTGGTGGTGGTACCTTAGATGTTTCTATTGAAGAACAAGATGGTTCTGTTCAAACATTTAAAGTGGAAACATCGCGTTTAGGCACACTAACAAGACCGGGACAGTTTTTATATAAGTTGGTGATGGGTAAACCCACTAAAAATGAACACGATACTGACGGTCCTGCATTTTCTTTAGGTTCTTTCTCGTGGGGGGCTGCGAATAACACCACAATTTATGGTGGGTTATTAGCCTCAACAGAATATCAAAATATAGCTTTAGGTTTAGGGCAAGATTTAGCACCATTCGGGGTTCTCTCCTTTAATATTTCGGCTTCACGGGCTGAAATGGGAAGTAACTTTGATGATAAAACTCTATCAGGAACTTCTTATAACGTTACTTATTCAAAGCAATTCGATGAAATAAATAGTCAGATTACGTTTGCGGGTTATCGTTTCTCTCAACGTGACTATTTAAGCATGACTCAGTTTTTAGATGGTCGTTATAGAGGGCTCCATATTGACAGCGGTAAAGAGCTTTATACCGCAATCTTTGGTACGGCTTTCCCTGAATATAATATCAATACTTACTTAAATTATTCTCGCCAAACCTATTGGAACCGACCTTCAACAGATAATTATAGCTTTACGGTTTCTAGTTATTTTGATTGGGCTAATTTTAAAAATTTATCCATTAACTTATCAGCTTATAAAGTGGAATCGAGCCACAATAATGACGAAGGGGTTTATGTATCATTAGGTGTACCACTTGAGCGTAATGAAGCCAATATTAGTTATTCTGGATCGTTTAATCGCCATAATACTAATAACAGCGTTAGCTATTATGAACGACTTAATGATCGTAGTACGTATAATTTATCCGCGGGAACATGGGACAGCGATAAAGTTAATCTTTCAGGTTTCTATAATTACGACGGTAATTTAGCAAAACTGACGACAAGTGGTACTTATACCCAAAATAATCAAAGCGCATTATCAATGCAATTAATGGGTGGAGTAACAGTCACTCCAGAAGGGGGCGCATTCCACCGAATCACTTCAATGGGAAATTCACGCATATTGGTTGATACCAATAATGTTCAAGATATTCCGATTAAAACAGGTTTAACGCCCATTGAAACTAACCGACATGGTAAGGCGGTTTTAATGGGTGTGCAAAACTACTCTCGTAGCAATATCACCATCGATATTAATAATCTTCCTGAAAAAGCCGATGCCGTTCAATCGTCACAATATGCCACTTTAACCGAAGGAGCGATTGGTTATCGTAAATTTAATGTGATTGAAGGTGAGAAAGTTTTAGCCGTGATCACCATGGCTGATAAGAAACATCCTCCTTTTGGAGCCAGTGTTTATAACAAAGATAAATTAGAAGTAGGCATTATTTCAGACGAAGGCTTTGTTTATTTATCAGGTGTAAAAGCAGGTGAAACTTTAGATCTTGCTTGGAATGGCGAAACTTGCCAATTCCAATTACCTCAAGTGCTAGAAAATAATTTAAGCAACATGTTGTTGCTTCCTTGTAAGTGATTAAATTTAAGTCAACGGTGAATGAAATGAAATATATCAACACACAAACATTAAGCGCTATCGTTACACTTTGCCTTTTTTCTCAATCCGCTTATTCCGCTATCGCATTAGATAGAACACGCGTTTTATATAATGAAGGTGAGCGCTCAGTCAGTATGGTTTTAGAAAATGAAAATGAATCTAAACCTTATTTAGCACAGTCTTGGCTGGAGAATAGCAAAGATGAAAAAATTAATTCTCCTTTTGTGGTAACACCGCCAGTTCAACGTATTGAAGCTGGTAATAAAAGCCAAATTAAAATACAGGCATTACCTGCAACCAATATGTTACCTACAGACAGAGAAAGTATTTATTACCTTAATGTTCGTGAAATTCCTCCTCGTAGTGATTCTCCTAATGTTTTACAAATTGCATTACAGACAAAAATTAAAGTGTTTTATCGACCAAAAAGCATTGTCGCACCTAGTCGTTTAGAGGCTAATCCAATGGAAAAAGACATTGTGATTGAAAAACAAGGTGCTAATTACAATGTGAAAAATCCTTCACCTTATTATTTAACCATTACCAAAGTCAGAAAGAACAATACCGAAGTAAAAGACTTTGAAGCGGTGATGATTGAGCCTTTTGGCCAACGTCCATTAGGGGCAAAAGTAGGTGATTTAGGTATAACGCCAGCCATTGAATATCTCAATGATTTTGGTGGATTAGTTGAATTAACATTCCAATGTCGTGGAGATATTTGTTCAGCAAATATCAAAGATAAGAAGGCGTAATATTATGCTTATATTCCGAGGTGTAATACTTTTTCTTTGTATGAGTTTTCTCGCTCCTTCTGTATGGGCTGTTTCTGGCTTTTTAAGAGTGACAGTGAGCGGGAGTGTGGAATCACGTCCTTGCAAAATTAACGATGGTAAACCTATCGAAGTAAATTTTAATGATGTGATGACCACAAGAATAGAAAACGAAAATTATAAACAAAAAATGGATTACACCTTGGATTGTAAAACAACAGGTGATCCGAGTATGTCGCTGAAATTTACCGGTGATGGTGCAGGGTTTGATACACGTTATTTAAAAACAAGTGTGACAGATTTAGGGGTGTTATTTAAAACCGCTGATACCAATATCTATATGACAACACCGTTTAAGTTTAACTATAAAACGAGACCTGATCTTTATGCTGTACTCGTGAAAAAAAGTGGTGCCACGTTACCAACAGGCGCTTTTACTGCAACTGCAACTATGCAGATTTATTACAACTAACGGAGGAATAAACAACATGCGTTATTATCCATTCCTCATTATGTTATTTTTATTTTCTGTATTTTCTTCACTCAGTTTGGCAAAAGATAATGAAACACAGGTACTGATTAAAGGTAATTTATTAACTCCACCTCCTTGTAAAGTGAATGATGGCAATATGATTGAGGTGAATTTTGGTCCTGTGGCAATAAAAACGATTAAAGGCTATGACCAAAAACGAGAGATTAATTACCAAATTACTTGTGAAGAAAATTTAAATAACTGGAATATGTATTTATCAATAGATGGGAAAAAAAGCAGCTTCGATCCCAATGGATTGAGAACCAATATTAATGAATTAGCCGTAAAATTTATGATGGGTGATTCTATTATTGATTTAAATAAAAAGTATTCGGTTAATTTAAATAATCCTGAAAAGATTTGGGCTGTTCTGGTTAAAAAAGAAAATAGTGAACTGACGCCCGGTAATTTTACCTCAGGTGGCACTTTATTTGTGGAGTACCAATAATGAATAGATTAAGTGTGTTTCACTCTATTATTGGTAGTTGTTTATTATTTTCCTCTTCTGTTTTTGCAGCTGAAAATCTTAATATTTTTGGTTCATTAATTATCGCCCCTTGCAAAGTCTTACCTGAACACTCTCAGGTTGATGTGATATTTGATGAAATTCGCTTGGATGATATTTATAAAAGTTATTTTGAATTTGAGAAAAAGGATTTCAAAATCACTTTATCAGAGTGTGATATCTCTATTGCCAAGCAAGTGAAAATTAAGTTTGAAGGGGCAACGCATAATGAACTTGCTGGATTATTGGCATTGGACGACAGTACAAATAACCCTGATCTAGGAATAAAAATTACCACTAAAGAAGGTGTACCCGTGATATTAGGGAATTACACCAGTTTATATAATATTCCTAATAATGGTAATTTTGAGCTTAATTTTATTGCTTATCTGCAAGCAACGGCGGCTGCCATTGCAAATAAATCAATTAAACCGGGGCATTTTTCTGCTACCGCCGTGTTTTCTTTGAAATATGAGTAACAAATAATGAAAAGAATACAGCAAATTTTAAAGTTATTGATTGTCGTATATGGTTTTTGGCTATTTAGCGCACAGGCAGGTTATTTTACTTATATTACTAAATCGGGAGTATCACCAGATAAGGATAGTGATATTCGTTATGAATTTGTTATGGAATATTGGACTGAAATAGGATATACACCAAACCCTTGTAAAAGTTTAGGATTAAGTAGAAGTTGTTATATTCAAATTAATCATTTCCATAGGTTACCTAATATTGGCGGTACAAAAACAGAACGACGAGTGGCTTGGAAATGTAATGTGGATTTACAACATTTAAATAGTATGGCTGAAATTCGTGATGTAGCAATGAATCAATGTGGATTGTCTCTTCCATTCTCAGGTTATAGTGACCATTTAGGAAAGCCTAAAGTAGATGAGTGTATTGCTTTTTTTATGACAAAGTCATTTGATGATGGTGGTGGTTTTATGGTACCAGGGGGTGTTTGTGGCATTGCACCACCACCAGAAGGCAAATGTGCATTTGTTTCTAGTAATCTTAATATTTCACATGGTGTTCTTGATGTGACTCAAGTTAATGGCAATGAAGCCGAAGAGCAATTTGCACTGATTTGTAATGAAGATATGCCAGTAAAAATTACCAGTTCAATGGATGATCATTTTTTAAACTTAAAACCAGATGGTAGCATCCGTTCTTTTTTAACTTTAAATGGTTCCCCTGCATCAATCGGTACTCGAGTTGACACCATTAAAAATCAATATGTGTATGTCAATATTAAATCCAAACTCCAAACTTATGGTACACCTTCTTTAGGCAATTTCAGTGGTACTACGACATTGGTATTATCAATACCTTAATAAAATTAGAAGAGTCAATAATGACCTAGATTGATAGCGTTTTTCGTTGACTTGCCCGCACATGATTGTGCGGGTTTTTTTATGCAGTTAATGTGAAAAGAGGTTTATAACGTTGTTGGTTCAATAACTAATTCACCCTTATTTGTATCTAATTTTAGCTTTTGAGATTCAGAGACTTTTAATAACGCAGGCCCTAAATTGACTAACATCGGTAAGCGCATTTCTGCCGCGATAATGGCACTGTGAGAGCGACTATCACCTTTAGCTAAAGCAATACCAACTAATTGGCTATCAACCAATTGAATTAAAGTCGAAGGAAAAAGCTCTTTTGCGACTAAAATAGCGGGTTGTGAAGGGGTGAAACTTGGGCGCGTTTTATCTTGTAAATGATAAAGCACCTGATTACGTAGATCACGAAGATCGAGTTCACGTGCGCGTAAATAAGGATCGGTGAGGGCGCAATACAGCTGTGTTCTTTCTTGCATTTCATCCGACCAACTTTGTTGGGCGCTGATCTTCTCTTCTTTAATGCGATCAACCACACTCGTAATTAACTCATCATCATCTAACATCATGATATGGCCGTTAAAAATAGCACCAATATGCTCACCTAATGTCTGGCTCGCTTTATTGGCTGTCTGTTTTAGAGCTTTTAGCGTCTCTTTTATTGCAAAATTAAGTTTTCCAATTTGGGCATGGATATCAATCGGTTCAGATAAGTTTTCTATCGGTGATAGCTCTATTTCATGCCAAATAAAAGCAGGGGCTTTAATTTGAGACACTGGGGCTAAAATACCTTTTAATGTGATGGTATTAGAATCAGAAGGTAGCTCTTCACCAAAGCCATTTTTGGCAAGTTCAAGAAAAGCGGTAATCGCCTCATCTTCTTGCTCACCAGAGGCAATTAGCGTTATCTCATCACCTTGGCGAATTTGTATTAATGAAAGCTGATTTAAGCTGAGAGGATTAATACGTCTATCCCCTTTAACGAGTTGATAATCTACCTGAAAAGCAGAAAGTACTTCAACTAAAGTTGCAGCCGGTCTCACATGTAATCCATGAGGATTACGAACAACCCAACTTGCCTCTTTGCCGTGAATTTTGACAGAGGCATTAATATCATTTTTAGGCTGAACGAAATTTTCACCCAGTTGGATTTTCTTTGGATATAAAGAATTTGAAGCTTCTTCAATCACTTTCTCTAATGACGCTCCTGAAGATGCGGCGACAACCGCAGCAAGCGTACCTTCAACTAAGGGAGCAGAGCAGAGGGTGACTTTTTCAGCGAGAGCGGGATCAAGTAACTCAATCGCAGTTTCTGCACTTAATATTGCACTGCCTAAATCCATCATCACAACAATAGATTGTGCTTGAGAAAGTGATTCTATCGCCGTCATAATTTTAACGGCATCAGTACCAATTGCATGTTCTTCATCGTTGATACCTGCTGCAACGGCAAGTTGGCAATGAGCCGGATTAAGCATCTGACTGGCAAGCTCTGCCACACCATCAGCGAGATGTTTACTATGAGAAACAATAACAATATTTATCATGGTAGACCTTTATTGGTTGCTTGTATTGGTTGTTTGGTCAGTTATGCATTAATACTATTTGCAAGGGCTTGTATCATCAGTACCACAGAAGCACTGCCGGGATCTTTATGTCCGATACTGCGCTCACCTAAGTAGCTTGCTCGTCCTTTTCGAGCTTGCATCGGGATAGTATTTTCAGCAGCTTTTTCAGCGACAATTTGTGCTTGGTTGAGGGTTTCTTTAATAGAAAGATTTTGTTCATTAGATTGTTTTAATGACTCAACTACTGGCCACCAAACATCACACATTGTTTTGTCATTTGGCTCTGCTTTTCCTCGGCTTACAATGCCTTCCACACCTTCTGTTACCATTTCAATGAGTTGATTAAGTTCTAGATTTTGCAATGAAGCAGTGGGTTTGGCAGCACGAATAAAGAAGGTGCCAAATAGAGGGCCACTTGCTCCGCCAATATTTGAGAGCAATGTCATGCCTGTGGTTTTGAGGATGGTGCCAATATCTTGCCCTTCAAATTCAGGTAACTTTTCCTGCACTTTTTTAAAGCCACGGTTCATATTTAAACCATGGTCAGCATCGCCAATTTCACGATCTAAATCCGTTAAATAATCACTCTTTTGTTCAAATAGCAGTGCGCATTGTTGTAACCAAAGAATAATTTGAGCGTGAGTTAAAGCCATTTTTTGTTCCTTTTTCTTGTTATTAAAGACTTATTTCACCATCGCAGGTGTATTCACTGGGGCATCCCATAAGGTAAGTAATTCGTTATCCACTTTTAATAATGTAATAGAGATCCCTGACATATCGAGCGAAGTACAATAAGAACCAATTAAGGAACGTTCGATGGTTAAGCCAAATTTTTCACAGCATTGAGTTAAACGGTTATAAACGCCATAAAGCTCAGATTGTGGTGTGGCACCCAAGTTATTAACTAAAACAATGACGCGATCACCAGATTTTAAGGGCTGTTTTTCTTGATTTTCATCAATCCAAGTGCCGTTTTCACGATCCCAATTGCGGATCACTCGTTGATAGTGGCCATTTTCAATTAAGGTATTAAACATGGCATCGACGGTATCATTCAGGGAAGTAAATTTACGACGATCAATACCTGGTTCACCGTGAATACCGACGCCAAACTCCATTTCATTTTCAGGTAAAGTAAAAGAGGGTTTTCCTGCAGCTGGAACTGTACAAGCTTCCAAGGCAATACCGATAGAAAAACCATTGTTATTAATGTGATGACCTAATTTAACCAGTTCATCAAGAGAGTCGCCTCTTTCAGCTGCCGCACCCAGTAGTTTTTCAATTAATACGGTATTGGCAACACCACGACGTCCTGCGGTATATAAGCTATCTTTTACTGCCACATCATCATCAACTAATATTGTAGCAATTTTTATACCATCGTCATGAAGCAGTTCTGTTGCTGTTTCAAAATTCAGCACATCACCGGTGTAGTTTTTTACGATCATTAAAACACCTTCACCGCTATCGATCTCTTTGGCACAGTCATACATTTTATCCGGTGTTGGTGACGTAAATATTTCACCCGGACATGCACCATCAAGCATTCCTTTGCCCACAAAACCTGCATGCATCGGTTCATGTCCGCTACCACCGCCGGACAATAGAGCAACTTTACCTTTTATTGGAGCATCTTTTCGCGTGACATAAAAAGAGGAGGGATGAAGTTTGATTTCAGGATGGGATTTTGCAAAGCCTTGTAGTTGTTCAGATAACACATCATCAACTCGATTAATCAGCTTTTTCATCTTAAATGCTCCATTTGAAATTTGTGTTTAGTCTTCAAACCAGAAATAGGTTTTCTGGCTTGGGTGGCTGACAAATTATTTATTAAAGGATTGGCAAACAGGGCATCAATAAGCCATGTTTGTTTTATTTAAAACATAAGAATTATTTTTATTTAGCTTAAAAATGAATCTACATCATTTATCTTTCTATAAGAATAGGTTAGTCAAATAACCTGTCAGAATGGGAGCAAGATCATAAAAATAAATGAAAAAAAGAGTGTCTGTTAGTGATGGTTACATGCCTTGCAAAAGAGTGAGTGCTTTCTCTCGTTGTTCTGGAGAAAGGTTTTTAATCACATCTAATAACAACGTATCTTTGTTTTTTGCACTTGGCATAAGGGTATGGCTAAACGTGAGGTTTAAAACAAAGGTATGCCCGCATTCAGGATCACGACAAGCACAATAGAGATCGGATAACTCTTTGTGTTTACGATTACTTTTCTTTATAAGCGCTTTTTCACCGCATTCAGGACAAAAAATAGTTAAGACACGCATATCGTTTTTCTCTTTTCTATGGGCTATCAGATAGCTTCTATATTAGCTGAAATTTGTATTATAACCAGCCTATTTATTGTTTTTTTATATAAATCCTTGTTTTAAGGCTATTTAAAGATACTTAAAACAAGTTTGTTTGTTTGTATTGATGTGAATAGTTCGGTTATTGTCGGATAAGCATTGATAACCGACGTTAACCGAACAAACTTACTAGCCTGAAATACAAACTTTGTAGATAATAGCTTCACGTTAAATGATACGGAGATAAGCAAGATATTGAATTTATTGTTTATTCTTTTGTTGATTTTCAGTGTAAGTAGAAAGCAATAGATAAGGATGTCTATTACAAGTTAACAAGGAAGTTAGCAGTAATATAACTGAATCGCCTGTTGTTTATCGCAAATGGATGTTGTGCGTAGTTGAAATAAAAGGAACTTACGTTATCTCAATCGGGAATTTATTCAGTTACACAGGGTCGTGGCTTACTGCTAATTCTTTACAGATTATCTGATGAATGTTGGGAGGTGAGAGTTCTTTTTACGGTTAAAAAAGTGTAATCAGATATGAGGTGTATTCATGGATGAATATAACAGCACATTGATATCGTTAGTCATAGTGGGCGCTTTTATTGCATTAGGAAAGATGCTCGTTGCGAATGAAACCATTACATTAAGATTGTTTTTCGGCAAAATTATTTTAGGCTCTGCGGTTTCTGTTGTTGCTGGTGCACTGCTTATTTTATGGCCTGGAATTGATCCTGTCGCAGTAATGGGAATTGGCTCAGCGCTCGGTATTGTGGGCTATCAGTTAGTCGAAATCTGGTTACGTAAACGAGGTAATCAATTTTTTTCAGGGAAAGGAAAAGATGATACCAAGTAAAAAGTGCAACACATTTTCATCATAATAAAAGTCGATAAAATCAGTTTTGTCTCGAATGACTAAGGAATTCGGTCATGTTCAACACACAAGCGTTATATGCATGGATTGCACTACTGGCGTTTAGTTTGGGTTGGATTGCTCAAGGATGGCATCGAGACAATATAGCGTTAGAACAACGGATGTTAATAACGGCAATCGAAGATCAAGCAAACATGGATGCTTGTCTTGATCTTCAACTTTTTGTTTATGTATTAGAGGAAAATTATCCCTAATATAAAGAGGATGCTCTTATTTTACTCAGTGAATGTCAGTTCCTGACCATTCTGCAAAGACATTAACATAGCCCCGAGCTTCTACTACACCAATCCAGTCTTCACCTTCCATTGAGAAAAGAGAAGCACTTTCATTCATAGGAAAGGTTAATTGTAAGTCGGTACGATAGAAATTGCCTTCTAACTGATAAGGGTAAGGCCATGTGGTTTTTGTCCATAATGCTTCTTTTATGGAGATAGGCACATTATCGCAAGCAGTACGGCTTTTTACTTTTGAGCCACCTTCATCGGTATACATTAAATAGGCTGAAAAAGGCACATTGATTTTTTTATCTTTAGAACTAAATAAGCAGTAAGACTGACCTCGGATTGTTGTTTTAGGTCCTTCAACGGCAGCTGTAATTTTATTGGCTTGGCGAAATGCACTGGTGGTTACAATATAGTCAAAGGTTAGCGGTGGCTCTTTATCGCCCACTTTTCCTTCTCTATGCGGATTATTGGTTAAGTCTTTAGAAACAATACTAATGCCATAATCGCGAGGTTTAATAATAATTGTATTTGATGGCGTAAATTCATAAAACCCTGATTGAGGTACCGCAACATTGGTAAAACTAAAGGTAAATAAATCTTGGCTTTTAGAAAGATCTACGTTGTTTTTAATTAATTTTTTAAAAAAACTTTTTGTAAAATGAACATAAACGCCACCATTACCAGGGGTGACTAAATAAGAAGCAATGGTTGCTGATGAATAATAATAAGTTCTTGATGTAGGTGTTGCTGAAAGAAGTATATCACTCGCTGTTGGTGTAAATGATAATGTCGCTGTATCGACTTTCATCGCCAGTCTCATAACATTTAAGTTTTCGCCTTTTAGTTCATAATCGACCATCTTACAGACAACATTATCACCTACAATTTCGCAAAACTTAGACCCTAAGCCTAAAACAGCATTACCTTCGCTATCGACAAAAATCTCTTGTAACGCATTGGTTGATTTTAGCTTTATATGCCCATTTTTGGTGATCGCAAAACTTTGCTCATTTACTTTACCATTTACAGAACGGCACGTTTGACCCAATGCAGGGTTGTAATCATTTTTTGTATAGCAGAAAAAATAACTAAAATTCTCAGTACTGCCAACAGGCAAGTTTTGCATATATTGATAAAAAGAATCAGAGAATATTGCTCTAGGAATACCCGCTTCACCGCCATGAGTATTCATATAAGCACGATACATTCCGTCATTTAAAACTTGTTCAGGTCTTTGTATACCATCAGAAGGGCAATCTCTATAGGTTCGCCAGCAACGGTTACCAATAAATGGCATTTTAATTGGAGAGTTTTCTAACCAAATATCAAAATAATTGTAGAGAGGAACTGCACCTGTATATCCCATGTAGCCTAAACTAAGTTGGTCACTACTATATTTGGTAAAAACGTTAGCACCACTAAAACGAGGGTCCGTTTTTTGTGGGGTAATAAAATATTCATTATCAATATTGTTTTCAATAAAAACAATATCATTGGTGTAAGTTGCTGCATTGGCAGTAAATGTAGCAAAAAGGGTAAGTATTAATAATAAATAATGTTTAAACATTATATGCTTTCCTTTAATTTCGGTTTACCAATGTAGTTTGCGGATCACAAATTACATCACCTACCCACAGCACACCGCGAGCTGACGACAGATCTAATTCAGCTTCACAAATTTGTTTATCATCTTGTTGTAATGAAATCACTGGATAACGTTTATCAACATCCATCGCAAACTGACCTTGGGTATCGGTTTGTGTGCGCCCGATATGGTTACGTACTTGTGCACTGGCTAACAGCGTGCCGTCAGGTGACTTCATTCGACCAAACACGGTAACCATCTGTTTTAACTCAGGCTGATGCACCGCCACGTTACCCGGATAAAGCACCACGTTTTTCACACGACCCGAGGCAATGTCAAAGCTATCTTCACTGTTCTTATCATTCAGTAATTCGACTTTATATTCGGCATAAGGGGAAAGTGGAATAAAGTTATTCCCACCCGATAACACAAAGCGTTGACCATTGACGTTAGCGGCAATTTGGCCTTCACCATCAATCCCAGTTTTGACAATTACCCCTGATGTTTCTTGTTTTCCACTGGCAGAGAAATTCATATCACTATAAGCCAGTGAGCCTCGTGCCGTTAAGGTGGTATTTAAACGGTCATTATTAGGGCGACTCATGGTTAACGTACCGGTGCTGTATTTGGTATCGAATGAGCCGTAACCGCTGACAGAGAAATCACTGTCAGTACCATCTTTATCATGTAACAAAGTGGACATGGATAAGCCTGCATTACGAATAGCGGAATCTTCAAAGCTTTTCGATGCAGATAACTCGCCCCGCAGATTACCATTGCTGGAAGAAACACCTGCACTAAGCCATGTTGCTAACGGCAGTGAGAAATCTAATGTGATGTATTTTTCGTTGGTGCTGTTTTGGTTATCGTAGTGATAGCGTTGAACACCAGTACGCAAACTCATACTGCCGTAACGACCCGTATAAAGTGTAGTTGCATATTCAAAACTGTTAGATTTATTTTTGTCTCTTAAATCTTTAGTGTGAGAATAAGTAAATGAGCCTGCATATTCCCAAAATTGAGAGAAATTCAGGGTAGTACCAAAAGAGTAGCTATCAGAGTCATACATAGGAAAATCATCTTTGATATTTCCTTTTTCTCGATTGACCCATAATGCGCCAATTCCTTTAGGCAAGGAGTAATTAGCAGTAAAAATATTACGGTTACTACCGTCTTTAGCAATTAATGCCTGCCAACTGGTTGAGAGTGTATCCGTTAATTGTAAATTACTATTGGTTTCTAATACGGCAAGATTATCAAAGGCATAAACAGAACCCTGTAAGTTTAAGCCTGAAAATACACCTAATGTAATCGCACCTGCACCACCGACTAAGACCGTATTATCGCCACTGGTTGTACGATATTCGTTATTGTTATTTTTAATCCGTTTTTTGTAATCTACATAACCAGAATATAATTCCCAACGAAATTGGTTTAAAGTTGCCCCTTTCATATTGTAAGATTTATTGACGGTTTGACGCTGCTTAGAGCGAACTTGGCCATCAATCACCACTTCGACATCGACTTCATAAATACCGAAAGGGAGTGGTGCGGTATCCACTTCAAAACTCCCCATTGGGAAATTCTGAATACTTAATAATTTGCCATCACGATAAAGGCGGACTTCACCGGCACTCGGCAAAAAGACCGTAATGGGTGTTAAAGAGAGTTGAGAATGGCTTACTTTAGACGATGAGTTATTACCGTAAGTAACACCATAAACTTTACTGCTGTTAAGTGCTGACATGGAAGCAATAGATTGTAAGTTCCACGTATTTAATAGACCAAAAGCAAAACGGCGACCATTAAAGTCACGTTCAAACATGGCTCGATAAAAGTCAAAAGACTGCTCTGCAGTACCTAGGCCATACGCTGTGGCGCTTAAGTTCAAATGGTTTTCAGCAAAACTCCAAATACTGTCGATTGAAAAATAACTATTAGTGTTATCTTTTTGCTGTTTCATTTGATTGTTATAGACACCTAAATCATAGGTGGTAACGGAGGAAATATTATCAACGGTTGATTTTCCTAACATTTCCGAACGTGCTTTGATTTGAGTGGCAAGGCCTGCTTCATTAACATCTAACGACATAATAAAGGTACTTAAATCAAAATTAAGCGTAGCATCTGAGGAAAGCGCTATCTTATTATTTTGATCAAAGGGCTTATCTTTAAGTTCGTTTAATGATTGGAGGAGTTGTTCATTGATAGAGGCAACTTGTGCATCACCTTCATCTAGTGTTGGAGTCACTGAGTTAATCGTGATTTTATTGTCTTTAAGTACCACTAGTGCATCGGCAATTTTATTACGACTTTGTTCTTCTAATACAGATTGATTAGAGAGGTTATAACGCAGATAAACAGGGATCGTCATGCCTTCTTCTAACGCAGTTACGAAGACACTAGGAATGATGTAGTTACCCATCTTTAAACTAGATGATTGGCTAAATGCACTTCCAGATAAAAGGCATAAAGCGATACCTAGAGCTATCCCTGATTTACGCACAATGAATCCTTATTAAATTAATTTATAATAATAAAATCATCGTTATGCCAAATACCGACAGTTGCTCTTTTGCTTTGAACATCGACTTGTTTTAACTTAACACCAAGGCCTGGCATGACGTAATAACGTTCACTACAACGATTATTTTCATTTTTTGTCACGGCATTAGGCATACAATCGCCCGTGGCGACAGTACGGAATGAGCTATTCCCCGTGTTGTAAACAATACGAGTGCTTTTATCGAAACGGTAACTGAAGTTTTCTTGACGTGGAGCGACGACTAAAATGGTGCTTATCATTGCTGATGTGGTCGCAGTTGCTGCTTTTGAGCTCTGTGTTGATCCGGTTTCAGTCACGGGATCATCACGCCAAACTAAGCGATAATAGCGTTCTTGATTATCACTAGGACCTTTATAGAAAATCTTGAAATTTTCTTTGGTTTTTCCGGGTAAAATTAAGTTTGCTGGTGAGATCAAAATCTCATTATTAACTAAAGGGATCACTTTTCCATCTTCTAAAGGCGATGAAATTCGCTCAATAGACAATCCGACTAACCGTGCTTGCTCGACATTATTTTCAATTTCTTTAGCAAGAATCGTTTGATCAGACAGCATTGTTTCAGTAATAGCGCCGACATGGATGGCTGCTGCAAATTGGCTATAAAAAACCAAAGGACTCAAACACGCTAATATTATTTTTTTCATCGTGGATCCTTGAGGGAGAGCGAAAATTCGCTCATCCCGTATTTATTAAAATACTGACTTTGTAACTTATGGTGCTTTAGTGAAGTCGCCTTCCCAAGTTGCAGTAAATTGAACTTTAACGTCACCATCCCAGTAACCATCAGCTAAATCAGAGAATTGAGCATCAGTACCAGCGATTTTTGCGGAAGCAATATTGAACGTGAATTGGCTTTGACCGCTTACACGCTCTTTACCGTTGTAAGCACCGTCTTGAGCTAAGAAATCAAGACCAGCCGTTGTACCAGCAGCAACGTCAACCATGGTGGTTTCTGTTGAGCTAGTTAAGTCAGTACCATTCCATTTAACACCAACAGTTAATTCACTGTTATCAGAAGCACGTACTAATTTATCGGTGATGATTTTTGAAGTTAGTTTAAAATCAGTCGCTTTTTCTTGACCTTGGATAGTGATATCGAACGCACCATCTTGAGAATTAAATGCTTTAATACCTTCCGCATAATTGAAAGTTAAAGATTTTAATGGTGTAACAACTAACATACTTTTAGTATCTTTGTATGCTTTCGCATCCCATGAAGCAACAGCACTTGCTGTACGAGTATCAGCTTGAGCAAGAGTTGTTGTACCCATAATAGCAACTGCAAGAACGGCTAATGTCAGCTTTTTCATAAAATATCCTTCGTAGATTAATTCTTATTACATAATGTTTTTAAATAACAGATGTTATTTAAAAATAATCTGTTATTCAGTTAGTTAGGCTTTAGTAAAAATACTTATTTAAAATGAATTTTAAATAGACTCATTTTAAATAAAATATATTATTGAGATGGAAAAGTGATTGTTTGAATTTGTTAATGTCGATTCTCTTTATGCTTTTAGTCAATATATTCAAATATGCAAAAAAGAGATAAAGCTAAAATAAGTGTATTTATTCTTTTTTGGATTATTTGTTTTATTTACCAATTTGTCTTGAGGTCAATTCTACAATTTAAAAATTTTATAGGGATAGGATTAATCCCATAGCATTTTATGCTGGAAAATAAAAATATTAGTATTTTTAAACCTTATATTAACTTTTATACGCGTAAACAGAGTTTTTCATCACTATTAAGTAAAAATAACTTAAGTATTTATGATTAGTTATCACTATATAAAAAATTTTATTTACTCTCTTTTTGTTTTTTTTTATTTTGTAAGGTAATTTTTAGAAATATAAGCCCAATAAATTAGTCTTTTTTGGAATCACTTTGGTGTTTTATTTTTTTTATGATGGATTTCTAATTAACAGATAAACTTTATTATTGGAAGTATCTAAAAATGATTGGTGAATATTGATCTAAATTAATATATGACTGTTACTACAAATAATTTTTATTTAAATAGAGTTAAAATTAATAGAAATTATATTTTATTCTTAGTTGGATAATAATTTTACAATGTAAATAAAAAGTAAATCAATAATGAAATATTTGTTTTTTACTCAGGCTGAATATGATTGAAAATAGCTATCATAAAATAACTATGTAACTAAACTGCTCTCTTACCTGCTCTATCGCTCAACACCAATGTTTATGATTGCGGCCATTAAAATAAAGTCCTATCAACGATATTAAGAGCAGATAGGACTTTTATAATCTTTATAATTTCTAGTATTAAGAGGCTGAAATAACAGCTTTAGAATACAATAGGCTGCTAACCAAAAGTAGAGACGGATACTGTTGCCTATCCGCCATTATTAACCCAAGCCGTTGCAATTATGGATAGTGATAATGGTGATGCCGCATTTTTGTTTGTCCTAGATGTGATGATCTCTGGACTTGAAACGGTGTTAAAGAGCGCTAAATAAATCTAAATTTGCTGACGTCCTTTTTGGCTAATTAGTTGCCCTTGTATGTCAGCGATACCAATGTGGGCAATGCAACCTGCATTAAATTGTAAATAGTCATCTTCGATACCATCAGAGAAAATCACGCCATTCTCTGGCATCAAAGATCCTAATTGCAGTGGTGAATCAGGCTCAATAGTGCCAAAAGTCAGTGCAACACCTGTTGTTCTACTTGGAAACGGCTCTCTTACACTAAATTGTAGCTTTCGTTCACTCCAACTAAAACCTTGTAACAGAGGGTGCGAAGCTTCTCCTGTGATTGCCATCGCACCAGCAAGAATAGATTGAAACCATCCTGTTGATCCCAATCCTGTTGACACAATAATGCCTGATGAAGATTGCACTTCTTCAGTGCCATTCCATTGCAAAATATACCGCGCAGAGGTGTGGCTTTTAGGGCCAATAAATAAGTCATTAACCGCTAATAAAGATTGACCATCATTGGTTGTCGCTTGTGCAAAAGTGACCGTTTTAAAGGGCATTTTTTTATTAATGGTGTTAATAACGGTCTCTTTTAATTGCCCTATTTCAAAGGGTAATAATTTACCATCCCATCTTGATGGATCAGGATTTATGGCAATGATAGGCTGCCCATTAAGGTATTTCAGCGTATTGGCAACAAGCCCATCTTGACCAATCACCACCACAATATCGTGAGGTGAGAATTGATAGCTAGGTAATAAGCCTCTTTCTAAAAGTTGAAATCGTCCTAATGATTTTAAAATCAGCTCAGCTTCTGTGAGTTGCTTTTGATATAAATTGTGTTCATTGAGGTAATCCTTTACCTCAACATTGTTGTGTTCTAAATAGAATTTGGCTTGTGACCAGGTATTAAAGCGCTCAATTAATTCCTGTAAGCGGCTTTTTCTCATCACCAGTACAAAGCGAAAATCTTCGTTACGTTGCATTATTTACTGCCTTTTTTCATAAATTGGCTAAATAAATCAGGTGTGATATTTAACTCTCCGATTTTTCCTGAATTCAGTGCTAAGGTTTCAAATGCCATTGCCATTAATTGTTGTGAGTCCATTTTTGCTAATGCCATTGCTTTTAGGTTCTCAACGGGCAATTCACGATAAGCACGCATGGTAGCTTCAATAGCATAAGCATCCGCTTCTGATTGTGTTCGCTGATTTTCAGCACTTAACGCGACCAGTTCTTTGCGTTTTGCTTCCGCATTAACTTTGGCTTCAAGGCGTTCTTTTTCAATCTCAGCTTGTTCGCGTAATAATGTACGTTCGTTTTCTAAACGTGCTTCTTCAATCTCTTGGCGTTTACGTTGAACAGATAAATCGGTTTCTAATTCAGCCTCTTTAATGGTGCGCTCTTGTTCTACTGAGAATTTACGACGAGCATAAATGGCATCATCGGCTTCTTTCAGTAAGGATTCTCTCGCTTCAGCTTCGAGTGCTTTTAAGGTTTCTGGTGATGGAGTGATTGCCGCAATAGAAACATCTAAAATCGCAATACCTAATGCCTCTAATGAGGGATGTTCAATTAATTGCTCCATTACCAAAGTCACTAATGATTGGCTAAGTAATAACGCTTCTCTAAGCGGTGTACTTTGGATCTTTGCTTGAATTAAAGTTTGTGCAATACGTACAACACGATCACTGAGTTTGAGTGGATCTTCAGAGGCATACGATTTGCCGTTTTTGCTTAAGTTAAAGTTGAGTACTTCTGCGGCTTTTTCAGGTGCTTTAACCTGAAATGAGATCTGCCCTTGAATGCGTAAACCCTGAAAGTCCGAGGTTTGGAAGTTAAAAATAAAAGGTGCTTCTTGAGCGTTTAAAGGTAATGCCGCAATAGAGGTTGTGGCGGAGTTATACCAAAAACTCAAGCCTTTACCTTGTTGGCGAACGTTACCATTGACAGATTTGATAATGAATGTTGATGAATCAGCTTTAAAGTAATTTAAGTTAAACATAGTGCCTCTCCAATTAGTGTCCTTATGACAATAACTGAATTTTGTCCTATAGACACTATGCTTGTCAACTGATTTAGTGTCTTTATGACAAAATTTGATTTTTTGCTGTTTAGGCTTAAAATAGTTTCATCGTCTTCTAATAAAACTTACGCCATGAATGAACAAGATTTTTTAGCCAGTTATAACCGTCGTGATTTCCTATCACCCCTGATCACTGTTGATTCCGTACTATTTACTTACCATGAAGAGCAGTTAAAAGTGTTGTTGGTGAAAAGAGGAGAGCATCCTGAAAAAGGAAAATGGGGTTTACCCGGTGGATTTGTCGACGAAGTGCAAGATAAATGCCTTGAAGATACGGTGCTAAGAAAATTAAAAGAGAAAACGGGCGTGATCCCCCCTTATATTGAGCAACTCTGTTCAGTGGGAAATAGCCAGCGTGATGTAAGAGGTTGGTCGGTGACGGTTTGTTATACCGCGTTGATTGCACATCAAGCCTGTGAAGCGCATATAGATACCGTGGATTCGGTGATGTGGTGTCCTATTGATGAGATTGCACAACAGAGCTTAGCGTTTGATCACCATGAATTAATTGCTCAAGCAAGAGAGCGATTAAAGCAAAAATCACTCTATTCGATTGTTCCCGGATTTGCATTACCCGAAGTATTTACCTTGCCAGAGTTACAGCATGTTCATGAAATTTTGATTGGGAAAGAGATCCAGAAAAAATCATTTAGACGACGCATCGAACAAGCCGATTTATTAATTGATACTGGAGAAAAACGCGCAGAAAGAGGACGCCCTGCAAGTCTGTATCGACTCAAAGAAGCGTCTGCGGATTATCGTTTTATTCGAAACCTTGAGTTTTAATAGGCTGACGTTTTACAAAGCGAGTTGTTTGACAAAGTAGTGAGCGCCATCTCGAATGGCGTCATCAGCCACTTTCATCATCCGTGAGTAGTGTAAAAAGGCATGTAATGTGCCTGGATACATTTTATATTCACAAGCTAATTGATGGGCTTCTAAGGTTTTAAATAGCGTCACACTATCATCAATAAGTGGGTCATATTGTGCACTGGCGATAAAGCAAGGCGGAATATCTTGCGTTAAATCGTTATTAAATAAGCAATAATAAGGTGCATCGCGACTGCCAAGTGCGGTTAGATATGCATTATCATATTCTTCTAGATCTTGCTGGCGCAATCCATCCCATTCTCCCCCATAAAGGCGACGGCTGGTGGAATCGCGTAATCCATATAATCCATACCAAAGCAAAACAGCACTGATATTTCCACAGTGAATTTGTTTGTCGCGTAGCCACAATACAGTAGCAAGAGATAACATTGCACCCGCAGAATCACCCGCAAAACCAATATATTGTGTATTAATATCGTAGCGTTTTGCATTTTGATGATAATACTGACAAACCTGTGCTGATTCATCGATAGCTTGGGGGTAGCGAGCTTCGGGAGACAATGAATAGTCAATACCAATAACGGCACAACCGGTATAGCAGGCAAGCAGTCGCATAATGCGATCGTGAGTATCTAAATTTCCTAAAATAAACCCACCGCCATGCAGATAATAGAGTGTCGCGGGTGTTTTTTGTTTGGGTTTATAAAGACGCGTTAATACACTTCCATAAGAAGTACTCACCGAAATATCTTGTATGCTAAACATCTCTGGTGCATCCGCATTCCAATAACGCCTATCTTGATTATAAGCAAGACGCATTGATGGATAATCATCATTTTCTGGCGCAGGTTGCGGATTATCTGCATAAAATTGCATAACTTGTTTCATCTCTGGCGAAATAAGTTCTAGCACATTGATTTTATTTTTAGTTTTCATTCATGCCTCCAATTATCACTGTGGGGTATTGTAAATAATGAGGCTTAATAAACTGGGATCTTGATATCCAATATTGAACGTTAGCGCGAAATGGAAGGAGTGAGAGGTAAATATGTGATCTGACTTGGATTTAAATAAAATGGCAAAAATAGGATTAATTGCACAGTTTTTCTTAACTAAACGTAGATCTGAGAATAGAAATGATTATGATATGTGTTATTGTGTTTTAATACTTAATCTTATTTTAGAAACGAAAAATGAAAATAAAATTAGCTATTTTAAGTTTATTTTGCAGCACCATTTTACTAAATGGATGTGCTACTCAATCAATACAGCCGGATGCTCAATCTAATTTGTTATTGAAAACAAAATTAGTCGATGAACCAGAGAAAATGACTCAAAGTGAAATAAAAGAGTCAAATCTTACGGTTAAAAATTATCCTAAGAATTTATCACGTCCATTACCTACTTATCCTGTAAAAGCGGCTACTCAAGGCATTGAAGGTGGATTAAAGGCGAAATTTGATGTTGATGAAAATGGGCATGTACAAAATATTAGGCTGTTAGATTCCCCTTTAGTGGATGTTTTTGGTTTGTCACTTATTCACGCTATGGAACAATGGCGCTATGAAACAGGAAAACCAGCAAAAGATTTAAATTTGGTTATAGAATTTAAGCTTTGATCTCAATATTAAATTTAACACAATGAAAAAAGAGAATAACCCGCGATAAATTAAACGGATTATTCTCTTACTTTATTAATTTGACACTAATTGCACCACAACAAGTCGTCCGCCTTCTTCTGTCGATAATACAAATTGCAATCCATCAGTTAATGCAATTTTATCGCCAATTGCTATCTGCTTTTTCTCTGGCAATACCATCAATCCATCAATACGCTCATTAACAAGCCACCATGTTGAATTGTGATAAACAAAATAACCTACACGCTTTTTCTGTTCATCGGTGGTGCGTTCATTAGGTGCAATAAGGCGATTAACATGCCAAGGAAAGAGTGATTGATTACTCCAAACCATTAAGCGGTGATCGTCAGGTCTAAAGCTACCAGCTTTTCGTGAAGAGTAGAGATTTAAAATCGGCAATTGCCCTTTATATGGGGTATGACAATAAGGACAAACAGGCTGAGTCTTTCCTGAAAAAACATACCATTGCTGTTCACAATCTTTGTTCTGACAAGGTTGAACTAAGTCTACCGTTTTGACTAAAGCGGTTTCCCATTCATCTGCGGTAGGGCGTTGTGAAGGATCGTGTAACCCTGTAATAAAGGCTCTTTCAAAAAGAGGTGTTAGGTACGGCCCCATAATTGTGTATGGGATTTTTTCAGGATCTGCCCAAGGGAGAGATGACGGTTTTACCTGATTCAATTTGACCGCATTACTACGATCGGTTGGGTGTTCAATAAACAGCGCTTTTTCACCCATAGACAGTGTTTCATCACGCATTTCATCGTCAAGATCGTGAATTTTACCGCCACGTAATGGATGACGATAAAACAGATACATATAGATTAATACCGCAAGCGCGTGCCTATCGGTCGTAATGCTTGGCAAGATACGGTTAGGATCTTCTTTCGGTAAATGGCTGGTTTTTACCACTTCTGGCGCAATAAAATCAGGAGTACCCACAACATCAGGTGGGTATTTGCCGGGAACCACTAAACCGTCAATATCAATAACACAGGCATGGCCTTGTTCAGGATCGATAAGGACGTTTTTATAACTTAAATCACTATGGCATAAGCCTGCGGCATGCATTCGGCGCACGGCACGAGAGAGCAGTAAACAGACTTTCAGATAATTTAATAGATTGCCTCTTTCGCGAGGATCGAGAAATTTATTTTGGTTGTTGGCACTTGCAAACCATTTACCTTCTTTTTCTCGACCTTTTATTGCCAGAAAGTCGTTGTTTTTAGAGCCATATTTGAAGAAAAAGTGGGATTGATAAGTCGGAACAACAATACCAATTTTACCTTGATGTTCGACAACATCTGTTGGCCAGCAAAAGAGGTTTTTCCAATATTCTCCGCCACTTTGCTCAAAGATATTATGTCGATAAGAGCCTGTTATCATATCGATTCTATCTTTGGCTTGTGCATTCTGTTTTGTTTTATAGAAGGCAACAACATAGGTTCGGTCAGGGGAAAAATAGACATCTTTCATTGAACCAGAGCCAATAATTTCATTGACGTACTGAACTGTTTTTCCACTTTGCGTTGTACAGGTAATGATCTCTGCCATGAAACTCACCCATTCTCTCTTTTATGATTACCAAGCCACAACCAGAGTGCGGTCATCGTGATTGCCTGCTGAAAAGAAATTCAGCCATTCAGTCAATGCTTTATCTGCATTTTCAGGAGAGGCTAAACAAGGCGATATTTCATCAATGAGTGCAGCCCATTTATTGGGATCTTGTAAGCCATTATCTGTTTCAAATACCGGATCAGACACTCCGTCCGTCATTAAAATAAGATGTGAAATTTCTTTCCACTTACCAATAATAATGCGTCGATTAAACTCAACATCATTGAGTGCACTATCATCAAGAAAACGGGTTTGCCCTGCATATTCACCACTATCAGGAATACCTAAAATGCGCACTTTTCCTGCGGGACCATAAGCCGCAATTGCACCATCTCCCATCCAAAATGAGGCAGCAAATAACTCATCATTGATACGCAAAGAAACCGTGGCTAATAACGTAGTCGAAAAAGATTTTACCGGTTCATTAATATGAATGGCTTCGTTTTTGAGGTTATTAACTGCCAATTGTGCTGCATTACGAAAGAGTTGAGCAAAGAAGTTTCCTACTTTATTAATGGCATTATTGTCATTCCATTGATGGATGGCTTCAAGATGAGGTTTAAACGCTTCATTCCCCTCACTTAGCTGTGATTTTAAATAGTGGCTTACGGTATTGATAGCAATGCGTGAACCTTCACGAGAATAGCGTGCACTACCCGCACCATCTGCGACAATTAAAATATTCCACTGGCTTTGCTCATCGTGGTGAATATAAAAATCATCATCACGGAATGTGCCTGCATGTTCATGAGAGCGACCGCGACGGCTAGCACCTGCAATACGAATATCTTCTTCAAGAATAAGTTTGCTATCTATATGTGCTTTGGGATAAGGGCTGTCTGCGGGAGGCTCGTTGATTTGCCATAAGCTACGAGGATCAGGATTGATGATTAATAAGACGTCATTGTGATAGCGAGTGCTATTAACAGACCAATGGACAACCAATGTGAAATTGCCACTTTTTGTTGGCATACCTACTAAGCAACGACTTTCAGGATCAAAACTTATTCCAAGTGCTTCAGGGAAATTAACCGATTCAATTTCGGCAATTTCGAGGGTATCTAGCTCGATATTGAGCGTGGAGTTAAACGCGGTACCTACTTTGGCATTAGAAAGGGTAATTTTTGCCGTAGGACGTTGAATAATCGGTTTTTCTGTTGGCATTGGCGATGAGTGTGTTGGAATTTGTCCCGGTTTTAATAGGCTCTCTTCTGGCAACGATGTTTCTTCAGAGGCTAAATCGCGGGCTGGTGGTAATAACAGAAGAATAGGTTGTGCTTTGTCTTGCGTTGTTATTTTTTCTGTCGTTTTTGCTTTGATTCTATCAATAATAAAATCAATATGTTGTGCGATTTCTGTATCTTCATACAGCGCAATAACCAGCTCTTCATCTATCGGAATGCGCTGTTGTGTCAGTATGTCATCAATAATCAGTTTTGTGAGTAGGGCTTTTTTATTCATTAGCCTTTACCTCGTGTGACATCAAAGTCAGATTGATTGCTGTTATCCCCAAAGGTGATGTTATTATCACACCAAGGGCAAATAACGGTTTCAGGGCCATTTACACAGAGCAATTTGCCACATTGGCAAACAGCAAAAGCAGTCGCATTGCCACAATAAGGGCAACCTGGAGTGCCATGAAGTTCACTGGTATTAACTTGATATGCGGTGGCGCTGAGATCACTCCATGCAAAGTAATCTTCATTTAAGGTGTAGCAACCCGTTAAATTAAAGCCATTAAGGTTAAGATTAAAATCCAGCCCTGAAGCTTTCATGGGTGGGCGTTCATATTTCATTAAATAAGGTGAGCGTGTGTGGCTACAACGACCGACAAAAGTGACACAAGATTCATCATAAGCACGCTCGACATCATCTTTTGCAAGACGAACAATATGCTCTGTTTGACTTAAAAGTGGTGGTGGCTCTTCGCCAACACATCGGCTATGAGAAACCACGGACATCGTTATCCATTTAATAAAACGAGTAAAATCGCCTTCTTGTGCTTCGGTAAATAACAGTACATTTTCAGTTAATTGTGACAGTACATGTAAGTCTGCACTTAATCCTAATCCAATCGCAATTAAATTAACTTTGTTGGCGTAGTGAGCTTTCCAGCGCTTGATCTCTTGTGTGTAATCATCGGTAGGCCTGCCATCTGTTAAAAGGTAAACGACAGGCTTCCAATCACCTTTTTGCTCAAGCGTGGTTTTTCTTACTTGAGTGTCGATTTGGTGAGAAAGTTCTCGTAATGCACTGCCTAATGAAGTGCCTCCTCCTAATGGAAGTTGAGGAGGGTAAAAAGAGACGACTTCAGTGAGTGGAACAATCGTTTTTGCAACACCAGCAAAGGCGATAATAGAAACATAAGCAGTTTCAAGGGCGTGTGGATCACGCCTTAGATCGCTAATAATAGTTGTTAGACCGTCATTCATCTTTTTTAGGTTTTCACCAATCATCGATTCTGAACAATCTAAAACAAAGAAAATGGGTAGCCTTCTCATTGTTGTACCTTATCACTTTATTGTGGCTGTTATGTATTGTGATGGATAAACCAAAGCCTGAATAAAATAAAAGCAAAGCCTTTTGGAGCGCTTTGCTTTTGCGGATCACAGTACCAGTTGGATTTCAGGAGGTGGTGGCGGTAGGGTATCTTTATCCGTATTCACGCCTGCACTTGAACTGCCGGATGCAACACTGGCAGAAACCCATTTAAAGAAGCCAGAGAAGGCATTGGAGTCTAGTGTTTCTAAAGCCACTACTTGAGATGTGAGCTCTTTAAGGTGATCGTGTTTGGCTTTCGGGCCAACAGCACAAGCGATGATCGAACCAAATGAACGTTTTTTCACTTCTTTAATCGCTTCACCATAAGCGTAAGCATCAGAAGGTGTGCCATCGGTCATTAAAAAGACGAGGGGACGCCAGTCACCTTTTTGGTTACCATCAGAGCGTTTAATATCACGATCGACACACTTGATTAGACACTCCAGTGCTGCACCCGTAAAAGTACCGCCAGAGCTAGGTACGGTGATATCAGAGAATTGGAAATCCTCTAATGCGGTTAATGGGATAAATTCACGCGCCTCATTATCATAGGTAATGATGGAGATATGCACACTTTCTAATGCGTAAGGATCTTGTCTCAATGCATTAAGCATTGTTTGTATCCCGACATTAACCGCATGAATAGATTCACCTCTCATTGATCCAGAAGTATCAATTAATAGGTAAACGGGAAGTCTTCTCATTAGGTGAAGTCCTTTAAGTAAGAAATGAAGCTATCTGAACTTGAAGGCTCGCCAATGGCGATAAGTTTCCAGCCATTTTCTTCTCTGATTAATTCAGCAAACAGCATTGAACGTTGGTTGTTGAAGGCTTCGCCTCCAGATAAATCAAAACGAGCCATTTCTACATTTTTGGCATCAACAGCGCGGATAAAGGCGTTTTGTACTTTACCGAAGTGTTGTTGTAGCTCTCGGCCATTGTAAATCTGAACAATAAAGACAATTTTAGTAAATTTAGGATCAAGTGTGTTTAATTTCACGATGATCTGCTCATCGTCTCCATCGCCTGCACCTGTTCGGTTATCACCAGTTAACCAAATCTGTCCTGATTTATGTTGTAGGTTATTAAAGAAAATAATATCGCCATTGACGAGTGAAGGGTGTCCACCTTCAATTTTGCCTAAATCGTTTACTTTACCGTTTTCGCCACATAAGAAGGCGATAACATCTAAATCGTATTCTTCGCTTTTTTTACCAAAAAGCCCACCAAGGAATCCGCGTTTTTCTTCGTTGATATCCCAGCCTAAACCGATAGTGACAGAGGAAAGGTCATATTCATTTTTCTTTAAACTAACACCTTGTCCTTTTTTTAAACTAATAGACATATTCATTCCTTTTTTATTTAAAGTACAACGTTAACCTCAGGAGGTGGCGGTGGTAAGTCATCAAGATCACTAATATCTTTCTTAGTTAAATCGACCTTTTGACTACCGACAGAAATACTGGCTGAAACCCACTTAAAGAATGACTTAATGGTGTTGGAGTCTGCAGTATCTAGCTGTAATACAATTTCGGTGATATTTTTGAGCACATCAGTTTGTGCCGCTCGTCCTGCCGCACACGCAATAACAACACCCGTGCGTGCCGCTTTAAATTTCTCAACGCCTTTTTTCCAATCGTCTGTTGGGGCACCATCTGTCATCACAAAAACTAATGGGCGCCAATCGCCTTTTGTTTCAGCCGTGGTTTTTTGTACTTCTTTTTCAATACGACTGGAAACTAAAGTAAGTGCTGAACCTAATGCAGTTGTTCCACTTGCGATTAAATCAGGTACTTTAAAATTAATTAAATCAGTGAGCGGTACAATCTGTTGTGCGGTTGAATCAAAGGTGATGATAGAAATATAAGCGGTTTCTAATGCGTAAGGATCTTGGCGTAGTGTTGATAAGAGCATTTCAACGCCATTTTTTACTGCTGCAATAGGTTCTCCATACATAGAACCTGATGTATCAAGTAAAAGGTAGACTGGCAATCTTCTCATGCATTTATCCTGTGAGTGAGATAGAAATAAGCGATTAATATACTAACCGACTCATGAAGGTGTTCAATTGAGATAATGCTTAGTTTAATTAAATTAGGGAAAAAACGCAGTGATGATTGTCCAATATTATTAATCTGAATAAAGATAGTATGAAAAGTAAAATAAAAGAGGAATTGGGCTATCTTTTACTCTTAAATTGAGTTGTCGAGTGATTTAATTTTATCAAAGAAAATATTTTTTATTGTGCTATCACAATAAGAGTGGCGCTAAATGATTGACTTATAATGACTAGGTATAAATACTTTTTAATTAAAAACAATATAAATTATGAAAAATTAATTAATTCAAGCTGTTAGCGTATTGGTGATTTCTATTTTAACGTAATTTAAAATAGAAGAAGAGTAAGAATAAATATATATAAACTTATTAAATAAGTTTATATATATTTATTCATTTTTATTACTTTATAAAAAAATAACTTGATACCGAAGTATCAAGTCACTTTTTATTATCTATTTTTAATTCTTTTTTTCTTTTTCTTTCTCGGCTATTTCAGCGAGTGTTGATTGAATTAAATTTTCAATATAGTGATCAACTAATAATTCAACAGCTTCGCTACGTGTGGAATTATTTAAATAAGATAATCTATCAATCTTACGTAATGCCGACATTTTTAATGAAAGTGAAACTGATTTTTTCTTATCTTTATCGAGATAAACTCGGCTTGTCATTCCATTATGGCGAAGATCTTCACTGGCAGATAATGCCTCACGCATACGGCGTAATGCTTTACTATCGAGTTGACCTCGTTCAGTCATTTGATATGCGCGAGAAGCTTTGCTGTACTTTATTTCAGCGCCATAAGAATCTCTTATCTCTTTTAAAACGCGCGTTAACGTAGGCTCTGAGCATTCAAGAGCAGAAATAATCTTAATGGTTGGAACCTTTTTTCCAGAGCTTAAAAGGGTTGCCAGTGTAAAGACTCTGACCTGACGAGTGCTTAATTGCATGCTTAGTTACCACTTATTCTGTCATTCGTGTGTTAAAATATTCAGCAGTAATTTCTATTATTCTTGTTCTGTATTGACAAGGATAAATAAAATAAGCTTCCTATTAAATGTAGTATAAATTAATAATTGAAATAAAAAAAATACACTTTTTTAAATAAAAAAATTCGCGTTATTCTTATAAGTTCTAGCTAAAGATAACATGCTTTAACTAGAAACTTATAAATCGAAATCAATATAAGATAATTATTTTATCTCATAGAGATTACCGCCCGTTATAGAGTATTTTATGTTGCGTTAAAACGTTGAGCATTATTTTGTTGGTTAGGAATAATGCCATAAATTTTAGCTCGAGTTAAAATACTCAATGCCCAACGACGATGTGTTGCCGGTTCACACATTGCACCTTGTGATTTAAAGACGGCTTGTGTTGAATTTAAAATACGCAACGCATCTGAATGATCAGATTGAGACACCATGAGCGCTTGTTCAATTTTATGAATTTGCTTTGGATGAATTGCCGTTTTACCAACAAGGCCATTGGCAATATCAAGTGCCAGCTCTTTATCCATAATGTGGTGATCATCAATATGCTCACAAACAGGCGCAGTAAGGGCGAACTGACGAGCACCAAAGACAGCAACCAACATTTTGATCACGTAACCCATTGGACCATCATAAAGTGTTAATTGGCGATTACGTCTAAGAGAAATAACATTCATTAAATCATTGCCACCAATACGTAATGCGATAATTCTATTATGGCAAGGGTGAGTTAATAGGTGGTTTGCAAGTTCTGTCATTTGAATAACATCAAACACTTCTTCTGTTTCAAGTGTTGGCATCATACATAAATGCGTATTTTCAATAATATTCCACCAAATTGGCAGAGAAGCTTGCGTGAATTTAGGCAAAACAAGACCATCGATAGCACTGACATCAAGGTTTTCAGTGATCCATTGCCCCATTTCAGTGTGACGAGGGCGAATAAACAGCAGTGGCCAATGGCTACAATCACTGTTTTTTTTGTGTTCTGCTAAGGTATTTAATAACGTAGTCAAATTTTCTAACGCAACAGGAATATCGGCATCACTCACGGCATCTTCTAAACAGATAATTAAAGAGCGTAACCCTTCAATTTTCTGGTTGATAATCGTTGTTGCGATATCTGTTCGTGTTGCAGGCATATAAAGCGTTGCCCCTAAATTCCACGGGGATAATCGTTCAATCATTATTTCACCTTTTTAATGATAGTCACTGCACGATATTGACCAAGCGCTTGCCCCGCTTCAATAACAGCAATATTTTTTTCCTGCGCAAGATAAACCAGTAACGCAACATCAGGATCGGTTATTTCTCTTACAAGAACATGGTCAGGTACACGGCGTAAAACAGCGCGTGTGGCTTCAGCAATACCGGGTTTTATACGATTGATATTTGAAATATCATATTTGTTTGCAAGTGAACTAACGACGTTTTCGCTCAGCTTTTTTAAGTCTGATTGTTGTTCTTTAAATGTGGCGAGTGGAATATCGTTGTCAATTAATGTATCAACGACTTTTCCAACAGTATCAACAAGGTAACGACTGCATTCATACTGTTTTAAATGTTGGCAATCCACAAAACCGTGAAAGCCTTTTTCAGTCCAAATTGAACGTGAAATTAATCCTGAAACAGGGGCTCCCATGATCCCAAAGGGGATAAGCCAATCTTCATCGCTGGCACTTAACCATGCACAGCCACAAGGATCAGCAAGGACGACAAGACGAGGTTGAGCAGGATAGCCTTTTCGCCCTGATAACGAACGAATAAGTTCACCTGTAATAGCGCCTTTTCCTGTCCATCCATCAACAAAAACAATACCTTCTGTACCGTGGCGTTGTTCTATCCATGAAAGCGCTTCGCTATCAATACCTCTATCTCGAATAATACTAATACCGTAGTGATAAGAGATTTTTCCCATTTTACGCAATGTCTGTTGCAACATGACACCTAAAGGAACACCTGCACGAACCAGGCTTGTTAGGATTATTGGGGTATCACCAAAGCGTTCAATCAGAGATTTAGCCAACATGATGACTTCAGTTGCTAAGCGAGTAGCGCCTGTTTCTAGCGCTTTTTCAAAGAGATCTAAATGCCATGTTGTTGGTTCTGGCTCTTGACTTAGCATGTCAGAATAGTGACGTTTACCCGACTGTATCAGCTCTTCTTTTAACTCAACGGGTGTCATTTCGATGTTCACCGGTTGAAGTAGGAAATCGACATCTCCTGATACATAAGAGCCAGAAAATGGCTTATGATCCATCATGTTTATTCTCCAAAAATTTTTGTGTTAATCGCATCTGCAAATTGGCTTTGACGAGGAAGCCCATACCAACTGCATAATTTCATAAAGCGATGATCACTAAGGCTGTCGCCAAGTCCAATCACAGGGAAAACACCTCGCTCAGCTTTTAATTTATTGAGCAAATAGGTTACAGCTTTGCCTTTTTCGATAGGCTCTGGTAACCAAGCAATATTGTTGCTGTTGCGATGAATATAAAAACCGTCGGTTGAAAATGTTTTTTCTATTTCATCACCTATGGCGTATAGCTCGTCCAAGCGAGTGCTATCGTTATGCTTCATGACTAAATAAATAGGCAAATCACCATATTCATAGTTAATACGTGCCCAACCATCAATATTTCGTTGCGCCATCAATTGCGTAATTGATTGTTGTAGCGTCAGCAAACGCTGTGTATAGGGTGCTAAGCTTTGAGTGATATGGTTTTGCCATTGTGCATCTGCATTACCTTCAGGCGTTAATATCACCGCACCATGTGTGGTAATCGCCCAAGAATGAAACGCAATGGTGACTCGGCTAATTTCTTCCGTTCCGCGTGCAGTAACTGGAATTAAATCCGCGTGCTCTAACATCCAATCGACAAGCATGGCTTGCTCTTGAGTCATAAAGCTACGGGGTTCTAAGCTTCTATCGAGCGCACCGGTTTTATAGGGTTCTAGCGCTAACTCATCGACCATTTTACGACGTGTTTGAAATAAGGTGTCGTCGAGATCAGTTAAAATAACAGGCTTAGTCATAACTGATTACCTCAACAATAGGGGCAACTTTATTGAGGGCTTCAATCAGTTGGTGGTCAATACTTTCGGCTGGTGTTTCACAACAAAGCAAAATGCGATCAAATTGTTGATGAGCCACGTTATAGACGAAGTTAGGAATACCTAAACCATAATTATCAGTAAATGTAATCGCTGATTGAATGGCAAAATTGGTTGAAATAGGTGAACGGGTTGTCGAGCTATATTTTACGATAGCACCTTGTTTTTCAAGACGTTCAGCGAGTAAGAACGGTTCCCAGACAAATTCTCCCGATCCTAAAACAAGGATCTTTTCACCCAAAGAAGCATTGATGAATAAGCCTAGATCACTTGCCGGCGTTGTCATCCCTAATCGACCCCAGCTCTGTTTACCGGTGATCGCAACTTGCCCTGATGCAGTAATATTAACATTAGGCATAACAGGTAAAGGCGCGTTTGGATTGGCGTCCCATTGCCATTTCCCTTGAACTAAAGAGAGAGTCTTAATCGGTAATGGGGAGCGCTCAGAGATAGAATCACCACTCCAATCAGTTAAGGTTACAGCGATAACCTGCTCAATATGGGTTAATTCACCTTCTTCACGTAGTGCTGAAAGCAGGTTAATAAAGGTATTGCCTGTAGTGGCTTCATCATCAATTAATACAACAGTTTTTGCTTGTTGTACCCACTGGCGTTGCTCTGCTGTTTTAGGCAAATAGAGTAAGTGATCGGTCGCGTGGCTGTGATTTTCTTTAAACTCACACAGCAATTCACCCTGATCAACAGGATGACGTGTTGATGTTAAATAAATGGCTTGTTGATAGCGATTTCTCACTTCATCAAAAACGCCAGCACCTAAACCGACTGCGGTTTCTGCCATACCAATAAACAGAACAGGGCCTTCAAGTGAGTCAGGAAATTGACAGGCAAGCTTTTGATAGGTTTCACGCATTTTTTTCGGTGAAACAGGGATATGCCGCCCCAATACTTTACTGACAAATAAAAATGCACGCTTAGGATTGCGTCTTTCTGCAATATCAAATAATTCATCAAGTAACTCAATAGGGCAATTTGGCGTCACACTTAATGTGCCACTAGAAAGAGGGCGACGATAAACGGATGAGTCACTCATACTATTTTTCATTATTAATTATTATCCGTACTGATTAAGTTTGTTAACGTTGAATTGAAAACAATAGAATCGGTGATTGAGCGTATTTTTGTTGGTGTAAAATGGTTATTTTGGGCTTGAGCCTCTTCAATACTCATTAATCCTAATTGGCGTAAAGCAAAAATACCTGCAAGGTTAATTCCACAATGTTGGGTATAACCAATACCACCAGAAGGGCGCATATTAATTTCAAGTAAGAGCGGGCGACCTTGATGATTATTTCGAGTCTGCACATTCACAAGCCCATCGGCTTTCATCGCTGTTGCGCACGCTTTACCTAATTCATAAGCTTCACCTGAAATTTCCAAATGCTGTATTGCACCCTCTTTGCGTCGAGCAACAGCGGCAATAACATTACCTTGCTCAACCACCATATCCACCGAGTATTCTGGACCCGGTAAATAAGGCATTAAGACTAAAGGTTCAAAACGCTCAACCGCTTTTAATGCATCAAGATATTGTTGAGGATTGACTTGGCGATTTTCTGGGTGATTAAACAGTGCCATCGGCGAAACTTGATTATCAAAACGCCAAAAACCCATGCCATAAATCCCTTTTACAGGTTTGATGCATAAAGGAGTTTCACCAAAAGGAGGCTCTTTTATATGCGCTTCTAATTCATCGATCGATTCAATGTAAATAGAAGGTACCGCGGGAAGTCCACATTGTTCCATTGCTTGTGCAAAGGCGACTTTATTATCAGCTAATTGAAGCTGTTCAAGTTGTGTGGCTCCGGTTGTTAATTTTACCCCTAAAGACTCAATTTCTTGGCGGTGTAATTCAAACCATGCGCTATTACGCCCCGTGTGAATGACACTCACTTGATGCTGTTTTACAACATTAGCGATAAATTTTAAGCGTAATGTCTCTTCAAGCGGTTCATAAAAAGCCCCATCAGCAAGCGATAAAATCTCATTTCGAGTATGACGATGAGATGCAAACACAACGATCTCTTGGCGCTGCTGTTTTGCAAAGTCTTTAACACTTTGAATTATATCGCGTTGTGATGATAAACCTTCCATAAACCAAACTGTGTTATTCATTACTCTGTATACCGTGAAATAAAAGTGTAGGGTTCGATGCCTATAATCATGAAGATTTCGAAGAACTGTGTCAATCATAATATGATTTATTTGAGTTAATTTTAAAAATGGGTGATTGATTGCGTTATTATTATGGTTTTCTTATGTTTTTAACATTTTATTACAATAAAAATATCATTAATATCAATAGGTTGACAAAACTTTAAGTTTGAATAAGAAAAATAGTCTTGCTCGTGTACTTCATCATGATATGATGATTTTCATGATATGGAATTAATCACAAATGGCGTTATTGTTTCACTCTACCTCTGAAGGAATTTAATTATGGTTTCATTAAGCAAGAATCAAACAGTTTCTCTCAGTAAACAAGCACCTACACTGAGCCATTTAATGTTTGGTTTGGGCTGGGATCCGATTAAGAAAAAAGGATTATTAGGCGGTCTTTTTGGTGGTGGTGGTTCTATTGACTTAGATGCAAGTTGCGTATTGCTTGACGCAAGTGGCAATCAAATCGATACCATTTGGTTTAGAAAATTAAAATCAAGTTGTCAGTCAGTTATTCACTCTGGTGATAACTTAACAGGTGACGGTGATGGCGATGATGAAACAATTTTCGTTGATTTAGACCGTTTACCAACAAATGTTGAATACTTGGTATTCACAGTAAACAGTTTCCGTGGACAAACATTTAATGAAGTTGAAAACGCATTCTGCCGTGTTGTTGATAAAACAACTAACAAAGAGCTGGTGCGTTATACCTTAACAGAGCAAGGCTCTCATACAGGTATCGTGATTGCTTCTTTGCAACGTAATCATGGTCAATGGGATTTCACTGCGTTTGGTGCGCCTTGTAAAGGCCGTGTTATCAACGACATGATGCCTGATATTGTGGCTACGGTGGTGCGATAAATGAATATGACTCCTGGTGGGAACTTACCAGTTCCTAATCAAACATTAATCGTTAGAATTCAATCAGGTGCACCTGTTGATGTTTCTGCTTTTAGACTTTATGCATCAGGTAAAGTGAATGGCGACTCCGATATGGTGTTTTATGGGCAGACAGCCAATGATGATCGCACCGTTATTTATGCGACAGCAGGAAACAGCACATCTTTTACTGTGGATTTAGCGCGTTTACGTCCTGATGTTGAAAAGATTGCGTTTACGGCAACTTGTGATGGCCAGCAAACAATTGCAAATTTACAACGATTATCGATTCAAGTTGATGCTAATAATGAAGTTGTAGCGAACGGTAATGTTGATATTAACGGCCGTCCAGAAGCAGCATTAATTTTAGGTGAATTGTATCGTCGTAATGGTAGTTGGAAGTTCCGTTTTATTGCTCAAGGCTTTAACGGCGGTTTAAAACCACTTGCTGAACATTTTGGTGTTGATATTGCAGATCCAGCGCCAGCACCAGCACAGAAACCGGCACCAGCTCCAACGCCAGCGCCAGAGCCAAGTTCAGTGAACTTAAGTAAGGTCTCTTTAACCAAAGAGAAACCGGCAATCAGCCTCACGAAGAAAGATGACTTCGGTAAAATTCGAATCAACCTTGATTGGCATCGTGAAAGCAAAAGCGGGGGCTCTGGGTTATTAGGTGGATTGTTCGGTGGTAATAAAGGTATCGACTTAGATATCGGTGCATTCGTTGAACTTCAACAAGGGCATAAGTCTGTTATTCAGGCATTAGGAAACGGATTTGGCGATTTTAATCGTATTCCTTATGTTGAATTGCAAGGCGATGATCGCACCGGCGATGTTGCTGGTGGTGAATGGATCTTTGTGAATGGACGTGAATGGAAAAATATCAAGCAAGTGCTGATTTTCGCGTTTATTTATGAAGGTGTGCCGAATTGGAGCAAGACGGATGGCGTGGTCACTATTCATGTGCCAGATCAACCACCTATCGAAACACGCTTAACTGATGGTAATAATGGTCGCGGCATGTGTGCGATTGCCCGACTCGTTAATGAGAACGGATCAATAAAAGTTGAACGTCTCAATGAGTTTTTTAAAGGCCACCGTGATATGGATAATGCGTACGGGTGGGGGTTTCGCTGGACAGCGGGCTCTAAGTGATCAAATTGATATAAGGAAAAATAACATGAGTTTTTTTAACAAATTAAAAGAAGGTTTTAATACAGGCCGTTCTGAGTTAGCCAAGCAAGTTGGTCGCTTTAAAAATAAAAAATTTATGCAAGGTACTGTTGCGGTTTGTGCGCGTATCGCCATTGCCAGTGACGGTGTGAGTTCTGAAGAAAAACAGAAGATGCTTGGTTTTTTAAAAGCATCAGATGAACTTAAAGTTTTTGATACTACTGAAGTTATCGAATTCTTTAATAAGCTAATCTTGAGTTTCGAGTTCGATACTGAAGTCGGTAAAGGCGAAACCATGAAGTATATTCTGGCAATGAAAGATCAGCCAGAAGCTGCGCAATTAGCTATTCGTGTCGGTATTGCTGTTGCGAAGAGTGATGGTGATTTTGACAATGATGAAAAAGAAGCGGTGCGTGCTATTGCCATTGCATTAGGCTTTGAGCCCGCAGAATTTGGTTTGTAATTAATTTAATATAGGGAACCGTTCAGGAATTATTATGGTATCCACACATATTGGTTTTCCGACAGAAACTGTCATTGTCTTTGTTGTACTTGCGATTGGCGCTATTTTTATCGACTTATTTATGCATCGTGCAGATAAGCCGATAACGTTAAAGAATGCCATATTTTGGTCTATATTCTGGGTTGCCATTGCAATGGCATTTGCAGGATTCCTTTATATTCACCATGGTGCAGAAGTTGCGAGCTTATTCGTAACAGGTTATGCATTAGAGAAGGTGCTTTCCGTTGATAACTTGTTTGTCATGATGGCGATTTTCTCTTGGTTTGCTGTACCTGACCGCTTCCGTCACCGCGTTCTTTATTGGGGTATCATCGGTGCTATCGTTTTCCGTGGGATCTTTGTTGCCATCGGTACAGGACTGTTAAGTTTAGGACCATATGTTGAGATAGTATTTGCCTTAATCGTTGCTTGGACGGCGGTTATGATGCTGAAAAGCGGTGATGATAGTGAAGAGATTGAAGACTATTCACAACATCTTGCTTATCGCTTAGTTAAACGATTTTTCCCTATATGGCCAAAAATCACAGGGCACGCTTTCGTATTAACACAAAAAGAAGTCGATGCTGAACTAGCAAAACCAGAAAACAAAGAAATTACTATCGGTCGTGGTACAAAAGCAGCGTTATATGCAACACCACTTATGCTGTGTGTGGCGGTTGTAGAGCTTTCCGATGTGATGTTTGCTTTCGACTCGGTTCCCGCTATTATCGCAGTAAGCCGTGAACCCCTTATTGTTTATAGTGCAATGATGTTCGCAATCTTAGGCTTACGTACGCTTTACTTCGTGTTAGAAGCGTTAAAACAGTATCTGGTTTACCTTGAAAAAGCGGTTATTGTGTTGTTGTTCTTTATTGCTGCAAAACTGGGTTTAAATGCAACAGATCACATCTGGCAACATGGATACAGCATCTCCGCGACAACTAGCCTATTTGTTGTGCTAGGTGTTCTTGCTCTGGGTATTATTGCAAGTTTTGTATTCCCAGAGAAAAAAGATGATGAAGGTAAGACAAATTAATAAATATTCTTGAGAAATCAGAATATTAAAAACAAAACTAAAGAGGTTATAAAATGAGCGTTTCTCTTTCTAAAGGTGGTAATGTCTCTCTGAGCAAAGCAGCCCCAACGATGAAAAACGTCCTTGTCGGACTTGGTTGGGATGCCCGTTCTACAGATGGTCAAGATTTTGACTTAGATGCGTCTGTATTTCTGTTAGCTGCAAATGGAAAAGTGCGTAGCGATGCCGATTTCATTTTTTATAATAACTTAAGATCTGCTGATGGCTCAGTTGTTCACACAGGTGATAACCGTACCGGTGAAGGCGATGGTGATGATGAAGCGCTGAAAATCAAATTAGACATGATCCCGAATGATGTCGATAAGGTTATCTTCGTTGTGACTATCCATGATGCGCAAGCTCGTCGCCAAAGCTTTGGTCAAGTATCAGGTGCATTTATTCGTTTAGTTAATGATGACAACCAAATTGAAGTTGCTCGTTATGACTTAACTGAAGATGCATCAACAGAAACAGCAATGTTATTTGGTGAACTATATCGCCATAACGCGGAGTGGAAATTCCGTGCTGTTGGTCAGGGTTATGCAGGTGGTTTGGGTTCAGTTTGTGCTCAATATGGTATTAATGCCTCTTAATAGTCGATTTGTAAGACACTAACTGCTGGCAGTCATAAGATGTGATTGCCAGTTTATTCAATAGAGTAGGAGCTTTGATATGGCAGTTTCCCTTGTTAAAGGTGGTAATGTTTCTCTGACTAAAGAAGCACCAACAATGTCGGTTGCTATGGTTGGTCTAGGATGGGATGCCCGCGTGACTGATGGCGCAGAGTTCGATTTAGATGCGTCAGTGTTCATGGTAGGTGAAGATGGAAAAGTACTTTCAGATGCAAGTTTTATCTTCTTTAATAACAAAGTGAGTCAATGCGGAAGCGTTGAGCACCAAGGAGATAACCGTACTGGGGAAGGCGATGGTGATGATGAGCAAGTAAAAATCACCCTATCAAAAGTCCCTGCTGAAGTGAAAAAACTGGTATTCGCAGTCACTATTTATGATGCAGAAAACCGTAAACAAAACTTTGGTATGGTCAGCAACAGTTTTATGCGCGTTTATAACAACGACAATAATACTGAAATTGCACGTTTTGATCTTTCTGAAGATGCATCAACAGAAACTGCAATGATCTTTGGTGAGTTATATCGCCATGGCGCAGAGTGGAAATTCAAAGCAGTTGGTCAAGGTTTTGCGGGTGGTTTAAGTGCGTTAGCATCACAACACGGCGTAAATATCTAATGCTTTATTTAGCCCTCGCTTTTGCGAGGGCTATTTGTTTGTATCGATAAACAAGGAGCAAGCGACTAAGACTCTTTTTTTACGGTTACTTTAATCGGTGAGTTTTTGGATTTACGACGACCAGTATGAAAGTGGCGCCAATGAGGATCTTGCGCTGCAAACAGCAATTCATGATCACCACGAGAATCTCCCCACGCCCTTAAATGGTATTGTGTTAAGTCCCCATATACTGCTTCTAATCGTTTTATTTTTTCACCACAACGACAGTTATTACCAATAATTTTACCCGTCAGCTTTCCATCAACAACTTCAAGCGTTGTTCCTATTAATTTAATGCCTAAACGCTTGGCAAAAGGTTGTAACACCATTGCAGGTGATGCCGAGCAAATCGTCACTTCAGCATTGCTATTCACTTCTTCTGCAACAGCGAATAAGCCAGTAGGGCGCATCAATTTAGCCCAGTATAGCTTGCAAAATTCTTCTGCTTTTTCTTTTAACCATTGTTCATCAATATTGGTTAGAAAGGTTTTGATAAGCACTTCTTTTAGTTCATCACGAGTGAGTTTGCGTCTAAAGCAACGTAATGTTGGTAATACCATTTTAATTAAACGGCGTGAGAATTTACGTTTGCCAAAGGCGAATTTTAGAAAAGGAATAAAACTGTCGTGATAGGTTAGCGTGCCATCAAAATCAAACACTGATAACGTTTTTACGGTGTTTTTCGCGTTTTCAAATTGGGGTTGCATACAGGGTAAGGCTCCGTAAATCATCAGAGTTTGAGAAATATATTTTACTTATTATATCATTGTTCTAAAAATGAGATAGAGGTGGTCTTATTGATTGATAAATAATGATTTTTATTGTTAATAACGGAAAATAGAATAATGAACCATAAAAAACACCTCTTAGTGATTTAGGCTAAGAGGTGTGATTTTATGCTGTTGGCAAATAGAATAAGGGATTAATAATATTCAATCATAAAGGTTGCAGCCCCATTAGCTGAACCTGCTGATAAGCGGTCATCGACACGAATATAGCGTGCTCGCAATGGAATGCTTACCGTACCAGTTTTTTCAGTGATTGGTTGTGCAAAGGTGGTTGGCGTATTAAATTTAACAAAATCCTCGCTCACATCACCAAATGCAAGCTGTATCCCTACACCTTTTGCTGCACCTGGGACATCATTTACTTTAAAAGTACCCGGATATTCAGGAATAGTTGGATTCACAGGTTTGATGGTGACTTTGATCTCATTTGGATCGCGTTCAGGGAATGTTTGGCCCACTTCACTTGTGTATACATTTCCCTTACCTCCTGAATAATAACCCCTAAATGCAGGACAATTGGTTAATATAATATCGGAGTTTATCCATTTGGTTGTACTACCTTTATTGGGTAATGTAGATGTTTCGTGTTTACCCAACTCCACCGTATAATCTTGGGTTTTACAACTTGAAGATGTCACAGTTATGGAGCCTGAGATCTCTATATATGAAGCTACAATGGGAAATCCTGGCGCATCAACTTGATTTTTATCGGGATAATTAACATCAAGTTGCATCCGTGCAATGTTAGTTAGATCAAAAGTACCCGGTTGAATTGGACCAATTTTAATTATTGAATAATGTAATATTGGTGCAGCATAATACCGAATTGCTTTCCGATTTCCATTAAGTTCTCGTTGTCCTTCCCAAGATAACTTAGGAATGCCAAGTGGTAATGTATTTTCTTTATTCCGGTTTGCATAAAATACAATACCTAGCCCTGGATTATTTGTTCGAAAAACATTAGATGGAATACCTGGACGTGTTACTGGCGTTCCTGCTGTGCTTAGTATTTTCAACTCCTGTCTTTCCGCAAACCAGATTACTCTATTTGGATCTTCTGAAAAATCACCAGCACACCCATAATTTAGTGCTTTGTTGTTATAATCTATTTGTCCCTGATAAACAACGGAACCTATTGGCATATCAGGCCCAACAAAAATATTACCAGTTACTATCATCGAGCGAGTAAATACAGGGGTATCCATTGTACATTTGACATCAGGTTTTGCCATTACTTCCGAAACAGGAAAAAGTAGAAGCATTAAGGCTAATGAGTTTTTAATAATAGGCTTCATACTTTATTCTCCACATACACTAGTAAGTTGAACAAAACTACTTTGGTTATTTTTATCTTGTGCTGAGGCACTATAGTTAATGGTACATTGCTGAATTTCACCTGGTCCCCACTTAACAGTTAAGCGACCTGATGGATTTTTAACGCGGGCGTAGAGAAGTCCTCCCTGACCAATGCTACCCACTTCACTGTTCTGTTCATCGTAAGCGACACTACCAAATGGAATCGGTCCATTATTTCTTTGGATAGTAATCAACAATGGCATACCCTTGTCAGTTTCAAAGACAACTTTAGTTATTGCACCTTCAAACGGAGCGACAGAGGCTTGAGTATTTTGTAATTCAACGCTAGTGGTCATATTTTTAGGGTTAATTGTGATATCGTTTAATTGATACGGAGTTAAGTAAGGCACTAAAGCATAACCAAAGCTGTTAACTTCGATACCTGGATAGCCACTCACTGCAGCCCTTTCTGCGCCATCAGCATCAACAATGGTGAAGGTATTACCTTGATAAGGCGATGTAGCCAAACCACCTGGCCAACCAACTAACGAACCACTTGCTCCAACTGACGCATTTTGATAGTGCTCACCAATACCGTAAGTTGCACTTAAGCTACTAAAGTTCGTTCTCGCATTACCACTCATTGTCATACTTGAACCAATGCCGTGATTTGTATTCATTGCGGTTACACCATAAGAGTAACGGTTATCCGCACCCGCAGAGCCAGAAATACCGAGACGTTCACCCACATAGCCTCGACCATCACGAGTCACAGCGGCGGTTAAGGTTGGCATATGGTCAATACTGAGATCATACAATGGTAAGGTAAAGTTCATCTCAAAAGTGGTTTCTTTTTTACCTTCGGCATTACGGACTTGACCTACGTTTAGACCGTAAGATAATCTGCGCCAGTTGTTGTTATAACCAAATTGGTACTGTAAGTCGGTAGTATCATTATTCCAGTAATTTTGGGTATAACCGGTCAAATAAAAGTTACCCCAACTTTCAGCTAACCCCTGATCAATGGTGACGTTAAAACGACTCTTTGGACGCCAGATATTGCTAATACTTCTGCCATGTTTTTCTTCATTTATTGCCTGTACCGCAGAGGTATAGTCGTAGAAGTTTTCTGAGTTAAATTTATATGCCGCAATAGTCAAGTTACTGTTGGTATCTTGAATATATTTACTGTAACTAATCTGGTAGCTCTGCCCGCTATTAACTGCAGAAGCGGTACTATTTAAATGTACTCGAGCTTGTGTGACGTCGGCAGAAAAGGCACCTAAAGGTGTACTTAATGCCAAACCGACTTGAACAGCGTAGTAATCTGCACCAGTACCCTGAACACCTGCATAACCTGTAATAATATTGGTTAAACCACGGCGGTAGGTAGCTTGATATAGAGTAGGATCATAATCTACAGACTTGGAGTTTAAATGACCTGCTGCAACAGTGTAGTTATGTTGCCCTGGGCGTAATAATTGCACTAGTGAAGCGTAGTAAACTTTGAAGTTTTGTTGTGAACCATCAGCTTCTTGAATGGTGACATCCAAGTTACCACCATAACCAGAAGGATAGAGGTCATCAATTTCGAATGGGCCTGGTGAAACCACAGTTTCGTGAATAACACGTCCATCTTGGCGAATGATGACTCGCGCATTGGTTTTCGCAATACCACGAATGGTTGGTGCAAACCCACGTTGAGAATCCGGTAACATTTTCTCGTCACTAAAAAGCTGGATACCTCTTAGTGGTTGAGAGTCAAATAACTGACCTGTTGTTAACACATCACCAATTTGTACTACCCCCCTAATTGTGGTGATAATACGCTCTAAATAGTTATAGGTTGATGTGTAATCATGGCCATTGTTTTCGTCCCATGAATAGTTACCAGTGTGATGAAAACTCCATGTCCCCAAATTTACATGGCTATCAATACCCGCAAATGCGGAATCATAGTTTGTACCGTTATTTCTAGACGTAAAATAGTTAGCGTTATAATTCACTAACAGGGCGTTGATCCCTCTATCCCATAGTGAAGGGCTAACATAACCTCTTGGTTTATAGCCAACAAGTGCTTGCGGTACCTCAACATTAAGGCGTTGTATTGAAGGATCATAGGTAACAGCTGTTGAAGGAACGATATTGACTAATTCAATACATTCATGAAGTTCCATTGCACTTTTTAGTAATGGAGACTGCTTATCATCCTTGATATTGATAAGACTCATCGTGTCTTTTGTGAGACAGGGTTCAACTTTTTGGTTAGTCATTTCTCTAAAAGTGATTTTCTGTTTAGCAATAAAATGATTATTGACATAAACATCAACGTCCCACGTACCAGGTAATATTGAGTTTTCCTTGTCAAAACGGCTGATATCAATATCACTTTGTGACGTATTCATAAAAATCGGGTTAAATGTGGTTGCGGTATTATTATTACCATTTGTGGTAGGCAAATTATTGCCATTAATACTTGCTGGTAAACTTTGTGTCGCAACATGCGCGGGTAATGTATTTACACTTGATAATGCACGATTACTATTCGGCAACCATTTATTCTTTTCTGTTACTGTTATATTTTCTGCATAGGTATAGGGCGCGACTAGAAAAAAAGTCGCACCAGCAGATATTATAATAGTTTTTAAAATATAACTGCTCATTTAAGTATTCCCGTATATTTTATGAAATCACTGGAGAATTAAAGTTTTGATTCAACTATCTTCATTGCGCCCCAATCGTTTACATATCGATAAACGACTTTATTTCCTATATTTGCGGATACACCATTTGGTATAGAAAAATCATGGCTACCTAATGGTGGGACTAATTCACCATCAATAGGCTGTTTATCATTTCCATTAAGAGAAATAGAAACTAAAGAAACATAATAAGGGGCATTATTGATGACTTTTAACGTGTTACCTGAAACTGAAAACTTTAAGCCTTCAGCAGCATTAATTGCTCCTATTTTATCTTTTAGTACGATTGGACGATAAAATAGTTTTATTCTAGAGCGATAAGCAATTTGTAATTTATTTTCTTCACTTGCTGCATTAGGTGGTATTTCTAATACGTTAAGCCAATAAATAGTTTCTTTATCTTTTGCTAAAGCAACACCACCGGTATAACCAATTCTTAATGTCTGTGATTTAGTCGGTTCAATACGGAAAACAGGTGGTGTTAAAACAAATGGAACTTGTATAGTCTCAGGAGCTACATCAACATCTCCGGTATCAAGCCAATTTTGAATTAATACAGGAACCGTTCCTTCATTAGAAACTTTAAGCGTTACTTCTTTTTCATTTTCATTATAAATAACACGAGTGCCACTAATAACAACGGCAGCATTCACCCATGTTGGAATAATAATTAATAAACTCAAAAAAAAGCTTTTAATTAATTTAGTGGTTTTCATATTTATCTTTATTCCATTAATAAAAAGCAAACAGGAAGGAGCATTTCTCCTTCCTGTTTATTTCGATTATTTATACTGAAGAGTATAAACAACGCTACTTGTTACTTTACCAGCCTCGGTTTTACCGATAGCGTAGTATTCAACAGCGTATGGCAGAGTGGCTTTTTCATCAGTAATTTGAACGTAAGTAGTTGCATTTACTTGAGAAGTATTACCAATTTTGATTGGTGCGAATGCATTGCTACCATCTAACAGTTGTAATTGAACCAGTTTTGCACCAGTTGCAGCGACATCCATGTTTTTGAGACGGCCAGCAGCTTGGTCAACGGTTGCACCAGTTTCGAAGAATGCAGATACTTTGCTATGGCCAGCAGCACCGACTTTACAGTCAGACAGGTTCATATTGAAACTAGTACGACCAGTTACTTGGCCTGCAGCCGTTAAAGTTGCAGTACTGACTGTAGGCAGAGTAATAGTTGCATCAGGGCCTTGGCCTTCGATGTCAACTTTACAAGTTGTATCAGTTAATTCACCATTAAAAGTAATAGTACCAGTATTATCAGCAGCAAATGCATTACCAGCCATCAGACCAAATGCCATTGCTAAAGATGCACCAATGATAGATTTTTTCATTCTCAATTCCTTCGTTTTATATTAGATAACTACGTTTTAATAAATCGCTAAATATTTAAATAACATTTAGTAATTTATTTATTGACTCGCTATTAGCGTAAAAATAAATAAAAGCTATCCATGGCGAATAAAAACGCTTATTAAGCATTTTCTATTTTCCTAATAATTATCTATTAATACGAAATAATAGTTTTGTCGGTTGTTAACATCCCTAACTTCATAAAGCTAATAGCTCATGAAAATAAAACATAATTAAATATTTTATTTTCATGGTTAATTGCTTATAATGATATTACGTAATCTTGTTAAATATTTATTTTTAATTTAGCTGGCTAATAGTAGTACCAATAAATTCATAGTCTCTTTTTTTTAATTGCGTATTTGGCACCTTTTCGTTATAGGTGCTTATTACTTCACGATTCAAATCATCCCATGACTTATCAAAAATAATAAGTAGCTTGTTTATTAAACTAAGCGACATACTATTTTTGCCATTTTCATAACGAGATATTTGTTGTTGGCTAACAGAAATTATTTTTGCCAGCTCACGACCTGATAATTTCTTCTCTTTTCTAGCCTTCTTAAAAAAAAAGCCTACTTTTGTGTCTAGATCGTTCATAAATTAATTCCAATAACATGAGGTCTAATATTTAGAAGTTATCACATATTAAAATTAGCCATTTCATTTTGAATAACTATATTACACATAAATTAATGGGTAAAAATGGTTTGCCCTATACGATATCATTTTGTAATAGGCTGTTCCTATCAAGAGAGTAATTATTGTAAGGCTATACTTAAGTTTTAGTAAGTGATAGGCATATCAATGCGTTAAGTAATTTAATGAAATTACAAACTAATTGCGATACTTATTATATGGGTTTTATTTGGGTGTAAAATCTCGTTTAATAAGTTATATGTTATTTTATATTTCATTTTTCATCTTTATAAGATGAACTGTATGAAAGGGTTAGATATTGTAAGGAAATGTATTTTACGCGGATTATGGGTATTTGTGAAAATTGTAGAACGTAAGAATTCTCTGAATAAAATCAAAAATTGGAGTATATGATGAAAATGAATTATGTGTTTTTATAAAAAATTATAAAAACAACTTTTTTATTTAAAAGAATGAAAAGTAAGAATTGATCTAACGCGGTAATTATTGTGGGATATATTCATATAAAGAAGGATTTGTTGCTTGATGCTAAGTAGATGGTTTTTTTTGAAAATGTTAATTGCAATGATGTTTGATTTGTTTTCTCGAATGTTTTATTTATCCTTCTATACGAGGTTAAAAACAATTTGTGTGTTTATCTCTCTCTTTTTTCGTTTAAAATGACGATAATTTTTCATTAATAATATCCTAAGTGTATATACTCTATTTTAAGGGGATTCAGAAACTATTTATCTAAAATATATGAGCTAGATCGTAAAAATACTTAAGATTTATTAATCTATAAGAGATGGTTCCTATTTTTGTGAAATTAAAATTTTTTATCAAATTTTAGTTTTAATCAAAACAAAACTCTAATTACTGATCAATTAATAACACTAAAATATTATTTCATTGCGGTATATGATCTTCGTTAATGGTATGAAAACAGAGTAAAAGACTGATTGGCATCATTGATTGAGAACTGTATTAAGTGTTTATATCGAGAATTCTGATTAATAAGTAAATAAAATCTATTTCGTGCCGATAAATGAATGCATTTGTATCATTTTATTATCGGGGAAGATTATTTCATGAGTATTGAAAGATCAGCGAAAGTAGGTTCCATCATACTATTAACTATTTTCTTATTATCATCAGTTTTGTCGTCATTTTTTATTTATAGAATGCAAGAAAACTTTGCGTCATTGGATTCCTTGAATACCAGATTGAATAGTGTTCAAGAGGCAAGATATGAGTTAGCGACTATTCGTTCTCACGTCAATTATCTAATGTTGTTGAAAACGATGACGGATGAAAATAAGCAAGAAACTATTAAATCACTTGTTGCTGAAGCGAAAGAGTTGGCGACAAAATCAAAAGCGACTATTACTCATTGGGTAGGTGTGAAGAAAATAAGCCCTGATGCTCAACGTAATTCAGAGCAGCTCTCAGTGTTATTCTATTATCTTCTAGATGAACTTATTGCACCTATTGATACGCTAGATTACACAGAATCAAATCTCTCTAACGACTTTACTCGTCTATCTGAACTTTTCGATGAATATCTGATGATCACGAAAGGTGTGAATGATGATATTAAAGCACAGCAAGCTTGGATGGTGCAGCTGTCAATTTATACAACCATTATTGCCCTGGGGATCATTCTTGTTCTTCTGTATATCGTTATTCGTTGGGTAAATAAAACGTTTATCTTTAACTTGAATACGCTATCAGCCATTTTGCAGAAAGTGGGAGAGGGTGATTTAAGTTTCACTCTACCTAAGAAACGAAATGATGAGTTTGGAACCTTGTTCTCTAATGTGGGAGAGATGCAAACTTCGCTAACATCGACTATTCAACTAGTTAAAGAAGAAGCACTAGAGATCAAAAAAGGCTCAGCGGAAATTGCTTCTGGTAACCAAGATCTCTCTTCTCGTACCGAAGAGCAAGCGAGTGCTCTGCAACAGACAGCAGCAAGTATGGAAGAGATTAAAATTGCGGTAGTGAATAATACTGATAATGCGATTTTAGCCAACTCCATTACCGCAGAAACACGTGATTTGGCGATTGATGGTTCTAATATCATGAATGATGCCATTAACTCGATGAAAAAAATCGAGGTAGGTACATTAAAAGTTGCTGAAATCAATGATGTAGTTAATAACATTGCAAGTCAAACTAATATTCTGGCATTAAACGCAGCGGTTGAAGCGGCGCGTGCGGGTGAACAAGGTCGCGGATTTACTGTTGTTGCAACAGAAGTGAGAAATTTAGCAGCAAGAAGTGCGGATGCCGCACGTGAAATTAATCAAATCATCAGAGAATCCGTTGCTGACGTCGCTCATGGTCGAGAATTAGTAAATAGAACGGGCGAGCATATGCAGGACATCGTTTCTTCTATTACTAAAGTTAGCGATATCATGCAGGGCATTAGTATCGCATCAGAAGAGCAAAAAGTGGGTATTGAACAGATTGCAGTCGCCATTAACCAAATGGATTCTGTTGTTCAGCAAAATGCAGCTTTAGTTGAACAGGGGGCAACTTCAACAATGATTTTAGATGAGAAAGCACAAAACTTAACAGATAAAGTTTCAGTCTTTCAAATTAAAGAACAATATTAATAATTGAAATAGCTGGTTAACGTTTATATTTAAAACAAGCTCACTTTAATAGCGATATAAGAGTGAGCTTTATTTTTGAAACGTCATTTGATGCTGGCTTTTATTTCTCGTGCCTTTATTCTCATTAGCGTGTACTTGGGTATAGTGCGTAGCGCTTATAACTATAGGTATTATTTATCTGTTAATCAGAGTAAATTATAATGTTTATCTGGTCTTACAGTTATCGGTAATGGGCTAATATCTTGCATTTCTAATAAGTTTCTCTCAATCGTATTACAAATGGCATTTAAGGGTAAGTCATTTGCAGATACACCAAATGGATCTTCTAATTCTTCCGCTAATGAGTCCCAAGATAAAAAGGTATAAGAGATAAATACTGATACAAATGGTGTCATATAGTGGAGGTCGGCTACTAAAGCAAAAGGCAATAATGCACAGAACAGATAAACAGTACGTTGTAATATTAAGGTATAAGCAAAGGGAACAGGGGTATTTGAGATACGCTCACAGCCGCCTAAAACATCAGATAATTTATTAATATCTTTATTAATTGATTGAAAGATAACATCACTTATAATTTTATTATCTCTCAGTTCGCCTATTTTCAAGCCAATATGCAATAAGATACGATTGGTAGGATAAGGGCTATTCACTATTTCGTCAAACAAAGGCCGAGGTAATAAACGGTAGAGATCAACCATTGGATTAGTTTTTCTTAACTCGTGTTTTAAGCTCCAACTAAAAGCAATTAATAAATTAGAAAAATCTCGATTGAATTGTTTATCTTCAGGTAATAAAGCCTTTATGTTTCTTAATATATTGCGATGAGTAATTAACATATTACCCCATAAGGTTCTTGCTTCAACCAATCGGCTATAGCTTGCATTATTTCTGAAACCAAGAAATATCGCAATGGCAATACCTAACAAACTAAAAGGAGCAATTGTTAAGTGTATTCCTAATTGTTCATACCATTGATAAATCAAAATAGCGATAATTGACATGATAACATTAAGGCATAAACGAAAGATTATTTTTGAAAGCACAGAACCATGCCAATCAAATAACCGCAAGAACCAGTGTTGATTAGGACGAATGACCATAATAGTAATGATATAAAACGAGGTTTAAATTTGTTGGAATATTATCTCAATAAAAGAAGTAATAAGCTAATTAATTCTCTTGAAAAATAAAGAGGATAAAAAGCTGGTTCATACCTGCATGTATGAATCAGAACGATAAATTTATATTATTAAATATAATTATTGTTAATATAATAATTTATGCATAGTTGATCTGATTTATTAATCATAATGTTTCAGCCACCTCCATAACTGTACTTAGCACAGAGCCCCATGTGAATGAAGAAGAAGGTAGCACTGCGGATGCTTCTGCTAATTCATTGTTTATATTAGTCATAGATAATCCCATTACAAGGTGAGGTAAATTATCTATCTTTAATGGGTTATAACCTTTATATGGTTCATCAGATGAATGCGTTTCTTCTTGTGAATAATGAGGGTTTGGAATTGTTTCTTCAATAATATCACTACCTATTTTTGTGTAGATAGTGACAAGCTCTATTAATTGATTTGGAATGTTTATATATGCAGAATATTCTTGCTCTTCAGTTAATACGGTTCTGAGTATATCACTGACACGTTCTTTAATTTGATCATGATAATAATAGACGGTATCAAGTGCAGAATAAAAATTATTTGTTGGCCTTATCTTATAAATATAAGATTTATTTTCGCTTGAGACATTGAGCAAATCTTTTGCGAATTTTTCACTTGATTTAAAACTTGATGTCGTAGGAATAAATGCAGAGTCTTTACTTCCTCTTCTCCCTGAAACACCGTTTACATGAGCATGAAAATTGATATTATTTCCCCAAGCAACAAATCCTTTTTTAAATACCTCCTCTGGTGGTCTTGAATCTGCTCTGTACACTTTACTTACGGGTCTTGCATATGATAGTTGTATATTAAATAAAATAAATAATATAATTAAAATTATTTTTCTCATTATAACCTCTTATTATTCTATAAATGCTTTAGAGTGCTATGTTATTTTTCTTTTTATTTAGTCATAATTTTTTATTTTGGAGTAATTAATGTTTTGATAATCCAATCATATATAAGGCATCGTTACCAGGAAAAGCATTTTCTACCCCAACGCATACGGCTATATCTGCCTGTGTCAGAAATGAAACTTTAGCGATATCGTAAAGTGTAGTGGCATTGTACATAATACCATAATGATAGGAGCCACCCGTTTTAGGGACAAATTTTATATTGGCTGCTAATACTGGTTTTTCCCCATTGTTATAACTATTAGTTACAACGGTTAAGTTGGAAATTTTGCCATTTTTTACACTTCCATTTAATTTGTTGCAATAACCGTCAAAATCAGTACCGGCATGCGAAAATGATGAAAAGGAAAGAAGACTAATAATAAGTAATTTTTTCATTTATAACCTCTATATTTATGGTGTTTATATGTAATTGCCGTTAATTCCATTAAATAAATAATTGATGTTCATTGTTGGATTTAATATGTACATCAAAATAATGGAAGTGATTTAAATATACAGAGGTAAGTTGTTTTTAAAATATTTTTTTTTAACATATTGTAATGGAAAAATAATATTTACAATGCGAATGTGTTTTTGAAAGCTTTATCTGGTGAAAATAAATAGAAATATAATATTCTATTAATGAAAGGGTAAAACTTGAAGTGTAGAAAAAGGGGGCTGATAAAAAATTAACTTAGTTAAATATATTTGATGGGGCAAAAATGGGGCAATGCTTAATGGAAACAAAAAAGCCACTTGCTAAGAAGTGGCTTAATGCGCTGATTTAACAGCTGAAATTTGGTGGCCCCTACTGGACTTGAACCAGTGACCAAGCGATTATGAGTCGCCTGCTCTAACCAACTGAGCTAAGGGGCCTAATGGAGTGAGATTATACGTGCCATTTGGCACTAGGTCTAGCCTTTGAATGACTGTATGCGCAATTTCTGTTCAATCTAAACAATAAAAAAATAAAACAGAGAATAACTGTGATATCAATAACATAGTCTAATGATTAATGGGTAAGCTTACATATAGGTACAATAATATAAATAATAAGGCTATTTTTTTATAAATATATTTAGATGAAGTCTATCGTAGCTTAAATCGTGTGTAGATACTGTTTCACAATTCCATAAAAAAACGCCTGTGATATCACAGGCGTTTATTATAACTTTTATTGAAAAGTAAGTTGATTACTCGTCAAGGAAGCTACGTAATACTTCAGAACGGCTTGGGTGGCGTAATTTACGCAGTGCCTTTGCTTCAATCTGACGAATACGTTCACGGGTAACATCAAACTGTTTACCCACTTCTTCCAAGGTATGGTCGGTATTCATATCGATACCGAAACGCATACGCAGGACTTTCGCTTCACGTAATGTTAAACCTGCTAACACTTCGTGAGTTGCTGAACGTAAGCTTTCTGATGTTGCAGAATCCAGTGGTAATTCGAGAGTCGTATCCTCGATAAAATCGCCTAAATGTGAATCTTCATCGTCACCGATTGGGGTTTCCATGGAGATTGGTTCTTTAGCGATTTTCAGTACCTTACGGATCTTGTCTTCAGGCATCAGCATACGTTCTGCAAGCTCTTCTGGTGAAGGCTCACGTCCCATCTCTTGCAACATTTGACGAGAGATACGGTTCAGTTTATTAATCGTTTCGATCATGTGAACAGGGATACGGATTGTACGCGCCTGATCAGCGATTGAACGAGTAATTGCCTGACGGATCCACCATGTTGCATAAGTTGAGAACTTATAACCACGACGGTATTCAAATTTATCAACCGCTTTCATCAGACCAATATTCCCTTCTTGGATCAGGTCAAGGAACTGTAGGCCACGGTTGGTATATTTTTTCGCAATAGAGATAACGAGACGTAAGTTCGCTTCGACCATCTCTTTTTTCGCACGACGTGCTTTGGCTTCACCGATAGACATACGACGGTTAATATCTTTAACCTGTTCGATTGTCAGTCCAGTTTCAACTTCAATTTGTTGCAGTTTTTGTAAACTGCGTTGTACTTCTTCTTCAATACCTGCCAGTTTTTCAGACCAAGGCTTATTCATTGCACGAGCAGCAGTGAACCATGTGTCATTGGTTTCGTTACCTGTAAACAAAGTAATGAAGTTTTTCTTTGGCATCTTAACTTGATCAACACAAAGACGCATGATGTGACGTTCTTGAGCACGAACTCTATCCATCATTTCACGCATATTGTTAACCAGATAATCAAACTGTTTTGGTACTAAACGGAACTGTTTGAAAATTTCAGATAACAATAAGATTTCAAGCTCTGTATCTTTGTGGTTACGACCTTTCGCCTTGATAGTTTGGCGAGTTTTTTCGTATTGCTCACGAAGTTCAGTAAATTTCTGACGCGCTAATTCAGGATCGATGCTGTTATCATCATCGCTATCGCTGTCATTGTCGCCATCTTCATCTTCGTCTTCATCTTCGTCTTCAGCGCTGTTGTCAACTTCATCATCATCTTTGTCTAAATTGACATCTTCACTTTCTGCCATTTCTTCGGCATTAGGGTCAATAAACGCAGTAATTAAGTCTGAAAGACGTGCTTCGCCAGCTTCAACGCGATCATACTGTTCAAGAAGATAAGTAATTGCTTCAGGATATTCTGCAACGGAACATTGAACTTGGTTAATACCATCTTCAATGCGTTTTGCGATATCAATTTCACCTTCCCGGGTGAGCAGTTCAACTGTACCCATTTCGCGCATATACATACGCACAGGGTCGGTTGTACGGCCAATCTCAGATTCTACACTAGAAAGTACCTGAGCTGCGGCTTCTGCAGCATCATCATCAGTATCATTTGAATTTTCTGCCAGCATCAGATCATCGGCGTCAGGTGCTTCTTCCATAACCTGAATGCCCATGTCGTTAATCATCTGGATGATGTCTTCGATTTGATCTGAATCGACGATATCTTCCGGCAGATGGTCATTGACCTCAGCATAGGTCAGGTAGCCTTGCTCCTTACCTTTAGTAACAAGTAGCTTCAGCTGTGACTGCGGGTTTTGCTCCATAAGACGGTATCCACACTTCAAAGTAATTTGGGTTGGTGTCGGTCGGCGATAACTGTTCAGCCAACAATAACTACGGAGGGGCATTTTCATTGTCGATTGCTACGGTCCCCTCAGCGTAGCAAATGTAGGTTTTTAGTACCTACCGATAGCGGCAATTAAGCCGTGTTTTTAATCTTAATTTTGTGTTTACTTTTTAACGCGTGCCTGTATTATCAATTGGACTTCTTCGCGTTCATCTTGCGTTAGGCCTTCTGTTCTCTCTTTCGCAATAAGCGCGTTTAAACGTTCGTCCATTGCGGTTAAAAAAAGATGATCTAACGTGTCTGTAAAGGTTTTCTCTGCAATCTCATCTCTATCTATATCGTTCCACATTGCCAATTTTTCAAGCTGTTTACCGAATTTATTCTCTCTATAGAGTTCGATAATCTGTCCTGTATTTAGGCCAGGTTGTGCTTGGCAAACGGAAACTAATTCAATAAAAAGCGATAGACCTGCAATTTTTTCTGTACTTAATCCCTCTCCCTCGAGAGGGGGCACTAATTTAGAGAATTCTGGGTTTTGTATCAATAAGGCAATCAATATACGCATTGGTGTCGTGCGTAATTTTGTCGGTTGATACGACAACTCGTGATTAACCGGCGTTCTACCAAATAAACGATCCATTTGCTCAATATCGGGATTTCCCGTTAAGCTTCCAAGCTCTCTTAATAAATATAGACGTAAAGTTTCACTTGGGATCTTATCTATTAATGGTCTGGCTAAACTATATAGCTTACCATTGCCTTCTTGAGTACTCAGATCCACTTGCGGAACGAGTGAATCAAATAAAAATTCTGATAATGAATGTGCTTGTTCCATACGTTTTTCAAAAGCTTCTTTACCTTCACGACGAACCAATGAATCAGGATCATCACCTTCGGGTAAAAACATAAAACGTAAAGAGCGGCCATCATTTAAAAAAGGAAGGGCGGTTTCTAATGCTCGCCATGCGGCATCACGACCAGCTCTATCTCCATCATAGCAGCAAATAATGTTATCCGTTGTCCGAAAGAGCAACTGGATATGTTCTGCTGTAGTGGAGGTTCCTAATGAGGCAACGGCATAATCAATACCAAACTGCGCTAATGCCACAACATCCATATAACCTTCAACAACTAATAGCTTTGTGACGTTATTATTAGATTGTTGCGCTTCATAAAGTCCGTAAAGTTGGCGACCTTTATGGAATATCTCTGTTTCTGGTGAGTTCAAGTATTTAGGTAAATCATCACCTAACACTCGCCCACCGAAGGCAATAACACGGCCACGTCTATCTCGGATAGGAAACATGACTCGTTGGCGAAAACGATCATAAGTGCGACCATTATCGTTAGTTATTACCATACCCGCTTCAAGAAGTAAGGCTTTATTATCGGCACTTTGACCAAAACGTTTTAGGGCGTTATCCCAACCTGTTGGCACAAATCCAATAGAAAAACGGGTAATAATATCTTCACTAAGACCTCGATGCGCGAGATAGTTTCTTGCTTCCTGTGCATCAGGTTTATTGAGGGCGCTACTATAATACTGATTCAACTTCTCCATCACTTGATAGAGATTTTGTCTTATATGTCGTTCAATAGGGCTACTGCCTGTTCCTGATTCATAAGGAACTTCTAACCCATGCATTGCTGCTAACTCTTCAATGGTTTCGACAAAATCGAGCCTGTCGTAATTCATTAAAAAATCAATAGCATTGCCATGCGCGCCGCAACCAAAACAGTGATAAAACTGTTTGTCGCTATTTACTGTGAAAGAGGGCGTTTTTTCATTATGAAACGGACAACACGCTGAATGATTTTTGCCTTGTTTTTTTAACGGCACGCGAGCGTCGATAAGATCGATGATATCGGTTCGAGCAAGCAAATCATTGATAAATGAACGTGGAATTCGTCCAGCCATAAGCCCTTTTACGCCTGTTGTTGAACGAGAATAAGCCGCGCTCTCAGAAGAAAGCACGGCCTTTAACTGCGACTACAGTGTCTGCATATGTTGCGGTATAAGCCGCAAAATATTAGTACAGACGAGTACGACGTGCGTTTTCGCGAGCTAATTTTTTAGCGTGACGTTTTACTGCTGATGCTTTAGCGCGTTTACGTTCAGTCGTTGGTTTTTCATAAAACTCACGACGACGAACTTCTGCTAATACGCCTGCTTTTTCACAAGAGCGTTTGAAACGACGAAGAGCAACGTCAAATGGCTCGTTTTCACGTACTTTGATTACCGGCATGTGCCTCTCACCTCAATAGAAATCGGTTTGCGCTGGCATTATTTAAGCCAGCCGACATTTAAAATGGTGCGGAATTTTACTTCAAAGCAGGGCACTTTGTAAAGAGATGCACAAAATTGAAACGCAAACTCTCACTTTTGTGTCTTTTTTGGGAGACTACAAAAAGCGAAAGTCGCTAACCACACATTTAAATCACTTAAAATAGGTGGGTAATTATAGAACAGAAAAAGGAATTTGTCACATGCTGGTATGTAAAAGATGTGCTGAAGGCGTATAAAATCACCGAAATAATGGTACAATCGATTTATTACGCGAGTCCGCGAAGAAGAATTTGGAAGCGTCATGCGAGTTTTAGGTATTGAAACATCTTGCGATGAAACCGGTATCGCAATTTACGATGATAAAGCCGGTCTATTAGCGAATCAACTTTATAGCCAAATTAAACTGCACGCCGATTATGGTGGTGTCGTTCCTGAACTTGCTTCACGGGATCATATCCGTAAAACAGTACCTCTTATTCAAGCGGCACTGAAAGAAGCAAATCTTACGGCACAAGATATTGATGCGGTTGCTTATACAGCGGGGCCCGGTCTTGTTGGGGCTTTGCTTGTAGGCGCAACAATTGGGCGCTCATTAGCTTTTGCATGGGATGTTCCAGCTATTCCTGTTCATCATATGGAAGGCCATTTATTGGCACCAATGCTTGAAGAGAAAACACCTGAATTTCCGTTTGTGGCTCTTTTGGTTTCTGGTGGTCATACACAATTAATCAGTGTGACAGGAATTGGTGAATACACTTTATTAGGTGAATCTATCGATGATGCTGCCGGTGAAGCATTTGATAAAACAGCAAAATTGCTAGGATTAGATTATCCCGGCGGTCCTGTATTATCGAAAATGGCGCAACAAGGCACAGAAGGTCGATTTGTTTTTCCTCGTCCAATGACAGACAGACCGGGGCTTGATTTTAGTTTCTCTGGTTTAAAAACCTTTGCGGCTAATACCATTCGTCAAAATGACGATTCAGACCAAACTCGTGCTGATATTGCACGGGCATTTGAAGATGCTGTTGTTGATACGTTAGCGATAAAATGTCGTAGAGCTTTAGAACAAACGGGCTTTAAACGTTTAGTGATGGCGGGTGGTGTAAGTGCTAACCGGACATTACGTGCAAAAATGGAAACCGTGATGAAGCAATTAGGCGGCGAAGTTTTTTATGCGCGTCCTGAGCTGTGTACTGATAATGGTGCAATGATTGCATTAGCGGGGATGATCCGCTTTAAAGGCGGCACTGAAGGCCCATTAAGTGTGACTGTAAGACCACGCTGGCCTTTAGCTGAGTTGCCTGCCCTTGAAAATAAATAATGTATTGTAAAGTGTCTATTTCTAATTTGACACTCAATATCTGCAAAAGAAAGCCACTTTATAAGTGGCTTTCTTTTTTCAATTCAAATTTTAAACGGACGTTAATTAATCTTCTTTTTCTTGCTCTTTCGCTTCTTGAATGATCTCTTTTTCCGTTTTTTCGGTTTTCTTTTTCAATTTGTGCCAGATCCGACTCTCTTGGCCACGCCATAAACGTTGAATATTGTCATGATGACGGTAAAGTACAAGACATGATAATAACGCGACGGGATAAGTGAATTCTGGTTTAAACCACCAAACGTAAAAAGGAGCAAGTAGTGCGCTGATGATCGCGCCAAGTGATGAATAGCCACTCAGTAAGACAGTGAGTAACCATGTTCCTGCGATAAGACCACTTAAATCCCAACCAATGGCAGCGATAGCACCAAATGCAGTGGCGACGCCTTTTCCGCCTTTAAAGTGGAAGAAAACAGGGTAGATATGCCCAAGGCAAGCCGCGATTGCCACAATGCCGAGGTAAAAAGGAGGCACATTTAAGTAGTAGGCGAGCCAAACAGGGAGCATCCCTTTTAGGACGTCACAGATAAGTACTGCCGCTGCGGCCGCTTTTCCACCAATACGTAGGACGTTGGTCGCTCCGGGATTGCCAGAGCCAAATTTTCTTGGATCAGGTAGTCTTGCCAGTCGGCAAATCAATATCGCGCTGGAGATTGAGCCGCACAAGTAGGCGAAGATGATCATTCCAAGTGCGTTAGCACTCATTTGTATTCTCCAATGTTTATGTAAGTTCGTTAGGCATGTATGGATAATACGCATATTTCATCGGAAGTGGTATCCGATGAGCAGAAAAAATAAGAGATGACGTGATGGATATCGTATTTATTGAGCAATTATCAGTAATAACCACAATCGGTGTTTATGATTGGGAAAAAACCATAAAACAAAAATTAGTGTTCGATATCGAAATGGAATGGGATAACAAACGCGCATCCCAAACCGATGATGTGGTTCATTGTTTAGATTATGCCAGTGTGAGCAACGCAATCATTGATTATGTTGAGACTCGACGTTTTGAATTAGTTGAACGTGTAGCAGAAGAAGTGGCACAGCTATTGATAACTCAATTTGCTGTACCTAGAGTAAAAATTAAATTAGCGAAACCCGGGGCTGTTGCACAAGCCAAAAATGTGGGTGTAATTATTGAGCGTAAAGCTTAATTAAATCTGATCCTGATTAAGTCGCGATTTCCATTTTATAATCGCGACTTCTCGTTGCTTGGTTAGCGCATCTCGTATTGCACTACCTTTTAATCCACTTTCAATAATTGGCTTAATATCCACATTATTTGCAATTGCGAAAGCTTGGCAAAGAAACGCGCGTTGTGGATAAACGAGATTTTCTAATCCTTTGCGTCCTCTGGCGTCGGCTTCACTCACCATCGCTAATTGCTCAACACGTTCAGGTTTTCGCCATGCGTCAATAGCATCAAATAAGCGGATTATTTTTGAAGGGCGCATTCTATCGATACGATGGATATGATCATGAAATCTTGCAGTTAAGCGTGCCAAATCACGAATATGATTAGGAATACGATAACGTTGGCATAAGGCTTCAACTAAAGGAACACCAGCAGGGCCATGTCCATGGTGATGAGGCCAATTTTCAGCAGGTGTTAATCCTTTTCCCAAATCATGGCATAAGGCGCTAAAGCGCACTGCAATATCGTCGGTTAATTGGCTAGCGATATTGAGTACCATCATGGCATGAATGCCTGTATCGATTTCTGGGTGCCATTTTTCAGGCGCAGGAACACCAAACAAAGCATCAATTTCAGGAAAAAGAATACTTAAAGCACCACATTGACGTAGAACTTCAAAATAGACTTGAGGCGCGGGGCTCTCAAGGGCTTTTTCTGTTTCTTTCCAAACACGTTCAGCAGTCAGCGCATTTAGCTCGCCACTTTGTGCCATTGTTTTCATTAATTGTAGTGTTTCAGGTGCAACACTAAATCCTAAAGGTGCAAATCGTGCAGCAAAACGTGCAACCCGCAAAACTCTTAAAGGATCTTCTGAAAATGCCTCAGAGACATGGCGAAGTTGTCTCGCATGGATATCATTTATGCCATGATAAGGATCGACATATTCACCATTAGCAGAATAAGCAATGGCATTAATGGTGAGATCACGACGGGCGAGATCGTCTTCTAACGTGACATCTGGTGCCGCATAACAAGTGAAACCCGTGTAACCTGAGCCTGATTTTCGTTCTGTACGAGCAAGGGCATACTCTTCATGAGTATCTGGATGAAGAAAGACAGGAAAATCTTTGCCTACTTGTTGATAGCCTTGTTGTAACAGCATTTGAGGTGTTGCACCAACAACAACCCAATCTCTGTCTTTTACTGGCATCTGTAATAGTTGGTCGCGCACAGCGCCACCAACAAGGTATATATTCACGGGATCACTGTTCCTTTGGCTGGATGTTAGTTCATCCAACGATCATTACGTTTACGACGGCGCGGGATAATATGTGGAAGGATCAGACCAAAAACAAGACCTGCGCCTGCAACACCACCACCATACATAAACCACTGTAAGATGATATCGCGTTGTCTGTCATCTAATTGTTGATTAGCAAAATCGAGTTTTTTCTCTGCGACAGCGAGCTTTGTTCTCATTTGTTCATTTTCTTTTTTCAAGCCATTGATGATGTCATCACTGTTTGAAACTTTATTTTGCATATCAGTGGTACGTTGGTTCCAGCTTTGATCGATATTCGCCAGTTTATCGCGCAGTGTTTGGATCTCTTTTTCCATAGCAGGAATACGAGTGCGCATACTTGGCTGGGCACTGAGTTGGCTTTCTGGTAGCCAAACGGTACGATCTTTATCGTCTTTAATCTGTACATAACCCGTTGCTGCGTTACGGGAAATGACAGTAACGGTTGAGCCCGAATTTAAAGAGCCAACAATTCGATACTGATTTCCTGGTCCACTGTGTACATAAGTGGATAATTCATCGGAAACATAACGAGTTTCTGCGTGTGAGCTCAGAGAAACGCCTAAGCTAAGTAATGAAAGAAAAAGTAAGGGTAATTTTCGCATTATGTTTTCAACTTTTTTATCTATACAAGAGAATATTTTTACTGATACTAAAGAGTAAAGTTTGCGTAAGCAAATAGTAAACCAGAATGAGAACACTCTTAACTGGTAGAATATAGGGATAATCTGCCTTTTATTCATTATTGTTATTAGGCTATCACTTGCAAAATGAAAATGCGTCAAATATTTTACTAATCAATTGATTTACTTAAGGGAAATAGAATGAGCCAATTAGAAATTGAACTCAAAATGAGCGCCATACCTGCCGCTATTCCTCACATTATTCAGCGCATTCTGACTCTACCTCATCAGCACTCTGCCCCTAAAAAGCTGACTAATCTTTACTTTGAGACGACAGATAATCAAATTCGTCGTTGGGATATGGGATTGCGTATTCGTGGTGTTGATGAAAGTTATGAAATGACAATTAAAACAGCTGGTAAAGTGGTTGCTGGTTTGCATCAACGTCCAGAATATAACGTGAAATTAGAGCAACCTAAATTAGATTTAGCTCGCTTTCCAGCAGAAATCTGGCCTGAAAATACAGATTTAACCCTATTAGAAACACAACTCAATGTGCTGTTTAATACCGATTTTTATCGCGAAATCTGGCTGGTGGATTTTCAAAATAGCCAAATTGAAGTGGTATTAGATAAAGGTACTATTCGTGCTCATCAATATGAGTTGCCGATTGAAGAGTTCGAGTTAGAGCTTAAAAAAGGCGATGTGTCAGATATTATTGCATTAGCAACTTATTTAGGTGAAAAGGGTGGATTGCGCCTAGCTTCTCGCAGTAAAGCGGCTAGAGGTTATTATTTAGCGAAAGATAAACCTGCTTTATCGTTGAGTGTGGTGAACCTTTCTCCTAGTGATACAACCGCTCAGCAACTCACAAAATGGTTAAGTGCAATACAAGCATTAGAAGAAGCCATTTTTGCTAACCCAACACCACCGACAATTACTATGCCAGCAATGTTGGCGCTATTTTCAGATTGGTGTAAAAAACAGTCTCATCTGCCTGAATCTATGCAACAGTCGCTCAATGGTATTTCACCGTTAACATTTACAACTGCAACCGACTATTATCATGTTTTATGGTTGAACTTTAAGTTATCTTCTATGGCGTGGTTACTATCTATTGCTTAATTTTCTGACAACTTGAGAGTCTATTTATGTCTGTTATCAGTGTATTTCAACAATTGTGGAATAAAGCACAGTGTGGGTTCTCTTCTCAATTAAACGCGTTAGCACCTTTTAGTGAGCTCGAACAACAGTTTTTTGCTTTTAGCCCTTTTGCAACAGAGCATTTACGCGTTAATCCTCAATGGTTGACTGATATCAGGCAAAATCCACCAACCAGTGTGGAGTGGCAGAGTTATGAGTTTCAATTAACAGAAAAATTAGCCAATGTTGATAATGAAGATGATGTGATGCGGATCTTACGCCAATTTCGTCATCAACAATTAGTGCGCATTGCATGGCTACAATTTTTTCAATTAGGCGATATTCCTTGTGCGCTAAAACATTTGAGCGTATTGGCTGAAACATTAATTTGTATTGCGAGAGATACGCTTTATCAGCAATGTTGCCAACAATGGGGAACACCTTGTGATCATAAGGGAAAACCTCAGCCATTACTGATTTTAGGAATGGGAAAACTAGGTGGGTTTGAACTTAACTTTTCTTCTGATATCGACTTAATTTTTGCCTACCCTGAAAATGGATTTACACAAGGTGGACGCAGAGAATTAGATAATGCACAGTTTTTTACTCGCTTAGGTCAAAAGCTTATTAAGGCTTTGGATCAACATACTATTGATGGCTTTGTCTATCGTGTTGATATGCGATTACGTCCTTTTGGTGAAAGTGGTCCTTTGGTAATGAGTTTTGCAGCACTGGAAGATTATTATCAAGAGCAAGGGCGCGATTGGGAACGCTATGCGATGATCAAAGCGCGTGTTCTAGGTGCTGAAAAGAAAGAATATTGCCAAGTTTTACGGCAAATGTTGCGTCCTTTTGTTTATCGTCGTTATATTGATTTTAGTGTGATTCAATCACTTAGAAATATGAAATCCATGATCAGTCGCGAAGTCCGTCGTCGTGGCATGATTGATAACATAAAATTGGGCTCTGGGGGGATACGTGAAATTGAATTTATTACTCAGGTTTTCCAGCTAATTCGTGGGGGAAGAGAGCCCGAGTTACAAAGTAATTCATTATTAACAGTGCTTAATGTCATCACTAAACTTGAGCTGTTAACATCACAAGAAACCGCGCAACTAACTGAAAGTTATCTTTTCCTTCGCCGATTAGAAAATTTACTGCAATCTATTGGTGATCAACAAACCCAAACCTTACCAGAAAGTGAAGAAGATCAAGCACGGTTAACTTTTGCAATGGGATTTGATGATTGGGAAACGCTTTATCAAGAAATTAGCCACAAGATGCAGGCTGTTTCCGTGATTTTCACGCAATTAATTGGTGAAGAAGACGAGAACGATGATGAAGACGATATCTCTGAATTTAAGCGTCTTTGGTTATTAGGGCGTTTGCCTGAAACGTCGTCATTATTTCATGAAACATTAACCATCGAAGCTCTTGAAGCGATAAATCAGACGTTGCAGAATTTTCGGCAAGATATTGGCAAGCGAACGATCGGGCCGAGAGGGCGTGATGTTCTTGATGCCTTAATGCCAAAACTATTAGCTAAAATTTGCCAACAACCTCAAACTCTAGTGACACTACAACGCGTGACGCCTCTGTTATTAAGCATTGTGAGTCGCACAACGTATTTAGAGTTGATGCAAGAGTCGGATGAAGTTTTAACGCATGTTATACGACTCTGTGCGGCATCTCCGATGATCGCTGAACAGTTAGCGCTTCACCCTTTATTGCTAGATGAATTACTTGATCCCAATTCTCTTTATCAACCCCTACCTTTAGATGCGTATCGTGATGAATTACGACAATATTTATTACGTGTGCCGGAAGAAGACGAAGAGCAACGATTAGAAGCATTACGTCAGTTTAAGCAAGCTCAATTACTACGTATCGCCGCTGAAGATATTACAGGTGTATTACCAGTCATGAAGGTTAGCGACCACCTAACTTATTTGGCTGAAGCTATTATTCATGCTGTTGTTCATCAAGCTTGGTCATATATGGTGAAACGTTATGGTGAGCCTGAACATTTAGCTCATCGTGATGGACTGGGTTTTGCAGTGATTGGGTACGGTAAATTGGGGGGATGGGAGCTAGGATATAGCTCTGATTTGGATTTGGTCTTTTTATTAGATTGTCCAATAAATACGGTGACAACGGGAGCAAAACAGATTGATGCTCGCCAATTTTATCTGCGTTTAGCACAGCGCATTATCCATTTATTTAGTACCAGAACATCTTCTGGTGTGTTGTATGAAGTCGATGCGCGCTTACGCCCTTCAGGTGAATCTGGTATGTTGGTTAGTACTATTCAAGCTTTTGATGAATATCAGAAAAATGAGGCTTGGACTTGGGAACATCAAGCGCTAATTCGTGCCAGAATGATTTATGGTGATGATGAATTACAACAGATGTTTTCACGTATTCGTCATGAAACACTATGTCTTTCTCGTGATGCTGATGTGTTACAAAATGAAGTGCGCGATATGCGTAGAAAAATGGTGCAACATCTTGCACCAACACAAGCAGACAAATTTGATTTAAAAACTTCATCTGGCGGTATTACCGATATTGAATTTATCGCGCAATATTTAGTATTGCGTTTTTCTCACCAATACCCGGCTTTAACTCGTTGGTCGGATAATGTGCGTATTTTTGAGTTAATGGCAAAACATCAAGTGATGGATAAAGATGAAGCTCTCGCTTTAACACATGCTTATGTCACATTGCGCAATGAATTACATCATCTGGCGCTACAAGCATTACCTGCTATTGTGGATAATCATTGTTTTATCGCAGAGCGCGAGTGCGTATTAAAAAGCAAACTGAAGTGGCTCGGTGAACAAGAGTAATGGTTTGTTGGCAATGAAGTCTTATGTGTATCTCTTTTTGCCTAACAAGTTATGGTATTATTTCGGCTTATTTTGAAAATAAATGTGGAGTATGGGATGAAAGTAACGCTGCCGGATTTTAATAAGGCCAATGTGTTGGTTGTCGGTGACGTCATGTTAGACCGCTATTGGTATGGCCCAACAAGTCGAATTTCACCAGAAGCCCCAGTGCCAGTGGTCAAAGTAGATACCACAGAAGAGCGACCAGGCGGTGCTGCAAACGTTGCAATGAATATTGCGTCTCTTGGTGCTAATTCACGTTTAGTGGGTTTAACAGGTATTGATGAAGCCGCAAAAGCATTGAGCAATACATTAAATCAGGTCAATGTGCGTTGTGATTTTGTCTCTGTTGCGACACATCCAACGATCACAAAATTACGTGTTCTTTCTCGTAATCAGCAATTAATCCGTCTTGATTTTGAAGAAGGATTTAGCAATGTTGATCCTCAACCTATTTATGAACGTATTCAGCAAGCATTACCTTCTATTGGTGCATTGGTTTTATCAGACTATGCCAAAGGTGCGCTTTCTCATGTTCAAGAGATGATCCAACTGGCGAAAAAAGTGGGTGTCCCTGTATTAATAGATCCTAAGGGATCTGATTTTGAACGTTATCGCGGTGCGACACTATTAACACCAAATATGTCTGAATTTGAACAAGTTGTTGGTGTTTGTAAAACTGATGATGAGCTGGTGGAGAAAGGTACAAAATTAGTTAGAGATTTAGATCTTGAAGCATTACTGATCACTCGCTCAGAACGTGGAATGAGCTTACTCCGTGCCAATGAAGCCCCGCTGCATTTACCAACTCAAGCACAAGAAGTTTATGATGTGACGGGGGCTGGTGATACGGTAATTGGCGTATTAGCAACCTCTTTAGCTGCTGGCAAACCTTTAGGCGAAGCCTGTTTCCTTGCTAACGCAGCTGCGGGTGTTGTTGTGGGTAAACTAGGAACATCCACTGTATCACCTATTGAGCTTGAAAATGCTATTCGTGGTCGTGCGGACAACGGCTTCGGTATGATGGAAGAAGAGCAATTAAAACAAGCAGTCGAATTAGCGCGTCAACGTGGTGAGCGTATTGTTATGACGAATGGCTGTTTTGATATTCTTCATGCAGGGCATGTTAGCTATTTAGCAAATGCACGCAAACTCGGTGATCGCCTTATTGTTGCTGTAAATAGTGATGCGTCTACTAAGCGCTTAAAAGGTGAAAGTCGCCCTGTTAACCCATTAGAACAGCGCATGACAGTGTTAGGCGCTTTAGGTGCAGTCGATTGGGTTGTTGCATTTGAAGAAGATACACCACAGCGTTTAATTGCCTCAGTATTACCAGATATCTTAGTTAAAGGTGGTGATTATAAGCCTGAGGATATCGCAGGTAGCAAAGAAGTTTGGGCTGCTGGCGGTGAAGTAAAAGTGCTGAATTTTGAAGATGGCATTTCTACAACAAATATTATTAATGCGATTAAAAAGAAATAATGATATAAATTAACGATGAAAGGCACTCTTTGGAGTGCTTTTTTTATAATAAAGGATCTAACTATTATCATTTTTAATGACATTTTTATTAATGGTTATTGTTCTCTTTTTAAATGATACTCAACAATATAATCTTGAGTGTTTCTATACATAATCGAATAATTAATATAATCACCCTGAGTACTATATGATAATGTACTAAGTCTTAATATTGGAATGTTAGTTTCTATTTTTAATAATTGACAAATATTGTTATCAGGCATGATAGGGTGAAAAGTTTCATAACTTCCTGATATTTTTATTTGGCAAATATTTTCAATAAAATCAAATTTAGATCCTTCTAAATGCATTAAGGTTAAATTACGAAAATATTTAACAGGCATGTAACTGTCTTCAACAATAAGTGGTTTATTATCGACGTAACGTATTCGCCTTGAATAAAAAATACGTTCATTTGAGTTGATACGTAATTTACTGGAGATAGATAAAGGGCAGGGAATAACACGAAATTCTATAACTTCACTTCTTACATTGTGGCCTGTATTTGCCATTAATTCGACAAAGCCTTTTAAGCTTGCATTTTCATGATGAACATCTTTTTCTTTAATATAAGTTCCTGAACCATGTTTTCGTTCTAATAATCCTGCGGCCACTAATAAATCCACCGCTTTACGTATTGTCATTCTCGATACGTTGTATTGCTGTGCTAATGATTTTTCTGCTGGTAAAGGGTCACCAATTTGGTATCCAGCCGAATTTATTTGAATTCTTAGGCTTTTTGCAATGTCTTTGTAGATCACTTTTATACCTCTTTTTATTCTTAAAACCGGCTTTCTTTATTTAATTTATATGAATCTAATCTTTTGATATATAGGATAATCATTTATACCTCTAAAATGTGAACGTTATCAAAAAATAAAAAGTGATCTGATTTTTGACTAAAAATGAGATCACTTTGCCTGAAAGATTAGTATGAATCAGATCACGAATAATTCATTTTAGATGAGAGAATAAAGAGAAAAGAATCTAATCTGAATTTACAGAAAAAATATGAATTAAATAGCATGTCGTTTTAGTAGCAGTAAATAAGAGGATATTTTTATGCTCAGTCAAATACAACGATTTGGTGGAGCCATGTTTACCCCTGTCCTGCTATTTCCTTTTGCAGGTATTGTTGTAGGCATTGCCATTTTATTACAGAATCCATTATTTATTAGTGAAGATTTATTAAGACCCGATAGTTTATTTTTCCAAATTGTTCATATTATTGAAGAGGGTGGATGGACTGTTTTTCGTAATATGCCTCTTATTTTTGCAATTGGTTTACCAATAGGCTTAGCCAAAACAGCACAAGCAAGAGCTTGCCTTGCCGTTATGGTAAGTTTTCTCACTTGGAATTATTTTATTAATGCAATGGGAATGGTTTGGGGCAGTTATTTTGGTGTGGACTTTACAAATGATGTTGGTGGAAATAGTGGCTTAACAATGATAGCTGGAATTAAAACATTAGATACCAGTATTATTGGGGCGATTATTATTGCGGGTATTGTAACAGGTATACATAATCGTTATTTTGATAAACAGCTTCCTGTTTTTTTAGGTATATTTCAAGGAACTTCGTATGTTGTATTAATTAGTTTCTTTGTCATGTTACCGCTAGCGTGGATAACGTTATTTTTCTGGCCAAAAGTGCAAATTGGCATTCAATCTTTGCAAGTATTTATGGTTGGATCGGGTTCTTTAGGTGTTTGGATATATACCTTCCTTGAACGTATTTTAATTCCCACTGGCCTACATCACTTTATTTATGGTCCTTTTATTTTTGGCCCCGCAGTCACTGAACATGGAATTCAAGTTGATTGGGCTCAAAATATGCAATATTTCAGTCAAAGTACTGAATCTTTAAAAGCGTTATTTCCAGAAGGTGGCTTTGCATTGCATGGTAATAGCAAAGTCTTTGGTTCTATTGGTATCGCACTTGCTCTTTATTTTACTGCTGCACCTAAAAATAGAGCCAAAATTGCAGGTTTGCTTATACCCTCTGCATTGACCGCTGTATTCGTGGGAATAACAGAACCTTTAGAGTTCACATTCTTATTTATCTCTCCGTTATTGTTTGCCATTCATGCCGTGTTAGCTGCCACATTAGCGACAACACTTTATCACTTTGGGGTTGTCGGAAATATGGGCGGAGGGATCATCGATAATTTCCTACCTATGAATTGGATCCCAATGTTTCATAACCATTACGGGATGATTATTACGCAAATAGTCATAGGCCTTATTTTTACAATGATTTGGTTTGTGGTGTTTAGAACATTAATTATCAAACTTAATTTAAAAACACCCGGTCGTGAAGAGGATGATGAAGAGATCAAGCTCTATAGCAAACAAGATTATAAAAATAAAAAGTCACAAGATTCGGATAGTTCAAAAACAGCAAAAGAAGATCGCAAGCTCGCACTTCCTAAAGGCATCCTTGAAGGCTTAGGGGGAAGTGGAAATATCAAATCCTTAAATAACTGTGCAACACGTTTACGTATCGAAGTGATAGATAACGAGATAATTGAAACAGATGCCTATTTTAAAGGGCTCGGTGTACATGGTGTAGTGCGTAAAGGTCATGCATTGCAAATTATTATCGGGCTACACGTTTCTCAAGTGAGAGACAAAATTGAACAACTTATGAAAGAAGATAGACAAAATAACACCTTGTCGGAGGCTATATAATGAAGAAGTTCTCAGTCGTAATTGCAGGTGGCGGTAGTACATTTACACCCGGTATTATTTTGATGCTACTGGAAAACTTAAAACGTTTTCCATTAAGAGCTATCAAGTTTTATGACAATGATGCTGAGCGGCAAGAAATCATTGCTAAAGCTTGTGAAATCATTCTTACTGAAAAAGCACCTGAAATTGATTTTTGCTATACCACTGATCCCAAAACGGCCTTTACAGATGTTGATTTTGTGATGGCGCATATCCGTGTTGGTAAATATCCAATGCGCGAAAAAGATGAAAAAATTCCTTTGCGCCATGGTGTATTAGGACAAGAAACTTGTGGTCCTGGTGGTATCGCTTATGGTATGCGTTCTATCGGTGGCGTATTAGAGTTGGTTGAATATATGGAAAAATATTCGCCAAATGCCTGGATGCTAAATTATTCTAACCCAGCTGCCATTGTCGCTGAAGCTACTCGTCGTTTAAAACCGAATGCGAAGATCTTAAATATCTGCGATATGCCAATTGGCATAGAATCACGTATGGCACAAATTGCAGGATTAAAATCACGCAAAGAGATGCGTGTCCGTTATTACGGTTTAAATCACTTTGGCTGGTGGACTCAGGTTGAAGATTTACAAGGTAATGATTTACTGCCAGTTATTCGTAAACATGTTGCGGAACATGGGTATATTCCCAAAGTGGCAGGTGAGCCAGTTGAAGCGAGTTGGAATGATACATTCGGGAAAGCAAAAGATGTGTGGGCACTAGATCCGACAACTATGCCGAATACTTACTTGAAATATTATTTATTCCCAGATTATGTTGTTGCGCATTCTGATCCTCATCATACTCGTGCAAATGAAGTGATGGAGCACAGAGAGAAGAATGTATTTAGCGCCTGTCGTGCCATTACGAGTGCAGGTAAATCATCAGCAGGGCATCTTGAGATTGATGAACATGCTTCTTACATCGTCGATCTAGCAACAGCTATTGCGTTTAATACTCAAGAAAGAATGCTACTGATTGTTCCTAATAACGGATCAATTATTAATTTTGATCCAGAGGCAATGGTTGAGATCCCTTGCATTGTTGGAAGTCATGGCCCAGAGCCTTTAGTTATGGGTAAAATTCCATTATTCCAAAAAGGGATGATGAGCCAACAAGTTGCAGTTGAAAAATTAGTGGTAGAAGCCTGGATTGAAAAATCATATTTGAAACTTTGGCAGGCGATTACAATGTCTAAAACAGTGCCAAGTGCGACTGTTGCAAAAGCGATTTTAGACGATTTAATTGAAGCGAATAAAGACTATTGGCCAGCGTTAAAATAGCTATTGATGGATATTTTGAGTATATAAAAAATAACCCTGTATCTTTGTAAGATACAGGGTTATTTCTTTATTACTAAAACAAGTAATAAAGTGAATAGATTAAGCTTTATTTTCTGCTGGAGTTTCTACCACAATTTCCACTTCTTCAACTTGGGCAATTTCAGCTTGAGGTTTTGCCTGCAGACCAGCTTCTAGCTCATTTAAACGTTGTTCTAAACGATTAAGTTTTTCACGAGTACGTAATAAGACTTGAGTTTGTACATCAAACTCTTCGCGATTAACTAAATCCAATTTGTTTAATTGAGATTGTAGAACAGTGCGGATTTTTTTATCAATATCATCACCAAAATCTTTAATGCCCTGTGGCAGGACGTTTTGGATTTGGCGCGCGACTTGTTCAAGTTTTTTCGGGTCCAGCATGGGAAGTCCTCACAAATAAAATAGAAAGCTGAGGCTAAGTGTAATATGAGGACAGAGGGAATAAAACCAGATATCAAGATTATTGTTACTTTTTATTATAAATAGTTAAATAACCGTATGTCATAAAATGATTATGTGATGAAACAAAGATTGTCGCCGATTGATGATTGCCTCTTATAATTTTAAAGCGTATAGTTTCACTGTTAATCTCAGGGCGGGGTGAAAGTCCCCACCGGCGGTAGATACCTGAATTCTTAGGTAAAGCCCGCGAGCGCTTTGTGTTGCCATTGTGATGCAAAGGTCAGCAGATCCAGTGTGATTCTGGAGCCGACAGTTAAAGTCTGGATGGGAGAGAATAAAATAGCATCAGTAGGATCATTGTATCCATTCCTGTTGTTTCTGCTTATGTATTTATTAAGCAGAGATCCACTCCTAAGACTGCCCTGGTTCTGGTAACTTTCATTAATTATTGAGGTTTTTTTACCATGAATCAGACGCTACTTTCCGAATTCGGTAATCCATTTGAGCGTGTTGAACTTGCTCTAGAAGCCCTTCGTGCTGGTAAAGGTGTGATGGTGCTCGACGACGAGAACCGCGAAAATGAAGGCGATATGGTTTTCGCAGCAGAAACTATGACCACAGAACAAATGGCGATGTCTATTCGTCATGGTAGTGGCATTGTTTGCTTATGCATTACAGAAGAACGCCGTCAACAACTTGATTTGCCTATGATGGTGGAAAATAACACCAGTCATTTCCATACGGCATTTACAGTAACGATTGAAGCAGCACAAGGTGTAACAACCGGTGTTTCAGCATCTGATCGTTTAACCACAGTACGTGCAGCGGCTGCTGATAATGCAAAACCAAGTGATTTAAATCGCCCAGGTCACGTATTTCCATTACGTGGTCAACCTGGGGGTGTGTTAACGCGTGGCGGGCACACAGAAGCGTCGATTGATTTAGCAACTTTAGCCGGTTTTAAACCAGTTGCAGTGTTATGCGAATTAACAAATGACGATGGCACAATGGCAAGAGCACCAGAAGTGATCACTTTTGCTAAAAAGCACAATATGCCTGTGCTAACTATTGAAGATTTAGTGGCTTATCGTCTTCGTGAGGAGAAAAAAGCTGGCTGAAATTAACATGTTATAACCGACACTGAAAACACACACACTTATTCAAGCCACTTAAGGAAACTTAGGTGGCTTTTTTCATATTTTTTGAATAACTATTTCATACTTCTTTGACTATATTTCAAGTAAGAAGGCGCTATGCTAACGCCATAAGATCACAAGCCATAAGAGGTGATTATGGACACAAAAATGATGCCAGCGCTGTTTATTGGACACGGTAGCCCAATGAATGTATTAGAAGATAATACATATACTCGTCTCTGGTCAAAATTAGGGGAAACGCTTCCTCAACCTAAAGCGATTTTAGTGATTTCAGCCCATTGGTATACCGATGGAACTTATGTAACAGCAATGTTGCAACCAAAGACAATTCATGATTTTTATGGATTTCCACCAGAGTTATACGCAATAGAATACCCAGCGCGAGGCTCGATAGGCTTGGCCGCACTAATTGAAGATCTTATCGATCCGATTAAATTAAAACTCGATATGGATCAATGGGGATTAGATCATGGAAGTTGGGGAATACTTGAAAAAATGTATCCCAACGCAAATATTCCTGTTGTTCAATTAAGCATTGATGCTCGCCAATCAGCGCAGTGGCATTATGAATTGGGACAAAAGTTGGTTGAATTACGTAAAGAAGGCGTCTTAATCATTGGTAGCGGTAATATCGTTCACAATTTAAGAATGATGGATTGGCAAAATAGCAATGCGACGCCTTATTCTTGGGCATTAGCCTTTAATGAGACAGTCGAAAACAGCTTACGAAATGATAATGTACCAGAAACGTTATTTACGATTTTATCAACAGAAGAAGGGCGGTTGGCACATCCTACACCCGACCATTTTTTACCTGCGTTGTATTTATTAGGCTTAAAACAAGAGGGTGAAAAGGTAACAGTGCTGAATAATGATATTGTGAATAAATCGCTAAGCATGATGACGTTTCAAATTGGATAAAACTATCCAATAAAAACTAATTGATTGATAAAAGTGAAAGGCTAAATTCATTTTATGGAATTTGGCCTTTTTTACTGATAACGAAAGCTATTTTGAATAAAAAACACCTTACCGCTAATAAGCAATAAGGTGCTCAATATAATTTTAAGATTTCTATCAATCTAAAATAATATGTGGATAGAAGCGGGAGAGATCTTGAGTAATAAGCTCTCTATCTTCTCTAATACAAATACCTGCGGATTGATCGTTAACCAGCCAGCTACCAATTAATGTATAGCTATCGCCAAATTTTGGCAGTGGATGGAAATCTTGAACAATAAAGCCTTCTTCACCGTAAGGGCCATCTGCGACAGCAATATCCTTGCCGTTTTCAACAATGCGAATATTTGCACCTTCGCGTGAAAACAGTGGCTTGATAACATAACGCGATAATGAATCAGGCGCTTTACCATCATAAAAATAAGCGGGTAGCAGATTTGGGTGATTAGGGAACATCTCCCAAAGCATTGGTAGCAATGCTTTATTCGAAATAATGCTCTTCCAAGAAGGCTCTAACCAACGAATACCTGCATCAGCCAGCTTAGTTGAGAAGTCTTCGCGGAACATAAATTCCCAAGGGTAAAGCTTAAACATATTACTGATTATCTGATCTTGCAGATCAGTTAATTCACCACGTTCACCTAAACCCAGATCTTCAATAAAGACAAAGTCAGTCGTGACTTGAGCTTCTTCAGCACAATCTTGTAAATATTGAACTGTACCGCGATCTTCTTCAGTATCTTGGCAACAAGACATATGCAGATAACGCATTCCGTATTGATCACGAAGCTCTGCGAATCGATCAATTAACTTCTCTTGAATGCTATTAAATTGATCGGCATTTTGCGGTAAACGACCTGCATTAACTTGATCTTCAAGCCAGATCCATTGGAAAAAAGCAGACTCATACAGTGATGTCGGAGTATCTGCGTTATTTTCTAACAGTTTTGCTGGGCTTTTACCGTCATACGCTAAATCAAGACGTGAATAGAGGGAAGGTTGAGACGATTTCCAAGAATCACGCACAAAATCCCAGCAGTGACGCGGGATCTGAAAGCGAGTCAGTAATTCTTCACTATTAGTCACTTTATCAGCGACTTGTAAGCACATCTGATGCAACTCTTCCGTTGTTTCTTCTAACGATTCAACCTCTTCCATTGAGAATTGATAATAAGCATCTTCAGACCAATAAGGCTCGCCATACATTGTATGAAAGTTGAAGCCAAATTCCGTTGCTTTTTCACGCCAATCCGAGCGTTCAATGATATTTTCGCGTTTCATGGTTTTAATTAACCACCTGAACGATAAGAAGACGAACCGGTTGAGCTACGGTTATTATTTGTTGCACTGGTACGTTGAGCAGCTGCTTGTCTTGATACAGTGTTACCAAAGCCACCACGAGTTACCGTTGAGGTTGTTGATGGTTTTGGTGTCATGGCTGTTTTTGGTACGTTCATTTGACGACCGCCAACCGCAGGACCGTAGTTACGGCCTGTTGCATCCACGAATTTACCATTTGCAGGGCTTGTTGGGTTACGCGAACTAAACAGAGGTTGTGCTGGCGCACCACCACCCATTAGACGACCCATCATATAACCCGCCATTAATGGCATAAAGAAGCTACCACCGGAGTTAGCTTGAGCCATTTGTGAGCTGTCTGGGCTTAAATTATTGGCATTTTCAGTACTAACAGGCTGTCCATCAATAGATGCTGTTTGAGTACATTGTGCATCACCGAATTCAGCTACACAGTCTTCTAATGTTGCGTATTTAGGTGCGGTACGCTGCGCTTCTTGCAATGCAGTACGATAAGAGTCTTCACATTGTGCTGCTTGTGAAGGATTCGCTTGAGCACATTCTTGTGCGTTCATATACAGTGAAACTGTCTCATCGCTCTCTTCACATCCTGAAAGCGCGAATACAGCAGTGATGGCGATTGCAACAGGCGCCAGACGATAAGGGCGAAATGCTTTACGGAAAGCATCACGATTAATCGATTTGGTACGTTTCATTGGCATATTGATAAGATCCATAAAAGGTAAAACGTTCAAAATAAAAGCTAGGATAGGTTAAATAGTCTAGAAAATAAATAAGAAACGCCTAATCATCAGGGATAACCAGAAATTTGTGATCTTTATAAGGTTAAGGGTAATGAAATTAGGTAAATCCTCTCTTTTTAACCTAATTGTAATTAAGGTATTTGTTAATACAAGAATATAGATATTGTTGAGATCTTAATTTAATCCATAACACAATATCTTATGTGAAGAGAAAGCATAAAAAAAACCGCTTATCAGTTTATCGCTGAAAGCGGTTTTTTTATAAGTTACTAACTTCTTAATTCACGATTAAGGCGCAACGTTAAGAGCAGGGCTTGTTAACGGGCGAATAATGCTGTCTGGTGAAGTGGAAATTTCTGCACCCAGAGTATTATTTAGCTGAATTAAGTCATTTTCATTTAATGTGCCACGAGCATATTCAATATTTAATTGGTTAATTAAATATTCATAACGCGCGTTGGACAATTTCTGTTTTGCATCATAAAGCGTTGTTGTGGCATTCAATACATCAACAATAGTACGAGTGCCCACTTGGTAACCCGCTTCAGTTGCATCTAATGAACTTTGCGCAGAAACAACGACTTGTTGATACGCTTTAATGCTACTGATTGATGCAGAAATATTGTTATAAGAAGAACGAGCTATTTGAACGATAGAACGATAAACCGATTCTAATTGTTCGCTTGCACTAGTAAAACCATATTGTGCTTGTTCAACTTGTGAGCTTGTTCTGCCACCTGTATATAGAGGGATACTAACAGACAGACCAATACTATTTTGACCACTATAGCTGTTACTGTGGCCCGCTAATGCGTCTGCTCTATGGTCGTGACTATGGCTATTTGATACGCCAGTTGATGCATTTAAATCTACAGTTGGTAAGTGACCTGATTGCGCTAAACGAATATTTTCACGCGCTAAGTCTTGGCCTAAACGAGCACTTAATAAACTTAAGTTACGCTCTTCAGCATCTTTTAGCAGTTTCTCAATAGAGTCTGGTGATGTTGTTGAAAAACGGTTGATGTTTAGAGATGCTAGATTAATGTAATAGATACCACTTACTTGGCGTAGTTTTTCTAATGCATTATCTAATTGGTTACGACCTGCCACTTCTTGTGCCAGTACGCTATCGTAATTTGCACGCGCATTTTGTACGTCAGTAATTGCCACTAAACCCACGTTAAAACGTTGAGTTGTTTGATCTAACTGGCGGTAAACTTGTTCTTTTTGCGCTTCAATAAATGATAGTGAATCGATAGCACGCAAGACATCAAAGTAAGCGGTCGCGGTGTCTAAAATCAGTTTTTGCTGACTTGTTTGGTAAGTCACATCGCTCATACCCGCTGTCTTTTCTTGAATGTTTAATTGGCGCCATAAGGCCATGTTAAACACACTTTGAGTCAGCGTTAAACTTGCACCAATAGAATTAGATTCGGTATCTCTTGCATCACGGTAGCCACTTTTATAGTCTGCAGATGCACCTAATCCTAATTGTGGTAATAATGAGCCACGAGCTTCATTGATTTTTTCAAAAGCTTGATTTCGTTCAGCTAATGATTTGCGTAACTCAGGGTTACTGTCCTTTGCTTTTTGATAAACTTGAAGCAGATCCTCAGCCTGACTTGCAGTGCTGAATCCTGCCAAACTCATCGTGACCAAAAGAGAGAGCAGTTTTTTCATTTTAATTCCTTGTTGCAACAGTTTCGCTGAGTTGCCTCTGTTAATCTTGATTGGGGATAATTCTAGCAGATTGTTTCCCTAAGTAGGGGTAGCCATTTGTGCCATATCCTTTTATTTTAGATTAACTTTACATGAATTGTTGGCAAATTTCTTTAAATCTGTATTAAACGTAAGCAATAAAAAGACTCTTAAATGTAACTTAAGGAACATTGTATGAAGAAAAGGGAAAATACACCATTTTTATACGGTCGTGAAGATGTGAAATTGCTCAATCAGAGAGATTTATATAAAGGCTTTTTTCGCATGACCGAATATCGCTTTAAACATCGCCTTTTTGAAGGTGGATGGAGTGAAGAAGTTAAACGTGAGGTTTTTGAACGAGGCAATGCGGGTGTTTTGCTCGCTTATGATCCCAAACGTGATGAAGTGGTGTTAATTGAGCAAATTCGTATTCCTGCGTATGAAACCAGCGAGACACCTTGGTTGCTTGAAGTGGTTGCGGGCATGGTCGAAGAAGGGGAAAGCCCTGAAGATGTTGTTAGACGTGAAGCTCAAGAAGAAGCAGGTGTTGTTGTTGGACGATGCGAACCCATTGTGAGTTATCTTTCAAGCCCCGGTGGTACGAGTGAAAGAATGCATGTCTATGTTGGCGAAGTTGATGCAACAACGGCAAAAGGTATTCATGGATTAGCGTGTGAAAACGAAGATATTCGTGTTCATGTAGTGAGTCGAGAACAAGCCTATCGTTGGGTTGAAGAAGGTGTTATTGATAATGCGGCATCTGTTATTGCTCTGCAATGGTTACAACTTCATCATATTGCACTAAGAGAGCGTTGGTCAGTAATTTAATACACTAATCAATCTTTAAAGGATGTTTTTAGTAATATTATCAAGTAGAGTAACTATCTCTAAGTGTACGATATCAAATGAATTAAATTGTAAAATGAAGTGAAAAAAACGTGATTGAAAGCGAGAATATTTCTCACTAATCTTTTGAAATGTGTATTGGTTGGCAGATCTTTACTACGAAAATACGTTAACATAACGGCTAATGAGAGTGAAACAAGGAAACCTTTTGGAAAGCCAGCTTGAATTATCGGTGAAACACAAAAACACCGTAAGAATATTACAAATCACAGACACCCACCTCTTTGCTAATGTGGAAGACACTCTGCTGGGCATTAATACCTATCGTAGCTACCATGCGGTATTAAATGCGATTAGAGAGCAGGGTCTTGATGTTGACTTGATTGTTGCGACAGGTGATTTAGTTCAAGATCAAACCTTTGAAGCTTATCAGCATTTTGCTGATGGTATAGCGACGCTGACACCTCCTTGTGTTTGGTTGCCGGGCAATCATGACTATCAGCCTGCGATGATTGATGCTTTAAATCAGGCAGGAATTTTGTCAGCTAAACAAGTGTTGATTGGTGATAATTGGCAGATGCTATTATTAGATAGCCAAATTCAAGGCGTTCCTCATGGTGAGTTATCAGATTGTCAGTTAGATTGGCTAACACGCTGTCTTGAAAGTCAAAAGCACAGAGATACGATTATCTTATTGCATCATCATCCTATGCCTTCAGGGTGTACATGGCTAGATCAACATAGTTTAAGAAATTCTCAAGAGTTGGCTGAGCGTTTAAAAGATCACTCTCAAGTAAAAATGATGCTTTGTGGCCATATTCACCAAGAAATGGATGAAATGTGGAATGGTATTCGCTTGTTGGCGACGCCTTCTACGTGTATTCAGTTTCGCCCTCATTGTACAAATTTTACATTAGATACAGTTTCTCCAGGTTGGCGCTATTTGGAAATGTCACTTTCATCTGATGAGAAGGGCAAAATTGGCACACAGGTTTACCGTTTAGCAGGTACTGAATTTTGTCCTGATCTTGATGCGGATGGCTATTAAGTTATGCCTCGTATTCTTTACTTGCATGGCTTTAATAGCTCACCGAAATCAGCAAAGGCACAGGCTTTTCGCCAATGGCTTGAAGCCACTCATCCTGAAATTGAGTTATTAATTCCTCAATTACCACCTTATCCTCAAGAAGCCGCTCAGCTAATTGAAACGTTAGTTAAAAAGAGTGCAGATGACAAACTTGGATTAATTGGCTCATCATTAGGTGGCTATTTATCTATTTGGTTATCTCAATGTTTTAATTTACCCGCTGTTGTTGTTAATCCTGCAATACGACCGTTCGATCTTTTGCAAGACTTCTTGGGGGAGAACGAAAATCCTTATACACATCAAAAATATAAACTAGAACCTCATCATATGGATGAGCTACTTGCTTTGCGTATTCCCACAATCACATCACCGAAACTTATTTGGTTGCTTCAACAAACTGGAGATGAAATACTTGATTATCGTCAAGCTGTCTCATATCTTGGCGCGTGTAGGCAAACCATAGAATCGGATGGAAACCATGCTTTTGTGGGTTTTGAACGTTTTTTTCCGAAAATTATTCAATTTTTAAAGATAATTTAGCCTTTCGGTCGATTAACCTGTAAAACGTAGGTTGATGTATCTAGCCGAAAATTAATATCATATTGCCGCCAACACCTGTTATTATAAACAGTATTTTTCTAACAGCGAACCGCAGATTAAAACAATGACTCAATCAAGTTATAACGCAAAGGATATTGAGGTTCTTAATGGTCTAGAGCCTGTACGTCGCCGTCCCGGGATGTATACAGATACAACAAGACCGAACCATTTGGCACAGGAAGTGATAGATAATAGCGTGGACGAGGCGCTTGCGGGACACGCATCAAAGGTCGATGTCATTTTATATGAAGACCAATCTATCGAAGTTATCGATAATGGGCGAGGAATGCCTGTCGATATTCACCCTGAACTTAATGTTTCTGCTATCGAGCTAATCCTTGCTCACCTCCACGCCGGAGGAAAATTCTCTAATAAAAACTATCAATTTTCTGGCGGGTTGCATGGTGTTGGGATCTCGGTTGTTAACGCCCTCTCAAAGCGTATTGAAGTAACTGTTCGTCGTGATGGTAAAATTTACCAAATTGCCTTTGAAAATGGCGATAAAGTTGAAGAGTTACACGAAATTGGCACCTGTGCGAAACGAGATACAGGAACGAGTGTACATTTTTGGCCTGATGGTTCTTATTTTGATGTTCCTCGTTTTTCTTCTAAAAGCTTATCTCATGTATTAAAAGCCAAAGCGGTACTATGCCCGGGCGTTAATGTTTCTTTTGTAGATAAAGTAAATAACACCCAAGAAAACTGGTGCTACGCTGATGGTTTAACCGATTATTTAAGTGAAGCTGTTGCAGAATTTGTTCGCCTTCCTGAAGAGCCTTTTACTGGTAAATTTGAAGGTGATAATGAAGCCGTTGAATGGTCTATGTTATGGTTGCCTGAAGGTGGCGATCTACTCACTGAAAGCTATGTTAACTTAATTCCGACGGTTCAAGGTGGTACTCACGTAAATGGTTTACGCCAAGGTGTGTTAGATGCAATGCGTGAATTTTGTGAATTCCGTAACTTACTACCAAGAGGCCTTAAGTTAACTGCCGATGATACATGGGAGCGTTGTGCTTATGTATTATCAGTAAAAATGCAAGATCCTCAATTTGCAGGGCAAACCAAAGAGCGACTCTCCTCAAGACAAACCAGTGCGTTTGTTGCAAATGCTGTAAAAAATGCTTTTAGCTTATGGCTAAATCAGAATGTTCAAGTCGGTGAATTACTGGCTGAAATGGCAATTAGCAGCGCTCAGCGTCGTATGCGTGCTGCCAAAAAAGTAGTGCGAAAGAAACTCACTTCAGGGCCTGCATTACCGGGTAAATTAGCTGATTGTACTTCTCAAGATTTACGTTACACCGAACTATTTTTAGTTGAAGGGGACTCTGCGGGAGGCTCTGCTAAACAAGCTCGAGATCGTGAATATCAAGCGATTATGCCTCTACGCGGTAAAATCTTAAATACATGGGAAGTCTCTTCAGATGAAGTGTTAGCGTCACAAGAAGTCCATGATATTTCGGTCGCGATTGGTATGGATCCTGACAGCGATGATTTAAGCCAATTACGTTACGGTAAAATTTGTATCCTTGCGGATGCTGACTCCGATGGTTTACATATCGCAACCTTACTGTGTGCTTTATTTGTGCGCCATTTCCCTGCTCTTGTTAAGGAAGGGCACGTTTATATGGCGATGCCACCACTTTACCGTATCGATTTGGGTAAAGAAGTTCATTATGCCCTTGATGAATCAGAAAAAAATGCCATTTTACAACGTCTAAGCCGTAAAAAAGGAAAGCCTAACGTACAGCGCTTTAAAGGATTGGGTGAAATGAATCCTCTTCAATTGCGTGAAACAACGCTTGATCCTAATACGCGTCGTTTAGTGCAATTGGTGATTGATGATGAAAATTATCAAGAAACCCTAGGCATGATGGATATGTTGTTAGCGAAGAAACGCTCTGAAGATCGCCGAAATTGGTTACAAGAGAAAGGCGATGAAGTTGACATCGAAGTGTAATGGATACCACAAGAGTCTGAGGAAAAAATTGAATGAGTGAATTGACTCATGATGGTGTAGAGCGCCAACCGCTCCACTTATTTACAGAGAATGCCTATCTCAACTATTCCATGTACGTCATTATGGATCGAGCATTGCCTTTTATTGGAGATGGGCTAAAACCCGTGCAACGTCGCATCGTTTATGCGATGTCAGAGCTTGGTTTAAGTAATAACGCAAAATTTAAAAAGTCAGCCCGTACAGTTGGTGACGTGCTAGGTAAATATCACCCGCATGGTGATGGTGCATGTTATGAAGCTATGGTGCTTATGGCTCAGCCATTCTCTTACCGTTATCCGTTAATTGATGGACAAGGTAACTGGGGGGCACCAGATGATCCGAAATCTTTCGCAGCGATGCGTTACACCGAATCACGCCTTTCTAAATATTCACAAACATTATTGAGTGAATTAGGACATGGTACGGTAGATTGGATCCCTAACTTTGACGGCACGATGCAAGAGCCGAAAATGTTACCTGCACGCTTACCTAATATCGTGCTTAATGGTACAACAGGTATTGCTGTTGGGATGGCAACGGATATTCCACCGCACAATGCGCGTGAAATAGGACAAGCTTTAGTGATGCTTTTAGATAATCCTGATGCGGGATTATCTGATGTGATGCAATATGTTCAAGGCCCTGATTATCCGACTGAAGCTGAAATTATTACCGCTCAAGACGATATCAAAAAGATTTATAAAACAGGGCGTGGCTCTGTCAGAATGAGGGCTGTGTGGCAGAAAGAAGAAGGATGTGCGGTGATCACTGCATTACCTCATCAAGTTTCTGGCGCCAAAGTACTCGAGCAAATTGCTGCATTAATGCGAGCCAAAAAACTACCTTTAGTTGAAGATTTACGTGATGAATCTGATCATGAAAATCCAACTAGACTTGTTATTGTTCCTCGTAGTAATCGCGTCGATTTAGAACAAGTGATGTACTACTTGTTTGTGAATACTGACTTAGAAAAAAGTTATCGTGTTAACCTAAATATGATTGGGTTAGATAACCGCCCAGCAGTAAAAGGATTACTGACTATTTTAAACGAATGGTTAGTTTATCGTCGCCAAACAGTCACAAACCGCTTAAATCACCGTTTAGAAAAAGTTTTACGTCGCTTAGAAATTCTCAAAGGTTTATTAATTGCTTATCTCAATATTGATGAAGTGATTGAAATTATTCGTCATGAAGATGAGCCAAAAGCAGAGTTAATGCGTTGCTTTGAGTTATCCGATATTCAAGCTGAAGCTATTTTAGAGTTACGTTTACGTCATTTAGCTAAACTTGAAGAGATGAAACTAAAAGGCGAAAGTGATGAGCTTGAAAAAGAACGTGATAGCATTGAGAAGTTGTTAAGTTCACCACGTCGTTTAAATACTTTACTGAAAAAAGAGATTGAAGCTGACGCAAAAGAATTTGGTGATGATCGTCGTTCGCCGATCCGTCCTCAAGAAGAGGCGAAAGTAGTTAATGAACAAGATATGTTGCCATCAGAGCCTGTCACCATTGTGCTGTCTGAAATGGGTTGGGTACGCAATGCGAAAGGACATGATATTGATCCGAGTGGCATGAGTTATCGTGCAGGGGATAGTTATCACAGCGCAGTACGTGGTATGAGTAATCAGCCTGTTCTATTCCTTGACTCTACGGGACGTAGTTACACCTTAAGTCCAAATGATATGCCTTCAGGGCGTAGCCAAGGTGAGCCATTAACTGGCAAGTTGACTTTCCCACCTGATGCCAGCGTGAAATATATGTTAGCGGGAAGTGCTGGACAAGAGTACTTACTGGCGACAAAAGAAGGTTATGGCTCTGTTCTCTCTTACGATGAGATGGAAACAAAGAATAAGACAGGTAAAGGGTTGCTGACTGTTTCCGAAGAAACTGAATTATTAGCACCGTTCTTAGTTGATCCTCAGAAGAAAAATGAGCAACACTGGTTTATTATCATCACTGATAAAACACGTATTTTAGCCATTTCAGCAGAACAGCTAAATGAAATGAATAAAAAAGGACGTGGTACACGTCTTGTTGCTTTAGGGAAAGAGCAAGGTGATGTGATTGAACAAATGCTGTTCGCACCTAAAGATGAAGCATTAATCTTTACTGTTGATGGTCAGCAAGAAGTTCTTAAAGCAGAAGAGATCAACTATTTTAGCGGTAATGCGGGTGATGAACCTATTCCGTTAAAACATCTACATCCTGAAGCTGTTACCGTCATTATGTCTGAAAAAGGGCTTATTCGTTGCCAAAAAGGACATAATATTGATGCTAAATCGGCTGGCTTTAAATCCGGTGATGATTATTTTGATGCCGTTGAAGGCATGAGTAACCAACCGGTACACTTGATTGATACAACAGGTCAAAGCTATACCGTTGATGTTGATGCATTACCTTCTGGTCGTAGCAAGGGCGATGCACTAACTGAACGATTAAAAGTTCAGAAAGGTGCGCAATTACGTCATGTTGTTATGGGTGAAAGTACTGATAAGATCTTAATGGCATCTGATGCAGGTTACGGCTTTATTTGTCAGGTTGATGATTTAACTTCTAAAAATAAAGCAGGGAAATCACTACTGACTTTACCTGAAAATGCATTACCATTACCGCCACAACGCTTGAATAATGAGCTCACGGATCTCATTATGATCATTACGAAAGGTGGCAGAATGCTGATTTTTGAAGCGGCAGAATTACCAACGATGGTAAAAGGAAAGGGAAATCAGATGGTTTCTATTCCTGCTTCACAAGCAGCAAGTGGTGAGGATAATGTCGCTTGGTTACGAGTATTACCCGAAAATGCCTCTGTGACACTGCATTTCGGTAAACGTAAAATAACAATGTCGATGAATGAGCTAGTTAGCTTTAAAGCAAAACGTGGACGCCGAGGAACCTCTTTACCTCGTGGTGCTCAAGTTATCGATCATATTGATATTGAAACCAATTAAATCTAATACTTAATTGATATTTAGTGGGTCTGTTGACCCACTTCTATTTAGGACGCTAAAACTTATGTTAGCCATTATTCGAGGCATCATTGTCATCCTTTACACCATTATTGTGGTGACGTTTGGAATGATTTATTGCATGTTTTCACCAAGAAATCCTAAACATGTAATGACTTATGGGCGTTTATTCGGCAAGTTATCTACTGTTTTTGGTATCAAGCTCGTTGAGCGTTTTCCAAAAGAAGCGGAAAGCTATGGTCCAAGTATTTATATCGGAAACCATCAAAATAATTTTGATATGGTGACGATGTCAAATGCAGTACAACCTAATACCGTAACAGTGGGTAAAAAAAGCTTAATTTTTATTCCTTTTTTTGGTCAGTTGTATTGGATAACCGGTAATATTTTGATCGATAGAGCAAATCGCTCTAAAGCACATGGCACTATTTCACAAGTTGCTGATCAAATTAAATCGAAGAAGATTTCTGTGTGGATGTTCCCTGAAGGTACTCGTAGCCGTGGTCGTGGCCTTTTACCGTTTAAAACAGGTGCATTCCATGCCGCCATCCAAGCAGGCGTACCTATTATTCCGGTTTGTGTTTCTACAACTCAGAATAAAATTAAGCTAAACCGCTGGAATAATGGCTACGTTATTGTTGAAATGTTGCCTCCAATTGATGTATCAAAATACACCAAAGATCAAGTTCGAGAATTAGCAGAAGATTGTCGTCAAATTATGAAAGCTAAAATCGAAGAGCTAGATAAAGAAGTTGAAGAAATGAATCAGCGTGATTTTCCCGGTAAATTAAATTAATACTTATTTGGTTTCTTTGATCATAACAATATAAGCCTGATTTTCAGGCTTATATCATTTTTAATTAATGAAAACATACTAGATTATCAACTATTTTTAGGATTTATGTCACATCCGCGCTATTATGCTCCCGTAATTTCATTTAAGTCCTTTTGTCTTTAAATCACAGCAGCTTTTTTCCTGTCTCTACATTTTTGATTATGCGATAGGAATATTTGTATTTTGTTGCGGAGAAAGTATGTCATTTAGTCGTCGCCAGTTTATTCAGGCTTCAGGCTTAGCGGTATGTCTGGGCTCAATATCTTCTTCTGTTCGTGCTGGATCAGTCAATGATAAACAATTACCTATACCGCCATTGTTGGAATCTCGCCGTGGTCAGCCTCTTTTTCTGACTTTGCAAAATGTGCATTGGGCATTTAATGGCACTCAAAAAGCGGAAGTTTGGGGGATCAATGGCTCAACACCGGGACCGACAATCAAAGTCAAAAGTGGCGATGATATAAAACTCATTTATAGCAACCGTCTTAATGAAGCAGTATCAATGACGGTGAGCGGTTTATTAGTTCCGGGGACTCAAGTCGGTGGTGCGGCAAGATTAATGTCACCCGGCGCTTATTGGTCGCCGGTATTGCCTATTCGTCAGAAAGCAGCAACATGTTGGTATCATGCCAATACGCCCTTTAAAATGGCACCTCATGTTTATAATGGATTGGTGGGAATGTGGATTGTGGAAGATGAAGAGAGCAAATCCCTCCCTTTGCCAAAACATTATGGTGTAAATGATTTTCCGATCATTATTCAAGATAAACGTATCGATAATTTTGGTACGCCACAATACGACAAAGAAGCCGCTAGTGATGGTTTTTATGGCGATACATTGTTAGTCAATGGGCGTGAAGATCCTTATATTGAAGTCTCAAGAGGATGGATCCGCTTACGTTTAGTTAATGCATCCAATGCTCGCCGTTATGAACTAACCGCAAATGATGGTCGCTCTCTTTACCTTATCGCTTCTGATCAAGGGCTATTAACATCTCCGGTAGAGCTGAAATCAATTCCAATGGCTCCGGGTGAGCGACGTGAAATATTGGTTGATATGTCTGAAGGAGGTGAAGTTACAATTACCGCAGGGCAAAGTGCCGGCTTTATGGATAGGCTCCGTGGTATTTTTGAACCTTCAGATTTACTACGTAACGCCAATGTATTAACCATTAAACCAACCGGATTGATGTCGTTAGTGACAGATAAAGCACCTGCACAATTGGCAGTAGATGACACACAAATCACTACTTCTATTCAGCCTAGAACCATCCAACTGCATAACAGTCCTCCAGGAATAAATAATGCTCGTTGGGAGCTTTCAAGAATTGATTTAGTAGGCAAGCAAAATGGGTGGGAACGTTGGCTTGTAACCGTACCGACACCACAACCATTCCATATTGAAGGTGCCCGTTTTAAAGTGATTAACCATAATGGTCAGAAGCCTGCACCTGCAGATTTTGGTTGGAAAGATACTGTTTGGATCGAAAACCAAAGTGAATTGCTGGTGGAATTAAAACAGCCTTCTTATTCGCATTTCCCCTTCCTGTATTATAGCCAGTTATTAGAAAATGCAGATAAAGGTATGGTAGGACAAATGGAAGTCACGCCTTTTGAATAAAAAATAAGTAGTAACACTAAATCAAATTAAAAGAAAAACAGTATTTTTAAAATAAAGATACTGTTTTTTTATATTTAAAATAATGTGGATTATATTTTTTAGACTAAAGTTAAATAGAGAGAAATATTCTAAAAAATAAATTGTTAATAAAGTTGATGTTTTTGTTTGTTTATTGGGGTTATCTTTATTAAGTTTATTTAAATATTATTGTCAATGAGGTTAATATTGAAATAGGTTAATTTTGTTTGTTTGTAATATAATAACAAGCGATCTATTTTTGTTTAATCTATCTGTTAATTTGTGATTTAGTAGTCAATCTATCTATTTTTGTGGCATGAAATCATATTTTTGAGATGTCCTTCAAGTAATTATTTCTCTAGAAACTAGAGAATCTTCGCGTCTTTTATTTTTGATCCTTAATTAATGTTATTAAATTTTAATATAACTGAAGGTACAGAATGAACAAAGAAATAGCTTTAAGTCACCATCACAAAATGAATAAAAAAAATAAAATAAATAATAATATATTTCAGCTTTCCATTGTTGCATCAGCACTTCTTTTTTCTGGATATTCCGTAGCATATTCAGAAGCTGGGCAATTAGGCGATGCAAAAAGTTGGGAAAGCCAAGAGTATCAAAAAGACTGGGGGCTAGCTGCTATGAATGCCTCTAGTGCTTATGCACTTGGTTTTCATGGGCAAGGTGCCAAAATCGGTGTAATGGACTCTGGTGCATTATTATCACATCCAGAATTGAATGATGCACGTTTTCATGCAGTAAAAGCCAAAGGCCAATATGGCACGACTGGCATGCGATACCCTCAAGAATTGGGCGGGCATTATGAAAAAGGTCAAGCCTTTGATGTTGATGGGGGCTGGATCAAAGGTGTGAATGACACACACGGAACACACGTTACAGGTACTGTAGGTGCAAACCGTGATGGTAATGGTATGCATGGGGTAGCGTGGGGAGCTGATGTTTATTTAGGAAATACAGGCGCAACAGACAGCAATAACTACGGCCCTTATCAAGATTACACCTATTTCTACACTGGCTGGAAAGCCATGGTCGATGCAGGTGCGCAAGTGATTAATAATAGCTGGGGTACAAACCCTCGTATTATTAACGCAGATAAAACACTAGGACCTGATGGCGGTAATACAACTGTTCATATGCCAGTAGATACCACTGCGCAAACTGAATATGAATATTTCTACTTTAAAAAAGTCTATGGTGATAAACCATCCTTTGTTGATGCGGCTTATGACGCAGTAAAAGGCACTAATGTTGTTCAAGTCTTTACAACGGGTAATCGTGATTTTGCTCAGCCTTATTATCGTCCTCTTTATCCTTACTTTAATCCTGAAGCAGAAAAACATTGGATTGCAGTTGCTGGTCTGAAACAAAATGCAGATAAATCAGGTTATGAGCTAGTTAAAGTCTTTAATGAAGCGGGTAATGCGAAGTGGTGGACTGTTGTTGCTCCAGGTTGGGGCGTTTATTCTTCTATTGTTAATGAAGATGGTAGTGCGGATTGGGCTTCATTTAGTGGTACATCAATGGCAGCACCTCACGTCACGGGTGCGATGGGCGTATTGATGTCACGCTATCAATCAATGAATGCGATGCAAGTGCGTGATGTGATGTTTACAACTGCCAATCACCGTAATCCAGATGGCTCTTTATATGATAGCTGGACTGCGGCTGAAGGTACGCCGGATGTGCGTTATGGTTGGGGTACACCAGATTTAGATAAAGGGATGTATGGTCCGGGTCAATTCTTAGGTAAATTTGAATATAACTTAAGTATGGCACCGCTTGATGTCTGGACAAATGATATTTCACAAACTGCGTTAGATCTACGTGAACAAGAAGATTTAGCATGGCTGAAAGACTATCAAGAGAAGGGCATTGCAGCAGGTGGTGATTATAATCTAGGAACGGATTTTGTTATTAACGATGGTAACCCAGATCCAACTTCTCATATTGTTAGCAAAGAAGATGCTGAGAAATGGCGTAAAGAGTATTACCAAAAACGTGCTGATGCTATTCAAGCTAAAATTGACGCCGGTTTATATGATGGTGCTTTAATTAAGAAAGGCGAAGGCACATTGGTTATGACTGGCGATAATACTTATCGTGGCGGTACAGCAGTCGAGCAAGGAACGTTATATGGCTTTACCGAATCGTTTGGCACTGAAGCAGTTAATGTCAACGGTGGTAAATTAAGTGTCATTGATCGTTATAACGATACCTTTACACAACAAGGCCAATTAGTCTCAAATGAGAGTCATAAAGCCAATATCAATATCAACGATAAAGGAACGTATTTAGTTACCGTTGGACACGATGTTAATGTTGGTGATATGGCCTTAAATAAAGGGGCTAGTTTAGATGTTGGTGCCGATAACGAAGGTCAATTAAAAGATATCTATCTTAATAATAGTGTCGCGACAGGAACCGTTAATGCGGACAATTTAGTTGATAACCGCACTAAAACTAAAATGTTAGCCAATAACAATCCAAATAGTGATTATGCATTATTCGATAAAAATGTTTCTGTAAAAGACAACACAATTACAGGTACATTAAGTAAGAAAGAAAATACGTCTTTAGCCACATTTGCTAATAATGAAAATGGTCGCTCTATTGCGAATACATTGGATAGCACAGGTCGTGGCGATTTATTCAATGCAGTATTACCAATGAATGAAAGAGATCTGAGCAAGACTTATAATTCATTGGGCAGCGATATGTACCTTAATGCTAACAATGCAAGTGTCGTGAATGTGTTAGGTTTAACACGTACTGTGAAAGATCAAGCAATGGGTATTGGTCAAGGCCGTTATGCTAAATTGGATAATAGCAATGCACGTATTTGGATAACAGGTATTGGCCAATGGGGCAGTGCTGATTATGGCCATAGTAATATGGATGTTGATTTCTATGTCGGCTTATTAGGTGCAGAAATTGATGTGACCGAAAATACCAAAGCAGGTTTATTCTTTGGTGCGGGTTCAACTAAATATAAAGGTAATGAACACGGTAAAATAGACAGTAACGATATCCATATTGGTGCTTATGGTGTGTCTAATCTGTATGATGTGGCTTCATTAAACTATGGTTTCACACATACTAACCAAGATAGAGATGCAAAAAGAACACTTTGGGTAGGACAAAATGCAGGTTATAACTCTACAAGTTATGATGCAAAAATTACTCAAATTTTCTTAGAAGGTGCTTATACTCAATTTAATACTAATCAGTACTCTATTGAGCCATATGCAGGATTTAGCTGGTTGCGTGTATCAACTGATGATATCAATGAAAATGTCGGTAATATGAAATTTACCACTAAGACTGACTCACAAGATATTCAAGTAGGTACTATTGGTTTACGTGGTGGATATCCATTTATGGCTGGCAACGTTAATATGGCTTTAAAAGGCGATATTTCTGCAAGTCATTTATTTGGTGATAACCGTCCTGAATCACGCCTCTTCTTATCAAATTCAGGTGATGCAACATTACGTGGTGGCAAACTGGATAATCTATTTGGTGTTGGCTTAGGTGTTGATGCGCAATTAAGCAAATCAACAACTTTCGGTATTTCTTACCAAGGCCAATATAATAGTGATGTAAGCTCAAGTGGTATCAATGCAACACTAAAAGTTAATTTCTAAATCTTATTTGTTATTTTTTTGATATTGAAAGCCCTTAGTAATAAGGGCTTTTTTTTGTATTTAAAAAAATTTTTTAATATAAGAATATAAAAAAGTTATGAAAAGCGAGGTAATGATGGGAAATGAAATAAAAGTAACACTCTATAAAAATGTAAATAATGCTGATGTTGATATTAAAGATCAAACTTCTCTTTTTAAAAAAATAAAAAACAGCATAAAACATATAGAAAATACCAATTACTCAATGATTATAAGTAAAAAAACGGAAGGTTTTTTTACTCTCATTTTTAATAAGATAAAGTCAATTTTTAATATAAAGAAAAGTATTGAAAGTTATAGGGGGAAAATAAGTGATTGTTTTTATAATCAACTAAATGCTAATGCCTATTTATGCAAGGTTAAAAATATTAATGATATTACTTTGGATGAAATTAGTACGATGAATTTATTGTTTGAGCTAGATAAAGATAACAACAAGAGTGAGCTAATAAGTTCATTTGTAAAAAAAAACGTGAAAACTAAAGCTGATTTGATTTTAATTGATAAATTGCTTAACGGTTATAAAAATTTAGACAAGATTAATTTTCGGGATTTCGTAGGCGAAAAATTCCATGTCGAGGAAATTATCAATTTATTTAATATTATTACTTTAGATGTTAATAATAATATAAATAACAATATTTTTTTGTTTATTCTTAATTCTTGTTTAAGAGAAAAAGGGAATGGATGCATTGTTAGATTAGTAGATGATATTCTTAAATCAATAAAATATAATAAATATTCTTCTGAAACAAGTAAATCTCTATTTAATAAAGAAGTGATGAATAAAGTAGTTAAGATAATAAATATTGAAAAGTTTGTTTCCGAATTGAAAGGAAACTTAGGAATAGAAAATGAATTAATTGAACAAATAATTGATGATGCATTTCAAAAATATAGTAATGCTGATAATTATTTTAAAACACAAGAAGCATGGATTAATACTTTATATAATAAAAAAGAAAATAGTGAAATTGTATGTAATATAATATGTAATATAAATAGAAACAGAATTTTGATTACACAAAAAATTGAAGAAATAGTAAATTCATTAGATGATGATGAAATGATTATAGGTATGCCGAAAGAACAATATATTATTAGAATGGAACAAATATTAGATATATTTTCTGCTATGCAAGCAAGATAAAGCACCTTGATAGGTGCTTTATCTCAAGAGTGTAGTTAACTCAACGCGACTTTAATACCTAAACCAATCAGTACGACACCTAATACTTTATCAATCCCTTTTTGGACTTTATTAAGCACTTTTCTAACAGGCGCACTTTGAATTAATAAAACCAATAAAGGCCAGTAAACTACGGCCAAGCCCCAAATAATAAAGGCATACCACAGCTTTTCTCCGATGCTTGAATCGACACTTAATACTTGAGTGAAAACGGCAAGAAAAAACAAAGTGGCTTTAGGATTGAGTAAATTACAGAGAAAGCCTTGCATAAAGGCTTTCTTAAAGCTGATTTGCGAATGCTTATCTGAGTTTTCATCAATCGAATGATTAGATTTTGAAAGCAAACTCTGAAAACCGATCCATAGTAAATACGCGGCTCCGGCATATTTCAAAATGGAAAAGAGCCAAGGCGTTGTTGTGATAAGAACGGCAATACCTGCAACACAATATGACATATGCACAAGTAATGCTGCCACAATTCCCATCGCAGTCATCATTGCCGCAGATCGTTGATAATGTGCCGCATTTTTTACAACGAGAAAAAAGTCAGGGCCTGGTGAGATCATACCGAGTAAAGCAATTGTAAAAACAACTAAAGAAGTTTCAAGCATAATAGCGCCTTGTATATAACAATATTATAATGATTGAATCTTATATGATTAAGTTAACACTTCGAGTATAAAGCAATTATTTATTATCAAGGAAGCATAATTTGTATCGACTCAGGTTTTAGCTTTACGTATAGTGTGAGCAGTTTTTTTCCCATCTTTACCCGTAGGTGTGTAAATGAATATTAGTTTAATCGCAGCATTAGCGATGGATCGCATTATTGGTATGGAAAAGGCAATGCCTTGGACATTACCGGGTGACCTAGCATGGTTTAAAAAGAATACGCTAAATAAACCCGTTATTATGGGCCGAGTGACTTATGAGTCTATTGGACGTCCTTTACCGAATCGTCTTAATATTGTTTTAAGTAGCCAGCCAGGAACAGATAGCGATGTTGTTTGGGTTAAATCTGTAGAAGAAGCTTTGCAAGTAGCTGAAAACAATGAAGAAATCATGGTGATAGGTGGTGGTAAAGTGTATGAGCAATTTCTGCCTATGGCAAATACACTCTATCTCACTCACATCGATGCTGAAGTTATCGGTGATACAACATTCCCGGATTATGAGCCTGATGAGTGGGATTCTACCTTTATGGAATACCATGAAGCAGATGAAAATAACTCACATAACTACTGCTTCGAAATATTAAAAAGAAGAAAATAACAAGAATTAAATAAAAAGGGAGATTAAATATCTCCCTTTTTATTATTCCTATTTTATTAATATAAAAATAATAAGAATTAAGATTTATTATTCTACTTAAATATTTCTTTTTATAAAAAGAGCATTATTTTAAACCAACCATTATTTATATTTTAATAAACTCATTTTATAAGAATAATATATGAGATATTAATCAATATAGAGATTTTTTATTCTCAATATCGTGTTTTTTTATACTTATTTCACTGTGAAAAAAAATAACATATTGATTATTAATGATTAAATTTATTATTTTTTTTATGCGTTCGTTTTTGTGTATAAAATGTTCTCTTTAGAAGAAAAAAGAGTAATTTAGGTAATATGTGAGAGTAAAATCAACATAGCGCAAAAGGCAATGTAGCCATTTTTGCGCTTGAAATAGGAAGGGGATAATGAGTGAGTTATTTGGGAGCAGAAAGGCTAGATTGAGTGAAGTACTGTTTGTCTTCCCAACGTAAGCAAGTGAGATTTCCACCCCAACAACATCCCGTATCTAACGCATAAACATTATCAGGAGTGCCTTTCCCTTCAAGAGAGGCCCAATGCCCAAATATAATGCTATAACCTTCAGGTAATTGACTTGGTAAATCGAACCAAGGCTTTAATGGTGCGGGAGCTTCTTGTGGTTTATCTTTGCATATCATATCAAGCTGACCATTAGGAAAGCAGTAACGCATACGTGTGAGTGCATTAGTGCTAAAGCGTAATCGCGCTAGACCTGAAAGCTCTGGTGACCAGTTGTTCGGTAAATCGCCATACATTGAGTTAATAAACAAAGGGTAGCTATCACTACTTAAAATAGCTTCAACTTCACGAGCACACATTTTGGCTGTTTCTAAATCCCATTGTGGCGTGATCCCTGCGTGAGCCATAATAATCTTCTTGTCTTCATCAACTTGCAGTACAGGTTGGCGTCTTAACCAATTAATTAATTCATCTGCATCTGGTGCATTGAGTAAGTCATTCAGCTTATCTCTTGGTTTATTGCGGCTAATTTTTGCAAATACACCTAGAAGATGAAGATCATGATTACCCAAGACGAGTTTAAGTGATGTACCTAAGCTTTTTACAAAGCGTAGTACTTCGAGTGAGTCAGGGCCTCGTGCAACAAGATCACCCGTTAACCATAATGTGTCTTGTGTTGGATCGAAACCGACTTTATCAAGAAGGTGGCGCAGTTCATGGTAACAGCCATGAATATCACCAATTAAATAAGTTGCCATAGTTAGTTTATCAATGTTGGAAGTGCAAGGCGGAAAACGGGGATCTCTATTTGAAATAATCGTCCATCAGTGTCAATCATTTCATAATGGCCTTCCATTGTTCCTATTGGTGTTTCAAGAACGGCACCACTGGTATAGCGGTACTGTGTGCCAGGCTCAATAAGCGGCTGTTCGCCGACAACACCTTCACCTCGAACTTCAGTGGTATTACCTTGTGCATTGGTAATCAACCAATAGCGGCGCAGGAGGCGAATTGCACATTTATTCAAATTATGAATTGATATGGTATAAGCAAAAACATATCGTTCATCTTCAGGGGAAGATTGGCTTTCAATGTAAACGCTTTGTACCTGTATCGCCACTTTTGATGAGGTGAACATAGTGCCTCCTGTCTCTGGCTTTATCTTATGCTTGTGAGTCTTGCTTTTGCGATAACCAGTTTGCCACTTTGCAGTATTGCTCAACAGAAATATTTTCTGCTCTTGCAGTTGGATCGATATTAAGTGCTATCATATCTTCTGCTGTGAGTAATCCACCTAAGCTATTACGTAGTGTTTTACGGCGTTGATTGAATGCTTGAGCGGTAATACGGCTAAGCATTGCAATATCCGTTACTGGGTATGGTTTTTCTTTGTAAGGGATCAAGCGAACAACCGCTGAATCAACTTTAGGTGCTGGTTTAAATGAAGTAGGTGGAACTTCAAGTACAGGGATGATTTGGCAATAATATTGCGCCATCACACTTAAGCGACCATAAGTTTTGCTACCATGACTAGCAACAAGGCGATTAACCACTTCTTTTTGTAACATAAATGTCATATCAGAAATTGCGTCAGCAAAACTGAATAAGTGGAACATAAGTGGTGTAGAAATGTTATAAGGCAAGTTACCAAAAACACGCAGAGGCTGCTGACGCTCTTTTGCTAATTGTGCAAAATCGATCGTCATAGCATCTTGCTGAATAATGGTCAGCTTATCTTTTAATGTAGGATGAACTTCTAAACGAGCAGCTAAATCACGGTCAATTTCTACAACCGTCATTTTATCCATTCTTGCGCCTACTGGCTCTGTAATTGCACCTAAACCAGGCCCAATTTCAACAATGGCTTCACCGGGTTGAGGGTAAATGGATTCAACAATACTTTCAATAATATAGCTGTCTGTTAAAAAGTTCTGCCCGAAGCGTTTGCGGGCAAAGTGCCCCTGATGGACTCTATTATTCATTACAATTTTGTATCATATTAATGGCTAAATTTAATGCGGTGCAAAAACTGCCAGCATCTGCGCTTTTCGTACCTGCAAGCTCAAGGGCGGTGCCATGATCAACAGAAGTACGGATAAAAGGAAGGCCAAGAGTTATATTCACGGCGCGACCGAAACCTTCATATTTTAGCACAGGTAATCCTTGATCGTGATACATCGCAAGCACTGCATCAGCATGTGTTAAATATTTAGGTTGGAATAAGGTATCAGCAGGGTAAGGCCCATGAAGGTGAACTCCTTGCTGACGTAATTGTGTTAATGCAGGCTCAATAATATCAATTTCTTCACGTCCCATATGACCACTTTCTCCTGCATGAGGATTAAGGCCACAAACGTAAATTTGAGGTTCCGCTATACCAAATTTGGTTTTTAAATCGTGGTTTAAAATGGTGATAATTTCATGTAGAAGCTCACCTGTAATTGCATCCGCCACATCTCGTAGTGGTAAATGTGTGGTTGCCAATGCAACTCTTAATGTATCTGTCGCCAGCATCATAACAACACGTTCACAATGGCTACGATCAGCAAAAAACTCGGTGTGCCCTGTAAAATGCACACCTGCATCATTGATAATACCTTTATGAACCGGCCCAGTCACAAGTGCTGAAAATTCGCCATTTAGGCAGCCATCACAAGCACGAGCTAATGTTTCTACAACGTACAACCCATTGCGCGTATCTAATGTACTTGGAATGACATTAGTGTGGAGTGCGATTGGGAGTACACAAATTTGACTTGGTGTGTGTGCTTGAGGTGGTTTGGCGGGATCGTATTCAACTAATGAAAGAGGCAGGTTTAACAATTCTGCTCTTGTTTTAAGTAATTGAGGATCAGCACAAACAACCCAAGGTAAATCCCAACTCATTTGTGCTAATGAGATAATAAGGTCAGGACCAACCCCGGCTGGTTCGCCGGGGGTGATAACAAGTGGTTTTATTTGCTTAGTTTGCATTATTCTCGTTCATTATTTTCACATAAGCCCCAACTCGTAGCTCTTGCATCCAGTTTTGTACTTCTTCATTAAATTTACGGTTGAAGAGTAAACGGTATGCTTGTTCTTTATTCGCGGCATCTGTTTTATCAACACTACGCGTGTCTTCTAATTCAATTAAATGCCAGCCAAAGTTTGAGCGAACAGGTTGGCTTAATTCGTTTTTATTTAAGCGCATTAACGCATCACGGAATGCCGGATCGTAAACATCAGGCATTGACCATCCTAACTCACCGCCACGTAATGCTGAACTTGGATCTTCAGAGTACTCTTTTGCTGCATCAGCAAAGGTTATTTTACCACTACGAATATCGGCAGAGATCTGCTGTAACTTGGCATAGGCTTGCTCATCATTCATGATTGGTGAGCTTTTTAGCAGAATATGACGGCTTTTAACTTCTGTAACAGAAAGGGTATTAGTTCCACCGCGAACATCGTTTACTTTGATAATGTGTAAGCCAACGCCAGAGTGAAGAGGCCCTACGATTTGGCCTTTTTGTGCATTTACTAATTCTTTAGCAAACAGAGTGGGTAATTCATCAATAGATGCCCAACCCATGTTACCGCCATTTAAAGCTTGTGGATCAGCAGAATAAGTTGCAGCCAATTTACCGAAATCTGCACCATTTTTAAGCTGGTTCATAATGCGAGTAATGACTTGTTTTGCTTTTTCCATTTCTGCTGGCGCAGGATTTTCTGATAATGGAATTAAGATATGGCTCAGATTTAGATCAATACTTTGGCTTGCTTGGCCTTCAATTTGCTTAGCAAGAGAATCAACTTCTTGAGGTAAAATAGTAATACGGCGACGCACTTCATTGTTACGAACTTCTGCCAACATCATCTCTTTACGAATATCTTGGCGATAATCATTGTAAGAAATACCATCAGCTGCAAGGCGTTTTTTCAGTTGTTCAAGTGAAATTTTATTTTCAGCAGCAATGCCCTGAATTGTAGATTCTACTGCGGCATCAGGAATATCAATTTGCATTTGCTGTGCCATTTGCAAAATGATGTTATCCATGACCAAACGCTCTAGAATTTGTTGGCGAAGAACTTGCTCATCTGGCATCTCTTGACCCGCATTTTTTGCGTTCATTTTGACAGTCTGTAGCATTCTATTGACGTCACTTTCTAGAACGACACCGTTATTGACGATAGCCGATACACGGTTTAATTCTTGTGCAGCAAATGTTGTTGAGCTGGTAGCTGCACCGACCGTGATCATTAAGCCGATAAACAGCGTTTTCCAATTTTTCATAAGTTTCCCATTATGTATTTTCCGCATCTTATTGCGGGGTGACATATTTATTCAGCCAATTCCGTAGTCTGATTAAATCAGAATGCTCTTTGATAAGGTAAGATACCGCGTTCAAGCATTTTCTGGCTACCCAAACTATGATTGTTACTTAGGCCTCTGAGTTCCACATTGACAGACCATTTATTATCAATATCGCTGTGGTCAACTTTCCAGCCAACAATTTTTCGTTCATAACCCACATTCACAGCCCAGCAACAGGTGTTGTATTGTAGACCAACCATTTGGCTAACAGGCTCTGATTCTTTGGTATCGAAGTAATAAGCACCTACAAGTCCCCAACGCTCTGCTAATGGCCAACTTCCTACGACACCAACTTGTGAAATACCTTTTTGGTATTCAGGAAGTTTATTAATACCACCATCGTAAGGGCGAACGCGCGTTGCTTGGATATAGTCACGATCAACATAACGATAGCTTAACTGTAGAAGATGATCGCTATCTGCGCGATATTCCATAACAGCATCACCCATTGAGACGCTACCTAAACGACGGTCATATTGTAAACCACCACGCATACCTACGGTATCAGTGATCCTCCAATAAGCGTCACCTGCCCATACCATTGAGCCTGTTTCATCTTTGCTATTGATGATTTCGTTTGATGAACCTGTTTTCGGACGTTCAAAGAAGTAGATTTGACCCACAGAAACGTTAAAACGTTCAACTAATTCGCTATCATAAAAACGTGAAGTGATACCGGTTGTTAATTGGTTTGCAGATGCAATGCGGTCTAAACCACCATACATTCTATCGCGGAAAAGTCCGCCATAGTTTGATTGTAATAATGCGGAGTCAAAGTTATTGATATTAGACTGATCTTTATAAGGAACATAAAGATACTGCACTCTAGGCTCAAGGGTTTGCGTAATATCGTTTGTTTGGTATTGACGCTCAAAAACCACTTTCATATCAGACTTAAACTGCGGCAGTACACGATTAACACTGTCATCTAATTTTTGATTATTGGGGTTGGCTTTATACCCTTCTGGAATGTCTTGATCATAATGAGTTGCCATGATTTTTAGCTCATTATTAAAGCTTGCCCATCCCGTAGATGCTGGGAGTGAAATCGTTGGCTCAATATGGAAACGATTTGCTTCTGGTGTATTCTCCCCCACACTGGTAAAGCGAGCAAATTGAGCGTAAGTACGGAAATCAAATGGACCTACATCATTCTTGTAATAATTGAGATCAAGCTGTGGCTCTGCACGATAAGCTCTTGCATCTTTATTATCAGAGAAGACTTGGAACTGTTTAGTGGTTAATGTGGCATTCCAGTTCTGTTGTGCATAGCCCGTACTAAATTTCTGAGTTGCATAACCATCTGTGGTGTTACCATATTGAGAGGTAAAGTCAGTGAAGTATTTGTTATCACTTACTTTTGTGTAGTCGATATTAAATCGCCACACATTATTCATGACTCCACTGTGTCCCCAGTAGAATAACCAACGTGTGGCGGTATCACGAGGAAGATAACCCGCTTTGTTTTCTTCTTTGTCTTTATTGTATTGGCTATCGTGATTAATCCAATCTACAGCGATGGTACCGCGTCCTGGTGTGGTTAAATAACGGAATTCATTATCTAATTTTAAACCACGACGACTAATATAGTTGGTGGTGATGGTCGCATCATAATTAGGAGCGATATTCCAATAGTAAGGGAGTTGGAAATCAAATCCTGAACTACGAGAATAGCTTCCGTTAGGAATTAAGAAACCAGAACGACGTTTATCACCAATCGGTAATTGAAGATAAGGGCTATAAAAGATAGGTACATTGGCTACACGAAAACGTGCATTCCAGATTTCAGCGACTTGTTCTTCGCGATCTAAAATAACCTCTGAGCCGACAACGCTCCAGCTATCATCTCCTGGTAGACAAGACGTGAACATGCCCTTGTCCATAATGGTATAGCGGTTTTCGCCACGCATTTGCATTTTATCAGCGTAACCACGGCCTTGACGGCCAACCATTTGGTAATCACCTTGCTCGATGTCCGTATCTTTATTATTAAGGTTAGACCAAGCACGAGGGCCTTTTAAGATGATTTGAGGATCATCATAAGACACATTTCCCGTTGCTGTGACCATTCTTAATGGTGTTTCTCCCTCAGTCTGTGTCAGTTCAACACTGTCGGCACTTAAGGTTTGGTTTCCCTGTTTAATATCAACATCACCTTTATATTTGACCATGCGAGGATACTCACCTTGCATATCATTTGCAGTGATAGTGACAGGCAAGCTGTTAGGATCGCCCTGTACTAATGGTTTGTTATAAACAGGAACTCCCAGTAAACATTGGGAGGCAAGATCAGCATAAGCAGGCTGACCGTATATTGTGGCCCAAACTAGGGTGGCCAGCAGTGTGGGATAACTTTTTTTCATAAGTATTTATGTGCTTCCGTCATCAGTGGCTTCGTGCTGATAAACAGCGAGAAACTAACGCAGGGAGTTATGCGACACCAGCCCAACGTTCTGAACATTGTTCTAACGGTAACCGAAAAATAGGCGTAAGCCTCATTTTTTCGATGTTTCTGTGTTGAAATAGGGTTATAGCCTTATTAGAAACAAAAAAACACCGCGCTGATGCGGTATTTCGTGCTGTATAACAACGCTAAAGTTATTCGTTTGGTCACTCATTTTACTTTAACACAATTTAAACGAAAACAGCATTACCTCTGTCCAAAGAGAAACAGTAAATCTCTTCATTTTAAGAAAAAGTCTATTTAGAGGTTGCTTGGTGTTAGGTGTGCAAGCAAATGAATAGTATGATAATGCAAAATTGCAGTCAGAGCATTGAAGATTTGAGGAGTCTATGCGCTATTGGGGAAAATTATTAGGCCTTACCATTGGTAGTTTTGCAGGAATAGGCTTTTGGGGCATTGTTATTGGTGTTTTTCTTGGGCACCTCTATGACATGCAACGAAGTAAATTAGGAAATGGTGGGCGCTATACGCGTGATAGACAAGCTTTTTTCTTTGCTGCAACCTTTCAAGTTTTAGGTCACCTGACAAAATCAAAAGGGCGAGTGACTCAAACCGACATCTCTCTTGCCAGCGAATTAATGGATCGCATGAATCTGCATGGTGTTGGTCGTCAAGCTGCGCAGCAAGCTTTTAGAGAAGGTAAATCACCCGATTTCCCACTAAGAGCCACATTGCAACGCGTTCGACAAATTTGTGTGGGGCGTCGCGACTTACTTCAGATGTTTCTGGAAATCCAATTACAAGCTGCTTTTGCGGATGGTCAACTGCATCCAAATGAAAGAAAAATGCTGTTTATCATTATCGATGAGCTAGGTTTTTCTCGTGCACATTTTGAACATATATTAGCAATGATGCAGGCTGGTCAGAATTTTCATTATCAAAGTGGACAGGGCTATCAGCCTCAACCTCAAGGCCCAACGCTCTCTGATGCGTGTAAGGTGCTTGGTGTAGATGAGAATGATGATGTTAAAACCATAAAGAGAGCTTATCGAAAATTAATGGGAGAACACCATCCGGATAAACTTGTCGCGAAAGGTTTACCGCCAGAAATGATGGAAATTGCAAAACAAAAAGCACAGTCTATACAAGTTGCTTACGATTTGATTAAAAAAGAAAAAGGATTTCGTTAACATCTTGTAAAAGAAGATGAGAAAAGAGAGAATTATTCCGTGATAGAGATAACTTAGGTTGAGTTGAGTTTATTATTTATCACGGTAAAATATAAGTGAAATTTAATTATTTCATTCTCTCTTCTCTTAAAAAAGGAACTATATCCATGTCAAACGTCCGTGTTCTTGTTGGGGTTATGGGATTAGCGCTTTGCCTGCTCCTTGCTTCATTGAGTTCAGTGACTGTTTTAGTGTCATAAGACACTAAAAATCGGCAAGGCATTCAAAATGTATCGGGGATCGGAAAGCAGGATGCGTAATAAATAATTCCTGAGCATGTAACTGCAGGCGAGGTGCCATCGCTCTTGCCTGCGGGTGTGCATAAAAGCGATCCCCTAAAATAGGATGCCCCAACGCTAACATATGTACCCGCAATTGATGTGAACGCCCTGTAATCGGCGATAATTTCACTCTTGTCGCATTTTCTTCATATTCCAACACTTCATAAAAAGTTTGCGCTGCTTTCCCTGTTTCATGACAGACTTTCTGTTTTGGTCGATTAGGCCAATCACAAATCAAAGGTAAATCAACTAACCCTTCTTCTTTTTCGATATGTCCCCAAACGCGAGCAATATAGGTTTTTTTCGGCTCACGTTCACGAAATTGGCGCTTTAGTTCGCGCTCTGCTTCTTTATTAAGTGCAACAACGATAACGCCACTAGTTGCCATATCAAGGCGATGCACACACTCAGCATTCGGAAATTCTGCTTTAATACGCGACATAATACTGTCGTTATGCTCTGGCGCTTTGCCCGGTACTGATAGTAATCCGCTGGGTTTATTGACGGCAATAATATGCTCATCTTGATATAAAACATGTAACCAAGGATCAGTCGGCGGGTTATACACTTCCATCATAGTGGATATCTCATCAAAACAACGGGGAGTAAAATACTCCCCGCTTTAACAGTGATTATTGGTGGGTAACGACAATTAAGCGAATTGAGTCTAAACGCCATGTTGCTTCATCTAAATGATTAAGAATATGAGCACGTTCATTTTCAATTGCTTCGACTTCATCATCACGAATATTTGGGTTTACTGCACGTAAAGCTTCTAAGCGCGATAATTCATGAGTTAGCACGCGATCTGCTTCTTCTTTCGCTTTTTGGATCAGTCCTTTCGCTTCGACTTCCATTAAAGGTTCAGACGTTTTCAGTACATGGTGAACTTCACTTTGTACTGCATTGACTAATTTGCTCGAAGTATGACGATTAACAGCATTTAATTGGCGGTTAAAGCTTTCAAACTCAACTTGAGATGCAAGATTATTACCTTTCAGATCAAGTAATAAGCGCACCGGTGTTGCAGGTAAGAAACGACTTAAATGAAGATGCTTAGGCGCTTGCGCTTCTACGACATAAATTAGTTCAACTAACAGCGTTCCCACTGGCAATGCTTTATTTTTCAATAAAGAAACGGCACAACTTCCTGTATCACCAGATAAAATCAAATCTAAGCCATTACGGATAATAGGGTGTTCCCAACTGATAAATTGGGTATCTTCACGAGATAGCGCTTGCTCTCTATCAAATGTGATAGTGCAACCATCTTGCGGTAATCCAGGGAAATCAGGTACTAACATATGATCAGATGGCGTTAAAATAATTAAGCTATCACTACGATCTTCTTGATTAATACCAACGATATCAAACAAGTTCAGTGCAAAGTTCACTAATTCAGGATCGTTATCTTGTGCTGCAATTTCACCTGCTAACTCAACACCGACTTCACCACCGTTAGAGTGCATTTCTAATAGGCGGTCGCGGCCTTGTTCAAGTTTGAGCTTCATTTCATCATGCTGTTTACGACAAGCGACAATAAAGTCATCAAAATCAGCTAACTCATTAGGCTGTGCAAGGTAATTAACGAGAGCATCATATTTACTGTCATAAATAGTACGGCCAGTCGGACAAGTATGCTCAAAGGCATCTAAGCCTTCATGATACCAGCGTAATAATACAGATTGAGCCGTACCTTCAAGATAAGGAATACTAATATCAATATCGCGGTTTTGACCAATACGATCGAGACGACCAATACGTTGTTCGAGCAAATCAGGGTTAAATGGCAGATCAAACATAACCAGTTGATTAGCAAACTGGAAGTTACGTCCTTCAGAGCCGATTTCTGAACACAGCAGAACTTGTGCGCCTTCTTCTTCAGAAGCAAAATAAGCTGCAGCGCGATCGCGTTCAAGTAATGACATACCTTCGTGGAATACTGCTGCACGAATACCTTCACGCTCACGTAAAACTTGCTCTAACTGTAGCGCAGTTGCTGCTTGAGCACAAATTACTAGTACTTTTTCATTACGATTTGCGGTTAAGAAACCCAGTAGCCATTCAACACGCGGGTCGAAGTTCCACCATGTTGCGTTTTCACCTTCAAATTCTTGGTAAATACGTTCAGGATAGAGCATCTCTTTTGCACGAACTTCGAGACTCTTTTTGGCTGCCATAATCTCAGCCACTTTAATTGCAGTTTGATATTGCGTTGGCAGTGGCATTTTGATCGCATGAAGTAAGCGATTAGGGAAACCTTTAACACCAGAACGTGTGTTACGGAATAACAAACGACCCGTTCCATGTCTGTCCATTAACATATGGATAAGTTCTTGGCGAGATTTAGTACGTTCTTCACCTTGTGTATTTGCCGCTTTCAGTAATGGCTCAACATCTTGCTCGCTGATCATTTCGCTGATGATATTTTGTTGTTCGGTATTTAAATCATCTTCTGATAGCAAAATAGTGACAGCATCGGCAACAGGGCGATATTTTTGTTGCTCATTAATAAATTCGTTGTAGTCATGGAAACGACTTGGATCAAGCAGACGTAAACGTGCGAAGTGGCTTTCTTGACCTAACTGCTCTGGGGTTGCAGTTAATAGCAATACAGAAGGAATAGATTCCGCTAACTCTTCAATTACTTGATATTCACGGCTTGGTGTATCTTCACTCCAAACAAGGTGATGAGCTTCATCGACAACTAACATATCCCATGTTGCTTCGACTAAGTGTTCAAAACGTTGCTTGTTTTTACGCACAAAATCTAAAGAACAGATGATCATCTGTTCTGTTTCAAATGGATTATCGCTATCTAATAAAGATTCGCTATAACGGCTATCATCAAACAGTGAGAAACGTAGATTGAAACGGCGTAACATTTCAACTAACCACTGATGTTGTAAGCTTTCAGGCACAATAATCAACACACGCTCAGCACGACCATCCATTAATTGCTGGTGGATAATCATACCTGCTTCAATTGTTTTACCTAAACCAACTTCATCAGCTAATAATACGCGAGGGTTATGACGTTTACCCACTTCATTGGCGATATAAAGCTGGTGAGGGATAAGACTTGCGCGGATCCCACGTAAACCACTTTGTGCTTGCTTAAACTGCTCGCTCATAAACTTACGTGCGCGATAGCGTAATGCAAAGCGATCCATTCGGTCGATTTGACCTGCAAAGAGGCGATCTTGCGGCTTATTAAAAGTGAGTTTGTTATCTAAGAACACTTCACGTAATTGTGCTGGCTCTTCAGTGTCTAGACGTACACCATGGTAGATAAGTAGGCCGTTATCTTCTACAACGTTATCGATGGCGAGCTTCCAGCCTTCGTGACTGGTGACGGTATCTCCTGCATTAAACATCACCCGCGTTATTGGTGCATCATGACGGGAGTAAAGGCGGTTTTCGCCACAGGCAGGAAAAAGTAAAGTGACCATACGGGCATCAACTGCCACAACAGTACCCAGTCCAAGCTCGCTTTCAGTATCGCTAATCCAACGTTGACCAAGAGTAAAAGGCATATATATAAACTCAGCTCTCAAATATATAATTTAGGAATTATTAATGAATGCAGTATTGCGGTGTTGTCATTAAAATCTGCGGGATAAAAAGGGCTTATTCTTTGAACAAAGAAAAGCTAATTATCACCAAAGGGGCGTTATGTTAATAGATGCAAAGCAAACCGTCACCTGCAAAATGACACAACTTAAAATGAGAGTGTCATTTGCCCATTTAACAAGGTTGAAAAATCATCTTGTATAAAAGGTAGGATTGCATCTGCAATAGGCATTAACTGCTTGTTGATATAGTGCTCGTAATCAGGTGCAGCGGTAATGTACTCTAATGGTTCAGGCCCCAAGAGGGTAATTATATAACTAATCCAACCGCCTTGCTGATATTGTTGAGGTCTATTTTTGGATAAATTGTATTCATCCGCTTTACGTGCTGCTTTGACATGAGGGGGGACATGGTGCTGATATTCTGATAATTTTCGACGTAACCGTTTACGATACACTAATCTCTCATCATATTTTCCCGCAAGTGTATCTGCGACATAATCACGAATAAACTGCTGATAAGGTTGCTGATGAAAAATGCGCGTATAAAGCTCTTGTTGAAATTTCTGAGCGAGAGGCGTCCAATCTGTTCTGACGGTTTCTAATCCTTTAAACACCATTTTATCATTGCTGAGTCCGGCGTAGCGTTTCTTGCTACCTGTCTCCATACCTCGAATAGTGGGCATTAAAAAGCGACGATAATGGGTTTCGTATTCTAGTTCTAATTTGCAATCGAGTTGGTAGTTTTCAAAAAGATGTGTTTTCCACCACTGATTGACATCTTGTACTAGCTGATACCCAATCTGTTGTGCTTGTTGTTCTGTGTGAGGTGATTTCAGCCAAACAAAGGTTGAATCCGTATCACCATAAATAACTTGATAACCTTTGGCTTCAATTAATTCTCGTGTTTTCTTCATAATTTCATGGCCTCGTAGCGTAATGGAAGACGCTAAACGAGGATCAAAAAAGCGACACCCCACAGAGCCTAAAACACCATAAAAAGCGTTCATAATAATTTTGAGTGCTTGAGAGAGTGGGGCATTTTTATGTAATTTCGCGTTATCTCTTTCATGCCAAATTTGCGACACAATAGCGGGTAAGCAGTGTAGTTTTCGCGAAAATCGTGCCTGACGAAATCCAGAAATAGAAAACTTTTCATCAGGTTGGTGCATTCCTTCAATCATTCCTACGGGATCGATTAAAAAAGTACGAATAATAGAGGGATAAAGGCTTTTGTAATCAAGCACAACAACAGAATCATATAAGCCGGGAGCCGAATCCATGACAAAACCACCGGGGCTATGCTCTTCGGGTTTTTCACCTTGGTTAGGCGCAACATATCCAATGCGGTGCATTGAAGGGAGATAGAGATGTGTAAACGCAGCCACAGATCCTCCGCTTCTATCAACGGAAAGCCCCGTAACACAAGCTCTCTCCAATAAGAATGCCATAAGAGATGTCACATCAAAGATACGGTTTACTAAGACACAGTCTTGCCAATTATAATAAGCTAGTGCGGGCTTATCTTCTTTAAAGCGTCGATTAATTTCGTCCATTCTGGCGTAAGGTGTATCGATGGCTTTACCTTCACCTAACAGTGTTTGAGCAACAGATTCGAGGCTAAAAGAGGGAAAATTCCATGTCGCCATTTTTAATGCATCGATACCATCGATAATTAAACGACCTTGAGCCGAAGCAAAAAAATGACCTTTTTTAAATCCATGCTCTCGCCATTCTAATGGACTGTGTTGGCGACCTAATAATAAACTGATGCCATAACGTTGGGCATGTGTGTACAAAATACGCAGATCGAATTGGATCAAATTCCAACCGATAATTGCATCAGGATCGTAATGTTGCATCCACTCATTTAACTTTTCAATTAAACGCAATCGGCTACTGACATAACATAAGCGATAACCTTCCGGTTGTTGACTTTCGCTTTCTATAGGTAACTCATCAGTAAGCATAAACACTACATTATCACCACAGCCTGCAAGCCCAATAGAGTAAAGCTCACCAAATTCACTAGTTTCGATATCTAAAGAGATAGCTCGAAGTGCAGGGCGATAATCTGGTGCTGGTTTTAATGTCGTAATATTATTTTGCTGATAACGAAACCAAACTGGTGCGGTGATAAATCGCTCCATCATATAACGTTCATGAGGGCGGATATCCGCTTCATAAAGGCGAATATGGTGCTCTTTAAGTTGTTGCTCAAGTTGGATAAGTTGGCGGTATTGTTTGCAATAAACGCCAAAGACGGGCTGCCTTTCGAAATCTTTTAAATCGAGAGGGCGAATTTCAATATCAGGATTTTTATTAATGAGAGAACGCAAAACAGTTTCATGTTGGCGGGCAACAAAGCCAATTGCGCGTTGCATAGGAACAGTAATTTTACGCGGACCATTATCCGTAGCCAGCCAATAAGAGACGACAATACCTTTCGATGTGTCGCTCCAGTGACGAGTAAGAATAAAGCCTTGTTCCGTATGACCAATCATGAGCACCTAATAAACACCAATAATTCATTAAAGATGTGTTTATTATAGTCAATATAGTGGTTATTTATACAGTTAATTTTGGCTGAGATTAATTAAACGGAATACCTAAAATAAGTGATTGATCCACTTCACCATTTATTAGTGATTGTGTATTTCCATCATACACAATCATACCGTTATCTATCACAATCGCTCTTGGGGCGATTTTTGCTGCATCTTCTAAGCTATGAGAAACCATCAATAAGGTTAACGCTTTTTCACGGCAAAGTTGCTCGAGTAGTGCTAACATCTCAATGCGTAAAGCAGGATCGAGTGCAGAAAAAGGCTCATCAAGTAACAAAATAGGTTGTTCGCGAACGAGGCAACGTGCAATAGCAACCCGTTGACGCTGACCGCCTGATAATTGAGAAGGTACACGTTCAAGATATTCACTAAGCGCTACTTGCTCTGCTCGACTCTCTAATAACGCTTTTTGATCTTCAGTCAGCTTTAATCCCGGATTTAATCCCAAGCCAATATTTTGCCTTACAGTCAAATGAGGGAATAAATTATTATCTTGAAATAACATAGAAATAGGGCGTTTTGCTGGTACTGTTTTTGTATGATCTTGCCCGTTAAGAAACAGGTTTCCCTTTTCTGATGGCAAAAAACCAGCAATTAAACTGAGTAATGTACTTTTACCTGCACCACTTGGGCCTAATACAGCAATGCGTTCTCCTGCATTAACCGTTAGATTAAACAAGAGATGTTGGTGTTCATAGGTGTAAGCAAGGTGCTCTAATTTAATCATGAGATTTTCCAGCTAATCGTTCTATTAGGCTAAAAAGAGAGAAGCAAAGTAGTAATAAGATCATGGCTGTTACTGCACCATCTTGTGTGTGATAAGCGCCAATTTGCTGATAAAGATAGAAAGGCAATGTTCTAAATGTTTCATTACCAAATAGGGCAACAATACCAAAATCACCAATAGAAATAACACAAGCAAAGGCAAGCGCTTGTGAGATTGGTTTTTTTAATGCACGTAGTTCTATCCAACGAAGTCGGTTTATTCCTTGCAAATTCAGCGACTGACATAAAAGGCCATAACGTGAAGCGATATCATTCATCGGATTTTCCAACACTTTTAAAGCATAAGGAATGGCAATCAATGCGTTGGTCAAAATCACTAAAATATAAGGTGATTCAGGTAATCCGATCGTATTGTTTAATAACAGAAAAAAGCCTGTTGCCAACACAATGCCTGGCATCGCTAGAATAATCAAACCACTCATTTCCATGGCTTGTCCGGCTTTTTTAAAATGGCGTAAGCGAAGTTCTCGGCTACTCCATAGCAACATCATCGTTAATACAACACAGACAACACCCGCACCAACGGCAATAATTAGTGAAGTTGTAAAAGCTTGCCAAAGTATAGGCTGTTGTATAACACGTAGAAATTGGCTATTAAGACCATCAGTGATCACGGCCAAAATGGGCGGCACTAAAAAAAGGATCGCAAGAGTGATAATTAAACCATCAGTTATTTTGCTAAAGAGTGGATCATAGGGATCACGCCAAGGCTGCTTTTGATTGTTTCCCACAAAAAGAGTGCCTTTTAGCTTTTGGCTGATAAGCACTAAGCCTAAACAACAAAAAAGCTGGATCAGGGCTAAAAGCGCAGCACGATGTAAATCGTAGTCATAACTTAATGCTTGATAAATAGCGAGTTCAACCGTTGTTGCTGCGGGGCCTCCACCTAAAGCCAACACAGTAGCAAAGCTTGCAAAGCAGAGCATAAAAATCAGTGATGCTGTGGGGAGCATTTGTCGCCATAAATAAGGGAATTCCAGAAAGCGAAAACGTTGCCAGCCATTCATGCCTAATTGTGAGGCTAATTGGCGTTGCTCTGATGAGATGCTTTCAAGTGCTTGTAATAGCATTCTGGTTGCTAATGGCATATTGAAAAAGATGTGAGCTAATAAAATGCCTTGCAAACCATAAGGCGTAAATTGGTAGTCGATCCCTAGCCATTCACAAATTTGAGCAATCCATCCTACTCTGCCATAAACCGTTAAAATGCCAAAAAGGGCGACTAAAACTGGTAACACAAGGCTCATGGCACATAGGCGTAAAAACAGTGTTCGCCCTTTAAATTGGCGTCGATAGAGTGCTTTGGCGAGCCAAATAGCAGGTAATATTGAAAATAGGGCGGATAAAAAGGCTTGCCAGAAAGTAAAACGAACGACATGCCATAAATATTCATCAGCAAAAATCGAGGACAGCTCACCACTTGGTGCATTAAACCACAATGCGCCAAATGACAATAACGCCACGATAAGCAATAAACCCGAGGCACACAGCCCCGGGATAAGCCATCTTCCCATTAGCGACTAACCGCAGATTGCCAATTACGCGTCCATGTTTGGCGCTCTTTTGCGACAATTTCTGCATCAAATTGCAATGATTTTTCAGGTTTAGGCATTAAAGAATAGACCTCTGGCAATGGCATATCTATAACAGGATACATCCAATTGGTAGTCGGTATAGTTTCTTGGAATGCAGGGGTTAACATAAACTGCATAAATTGCTGTGCTAGTTCAGATTGTTTGCTCGATTTAAGTTTTGCGGCAACTTCGACTTGCAAGTAGTGTCCTTCATCAAAAATCGCTGCCGCATAGTTATCTTTTTTGTCTGCTAGGATGTGATAACCTGGAGATGATGTGTAACTCAGCACAAAATCACCTTCACCTTTTAAGAATAAGCCATAAGACTCACTCCAACCTTTAGTGACGGTCAATGTTTTTTCTGACAATTTTTTCCATTCAGTCGCGGTGTTTTCAGGATAAAGTGACTGCATCCATAGCATTAAACCTAAACCAGGAGTACTGGTGCGAGGATCTTGATAGAGTATCTTCCATTTTTCTTTGCTGTTTAGCAGTTCGGCCATGCTTTTGGGCGGATTTTGGATACGGTTTTTATCATAAATAAAAGCAAAGTAACCGTAGTCATAAGGCACAAAAGTATCGTCAGTCCATTTTTCAGGTAAGGTGAGTTTAGATGTATCGATATTACTTGGTGCGAAAAGCCCAGTTTCTTTTGCTGCGTGGATCAAATTGTTATCTAATCCTAAAATAATATCCGCCTTACTTTTATCACCTTCCATACGTAAGCGATTAAGTAGAGACACACCATCAGACAGGGCAACCAGTTTTAACTCACAATCACATTGTTGTTCAAACGCTTTTTTTATTGCAGGTCCTGGCCCCCAATCTGCGGTAAATGAATCATAAGTGTAAACAGTGAGTGTGGGTTTTTGTGCTAAAGCTTGAGTCGAAAAAGTGCTCATAATACCTAGTGCGCCGAGCAGGAAAGTAAAGCGAAGTGATTTAGTTAACACGTTTAGTTCCTCAGTAAAAGTCAGGTAGGATCTGAGGAGTGAGGATGGCAAACCAATAAGTATTGCAACATCCTGACTCAAATCCCTACGCCAGTATTAGCTGGATCAGGTTCCACGAGTTTTTCTCAGCCTAGAAATAGAAAGGCACCCCGTTGAGACTTTCCCATTGTAGATAAATACGCGCGCCATGCAAAGTCTGTTGATAGAGGTTTACCGTCTGTGAGTAGTATGAAACAATGAGTTATCTTTCAAATTTGGTTATTGAGGTAGTCTAGTGATCGATGATGATGGCTACCGCCCGAATGTAGGGATTGTAATTTGTAATCGGCAAGGGCAAGTGCTTTGGGCTCGTCGCTATGGGCAACATTCATGGCAATTTCCTCAAGGAGGGATTAACCCTGGAGAATCGCCAGAGCAGGCAATGTACCGAGAGTTGTTCGAAGAAGTTGGGTTAAGTCGCAAGGATGTCAAAATTCTTGCCTCCACACGTAACTGGTTACGTTACAAGTTACCTAAGCGTTTGGTGCGTTGGGACACAAAACCTGTTTGTATTGGACAAAAACAGCGTTGGTTCCTTTTGCAGTTAACAAGTAATGATAAAGACATTAATGTTCAACAAAGCAAAACGCCAGAATTTGATGGCTGGCGTTGGGTGAGTTATTGGTATCCTGTTCGACAAGTCGTCTCTTTTAAACGCGATGTTTATCGGCGTGTCATGAAAGAGTTCGCACCAGTAGTCATGTCATTGCAAGAACAAGTGTCTTTACCGCGTCCATCGTATGGATATCGGCGTAAAAGGTATTAGATAACACTATGCTGACACGTTTGCGAGAAATTGTAGAAAAAGTGGCTATGGCAGCTGGGCTTCCAGAAGCGCTTGAACTCTTAGTCAAGGAAACGTGTCAGGCAATGCACACGGATGTGTGTTCTATTTATCTTGCCGATAAACAACGTAGTTGTTTTTATCTTATGGCGACCAAAGGGTTAAAAAAACCTAGAGGGCGAGCCGTTAGCCTTTCATTTGATGAAGGTGTTGTTGGTGAAGTGGGGCGTCTTTCAGAGCTTATTAACCTCGCTGATATTCGTGAACATCCTAGCTTTAAATACCTTCCTCAAGTTAAAGAAGACGATCTCCGCGCTTTTCTTGGTGTTCCTATCGTTTATCGTCGCCAACTCCTTGGTGTATTAGTCGTTCAGCAAAAAGAGCGTCGCTTATTTAATGAGAGCGAAGAATCTTTTATGGTGACGCTGGCGACACAGCTTGGTGCCACATTATCGCAAGTACAAACTAAAGGACTTTTTGGACAATATCGTCAAAGTCGTATTAAAGCACTTTCAGTTTCTACTGGCGTGGTCATGGCTTATGGCTGGCAAGAAGTCTCTCAACCTGTCCTTGAAAATGTTTTTAAAGCCAGTGCTCTTGATATAAAAGCAGAATTAAATCGACTTACGGTGGCTTTAGAAGATGCTACCGCAGAATGTCGCCGCTTTAGTAAGCGCTTTATGGCGAATGCACAAAAAGAGAGTGCCGCCATTTTTGATCTCTATTCGCATTTACTTAACGATCCTCAGCTCAAACATAAAATGACCGCAATCATTACACAAGGGTATGTTGCGGAATGGGCGGTTAAAGTGGTGGTTGAGAAAGTTGCAGCCCAGTTCTCTAGCCTGAAAGATGGTTATATGAGAGAGCGAGCTTCTGATCTTAAAGCATTAGGGCGCCGGTTATTATTCCATTTAGATGATGATCTTAGCTCAACCAATATTTGGCCAGAACGTTTTATTTTGGTGGCTGATGAATTAAGTGCAAGTTTATTGGCAGAGCTACCAGAGCAACAGCTTGCTGGTGTAATTGTTCGAGATGGTGCAACTCACTCGCATTCTGCCATTCTTGTTAGAGCAATGGGTATACCCGCAATTATGGGTGCGGATATTCAGCCTGAGCTTTTACATAATCGAATGCTTATTCTTGATGGTTATCGTGGTGAGATTTTTATCGAGCCCGAGCCTTTTATTACTCAGGAATATAAACAAATTATTGATGAAGAGAGCGTATTAAGCCAAATTGCAGAAGAGCAGCTTGAACAGCAAGCGGTTTTAAAAAATGGTGAGACAGTTAGCGTTCAACTGAATGCGGGATTAAATATAAAGTATGAACAACGCATTAGTGTGGGAATTGATGGCGTTGGTTTATATCGAACAGAAATCCCTTTTATGCTACAAAGTGGTTTTCCTTCAGAAGATGAACAGAAAAATCGCTACCGTGAGATCCTCTCTTTTTTTCCTGATAAACCCGTTGTCTTGCGTGCTTTAGATATTGGGGCTGATAAGCAACTTCCTTATATGCCAATTAATGAGGAAAATCCCTGCTTAGGTTGGAGAGGAATAAGAATATTGCTCGATCAACCTGAAATTTTCCTTATTCAGCTACGTGCAATGCTAAAAGCAAACCTCGAATTTAAAAATTTGAAAATATTGTTGCCGATGGTGACAAGTATTGATGAAATTGACGAAGCAAGAACATTGCTACTACGAGCATGTGATGAAGTGAGTCGAGAACTAAAATGTGAATGTGTTCCACCTCCGTTAGGTATTATGCTTGAAGTGCCTTCATTGGTGTTTATGCTGTCACAATTAGCTAATCGGGTTGATTTTATCTCCGTTGGAACAAACGATTTGACTCAATACTTACTTGCAGTCGATCGTAATAATACCCATGTAGCATTACTCTATGATAATTTGCATCCTGCGTTATTGCGTTCACTGAATTTGATTGCAACACAATGCCAATATTATCAGTTGCCAGTGAGTGTTTGTGGTGAAATGGCGGGTACGCCAATCGGGGCATTGCTGTTAATAGGGCTCGGTTTTAGGCAGTTAAGCATGAGTGGTCGTAGTTTACCTAGGGTAAAATACTTATTGCGCCATCTTGATCCTGTGATGTTAGAGCTTTTTATGCAACGGGTGTTGCAAGCTGAAACGGCAACAGAAATCAAAAAATTGTCTTCTGAATTTATGGAACGGCAAGGATTAGGTGGATTAATTCGCGGAGGTATCTAGTAGGCCTTCGTATAAGCCTTTTCTATGTTGGTAATAAATGACCAGCATAGAAATTATTGATTAAGTGAAGTAGGGAATAATGAGTATAAGCTACCTTAAATTTCCAGAGATTGATCCCGTTATGTTCTCTATTGGGCCAGTGTCATTACATTGGTACGGTATGATGTATTTAGTTGGGTTTGTTTTTGCCTTATGGCTTGCAAACCGTCGAGCTGCAAAACCGAATAGTGGTTGGGCTAAAAATGAAGTTGAAACATTACTTTATGTCGGTTTTGTGGGAGTGTTTATCGGTGGTCGTTTAGGTTATGTTTTATTCTATAACCTACCTGTCTTTTTAAATGATCCTCTTTACCTCTTTAAAGTATGGGATGGCGGTATGTCGTTCCATGGTGGTTTAATTGGGGTAATTTGTGCCATGATTTGGTTTGCTAAACGTACTAAACGTAAATTCTTCCAAGTGGCAGACTTTGTTGCACCATTAATTCCATTTGGTTTAGGGTTAGGCCGCATTGGTAACTTTATTAATGGTGAATTATGGGGACGCGTTACATTTGATACGCCTTGGGCTTTCTTATTCCCAACCTCACGTTCTGCAGATCTTCAACTTGTTGCCCAAGATCCAGCAACACTACTGCCAATCATTCAAGAATATGGGGTTTTACCTCGTCACCCATCACAGCTTTATGAAATGCTATTAGAAGGTGTGGTGTTATTTATTATTCTGAATATCTTTGTACGCAAAAGTCGCCCAGTAGGTAGTGTGTCAGGCTTGTTCCTTATTGGTTATGGTGCATTCCGTATTATTGTTGAATTCTTCCGCCAACCAGACGCACAACTAGGATTATTTGGTGGTGTGAGTATGGGACAAATACTTTCAATTCCAATGATTTTATTGGGTATTATTTTTATGGTATGGGCTTATCGTCAAGATAAAAAGACACCACAAAATCCAACACCTGCTCACAAATAGTGTGAGATAAATTTTTTACTATTAGCTAATTACAAGAGAGACAACATGAAGCAGTATCTGGCATTGTGTCAACGCATTATCGATGAAGGGCAATGGATTGATAATAAACGGACAGGAACCCGTTGTTTAACGGTGATTAATGCTGATCTGGAATATGATGTTGCAAATAACCAATTTCCACTGATAACGACACGTAAAAGCTTCTATAAAGCTGCAATTGCAGAGTTGTTAGGGTATTTACGCGGTTACGACAACGCAGCACAATTTCGTGAAATTGGTTGCAATACATGGAATGCAAACGCTAATGAAAATGGGGCATGGCTAAATAACCCTCATCGCAAAGGTGAAGACGATATGGGCCGTGTTTATGGTGTTCAAGGACGCCAATGGCAACGTCCAGATGGTTCCCATTTTGACCAACTACGTAAAGTGGTAGATGACCTCTCTAAGGGGGTAGATGATCGTGGCGAAATCGTAACGTTCTATAATCCAGGTGAAACTGAGCTAGGTTGTTTGCGTCCTTGTATGCATACACACACATTTTCATTAGTGGGTGATACGCTTTATTTAACCTCTTATCAACGTAGCTGCGATGTGCCATTAGGTTTAAATTTCAACCAAATACAGTGCTTTGTATTATTAGCGCTGGTGGCTCAAATTACAGGGCATAAGCCGGGTAAAGCATTTCATAAGATAATCAATGCACATATCTATGAAAATCAATTACCACTGATGCGAGATGTACAACTAAAAAGAGAGCCATTGCCGTTACCAACATTACATATCAATCCAAAAATCAAAACGTTGGAAGATATCGAAACATGGGTAACAACGGATGATTTTATCGTTGAAGGCTATCAATGCCATGAAGCGATAAAATATCCATTTACGGTTTAATTTTTCTTTTGTATTTTGTATTTAAAGCCTCTGTTTAGTGATAAACAGGGGCTTTTTATTTCTATTATTAACTTTAAATTCAATAAATTAATGCTAGTCATCAATTATCATTGATGACTATTTTTTTGTATTTGTTCTGAAAATATTGTTACTGCGTCATTGTTCGAAAAAAAGACTCTCTTTTGTTTATCTTACAAAGGTTTAGCTGCATCCTCATCGCAGGCTCTAAAGGAGAACAAAATGAACAGTGACATGGAAATAAGCCTAAATAGAAAACTTGAACAAGAGAATGAATTTGGGATAAGCCTGCTTGAAATGCTTATTGTCATGATGATTACCTCGATTTTAAGTTATTTATCAATTACGACCTATCAGCAATTTACCCATCAACGTCAATTGATACATAGTGTGCGAGAAACTATAGCCTTTCTTTCTTATCAGCGACAACAAGCGCTACTGTTTAATATAAAGATTAAAATATCACTTCATTTATCGCCCAGTAATCAAGTTGTTGCTATTCCTTTTCCTTTGCGACATTTGCCTGAAAAACAAATGATTTTTCAATTAGCGCCAGGTATTCAACTTAAACAATCAACAGTCTCAAATTTTACGTTTGGGGGTATCCGTCAAACCTTAAGACCAATGAGTTTTGTGCTTCAAAGTTCAGAAGGTGAAGTGAAAGTTGTTATTTCATCTTTAGGCAGAATAAGAGCATGTAGCCAGACAATTAAGGTATTTTCGCCATGTTAAAGCGATCAATATTTTCATTTTCATCTGGCATGATGCTGATGGAATGTCTTTTTGCCATAGCAATTAGTGGGGTTCTATTTCTTTGTATTAGTCGAGCTTACCCCCAAATAATGAACACTTTGATCCATTGTTATCAACAATACCAGTTAGATATTTTTTTAAGAGAACGGTTATTGGTACTAGAAACACAACTAAGGCGCACTGGGTATTGCTACGGTGATTGTACCTATGCATTGCAGTCAAGGAAGTTTCACACTTCACCATTAAAAATAGGTCAGTATTCTTATCAAGAAAAAAACTCCTGCATTATTTTCGCTTATGACGTAAACAGCAATGGTCGATGGGATGCACCTTCTTCAAGAGAGAGTGATTATTTTGGTTATCGGCTTAAAAATGGGCAATTGGAGCAATTAAGAGGAGTACAAGATTGTACTTCTTCAGGATGGCAACGATTCTTTGAAAGTCATGAGATTGAAGTGACGGAGTTTATTTTACGCCCTTATTCAAGGCAACATCTCATTAAAGATAAACGACTTTTTTATCTTTCAGTCTCTTTAAAATTTCATTTAAAACAATCTCCTGCTGTGAAATCACATTATAAGAATGACATTCGGTTAAGGAATGTGACCACGTTATGAGTCTTGATTCAATTCACAATAAAAGTGAGCAAGGATTTGCAAGTTTGCTTGTCGTAATGGGATTTATTGTTATGAGCTTATCAGCACTTGGAAGTTTTGCTTATTATTACAGACAGTCTCAACAAATAGTGATGCAAGAACTACAAGCACGACAAGCTTTTTTATTTGCTGAATCCGCATTGGTGTGGGGAATAAAGCTGGATTGGGGAATTTCGTCGTCACAGTTAAATAAATGGCAATGCCGTCATTTTCATGCAAATCCTAAAATAAAAAGCTGTTTATTTTTGCTCTCTTTGGAAAAGGGCTTATTACAAGGACAAGCAGAAAGCTTAAAGGGTTATAAAATATATCATTATCAATGGGTTGATTTGTCGAAGGACAAAAATAAATCTATTGTTGCACATCCAAAAGGATGGCTAGATTATTGCCCATTAGTGCATAAGGAGTGTGAGTTATAGCTAGCATTCGAAATAAATCAGAAAATGGCTCTATTTTACTTAATACAATGTTTATACTACTGTTTTTTAATATTAGTTTTGTCGCTATTATAGGGTATAGTCAATCATTAAAAGCTGACTTTCAGCGGTTAATTCAAATTCAGCAGACAGGGCAGGAGCTTTTTGTTTTATTTGAACAAATGTCTGAAATATCACCTGACTATTTTGCTTCTAACCGAAAAATAATGACACGCTCACTTTTGCAGTCTGAAGATTGTCAGCAAATAGAAGGTTATGTTGCCAATCATGCATTACCCACACTAAAGCTATATTACTGGTCATGCTATTAATAAAATGAGGATCTGATGTTTCATATATACCACTCAAATCAGTTGTCATTACTAAAGTCACTTATGGTGCACTTTATGCAGACCAGACCACTTTCCTCTCCTTTTGAACAAGAAGTGATCCTTGTACAAAGCCCCGGAATGTCTCAGTGGTTACAAATCCAGCTTGCCGAAAGCTTGGGTATTGCTGCTAATATCCGTTATCCATTACCAGCAACCTTTATTTGGGAAATGTTTACTCGGGTATTATCAGGTATACCTAAAGAAAGTGCTTTTTCTAAAGATGCCATGACATGGAAATTAATGGCCTTACTTCCTGAATTTTTACCTCATGAAGAATTTAAACCCTTACTGCATTACCTTGATGATGATGAAGATAAACGTAAACTTCATCAGTTAGCTGGGCGTGTGGCTGACTTATTTGACCAATATTTAGTTTATCGTTCAGATTGGCTAATGTCGTGGGAAAATGATGAGTTAATAGAAGGATTGAGCGAAAATCAACGCTGGCAAAAAATATTGTGGGTAGCATTACAGCAATACACAAAAGATCTTAATCAGCCTCAATGGCACCGTTCTAATCTTTATCAACAATTTATCTCTACATTAAATAACGCAGATGAAGGGGAGCTTCAGCACTGTTTTCCTCCTCGTATTTTTATTTGTGGAATTTCAGCATTACCTCAAGTTTATTTGCAGGCGTTACAGGCTATTGGGCGTCATACCGAGATCTATTTACTTTTTACCAATCCTTGTCGTTACTATTGGGGAGATATCCAAGATCCTAAATTTCTCGCTCGCCTTAATAGTAGAAAACCACGCCATTATAAACAATTACATGAATCGCCTTGGTTTAAAGATGAAAAAAATGCTTCTTCGTTATTTAATGAAGAAGGCGAACAAAGTATTGGTAATCCGCTATTAGCGTCATGGGGAAAATTAGGTAAAGATAATCTTTATTTCCTCTCAGAACTAGAATATACCGATGTGTTGGATGCGTTTGTTGAGATCCCAAGAGATAATTTACTTCATCAATTGCAAGCGGATATCCTTGATTTAGAAGATTTTTCGCAATTGGGTACAACACTTGTAACTTATGAGTGTAGTGAAGATAAACGTGTGATTTCGCCAGATGATCATTCACTGACTTTTCATGCCAGCCATAGTCCACAGCGCGAAGTGGAAGTGTTACAAGATCAATTACTGCATTTGTTAGAGCAAGATCCTGAATTACTACCGCGTGATATTATTGTGATGGTTGCGGATATCGATAGCTATACACCTTATATTCAAGCAGTGTTTGGTAATGCGCCTTCAGAACGTTATCTTCCTTTTGCTATTTCAGATAGAAAAGCACGTCAAGCACACCCTGTATTACAAGCCTTTATTACGCTATTAGAACTTCCTCAAAGTCGTTTTACAGCAGAGCAAGTGTTAGCCTTACTTGAAGTGCCTGCGTTAGCTGGGCATTTTTCTATTTTTGAAAGTGAATTAAAACTGCTACGCCGATGGGTGGATGAGTCAGGTATACGCTGGGGATTAGATGATGAGAATGTGGCTTCATTCTTATTACCCATTACGGGTAAAAATACGTGGGAGTTTGGCTTACTGCGCATGTTGCTAGGCTATGCGATGGAAAGTGAAAACGGTCCTTGGAAAGGCGTTCTTCCTTACGATGAATCCAGTGGATTAGTCGCTGAACTTGCAGGTCATCTCGCTGATTTTCTTTATACATTAAGTGATTGGCGTACACGTTTGAATGAAACTCGTTCATTAGAAGCATGGCTAGAAGTTGGGCAACAATTAGTTGATGCCTTTTTTGAGTCTGATGAAGAAACGGAATTAGTGTTAGCGCTTATTATCCAACAATGGCAAAAAGTGATTGAAAACGGATTGAAAGCGCAATATCAAAATGAAATTCCGCTAGTGCTTATTCGTGATGAATTAACAGTACGGTTTGATGATGAAAAAATCAGTCAACGCTTTTTAGCAGGTAGTATTAATTTCTGTACATTAATGCCTATGCGTTCTATTCCCTTTAAAACTGTATGTTTATTAGGTATGAATGATGGTATTTATCCTCGTAATATTCAGCCGTTAGGGTTTGATTTAATGGCGGAAAAACGCCGTCGTGGTGATAGAAAACGCCGTGATGATGACCGCTATTTATTCCTTGAAGCGCTTAGTTCAGCTGAAAAATACCTTTATATCAGTTATATCGGAAAATCGATACGTGACGATCGAGAATGTAATCCATCAGTCTTAATCAAAGAATTACAAGATTATATTGGGCAAAATTTCCGTTTACCAGAGGATGGTGAACTCAATGTTGATGACAGTGCGACTCGTGTAAACCAGCGTTTATTAACACAACATAGCCGTGTTCCTTTTGCTCAAGAAAATTTCCGTATAGACGCTTCCTTTCGTTCTTATGCCTCTGAATGGCTGCCTGCTGCTAGTGGGCAAGGGGAGGTTCATCAAAGTTTTATCGAACCGCTTAATGATGATGGCACAATAGATAAAGTCTCTGTTGATGCACTGGCACGTTTTTATCGTCATCCTATTCGTGCTTTTTTCCAACAAAGATTAAAAACAAATTTCGTTATTGAAGAAACAGAATTACCCGAAGAAGAGCCATTTGTGATCAATGTGCTTCAACGTTATCTATTGAATCAATGGTTATTAAAAGCATTGATTGATCAAACCTCAACAGAAGCACTGTTTGAGCGTATCAAAGCAGCAGGGCAACTTCCTGCGAGTGCATTTGGTCAAATCTATTGGGAGCAACAAATAGAAGAATTACTTCCTTTAGCTGAAAAGATAAGAAGTGAACGATTAGCTACACATTCTGTCACATTAGAGCAAAGCTTTAGTGCAATACCATTGATTGGTCGTTTAAATGAGGTACAAGCTGATGGTTTATTACGTTGGCGACCTGCCAGCTTAACAGCTAATGACTTATTGCAACTTTGGATTGAGCACCTAGTTTATTGCTTGAAAGAGGGAACTGGCGAGAGTCGGTTTTACGGTAGAAAAGAGACTCAATGGTGTTTATTACCGGTTGATCCTGAGTTTGCCTATGCAACATTAGACAAGTTAATCAGTGACTATAAACAAGGGTTAAACAGCCCATTAGCGTTATTTGCGAAAAGTGGCTGGGCTTGGTTGCAAGCTTGCTATGATAAAAAATCACAAGAGTTTTTACTTGATGATGAAGAAACACTTGAAAAAGCAGAATTAGTGCTGATGCAACATTTAACGGGTAGCTATAATCGAGATGGTGAAATGAGTGATATGTATGTTCAGCGTGCTTTTTCTCAATTAGACGAACTTTTTTTACAAACGGTCAAACAGACGGCATTAACCATATTTAAACCAATAATTCCATTTCTGAAAAAATAAGGGAGCTCATATCAGATGAGAAAATACTTCTCGCAACTATGGATCATGTTGCTATTGATGCTAGTGAGTATCAACAGCTTTGCTGCTGATCCTCTCTGGCAAGTATTGCCTGATAGCATTGAAAAAAGTGAGAGCGATCCACGCCAATATCAAGCGATTAAACTACCTAATGAAATGACTGTATTACTGGTTTCTGATGAAAAAGCAGTTAAATCATTAACGGCTGTTGCATTACCTGTCGGAGCATTAGAAGATCCAGATAGTCAGCAAGGTCTTGCACATTATTTAGAGCATATGGTGCTAATGGGATCGGTGAAATATCCTCAATCAGGCAGTATGTCTGAATTCTTACAAAAGAATGGCGGCTCTCATAATGCGAGTACAACGACTTACCGCACTGCATTCTATTTAGAAGTAGAAAATAGTGCCATTAATGAAGCGGTTGATCGCCTTGCTGATGCTTTAGCTGAACCTTTACTTGATCCTAAAAATGCAGATCGTGAACGTAATGCAGTTAATGCTGAATTAACAATGGCGCGCGCACGCGATGGCATGCGTTTTTGGCAAGTAAGAGCAGAAACTTTAAACCCAGCACATCCAAGTTCTCGTTTTATGGGTGGGAATCTAGAGACATTAAGTGATAAACCAAATAGTAAGCTTCAAGATGAATTGATTAAATTCTATCAAACACACTATTCTGGCAATTTAATGAATGGTGTTATTTATAGTAATAAATCACTTGATGAATTATCTAAATTAGCCTCAGAGACTTTTGCTCGGATCCCGAATAAAAAGGCTGACGTACCTGTCACGACAGTACCTGCAATGACGGATAAAGAAAAAGGGTTAATGATCCATCTTGTACCTGCTTTACCGCAAAAAACCTTACAGATTGAATTTGGTATTGATAATAATGTCGCCGATTTTCGTAGTAAATCTGATGAATATATTGGCTATTTAATCGGTAATCGTAGCGCGGGAACATTGGCAACGTGGTTACAAGATCAAGGCTTGGCTGAAAGTATTAGTGCCTCTTCAGAGCCTTATATCGATCGTAACCAAGGCTCATTTACGATTTATGTCGCGTTGACAGATAAAGGATTAGCGCAAAAAGACAAAGTGATTTCCGCTATCTTTTCGTATATTCGTTTAATTCAAACAGAAGGTATCAGTCGACGTTACTTTGATGAAATTGCAAATGTATTAAACCTCTCATTCCGTTATGGCTCTATTGTAAGAGATATGAATTACATAGAAGGTATTTCGGATATGATGCTGCGCTATCCAATCAAAAATATCTTAGATGCAGACTATATTGCTGATAATTATGAACCTTCAGCGATCCTTTCTCGTCTTGACTCTCTTATACCAGAGAAGGCTCGTATTTGGGTGATAAGTCCTAATGAACCTTCTAACAAACAAGCCTATTTTGTTAATGCCCCTTATCAGGTGGATAAAATCACAGATAAGCAATTAAAAACATGGCAAACATTATCGGATGACATTTCATTATCACTGCCAGCACTTAACCCTTACATCCCTGATAACCTTTCACTGATTGATGCGGACAGCAAAATCATCAAACCACAATTGTTGTGGCAAGATAAAAGCGCTCGCTTATTTTATATGCCATCACACTATTTTTCTGATGAGCCTAAAGCTAGTGTGACATTGAGTTTAGTGAATAAGAAATCAGACATTACCGTTAAGCAGCAAGTGACACAAACCTTAACGGACTATCTTGCTGGTTTAGCATTAAGTGAATTATCTTATCAAGCTTCTGTTGCCGGAATGAATATCTCATCCTCATCAGGACAAGGTATTGATTTTTCAATAAATGGATATACACAACATTTACCAGAATTAGTTAATGCAACACTAAAAAGCTATATGAGCTTTGAATCAACTCAAGAAGAGCTAGATCAGGCTAAATCTTGGTATCGCGAACAACTTGAAGTGACTCATAACTTAAAAGCATTTGAAGCAGCTATGCTGCCGGCTCGCCGATTAAATACGATCCCGTACTATGAAGAAGCTGATAAAATCAAAGCATTAGAGTCAATTACACTACAAGATATTATTGATAATCGCCATGAAGTCATTAAAAATGCAGCACTTCAAGCATTGATTATTGGTAACTTAACGCCAGAGCAAAGCCGTGATATTGCTAAATCTGCACACGAATTATTAGGTAATCAGGGCACAGAATATTGGATCGGCGAAACATTAGTATTCAATAAATTAAATGCGGTTGAATTCCAAAATAAATCGAAGAGCACCGATAACGCGTTAGGTGAGCTTTATATTCCAACAGGTTATAGTCGCCTTGAAGGTCAGGTCATTTCTTCAGTACTAGCCTCAGTTATCAAACCTTGGTTCTATGATCAATTAAGAACAGAAGAGCAACTAGGTTACGCTGTATTTGCTTACCAAGGCACTATGGGCGAGCAATCAGGTATCGGCTTTTTACTACAAAGTAATGCAAAACCACCTGTCTACTTGAATGAGCGCTATAACGCATTTTATCAGCAAGCTTACGAACGTTTGAAAAAAATGAACGAAGCTGATTTTAATCAGTATAAACAAGCGATTATTACCGAAGTTAAACAGCCACCTCAAACATTCTATGAAGAAGCTTCTCTTTATCGAAATGACTTCCATCGTAATAACTTAAAATATGATGGCCGTGAAAAATTCTTAGCTGAACTTAATAAGGTTACATTAAAACAAGCTATTGAGTTTTATGAGAAAGCAATTATAAAACCTAACGGATTTATTTTTGTCTCTCAAGTTATTGGTAAAGATGGCACAGATGCTGATTATGCAGAAAATAAACAATGGAAACGTTACACCACAGTAAGTGAATTACAAAAAACTTTACCTGTTGAGGAAATTAAAGAGTGAGTGAAGTAATACAGGCACAGCCATTAAACCCGTATACGCTTCCTCTGTACCAAAGACGCCTCATTGAGGCGTCTGCAGGAACAGGAAAAACTTATACAATAGGGTTGTTGTATTTACGGTTGCTTCTTGGATTAGGCGGAGAGTCAGCATTCTACCGCCCTCTCAGTGTTGAAGAGATTTTAGTTGTGACATTTACGGATGCGGCGACAGATGAATTACGAGCACGTATTCGTAAAAATATCCATGAACTAAGACTTGCCTGTATCCGTCATGATGTTGAAAGTAGTGATAATACGTACCTCGAGTTACTCAAACAGATCCCTAATAAAGAGCTAGCTGCACAGTGGTTGCTAGAAGCTGAACGCCAAATGGATGAAGCGGCTATTTACACTATTCATGGCTTTTGTCAGCGTATGTTGGCGAACAATGCATTTGAATCAGGAGTCTTGTTTGAACAAGTTTTGATCCAAGATGAATATGAACTCAAAAAACGGGTATGTGCTGACTTCTGGCGTCGCCATTGTTATCCACTTTCTTATGATGTTGCTAATGCAGTAAGCCAGATTTGGTCTGGCCCGGAACAACTGCTTTATGAAATACAGCCTTATTTACAAGGTGAAATGCCTGAAATCGAAGGTGTGGCATTAGATAGCGAAAATGAATCAGTAAAAGAGCGTCATCAAGCGGTTATCGAAGCAATTAATAACGTTAAAACTCGTTGGAATGAACATCATCATGAAGTTGAAGCATGGATAACCGCTTCAGGTGTTGATAAACGTAGTTACAGCAGTCGTTTCTTACCTAAATGGATTGAAGAAATCACTTTGTGGGCGTCAACACTAGAAACGAAAAGCTATCAATTACCTGATTGTTTAGCTCGTTTTTCTCAAGAAACATTGAATGAGAAGGCCACTAAAGGTCCGGCACCAGAGCATATTCTTTTTGTTGAAATTGAACGATTAACGAAGCAGAGCCTGACTTTACGTGATGTTATTTTGGTCAATGCGATCCCTGAAATACGCCAAGGTATTGAAAATGAAAAAATGCGTCGTGGCGAAATGGGGTTCGATGATTTATTAACACGTTTAGATAGAGCATTGAAACGTGAAGGTGGTGAAGCTTTAGCGCAAGCCATTCGTGAACGCTATCCAGTTGCAATGATTGATGAATTCCAAGATACAGATCCCCAACAATATCGTATTTTTGATGCGATTTATGGTGAGCATGAAAACAGCGGTTTGTTGTTTATCGGTGATCCCAAACAGGCAATTTATGCTTTCCGTGGTGCAGATATTTTTACTTATATCCAAGCTAGAAAGCAGACCTCTCATCATTACACATTAAACACTAACTGGCGTTCTGCCCCGGGTATGGTGAATGCTGTTAACAAGCTTTTTATGCGTTCCAATGCCCCATTTTTATTTGAGCATATCCCTTTTATTGAAGTAAGCTCGGCTGAAAAAAACCAAGACATGGCTTTTATTTACCATGATAAACCGATCCCTCCTTTTAATTTTTGGCTTGCTGAAGGTGAAAGTGTTTCTACGGGAAATTACGAACAAATCATGGCTGCACAATGTGCTGCACAAATTCGTGATTGGTTATCAGCAGGGGATCAACAACAGGCTTGGCTGATTGAACAAGGTACAAAAAAATCGGTTACATCTGCTGATATTATGGTGTTAGTGCGTAGCCGTAGAGAAGCAGTACTTATTCGTGACGCACTGAATTTGCTTTCAATACAATCAGTGTTTTTATCCAATCGTGAAAGTGTATTTGAAACCAATGAAGCTAAAGATCTACTTTGGTTATTACAAGCAGTGGTAACACCAGAGAAAGAACGTGTTTTAAGAGCATCTTTAGCCAGCCAATTATTTGGTTTCAGCGCAAAGCAAATTGATGATCTGAACTGCAGTGAGGAACGCTGGAATAGCTACGTAGAGAAATTTGCTGATTATTATGTACTATGGCAAAAGCGTGGCGTTTTACCCATGTTGCGTAAAATCATGATGGATAATCAAATTGCAGAAAATTTACTCGCAAGTATTGATGGTGAGCGTCGGCTTACAGATATCATGCATATTGGTGAATTATTACAAGAAACATCATTACAACTTGATAGTGAACACGCTCTTATTCGTTGGTTAGCACAACAAATTTCTCATCCCGATGCGCAGTCTGAAAGCCAACAAATGCGCTTGGAAAGTGACCGAAACCTTGTGCGAATTTGTACTATCCATAAATCTAAAGGCCTTGAATATCCTATCGTTTGCTTACCTTTTGCTTGTAATTATCAAGAGCAGAAAGGGGCGCTTTATCATGATAGAGATAAGTTTTACGCAAAATTAGATATTTTTAGTCGACCTGAAAGTTTGCGCTTAGCGGATGAAGAACGCTTAGCTGAAGATTTACGCTTACTTTATGTAGCATTAACACGATCAAAATTCTGCTGTTATGTTGGTGTTGCTCCTCTTGTTAAGGGAACTAAACGTAAGTCAGGACTTACCGATTTGCATAAAAATGCTTTAGGGTATTTATTGCAGCAAGGCGAAGAGGGTAATAGTGAATTATTGCATCAATCAATTCATGCTTTATTAGATGATAATATCAGTGTAACAACGCTTGATAATATGTCTGCACATCGTTATCAGCCTCAATTAATGGCTGAAACAAAACTTGAGGCCGCAATATTTAAACGCCAGATCCAGGATAACTGGCGTATAACGAGCTATTCAGGGTTAACCTATCAACATTCAAATCGTAGTTATCATTTTGACTTAGGTGATATTGAGGCTTTGGTACAATCTATCGCACCAAGGCTTGATACAGATGCTAAAGGTGAGAAGCAACAAGGAGAGGTTGATGAAAATTCGATTCATCATTTCCCTCGTGGTGCAGTAGCAGGAACGTTCTTACACAGTTTGTTGGAAGTATTAGATTTTTCACAACCTGTTGATGAACTGTGGATGCAAGGACAATTGACTGCCCAAGGTTTTGATGAAAAGTGGGCTCCTCTTTTAGTTTTATGGATGGAAACGCTGTTTCATACACCTCTTAATCCTCAAGGATTGTGTCTTGCTGATATCCCCAAATCACAACAACTTGATGAATTACAATTCTATTTACCTATTGAGAAAGAGATATCATCAGCCCAATTGACTCAATTAATTAGCCAGTTTGATCCTCTATCAAAATGTTGTCCGGCTTTGCAATTTCAACAAGTAGAAGGAATGCTTAAAGGCTTTATTGACTTAGTCTTTTCTTGGGAAGGTAAATACTATGTTGTGGATTATAAATCGAACTGGTTAGGTGAATCGAGTGAGGATTACACACAAGAAGCGATGATGAATGCAATGATGGATCATCGCTACGACTTGCAATATCAACTCTATACCTTAGCGTTACATCGTTTTTTACAACAGCGCATCCCTGATTATGATTACCAAAACCACTTTGGTGGGATTTATTACCTCTTCTTACGTGGTATAGACAAAGCACATCCCGGAAATGGAGTTTATGCCTATTTACCCGATGAAGCTTTTGTTTTGGCGCTAGATTCACTATTTGCAGGTAAAAGTAGCAAACTCGATGTAGTCAGTGAGAAATAAAAATGATCAAACTATTAGAACAAGCGATTACACAAAACTTATTACGGCCTTTAGATCTTCGATTTGCACAAATGCTGGTGGAAGATGAAAACCCTATTTTACTGTTTGTATTTGCTTATTTGAGTGCTCAAACTGGAGCGGGTCATGTTTGTTTACCATTGAGTATTATTCAAAAAGATCAACTGTTTGATGGTAGACAAAAAGAGTTTGCACAAGAAATTTGGCAAAAAATGGGTAAGCCTTCTGCTAAAAAAATAGTAGAAGAATTGACACATTGTTATTGTGTTAATCAAAGTAGCGATGATTCTCCTTCCCCCATTATTTTAGATAATGAACTTCTTTATCTACAAAGAATGTGGAGCTATGAAGAGAAAGTTGCTCAGTTTTTTAGGCAAGAGCACACCGTTGTTGATATTAATGAAAATGAATTAATCAAGGTACTCAACCAACTTTTTCCAACAACAAAAGAAAGCCAAGAAACAAATTGGCAAAAAGTGGCTGCGAGTGTTGCTATCACAAGCCCTATCTCTATTATTTCTGGAGGCCCAGGAACAGGGAAAACCACAACAGTTGCTAAAATTTTAGCGGCTTTTGTGATGCTCACATCGAATGAAAAGCCGATTATTCAATTAGCGGCTCCTACAGGTAAAGCTGCAGCGAGATTAACTGAATCTTTAGGTAATGCTTTGGCACAACTTCATTTAAGTGAAGAAGAAGATAAGTGGATGCCGAAGCAGGCACAAACTATTCATCGTTTATTAGGCGCTCAGCCTGAAAGCCAGCAAGTGCGTTACCATAAAGATAATCCATTACAGCTTGATATTTTAGTTGTTGATGAAGCATCAATGGTTGATTTACCTATGATGGCGCGATTGATTGATGCACTTCCACCAAAATGTCACGTTATTTTCTTAGGTGATAAAGACCAGCTTGCTTCTGTTGAGGCTGGCGCTGTATTAGGTGATATTTGCCGTTTTTCTGAGGATGGTTTTAGTCAAAAGAGATTTGATCAGATTAATCTCTTAACCCAAGGTGAGTTGGCTAAATCTACTGATATCATTCCTGTCTCTCAAACACCAGTTTCTGTCGTTAGTGATTCTCTGTGCCTGCTACGAAAAAGCTACCGCTTTGGTGAAGATTCAGGGATAGGGCAACTTGCTTTCGCGGTTAATAAAGGGCAGACCAAAACAGCTATTGCGTTGTTGAAAAAAGCAGAGGTTAGCCCTCAACAGCTTGAAATGGCATTAGAGCCCCAAGATGTGAGCTTTATTGCTTTAGAGTCCAAAGAAAGCTATTTGCTGATGATACAAGATGCCGTTAACGCTTATCGAGAATATCTCACTTTAGTTTCTCAAAAAGCATCTCCTGATATTATTCTTAATGCATTTAACCAATACCGTTTATTGTGCGCGCGAAGAGACGGTCCTTTTGGTGTGAGTGGTTTAAATGACAGAATTGAAATGCTATTGCATCGCCAGCGATTGATCCGCCGCCCTACAAATAGTTATCAAAGTGATTATATTGGACGCCCGATTATGATCCAACGAAATGACAGTACACTTGGCCTGTTTAATGGTGATATTGGCATTATGCTCAATAATAATGAAGGTGAAATGAAAGCTTTTTTCCAACTACCTGATGGAAAATTGAAAGCGATCCAACCTAGCCGATTACCACAACATGAAACTGCGTATGTAATGACAGTGCATAAATCACAAGGTTCTGAGTTTACCCATACAGCGTTAGTACTGCCCGATAAATTTTCACCTGTTGTTAGTCGTGAATTGTTATATACAGCATTAACACGGGCTAAACAGAAGCTTTCTCTTTATGCCTCAGAGCTGATGGTGAAAATGGCAATACAAACGCGTATTCAGCGTCGAAGTGGATTAATTGATAAATTACGTTATTAGCCATCAGTTAATAATGAAAAATAATAAAAGACAGGCATTGAGAGGGATACCTGTCTTTTTTTATATTTGGTAATTACTCTTTATGTAAATCTAAAATCAAAATTTTAGAACGGCGTTGGTAATTATAAAGTGCTTGTTTTTCAATCGGTAGCTTATCTATTTCAGCCGGTTCAAATCCTTTTTCTTGAAACCAGTGTATGCTACGAGTTGTCAAAACAAACAGCTTTTCTAACCCTAATTGCTTAGCATGTGCTGAAATACGTTGTAGTAAAACTTCACCACGACAAGAGCTACGATAATCGGGGTGTACTGCGACACAAGCCATTTCACCAATTTTTTCTGATGGATAAGGATAGAGTGCAGCGCATGCAATAGTCATATTATCGCGTTCAATAATGGTGAATTGGTCAATTTCAACTTCCAATTGTTCTCTTGAACGTCTGACTAAAATGCCTTGCTGTTCTAATGGGCGAATAAGTTCGAGTATGCCACCAATATCATTGATATTTGCTCTACGAACTTTCTCTGCACTCTCCATAACGATTTGAGTACCAATACCATCACGAGAGAATAATTCTTGAATAAGAGCACCATCAGATTGATAACTTAGTAAGTGGCTACGCTCTACACCACGACGGCAGGCTTTAACTGCTCCCCGTAAGAATCTTACGGTACCTGAATGGTAATCACCTTCCGTTTGTAGCTCTCGAATTTTATCTTCGGCTTGATTAGGTAATAGTTCAGAAACAATGTGTCCTTCTTCATCGACAACACCTTGGAATGAACAAAAACCAATTATTTTTTGTGCTTTAAGCTTTATCGCAAGCTGTGTTGCTACTTCTTCTGAAGTGAGATTAAAGCTTTCACCGGTCACAGATACCGCAACTGGTCCAATTAATACAATGGCATTACTGTCTAATTGGCGATGAATAGCTTCTTCATCGATACGACGGATTTTCCCGCTATGACAATAATCAACGCCATCATCAACCCCTAATGGTTGTGCGATAACAAAGTTACCACTAACAACATTAATATGTGCACCTTGTAATGGCGTATTGCTTAAACTCATTGATAGGCGAGCCGTAATATCGAGTTGCAATGTACCCGCAGCTTGTTTAACAATTTCTAAGGTTTTGCTATCGGTGATGCGCGTATATTTATGATAAATCGGAGATACCTTTTGCACTTCAAGAGCAGTATCTATTTGTGGGCGAGCACCATAAACAACCACTAAACGAATGCCTAGACTGTGTAACAACCCAATATCATTAATGATAGATGGGAAGTTTTCGTGAGCAATGGCTTCACCACCTAGCATAATGACAAATGTTTTGCCTCTATGTGCATTAATATACGGAACCGAGTGGCGGAATCCATCGACCAATTCGGTGCTACGCTCTTTCATAAAACCCTCTCAAGTGAATTTTTATTCGCATTTAGTGTATTTTTATTCTTTTTGGAGAGGAATGGCAAGTAAAATCCTATCTTATTGTTTTCCCTGAAGGCAGAATATTCGTGTAAAAGTGAGTAATTGTGCTGTTTTTAAGTGACAGTGAAGTGTGGATTCGGTAAAGTTTTTCGTTCTTAACTTTTTTTATCTCTTTTTAGAGTTTATTGACGTTAATCGTTTTTTTGGAATATTTTCATGAGTCATTCTGAGCACAATCAAACTCGTCGTCGTCTTGTTAAAGGAATTGGCGCGTTATTATTGTTAAGTGTTAGTCCTGTTGGCCTTGCTGCCACAGCATCTATTGTTGCTGTGAGGGTTTGGCCTGCTTCGACTTATACTCGCGTGACTATAGAATCCAGTACCCCACTGAAATATCGTCAGTTTGCATTATCAAACCCTGAACGTATTGTGGTGGATTTAGAAGGTATTCAACTTAATAGCGTACTGAAAGGTGTCGCTAATCAGGTTCAGGCTAGCGATCCCTATTTAAAACTTATTCGCGTTGGTCAAAATACACCTAAAACAGTACGACTGGTATTTGAAGTAAAAACGCCTGTACAACCGCAAATGTTTACGCTTAAACCTGTGGCTGAATTTAAAAACCGTTTGGTGTTAGATTTCTACCCAAGCCACGGCGCTGACACGGAAGATGATCCTCTTTTAGCGCTATTGCGTGAATATAATGACGGTGATTTACAACAAGCTGTACCAGCACAAACCGACACACGCAAACCGGGTAGAGCTGGGCGAGATAGACCTATTATTATTATGCTCGATCCGGGACATGGTGGTGAAGATCCTGGCGCAATTGGTAAATATAAAACGCGTGAAAAAGATGTGGTTTTACAAATTGCTCGTCGTTTAAGAACACTTATCGATAAAGACGCCAAAATGAAGGCGTATATGACACGTAATGAAGATGTGTTTATTCCATTGACAGTACGTGTTGCTAAAGCGAGAAAAATGCAGGCAGATTTATTTGTCTCTATTCATGCTGATGCGTTTACAAACCGCTCTGCAAGAGGTTCTTCTGTTTTTGCATTATCAAAAACGGGCGCAACTAGTAACACAGCACGCTATCTTGCTCAAACACAAAATGAGTCTGACTTAATTGGTGGGGTGAGTAAAAGTGGCGATCGTTATGTAGACCATGCAATGCTCGACCTCGTACAAACTGCGACTATTAATGATAGCCTAAAATTTGGTAGTGAAGTGCTTAAGCTATTGGGTGGGATTAATAAACTGCATAAAAATAAAGTCGATCAGGCAGGTTTTGCGGTATTAAAAGCTCCAGAGATCCCTTCTATCTTAGTAGAAACGGCTTTTATCAGTAATATTGAAGAAGAGAAAAAACTAAAAACCGCTAAATTCCAGCAACAGATCGCAGAGTCTATTTTCAAAGGGATCAAAGCTTATTTCGCTAATGGTGGTGAATTAACGCTAGCTGATCGTAGCTAATTTCTTCCTATACCCTTTTCTTATATTCCAATAGAAAGCCAAGAACATTCGCTTTCTATTGGAGTCTCTTATTGTATTTTCAGCACAATAAATTTATCCAATACAATGCGTTATTGAGATAACAGAAATTTAATATAGTAAATCTATGATTGATACGATTAAGTTTGTGGATTAAGAGAGAAAGTAAAAATAAGGGGAAATCTTGAATAGAAATTGGTTGCGGGAGCTGGATTTGAACCAACGACCTTCGGGTTATGAGCCCGACGAGCTACCATGCTGCTCCATCCCGCGACTGAATTGTTGTTTATAGAATTGGTTGCGGGAGCTGGATTTGAACCAACGACCTTCGGGTTATGAGCCCGACGAGCTACCATGCTGCTCCATCCCGCGACTGATACTATAACTTACTACTTTGTGAATTGGTTGCGGGGGCCAGATTTGAACTGACGACCTTCGGGTTATGAGCCCGACGAGCTACCAAGCTGCTCCACCCCGCGTCTCCACAGAGGGGCACTATACTCAGGATCTGCCGAGTTGCAAGTTTTTTATGAAATTTTTACAGTTTTCTTTTAAAAACGGTCAGAAATAACACATCAAGGCGCAAATTTAGGCAGTTATACGCGTCCTACTTCAAGTTATTTAGAATATATACTTGATGTTTAAAAGTCATATTGATTGGGTGATAATAGAAAGTCTTAGCAATCGGTATATTCATATCTTTATTGATTTTGCTTTGGTATCTTTCTAAGTCAAAATCAACACTCAAATTTAGTCATTAAGCGGGTTAAAAATGGTTACTTGGCGAAAATCGTTAATTTTAGGTATGTTAGCGCTTGCCTTGACTGGATGTCATCGTCCAACAGAGCAAGGGCAACAGTATAAAGATGGAAAGCTTAAGCAAGATCTCATTGAGGTAAGTTCGCCAAATACGCAAGGTACACCCATTAATGGTCCTGATTACTTACAACAAGTAAGCCAGATAAACCAAACATCATCTCGTTTGTATAATAGTAATAAAGAGACTTATCAGGCGGTCGAAAACTGGATACGCTCTGGTGCAGATACACGCCAATTACGTCAGTTCAATCTTTCTGCATTTCAAATGGAAGGGGTCGATAATTACGGAAATGTTCAATTTACGGGATATTACACTCCTGTTCTTGAAGCTCGTTTAACGCCACAAGGTGAGTTTCAATATCCTCTTTATAAAATGCCAGCCAATAGTCGTTCAAAATTGCCTTCCCGTGCTGCTATTTATAATGGTGCATTAAGCCAATCTTTAATTGCAGCTTACAGTAACTCCATTATGGATAACTTTATGATGGAAGTTCAGGGAAGCGGTTATGTTGATTTTGGTGATGGTAAACCTTTAACTTTCTTTGGTTATGCAGGGAAAAACGGGCACCCTTACCGTAGTATTGGAAAAGTGCTTATTGATAATGGTGAAGTAGAAAGAAAAGATATGTCTATGCTCGCTATTAGAGATTGGGCTGATAAGCACAATGATGCTGAAGTGAGAAAATTATTAGAAGAAAACCCATCATTTGTTTTTTTCAAACCAGAGCCTTTTACACCTGTTAGAGGTGCTAGTGCTATCCCACTTGTTGCACTTGCCTCAGTGGCTTCAGATAGAAGCATTATTCCAGCAGGAACGGTGTTACTGGCTGAAATTCCTGTACTTGATAATGCAGGTAATTTTACAGGTGAATATCAAATGCGTTTAATGGTGGCATTAGATGTAGGTGGCGCAATTAAAGGGCATCATTTCGATATTTATCATGGAATTGGTAAAGATGCTGGTCATATGGCAGGTTTTTATAATCATTATGGACGTGTTTGGGTATTAAAAAAATCACAGCTTAACTCATTAAACCCTTCGTTATAAAAAAGATTTACTCTTTATCTGTTCGTTATTAACGGTAAAATTATGCAAACGACATGGCTATTGATATTAATAGCCATGATTATTTCTGTTATTTAGGTTGTTATCGCATTATGCAAAATTCATTATCAGATTCATATTTACAACGCTTTTCTGGAATAGGGCGACTCTATGGGCAAAAAGCATTGTCTTGTTTTGCTCAGGCTCATATCTGTGTCGTGGGTATAGGTGGCGTCGGCAGTTGGGCTGCTGAAGCATTAGCCCGCAGTGGTATTGGTGCTATCACCTTAATTGATATGGATGATGTGTGTGTGACTAACACTAATCGGCAAATACATGCGCTGAAAGAGAGTGTGGGCCAACCAAAATGTGAAGTGATGAAACAGCGTATTTTAGAAATTAATCCAGAATGCAAAGTGACTAGTGTTGATGATTTTGTCACGGTGGATAATGTCGCTGAAATGATGAATAACAATTTTGATTATGTCATCGATGCAATTGATAGTGTAAGACCAAAAGCTGCATTATTAGCTTATTGCCGTCGTTATAAAATTCCAGTGATCACAACAGGTGGTGCTGGTGGACAAATCGATCCAACACAAATTCAAGTGGTTGATTTAGCAAAAACAATTCAAGATCCTTTAGCAGCTAAATTAAGAGAACGTTTGAAATCTGATTTTAATGTCGTAAAAAATAGTAAGGGAAAACTAGGAATAGATTGTGTTTTTTCAACAGAGCAACTGGTTTATCCACAAGGTGATGGTACGGTTTGCGCGGCAAAAAGTACGGCAGATGGCGTAAAAAGAATGGATTGTTCAGCTGGCTTTGGCGCCGTAACGATGGTAACGGCGTCGTTTGGTTTTATTGCGGTATCTCATGCATTGAAGAAGATGCTAGCGAAGGCGCAGCGTACTCGGCCACAGCGTTGTTGACGGCGTTCATTCGCACTAGCCACATACTTATGTATGCTCCTAGCGACTCATTACTTGTCGCCTAGCTGTGACTTGAATTATTTAGAGTATCGATTTGTTATATATTAACTTATTTGAGATCTTGAGTCTCAGCTAAGGTTATGATTGAGAGGTGAGTGATTTTAATCGTGCGATAATCGCATTCACTCCGTCAGTGCGAGATTGGCTAATTTGATTAGCCAATCCTAATTGATCAAAAATAGCTAACATATCGATATCAGCTATTTCTTGCGCTGTTTTATTTTCAACGACGGCTAAAATAATAGTCAGTAAGCCTTTTACAATACGACCATCACTATCGCCATAAACATGGTATTTGCCGTCATTATTTAATTCGACACCAAGCCACACTCTATTTTCACAACCATTGATCTCTTTTTCTGTTGTTTTTAATTCATCAGGTAATGTTGGTAATTTACGCGAGAGTTGAATTAATTGACGGTATTTATCTTCCCATGCTTTTGATTTTTGGAAATCCTCAAGCAAGATAGCTAAGGTAATTTCATGGCCAAATGGGTGCTGAGTTGCAAGCAGAGGTGTATTGTTATTCATTTCAATTATTCATCTTTTAAGAGTGATAGAGCAAATTTAACGGCATTAATAAAAGTATCAATATCAGCATGTTGATTATAAGGCATAAAAGAAATGCGTAAACAGCCTGAAATATTTAATGAATCAATAAGAGGTTGCGCGCAGTGTTGCCCTGTGCGTAATGCAATATCTTTCTCTGCGATTAGTGTGGCTAAATCACTATGATGAACACCTTCGAAATTGAAAGAAACAACCGATGAGTTAGCAGCTCGGTAACTGATAAACCCATCTAACTCACTGAGGCGCTTCTCTGCTTTATCTGCAAGCTCAAGAGCATATTGATTAGCATGATACATATCTTGTTTTTCTAACCATGCCAATGTGGCTGAAAATGCAATAACACCTGCAACATTAGGTGTTCCAGCTTCAAAACGCTGAGGAATAGGGGCTGGGGTAAAGCCATCAAATGTTGCGTTAGTGAGCATTTTTCCTCCACCATGCCAAGGTGCCGTCGCTTCTAAAAGCTCACGTTTACCATAACAAATACCTAATCCATTAGGGCCATAAAGTTTATGGGCAGAAAAAACATAGAAGTCGATATTGAGTGCTGTGACATCTGTTGGGTGATGAACAATACCTTGTGCACCATCGACAACCAGTAAGCAATTATCATATTGATGAACAGAATGAGACACTTTATCTAATGCGATTTGAGCGCCTGTTACATTTGACATTTGGCTAACAACGACAATTCGTGTCCGTTTATTGATTAAAGCATTTAAGCTATCAATTGAAGGTAGAAAATTATCCTCTATTGCCCAGCGGATCACACGTGCGCCTGTCTGTTCTGCCAGTATCAACCAAGGTATAAGGTTTGCATGATGCTCTTGCTCACTAACAATTATTTCATCGCCTGCTTGCAAGCGCGGACGAAAATAGCCTTGAGCAATAAAGTTTAGTGATTCTGTGGTGCCTTTTGTCCAAATAATAGTATCACTATCAGTACTATTGATTAATTCGGCAACTTGTTGACGCGTCGCCTCATATTGTTGTGTTGTTTCTTTAGCATGTTGATATTGGCTACGGTGAACTGTCGCAAAATTATAGCGATAAAATGCATCAGAGGCCTCTATCATGGCAAGAGGCTTTAATGCAGTCGCTGCACTATCGAGATAAATAGTCTTTTCTTTAAGAGCAGGAAATTGTTGTCGAAATAAATCAGGTGAAAATACGTTCATAGTTAGGCTGTATTGGTAGACGAATAAATTTTCGCGATTTGTCGTTAAAAATAGGACGTATAGATTATACGGTTAATTATATTTATTTATAACGGAAACCTAGGAGCATCCGTTTGTTCTGGTTTATTGTGTCCATAATAACACGATTAAGATGGTGAAAGTTCACTCAATAAAAAATCACTGAGATCAGATTAATATTCTATTTTTTCTTGTTTAAATTTATTTTGGATAATTTATGGTGAGTTTTTTTAGAATAATGATGATAACTTTATTATAAAAATTGGATGAAAACATCAAAACAGTATGTGTGAGTAATTAAAAAGTAGAGAAAAATAGGGAATAAAAAAAGCACCGCCTTGGCGGTGCACTATAAAATCACTATGGACAGACAGGGTAAATGTACAGGAAGTGAAAAAAAACAGTAGCATCAGCTACTAAGTCTGGAATTTCCAGACAACTTGCAAACACAACATCACAACCACAAAGCCAAAAGTTTTGCAGTATTACTACTACACAACTTTTCGTTCCGGCTTAGGAAGTGCGCTTACTATAGGTATTTACTGGCTAATCATCAAGGGACAATTTATAATGCTTCGCATAAAAAAAACTAATGATGAAAGTTAGGGTCTACTAATAGCCAAAATAGGGGTTTAAGAACCGAATATGTCTAAACGTTTACCGCCATTAAATGCGCTTAGGGTTTTTGATTCAGCGGCACGTCATTTAAGTTTTACTAAAGCCGCTGAAGAATTATTTGTGACACAAGCAGCAGTGAGCCACCAAATTAAAACATTAGAAGAATTCCTTGGGCTAAAATTATTTAGAAGGCGCAATCGCTCTCTCTTATTAACAGAAGAAGGGCAAAGTTATTACCTCGACATTAAAGAAATCTTTTCATCAATTAACGAGGCAACTCGTAAATTATTAGCTCGAAGCGCGAAAGGCGCACTTACCGTTAGCCTTTCTCCAAGTTTTGCTATTCAATGGTTGGTACCACGGTTATCCGGATTTAACCAAGCTTATCCAGGGATTGATGTGCGAATTCAGGCTGTTGATAGAGAAGAAGATAAGCTGGCTGACGATGTTGATGTAGCTATTTTTTATGGTCGAGGTAATTGGACTGGGTTACGTACAGACCGTCTTTATGCGGAATATTTAATCCCTGTTTGTGCGCCATCTTTACTTACAGGTGAAAAACCACTAAAAACCCCATCCGATCTGATTTATCATACACTGCTACATGATACATCTCGTAGAGATTGGCAAGCTTATGTACGTCAATTAGAGATACAAAATCAGATTAATGTGCAACAAGGGCCTATTTTTAGCCATAGTTCAATGGTGATACAGGCTGCTGTACATGGACAAGGTGTTGCATTAGTTAATAATGTAATGGCTCGTAGTGAAATAGAATCAGGTCGATTAGTGAGGCCTTTTCCAGATGTCCTTGTTAGTAAAAATGCATTTTATTTAGTTTGCCAAGATAGTCAGGCTGAATTGGGTAAAATTGCGGCTTTTCGCCAATGGATTTTATCTCAAGCAGCGAATGAGCAAGAAAAGCTAGGTTTACTGACATCATCTTAATATTGCGATTGGCAAATATCTTCTAGATAGGAAGGAATAAACAGTGAATAGTCGTACATTGCTTATGTTTTCCGCGATTAGTGGCTTCTTTTATGTTGCTTTTGGTGCATTTGCAACTCATAAGTTAGCACCTCATTTATCGCCACAACATTGGGATTACATTCAGTTGGCGATGCGCTACCAAATCGTCCATACCTTATTACTTGTCGGGATCGCGGCAATGTTAATGCGTAAAACCATTTTATGGTTTTATTGGGCAGGTATTTTCTTTGGTGTTGGTATTCTACTTTTTAGTGGTAGCCTTTATTGTATGGCGCTAACACAAGTTAGATTGTTATCTTATTTTACGCCAATTGGTGGATTTAGTTTTCTTATTGGTTGGGCTTTAATTTTTATTGGCGCTTTGCGTCTAAGGGCACCGGCGTCTCGCCATGAATAAAGTTGCATTATATTGTCGCCAAGGTTTTGAAAAAGAGTGCGCGGCTGAGATTACGGATAAAGCAGGTCAAATCGGCGTTTACGGCTTTCCTCGTGTTAAAGAGGGAAGTGGTTATGTGATCTTTGAATGCTACCAAGAAGGTGACGCGGACAAGATTGCACGTGAAGTGAGTTTCCGTGAATTAATTTTTGCTCGTCAGATGTTTGTGACTGGTGAATTACTTAAAGATTTACCGCCAGAAGATAGAATTACACCGATCGTTGGAATGCTAAAAGGTGTTGTTGAAAAAGCGGGGGAATTGCGAGTTGAAGTTGCAGACACTAACGAAAGCAAAGAATTATTAAAATTCTGCCGTAAATTTACGGTGCCATTACGTAATCATTTACGTAATGAGAAAATTTTGCTGAAAGCTGAGAATTTTAGCCGCCCTATTATCCATGTGTTTTTTATTGCACCTGGATGTTGTTATGTTGGCTATTCTTATAGTTTCAATAATTCCGCATTTTACATGGGTATTCCTCGATTAAAATTCCCATCTGATGCACCAAGTCGTTCGACACTGAAGCTTGAAGAAGCATTTCATATCTTCATTCCTTATGACGAGTGGGAAGAGCGTTTAGCAAGCGGAATGAAAGCAGTCGATTTAGGTGCATGCCCCGGCGGTTGGACATATCAATTAGTGAAACGCAGTATGATGGTACATGCTGTTGATAATGGCCCAATGGCACAATCTTTAATGGATACAGGGCAAGTTCGTCATCACCAAGTTGATGGCTTTAAATTTGAACCTACATCTAAAAATATCACATGGCTTGTTTGTGATATGGTTGAAAAACCAGCTAAAGTTGCTGCATTAATGACGACTTGGATTGCTAATGAATGGTGTCGAGAAGCTATCTTTAACCTAAAACTGCCAATGAAAAAGCGTTATGAGGAAGTTTCTCATATCCTTGAAAAAATAAAGTCAGAGTTAGCGGGAAAAGGGATCAACGTTAAGATCCAAGCTAAGCACCTTTATCATGATAGAGAAGAGATCACGGTCCATATTCAAAATATTTGGGCTGCATATCGACCAGATCGTGAATTCTAAAAACAACTTAAGTACATTGACTTATTGATGGCAATAAAAGGCGAAGTTTCTATTTATAAGCTTCGCCTTTTTAATGGGCTAGTTATTTTAAAAAAATATCAGTGAGTTGAGTCTTGATGATTGGGAACTTAGCTATTTTAAACGTAACTGTTGTAGATTACCGTTTAATTGAATATCAGTACGTAATGTGGTGATTTTTCGACTGATAAATGCAGATTCTTTATGGGTAATAAGTTTGTTTTGCCATTTAGTAGGGACATCATCAATATGTTGATAAAGCGATTCTAGATCTGGATGAATTTGTAAAAGCTCGGTGGCACTTTTCGGTCCAATACCGGGGACACCCGCAACTTTACTGCTACTTACACCTGTTAATCCCCAATAGTCGGTAAGTTGAGATGGTTCGACACCAAATTCAGCTCTAATAAACTCTAAATCCAACCAGCGTCGTTGAAAATAATCGCGTATACGAATAGAGGGCGAAAGTAGTTGGCAATAACCTTTATCCGTTGAAATAATCGTAACTCGAAAACCTGCACTCGCCACTTTTGTTGCCAATGTTGCGGCAACGTCATCTGCTTCATTACCGCCCGAGTGCCAGCTCTGTATTCCTAAATTAAGCAACATGGCTTTAATTTCAGGTAATTGTTGTCGCAAGTCATCAGGCATTGGCGTGCGACCCGCTTTATAATCAGGTAAGAGTTGATGTCGCCAACTACCGTCTCTGTCATCCTCATCGAAGACTGCTACGGCATGGGTAGGTTGTGTGTGACCAAGCAGTTGGTTGACGCTCTGTTCACACACTGTCTGGCAGGAAGAACCTGATGCCGCATGAATGCGGCGGATCAGGTTTAAAGCATCAATAATCAGCAAATGTATCATAATAAATTAGCTGATAATTTCGTAACATGGTTGGTAAGCTGTACCGCCCGGAAGCTTCATACGATGTTGCTCAACAAAGCCCGCCAATAAAATATCCATGCGACGCATAATTTCACGATCACCATGAATTTTATAAGGGCCGTAAGCCTCAATCGCCTTCATACCCACTTCTTTTACGTTACCGGCAACAATACCCGAGAACGCACGACGTAAGTCAGCCGCTAATTTTTCAGGTGATTGATCAGTACTTAAGTTAAGTGATGCCATATTTTCATGTGTTGGTTCAAAAGGAAGCTGTAAATCAGCATTGATCTTCATTGACCAGTTAAAGCTATAAGCATCACCAGTACTGCGACGATTATCTTTTACCAAAGGCATATATTTTTTCATGATACGAGCAACTTCAGGTGCATCATCAATAATAATTTGGTAATGGCGTCGAGCTTCGTCACCTAATGTATTTGCGATAAAATCATCTAATACATTAAAGTAGTCCGCGCTCTCTTTAGGGCCGGTTAAAATCAGTGGTAATACTTGATCTTGGTTTTCTGGTGACATAAGAATACCAAGCAAATAAAGCAATTCTTCCGCTGTCCCTACACCACCTGGGAAAATAATAATCCCATGTCCAATTCGAACGAACGATTCCAGACGTTTTTCAATATCTGGCATAATAATCAGTTCGTTAACTAATGGATTTGGTGGCTCAGCTGCAATGATTGAAGGCTCTGTCATACCAATAAAGCGGCTATTTTTATAACGTTGTTGAGCATGACCAACGGCTGCCCCTTTCATTGGTGCTTCCATCGCACCAGGTCCACAACCTGTGCAGATATTGAGTTCACGTAACCCTAATTCGTTACCTACTTTTCTGCCGTAAAGGTACTCAGTTTCATTAATTGAGTGACCACCCCAGCAAACGATCATATTAGGATCTTCATCAATATGAAGGGCTCGCGCATTGCGCAAAATCGAGAAAATAGTATTAGTGATATGAGTGCTATTTTCTAAGTTCAGGTGAAGATCACGCTCTGCTGTTGTGATCTGCCCATGAACAAACAATATGTCACGAAGCACTGCAAATAAGTTAGCTTGTAGTGAACGAATAATTTTTCCGTCAACAAAGGCGTCTTCAGGAGGATTGACTAACTCTAGTTTTACGCCACGTTCACGGCGCAGTACGTTAATATCAAAATCTTGGTATTTAGATAACAGTTCTTTACTACTATCAGTAAGGCTACCAGAGTTGAGAACAGCGAGAGAACAATTGCGAAACAGCTGATAAAGATCACTGCTTGCGGTTCTCTTTAGCATATCAACTTCTAGCTGTGAAAGCAGATCCATGGAACCTAATGGGCTGACATGAGTTATCACGTAGGACTCCTTTTTCTCCTGAAATAACAAACTGAAGTGCAACTGATCTTGGTATAACACAGATCATATTAACATACAGGCATTATTCCCGTTATTGTCTGGCTAATCGACTAATTTCTGGAACAAACTCACAATTACTACGCCAAGGATTGATGTCTAATCCACCGCGTCGTGTATATCTTGCATAAACAGTTAATGTTTCTGGCGCACATAATTGCATGATATCGTGGAAAATTCGCTCAACACACTGTTCATGAAATTCGTTGTGTTGTCTAAATGAAACTAAATAGCGCAGTAGTTTTTCACGATCAATCTTTTTACCCTTATATTGAATAGCGACTGATCCCCAATCTGGCTGATTGGTAATCAGGCAATTTGATTTTAACAGATGGCTGACAAGGGTTTCTTCAACTAATGTATCGGTTGTCGATTCGTTTAACCATTGCGCATCAAACTGATAATTATTAATTTCAATATTTTGTTCATCAATACACTCTCCAGCAAAATCAACAATAGGTTGTGATGTAAAATGCGAAAGTGGATAAATGGTCAGATTAACTTTGCCTTTAGCACAAGTCGTTAAATCTTTAAGTAAGGTTTTTTCGACGATATCCCAACTTTCAAAACGAGTTTGATTAAAACTGTTGAGATATAATTTAAAGCTTTTAGATTCAATAAGATTTTCAGTGGTTGCATCTAATTCAACATGACCAATAGCAACTTGTGGTAAGCCTTTGCTATTAAGCCATGATAGCTCATACATAGTCCAAATATCGCCACCATGAAAAGGTAAATTTTCAGCAGTTAAAGAGAGTGAATCTCGATTTAGGCTACGTGGTACACCTTGCAATAATCCGGCATCATATTGATCATGATATCGAGTCTCTTTGCCCAGAGATAATGCTTCAAGAGATTTATCACCTTGATATAAAGACATAATTTACATCCTAACTTTAGCTGAAAATAAAAGAAGGTTAATTATACTATTGAAACATCAATAGTATACGAATGCTTTATTTTTGATGCTCTGAATTAGTGACATAATCAGGTAACATAAAGGAAATTCTTATTTAAATAGATAAAACAGACAATCATGATTGAAAACATCTCCTCTGAATTAAAAGCCTTTACGCAAAAATATGTTGATTTATGGCAAGAAAAATCAGGATTACCTCCTGCAAGTGAAGATCTTTATGGGGTTCCTTCTATTTGTATATCAAGAACAGGAGATGAAGTTGTTTATTGGTTACCACAGCCTTTTGTAGGAACAGATAAACTAGAAAAAGTTGAAAAAGCGATGGGAATAATTATTCGCCCTGAATTGCACGATTACTTTACCACTCAGTATGCTGGTGATATGCAAGTTCGTTTTAGAGAGATAGATTTCAGCTTGATCCAAGTGTGGAGTGAAGAAGATTTTATTCGCTTACAAGAAAATATTATTGGTCATTTAGTGACACAAAAACGTTTAAAACTTACACCTACATTGTTTATTGGCACCACTGATTCAGAGAATGAAATAATTTCCGTATGTAATGTTTCCGGTGAAGTCATTCTTGAAACTTTCGGCAAAAAGAAAAGAGAAGTTTTAGCTGAAAATTTATCTCTTTTTCTATCAGAATTAGTCGCTGTATATAATGACTGACGTACTCTATAAACCTTTTTTCTTGTGAGATATATCTTACAAAAAAGTGTGTGTGTTTTTATCAAAAAGATGTCACTGATAAAAATAAAATTGATTTATTTAAGCAGAGCAATAAGTTATTAACTTATTGTTTTTATTTATAGTTATAACTCTTTAATTGTTTTTGTTTTGTGGGTTGTTTAACTAATCAATTATTGGCATTCTACGTCCACCAACTAAGGGACTGTTTGGTGACCGATAAAATGTAGAGTAATCAAGGACACAGGAAATAGGATATTTCCATTAATGTGAATACGGACTTAATCACAGGGATAGATAAAAACGGTCTTGCTTGGATGCACGTGTTGTACAGACAACTATTTTTCTTGTCTAAAAGGAGTTTCGGCTCCTTTTATTTTTTTATTTGTTTTCTGCTATTCCATCCCAATGTTATCCTTATTCGTAAGTTTTATATAAGGGATAAATGATGACACCAGAACAACGCATTTTAGCGAAATTGCTCTTGATTGAAGAAGAGATGAAGAACATTGAGCTATGGCAATTAGAATCTCCTACTGAACAAGCATTTGAAAGTGTTGAGCCTTTCTGTATTGATACAATGAGTGCTCATGAATGGCTACAGTGGGTATTAATTCCGCGATTGTCATCGATGATTGAAAGCGAAATGCCATTACCTAATACATTTGCCATCGCACCTTATTACGAAGAAGCATTTAAAGAAGATAAGAGCCGAGATGTTACTGATTTACTCAATCATTTGCGTGAACTTGACGCAATGTTTAAATCATAAGGCCGATAATGCTAGATATAATTTATCAAGATGAACATCTTGTTGCGGTGAATAAACCTGCGGGTTGGCTTGTTCACCGCAGTTGGTTAGATAGACATGAAACCGTGTTTGTCATGCAGACATTAAGAGATCAAATTGGGCAACATGTTTTCCCTGTGCATCGTTTAGATAGGCCTACTTCAGGTGTTCTATTAATGGCACTTTCTTCTGATGTTGCTAGAGTACTTTCTCAATCTTTTGAACAACATAAAACAGAAAAAATTTATCATGCTGTTGTTCGAGGATACGTTGAAGAGGCATCTGTTATAGATAGCCCCTTAGTCGAAGAACTCGATAAAATTGCAGATAAATTTGCAACTAAACCACCACAAATTCAAGATTGTGTAACTCACTGCCAGCCCTTAGGAACGGTTGAAAAAGAGGTTGCAATTGGACGCTACCCTACATCTCGATTTAGTCTATTAGAGCTACGTCCTGAAACGGGTCGCAAGCATCAATTACGTCGTCATATGTCTCATATTCGACACCCAATTATTGGTGATACCGCTCATGGTGATTTACGTCAAAACCGTGGTGTTGTAAATCATTTTCAATCTCATCGCTTGATGTTACATGCAAGCCATCTAAACTTAATTCATCCAATTACATTGCAACCACTTAACTTAACAGCTAAATGGGATCTGCCTTGGCAACATCTTATTAATCAATTTGGTTGGCGCGGATTAAGACCTGAATTAGAGCAGTATGGTGAAGATTTAGCTCATCATTTTTAATTCCTTTCTTATTTTAATCATTGCTTTCATTGTGTGACTATCAAGGCTTTTTTACTTAAGTCTTGATGGTTTGCGCAAATTTATAGTCTATTTTAACTATTTGTAAAATATATAATTCTATTAATTGATCTGATCACATGCTTTGAAACGTGACAGCTATCATGTATTCATTAAGCGATTTATTTTATGATGTGAAATAAATAAGGCTTATCATTAGATAAGTTTATGAAATAAAACCCACACTACTTTAAATAAATAAAAACTTACAACATATAAAAAACCACATTCCGGGAGTCTGCTTGATGTTTAAAAACCTATTTGTTGTTTTACAAAAAATCGGAAAGTCCTTGATGTTACCGGTATCTGTATTGCCTATTGCCGGTATTTTATTAGGGGTTGGTTCCGCTGATCTTTCATGGATACCTTCTTCTGTCTCTCAAGTTATGGCGGAGGCTGGTGGTTCGGTTTTCTCTAATATGCCACTTATTTTTGCTATTGGTGTTGCATTAGGATTTACCAATAATGATGGGGTATCAGCACTGGCCTCTGTAGTCGCTTACGGTATCATGTCTAAAACTATGATTGTGGTTGCTCCTTGGGTTTTAGGTTTAACTCCAGCAGAAATTGAGGCTCAACACCTTACTGATACAGGGGTATTAGGGGGGATCATTGCTGGTATTATTGCCGCCTCTATGTTTAATCGTTTTTATCGAATCAAATTACCTGAGTATTTAGGATTTTTTGCAGGAAAACGTTTTGTTCCTATTATTTCAGGCTTAATCGCTATTTTTGTTGGGATTATTTTAGCCTTTATTTGGCCTCCTATTGGTACAGCAATTCAACGTTTTTCTGAGTGGGCTGCATATCAAAACCCAGCTGTTGCTTTTGGTATTTATGGTGTTGTAGAGCGTGGATTAGTGCCATTTGGTTTACACCATATTTGGAACGTGCCGTTCCAAATGCAAGTGGGTGAATATGTAAATAGTGCAGGACAAGTCTTCCACGGCGATATTCCTCGCTATATGGCTGGTGACCCAACAGCAGGTATGTTATCAGGTGGTTTTCTATTTAAAATGTTTGGTTTACCTGCTGCTGCTATTGCGATTTGGCATTCAGCACGCCCTGAGAATCGTGTAAAAGTGGGGGGTATTATGATTTCTGCGGCATTAACTGCCTTCTTAACAGGGATCACTGAACCTATCGAATTCTCATTTATGTTCGTTGCACCTATTCTTTATGTTATTCACGCTATTTTAGCAGGCTTAGCATTTGTTATTTGTATCTTGTTAGGTATGCGTGATGGTACAAGTTTCTCTCATGGATTAATTGACTTTATCGTACTAAGTGGCAACAGCAGCAAACTGTATCTGTTCCCGATTATTGGCATACTTTACGCGATAACTTATTACTCTATTTTCCGCTTTTTAATCGTGAAACTAAACCTGAAAACTCCAGGTCGAGAAGTGGAAGATAAAAATGCGAAACAAGCGGATAAAAGTGCCATGGGACAGTCTTTAGTCGCCGCGTTTGGTGGTAAAGATAACATCAGTAGTTTAGATGCTTGCATTACTCGTTTACGTATTGGTGTCAAAGAAATTGAAAAAGTGGATCGTGATGAATTAAAACGACTAGGTGCTGCGGGTGTGGTAGTCGTTGGCTCAGGTATTCAAGCCATTTTTGGTCCTAAGTCAGATAATCTAAAAACTGAAATGGATGAATATATTCGGTCTTTGGATAGTGCCGAATAAATAACTTATTGATTGTAATATTAAATCATAAAGCACTCCCATATTAAAATAGGGAGTGCTTTTTTATTGCAATAATATTGATGCTGGATATGGCATTCTGTTAAGTATTAAACAGAGTGGAGAGATATCATGCGAACCTTCATAGATAGTCATAGAAGTTTTTTATTATCCATAACAGATATAAATGATAAAACAAATAGAGAGAGTATTGAGTTCGATAAAAATAATATTTCACTTTTTTTTAAAAAAGGAAATGATGATATTTTTATTGCTAATAAAGATAAGAAGTTATTGTTAAGCAATATAAAAAAAGAATTAGACAATTCAATTGATAAATATACTAACCATGGTGAAAATAAAAAACATCTAAAAAAAATAAAGGATAGGATTATTTCTGGAGATGTTGAAACTTTTTTCAATAATAAAGATAAAATAATTAATGTAAAAGATATTGATGATGTCAGTGACGTTGAGTGGATATTTTCTGGCTTATTTTCTTATAAAAAAGAGGATGGTTTTTTAACTAAAGTTGGAAAGGCTATTTATAATTTTAGTTCTCTTGAAAAAGTTATTTTTAATGATAGCAATCCAATTATAAATAGTTTTATAAATCATGATGGTAAGTTTTACAAATTAGATGATATTAATGATAATTTAGACAATAAGAGTAATGAAGGGAATAAGTTTTTTAATTTATTTTCACCTAAAAATAATAATGTTGGTTTTTATGGATATAATATATCTATTATGAAAATGGAAGAGGAAATAAAAGACAATCAGGAGGGTAATGGTGAGGTTAATACTCCACTTCCGAAATTTAATATGAATGAAATTGAAATTAAAAATATTCAAAGTGAAATTAAATTAATTGAAAGTGAATTATCTTCTAATATAAGAATTAATAAGAAAAAAACAATTGATACAACCTTAGCAATAAATAAACTTATTGATCTTTTAGAATGTAATGATTTATCTAAAATAAATGTTGATATATTAATTGCAAATGAAGCGGAATTTAATAATGAGGTAATTATTGTCAGTAAATTAAACTCAATGGAGGAAATAGATGGTGGTGATAAATTAAAGAAATTAAAATCTAGCTTGGAAAGAATAAAATGTATAAAAAATAAATATTTTATTTTTGTTGAATCGGTTAATGGTAGACAAATTTCACTGTTAAGAAGTTTAGATAATAAATTGAAGAAATACACTGCTGGGATTAATAGTGAAATACCAAAAGAAAATATTTTATTGGGTATTAATAAAATAGCTTCAGTACTTTGTGTTAATAATAATGTTCGAGAGAGTTATAATGGTTTTTTTTCTAAAGCATATAAATTTCTTTTTCCTAAATCATATCAAAAACGACTAGATGTCAATAATAAAGCGTATGGTAATATAATGCTAATGCACGATAATTTAAATGTCATATTGAATAGCGGTGATTTTAAAGATAGAAAACTACCCGAGTGGGCTAATAAACTAATAACAAAAACTTTAAAAGAATCAAAACCTAAAAATGATATTCTTTGGCTTTTTTCAAAAGAAAGAAAAGAATGGAATAAAATTTTCAACATGCTTATTGTTAAATAAAGGCATAAAGGAATTATTGATAGCTAAGATGTTGTTAATAAAAATATAATAAGTATTTTATTTATTCTAGTGAGTTTAAGAATGATATTAAGTAATTAAAGATGCTGAAGCTTGAGATAAAGATTAAATTTCTATATGTTAGGCAAACTAAGTTTATTGAATTTTAAACCGCATAAAGTAGGTAATTATTATGGCTAAAATTGGTATTTTTGTAGGTACAGTTTACGGAAATGCATTAGCGGTTGCTGAAGAGGCTCAACGTATTTTACTTGAGCATAAACACCAAGCTAATGTTTATGAAGAAGGAACTCTTGCGGATTGGAAAAAATATTCGACCGTATTAGTGATAACGTCGAGTACAGGGCAAGGGGATTTACCTGATACTATCGCACCTTTATTTCATGAACTGCGTGATAATCTGGGGTATCAGCCGCATTTAAGTTACGGCTTAATTGCTTTAGGTGACAGTAGTTATGACCATTTTTGTGGTGCAGGTATACAATTTGAAGCGCTATTACAAGAACATCAAGCAAAGCGTATTGGAGAAATATTAAAAATAGACGGAATGGATGTCGCAGAGCCAGAAGTATTTGCAATAGATTGGCTTGAAAACTGGGTCAATCTATTAGATTAAATAAAAAATAACCCAATAATTAGTTGGTTAACAAAATAATGAATAATATTTTTGATTTTAAAACACCGCTGTTTCTGCTTTATACAGTAAGTAAGCGGTGTTTTTTATAAACCTAACCTATATATTGGCTAAAATTGCCTGTTATTAACGGCGAGTCAGCTTTTCTAAATCAGCTTCAATTTCAGCAATTTTATTTGCTACAACATGCTCAAGGTGGCGCAAGTCATCTAGGATTTTATGTTTTAAATCGACTTCTACTTGGTCTTGTTGGCAAATTTGATCTAATTCTTCAATTACATAACGTAAGTTAGTATTGATTTCATTTACTTCTTTAAAACCTTGTCCTGATTGACCATCAGAAATTGTTTTACGTTGGCGTGGATATTTAAATTTTACGCTTTTTGCAAAGAATTCACCTTTATCTTTGCGAAAATAGATTTTTAAAATATCGTTGTTAGCTTCTTGGCGCAGGGTATAGCGGTCAATATCTTCAGGATGCGGGATCCCTAAATTTTTTAAATTATCGTACATATATTGGCACCTGATAGAAAGATGAATGAAAGAATAGCGAATAGAATTAATTCTATCCGCTGTTCTTATATTAGTCGATAGTTCTTAACAATTCATTAATACCAACCTTTCCACGTGTTTTAGCATCAACTTTTTTTACGATCACTGCACAGTAAAGGCTGTAGCTTCCATCTTTAGAGGGTAAATTACCTGACACAACGACTGAGCCCGCAGGGACTCGGCCATAATGTACTTCGCCTGTTTCTCTGTCATAAATTTTGGTACTTTGGCCAATATAAACGCCCATTGAAATAACAGCGCCTTCTTCGACAATGACACCCTCAACAATTTCAGAGCGAGCACCAATAAAGCAGTTATCTTCAATAATGGTTGGGTTTGCTTGTAGTGGCTCTAACACGCCGCCGATACCAACACCACCAGAGAGATGGACATTTTTACCGATTTGAGCACATGAACCTACCGTTGCCCATGTATCAACCATGCTACCTTCATCGACGTAAGCACCAATGTTGACATAAGATGGCATTAAAACAGTGTTGCGAGCGATGTAAGCCCCTTGTCTAACTGCGGCAGGGGGAACAACACGAAAGCCTTCTTTTTCAAAACGTGCTTGGTCATAATCAGCGAACTTCATAGGCACTTTGTCAAAATAGCGACTTTCACTGCCATCTATCACTTGATTGTGATTAATACGAAAAGAGAGTAGAACCGCTTTTTTTAACCATTGATGAGTCACCCACTGACCGTCAATTTTTTCTGCGACACGCAGTTTTCCGCTGTCTAGCAGTGCAATAACGTTATTAATGGCATCACGAATATGAGGCTCAACGTTGTTTGGAGTGATATCTGCACGATGTTCGAAGGCGTTATCAATAATAGATTGTAATGCTTGCATCAATAGTATTTCCTATATGTATTGTCGTGGGTTCCTATATTTTATCCTTTGAAACTAGGGCTTTTGTCAACCTTTCTACGACTTCATCCTTCATTTTTTGGTTTAATGCCTTATTTTCGCTATCAGTTAATACAAAGAAATCCTCAACGCGTTCACCTATTGTGGTTATTCGAGCACCATGCAATGAAAGTGAAAGATCAGCAAAAACTTTACCAATAATTGCTAATAATCCCGGGCGATCGCGTGCAAATAGTTCCATATAGGTGCGTTTATTATGATTAGAGGCTATAAAATTAATTTTTGTTGGAACGTCAAAATGGCGCAATTTGGCTGGTAATGAGCGAGTTTTGGCATTGGCGTTATAAGGGGCGGATACGACTTGGATCAATGCGTTACGAATAGCATTATATCTATCAATCGCCAGCGGTTTACCATTAGGCTCTAACACAATAAAAGTATCCATAGCCATATTATCGCGGTTAGTAAAAATTTGAGCGTTATGGATACTTAAATTACGTCTATCTAATTCTCCTGCAACAGATGCAAAAAGGGAAGGTCTATCTGCACACCAAATAAAGATTTCAGTACCACCATGTTCAGTTTGTTGACTGATTAGCACCATTGGTTCATCGCTATTATGCTCAATTAATGCAAGTGCATGCCATGCAATTTGTTCTGGTGTATGCCGTAAAAAATAGTCGGCATGGCAGCGTCCCCAAATTGCTTGCAATTTCTCTTCATCGACTTGTTCCATTCGTAAAATAGTTAGTGCTTGCAAACGATGATGTCGAATACGTTCACGTAGGTCGGGAATAGAATGCATACCTTGGCGTAACTGGTTTTCTGTTGATAGAAAAAGTTCACGTAATAAGCTCTGTTTCCAGCTATTCCATAGACTGCTGTTGGTCGCACAGATATCCGCAACAGTTAAGCACAAAAGATAACGTAATCGACTTTCATTTTTTACTTCTGATGCAAACTGAAAAATAATGTCAGGATCTTGAATATCGCGTCGTTGTGCGGTGACAGACATAAGTAAGTGATGACTAACAAGCCACTCAACTAAGGCTGATTCTCTTTGATTTAAACCATGCTGCTGAGCAAAATAAGCAACGTCTTGCGCACCTAATATGGAATGGTCACCATGGCGACCTTTGGCAATATCATGAAAGAGTGCAGCTAAACGTAGTAATTCAAGTTGAGGAAGTTTGGGATAAATATCAACACAAAGCGGATGTTTTTCATGGTTTTCATAAGAAGCAAAGCTTTCAAGTTTTTGTAAAACACGAATAGTATGTTCATCAACGGTGTAGGCATGAAATAAATCAAACTGCATTTGGCCTACGATATTATTCCATTGCGGGAAATAAGCCGCGAGTACACTGTGTTTATGCATTGGGACAAATGCACCAGAAACCGCACGAGGGTGGCGTAATATCTGCATAAAAACTTGACGTGCGAGTGGGTACTCACATAAAGGCTGTACTAAATGTCGGCGAGCATAACGTAAATGGCGGAGTGTTGTTGAATAGATTCCAGTGATCTCTTTATGCTCTGCCATACGCAAAAAGAGACGCATAATAGCGATAGGATCATCAAGGAAGCAACTGTCATCAACAACATCAATTAACGAACCTCGTAGCTGAAATTCACTGTCTAATGGACGCGGTTTTACATTAGGTTGCAGAGCAAGAATAGCTTCGTCAAATAGCTGAAGTAACATATCATTTAACTCACTAACACGACGAGTTACGCGATAATAATCCTTCATCATTTTTTCAACAGGTTGATTGCCTTCACCTTCATAATTTAAAAGTTGGGCAACGTTGAGTTGTCTATCAAATAATAGTCGATTGTCATAGCGAGAAAGCACAAGATGGAGAGCAAAACGAATTTTCCATAGTGTGTATTGACACTCTAATAACTCTTGTCCTTCTGCTGGCGTCAAAAAGCCAAAATTAACCATTTCAGAAACTGATGCTGCACCAAAATGACGATGTGCTACCCAAATTAAAGTGTGGATATCACGCAGTCCACCGGGGCTACTTTTGATATCAGGTTCTAGATTGTAACTAGTGCTATGATATCGTTGATGTCTTTGCTTTTGCTCTTCAACTTTTGCAGCGAAAAAATCTGGTGATGGCCAAAAACCTTGGCTAAAAATATGATTAATTAATTGCTGATAAAGCGAGTTATTGCCGCAAATAAGGCGAGCTTCTAGTAAGTTTGTTGCAACCGTTAAATCTGAAAGGCCTTCTAAAAGACATTCTTCCATTGTTCTAACACTGGCACCAATTTCAAGGCGTACATCCCACAGCAGTGTAATGAGTTTACTGACTTTATCTTCAGCCTCTGGTGATAAAGGTGTTTCACTTAAAAAGAGAAGGTCAATATCAGAAAGCGGATGTAATTCTTGTCTGCCGTAACCACCAACGGCAATAATACTAAGATCAGAATAATCAGATAGCAGTGTATGGTGCCACAATTGCGTTAAGAGTTGGTCAATGAAATGGCTACGAGCTTGAAGTAATAAAGCCACATCAACATCATGATGAAAAGCATCTGTTAACCAAGAGTGAAATTGTTCAATTGATTGCTTAAGCTCAGCACAATTTTGTGTATTTTCTGTCAGCAAAAAAGGGGAAGGGGGCGGTGTTTGAAATGCGTTTTTATTAGTCATTATGCGTCTTCTTTCTCAATGTTTGCTTATGACATTAAGACTAATGTTAAAACGATAAGCTGACTAGTGATTCTGCCATTTCGTAGCAAATAAAATAAAAAAAGCGACACATCTCGAAAAAATATGTCGCTTTTACATTTTAGCTAAAGAAGCTTATTTGTTGACTAATACTGCAGAAATAAATGGCTCTTCTTCTTTGCGTAATGTCATGATTTCACAGCCATTATCGGTAACAACTAATGTATGCTCGTACTGTGCTGACCAACCTCTGTCTTTAGTTTTAACAGTCCAGCCATCTTTCATTGTACGAATACGGTAATCACCAGTGTTTACCATTGGCTCGATCGTAAATGCCATGCCTTTTTGTAACACAACACCGCTATCATCTGCATCATAGTGTAGAACTTGAGGTTCTTCATGGAATCCTTCACCAATACCATGGCCGCAATATTCGCGGACAACAGAATAGTCATGACCTTCAACAAATTTTTGAATTGCTTTGCCAAGTTCACGTAAGCGAATGCCCGGTTTAACCATTTTAATGGCAAGGTAGAGGCTTTCTTGAGTGATACGACATAAGCGTTCACCTTGGATTGTTGGTTTACCCACAATAAACATTTTTGAGGTATCGCCATGAAAACCATCTTTAATGACAGTGACGTCAATATTAACGATATCACCATCTTTAAGGATTTTTTCTTCACTAGGAATACCGTGGCAAATAACATCGTTAACCGAAATACAGACTGATTTAGGAAAACCATGATAGTTAAGGCAAGCAGGAATAGCCTGTTGCGCGTTAACAATATGTTCGTGACAAATACGGTCTAATTCAGCGGTGTTTACGCCTGGTTTTACGAACGGTGCGATAATTTCAAGAACTTCTGCCGCAAGACGACCTGCGACGCGCATTTTTTGAATATCTTCTTCTGTCTTGATTACAATAGCCATTTGAGTTCTTCGTCTAGATTAAAAGCCACAATACGAATTAGATAACACGCTTTGTTGTATTCATATTTTGTATTGCAGGTTGAATGAATGATGATGAGAAATAATTCTGATTACCATTTATGATATCAGCAGAATGTAGGTGTGCCAATAAAGAGGATGTGTGCAATCTGTCTGATATCGAGAGTAATGACGAACATTACGCCTTCTTAATCTGATTGTCTTTACATATTGCGCTTTTCTATTTAGTGTTTTTCTAGCAAATTGATATTAGAGCAATATTTATTATCACTGCACTAATCTCGCTTTTTTCTTTGCCTAAATGATGTGTTTTTATGTCAAATAAGGCCGTGGCAATCGTAAGTAATAGTGGTTTCTTAAGGTTATTTATGGTATAAAGCGCGCCGGAGTTCTGTTATTGCATCACACTGTGAGTAATGGCAGTAAATCTGAAACATTCAATTGTGTTAATTACACACACAAATCGACACATAACGCCGGGGTGCTCTTATGTAAAGGCTCTAAACCTTTACAGCTGATGAGTCGGTCGTATGGGATTTGTGGACGAAATAACCCCAAATTTAAATTTATAGAGGTCTAAAATGGCAACTGTTTCAATGCGCGATATGCTGCAAGCCGGTGTTCACTTCGGTCACCAAACTCGTTACTGGAATCCAAAAATGAAACCATTCATCTTTGGTGCGCGTAACAAAGTTCATATCATTAACTTGGAAAAAACTGTTCCAATGTTCAATGAAGCTCTGGTTGAACTGAACAAAATTGCTTCTCGTAAAGGCAAAATCCTGTTTGTTGGTACTAAGCGCTCTGCCGTTGAAGCTGTTAAAGAAGCAGCAGAAAGCTGTGACCAGTTTTATGTAAACCACCGCTGGTTAGGCGGTATGCTGACTAACTGGAAAACTGTTCGTCAGTCAATCAAACGCCTGAAAGATTTAGAATCACAATCTCAGGACGGTACTTTTGACAAACTGACCAAGAAAGAAGCATTAATGCGTTCTCGTGAACTTGGTAAGTTAGAAAACAGCCTGGGTGGTATCAAAGACATGGGCGGTTTACCTGACGCTCTGTTTGTTATCGATGCTGAACACGAACACATTGCTATCAAAGAAGCAAACAACCTGGGTATCCCAGTATTTGCTATCGTTGATACTAACTCTGATCCAGATGGTATCGACTTCATTATCCCTGGTAATGACGATGCAATCCGTGCGGTTAAATTATATCTGACCGCCGCAGCTACAGCTGTTCGTGAAGGTCGTTCTCAAGATCTGGCTGTTCAGGCTGAAGAAGGCTTAGTCGAAGCTGAATAATAAGGCATGCTCGTAAGAGCCCTTATTTAACCAGGTATTGCTATATATTGGTTAGGGGGCCTCCATAGGCCCCCTTTACACATCTGCTATGAGAACATCTATGGCTAGCCCATAGAAAAGTCGAGGAAGAAACAAATGTCTGGAATTACCGCTGCATTGGTAAAAGAACTGCGTGAACGTACTGGCGCAGGCATGATGGAATGTAAAAAAGCGCTGGTTGAAGCTAATGGTGATATCGAATTAGCAATCGACAACATGCGTAAATCAGGTCAAGCTAAAGCTGCTAAAAAAGCTGGTCGTGTTGCAGCTGAAGGTATCATCCTTGCAGAAGTTGCTGCTGATGGTAAATTCGGTGCGCTGGTTGAACTGAACTGTGAAACAGACTTCGTTGCTAAAGATGCTGGTTTCATTGCTTTCGGTAAAGAAGTTATGGCTGCTGTATTAGCAGACAAAACTGATGATATCGATGCTCTGAAAGCTAAATTTGAAGAAGCTCGTACTGCATTAGTTGCTAAAATCGGTGAAAACATCAACATTCGTCGTGTTGCTGTATTAGAAGCTGAAGAATTAGGTACTTATCTACACGGTGCTCGCATCGGTGTTTTAGTTTCAGCTAAAGGCGCTAACGAAGAACTGATCAAACACATTGCTATGCACGTTGCTGCAAGCAAACCAGAATATGTTCGTCCTGAAGATGTTCCTGCTGATGTTGTTGAACATGAGCACCAAATTCAGATGGATATCGCAATGCAATCAGGTAAACCACGCGAAATCGCAGAAAAAATGGTTATCGGTCGCATGAACAAATTCACCGGTGAGATTTCTCTGACTGGTCAGCATTTCGTAATGGAACCAAGCAAAACTGTTGGCGAATTGCTGAAAGAAAACAATGCTGATGTTATCAACTTCGTTCGCTTCGAAGTTGGTGAAGGTATTGAGAAAGTTGAAGCTGATTTCGCAGCTGAAGTTGCTGCAATGAGCAAATAATAACGCTTAGCGTTAACAGAACCGCCTAATGGCGGTTCTGTTTTGTTGTAATCTCCACTAGCTGTTTGCTTTTTTTTGTTAAAAAGAGAAGCTATCTAAAACCTCCAATTAACTAATCTGCTTAGGACAGAACACCATGGCTACCAATGCAAAACCTGTATATCAGCGAATTTTATTAAAGCTGAGTGGCGAAGCCCTGCAAGGCGCAGAAGGTTTCGGTATCGATGCGAGCGTACTTGATCGCATGGCTCAGGAAATCAAAGAACTCGTTGAATTAGGTATACAAGTCGGTGTCGTAATTGGCGGTGGTAACTTGTTCCGTGGCGCAGGTCTTGCTGCGGCAGGTATGAACCGTGTTGTGGGTGACCACATGGGAATGCTCGCGACAGTAATGAATGGTTTAGCAATGCGTGATTCATTGCACCGTGCTTATGTAAACGCGCGCCTTATGTCTGCATTTCCATTGAATGGTGTCTGCGATAACTACAGTTGGGCAGAAGCAATTAGCTTATTACGCCACGGTCGAGTTGTTATTTTCTCGGCTGGTACAGGTAACCCATTCTTTACTACCGATTCTGCTGCATGTTTACGCGGTATTGAAATTGAAGCTGACGTTGTACTAAAAGCAACGAAAGTGGATGGCGTTTATTCTGCCGATCCAACCAAAGATCCTGATGCAGTACTTTATGAAACACTGACTTATCAGGATGTATTAGAACGTGAATTGAAAGTCATGGATCTTGCTGCATTCACATTAGCCCGAGATCATAATTTACCTATCCGCGTATTCAATATGAATAAACCGGGTGCATTACGTCGGGTTGTAATGGGTGAAAGTGAAGGAACTTTGATTTCTCACGCTTAATACACAGAGACAACGGTATAATTTGGCGTTAACATCTAGAGTACGCCAATTCATTTATGTCGGTATGTTTTTCATATCGACTGGAAGATAACCAGTTCCCAAGGGTTTATAACGTGATTAATGAAATCAAAAAAGATGCTCAAGAACGCATGGATAAAAGCGTTGAAGCACTAAAAAGCCAGATTAATAAAGTTCGTACTGGTCGTGCGTCTCCTGCCCTTTTAGATGGCATTGTAGTTGAATACTACGGAGCGCCAACTCCATTAAACCAAGTTGCTAACGTTGTCGCAGAAGATGGCCGTACACTGGCAATCACTGTATTCGACCGTACTTTAGCTCCTGCCGTTGAAAAAGCAATTATGGCATCAGATTTGGGTTTAAATCCTTCATCTGCGGGCACCATTATCCGTGTTCCACTGCCTCCATTAACTGAAGAACGTCGTAAAGACCTAATCAAAGTTGTTCGTGGTGATGCAGAACAAGGTCGCGTTTCTATTCGTAATATCCGTCGTGATGCTAACGATAAAGTAAAAGCATTACTGAAAGATAAAGAAATCAGCGAAGATGATGAGCGCCGCTCCCAAGATGACATTCAGAAATTAACTGACATGTTCATTAAAAAAATTGATGATGCATTAGCGCTGAAAGAAGCAGAGTTAATGGAATTCTAATTTTTATATCTTTTTTCGATAATGCCGCTTTTTAGCGGCATTATTTTTAACTATTTATTTGAAAATTCGTGCTTAATACCTTCTTTTGTCACATTATTTATTAAAGTTTTCATCTTTAATCCTCATTTACCTCGTCATACTGATATAATTCTCTTTAATTAAAACGTTGTAGACATACTGATTGATTAATAAATGAAACAAATAACTATATTAGGCTCAACAGGATCTATCGGAACTAGCACTCTTTCCGTAATTGAAAATAATCCTGATGAGTATCAGGTTCTTGCTTTAGCCGCAGGAAAAAATGCAGACAAAATGGCGCAACAGTGCCTTGCTTTCCAGCCTAAATACGCTGTGATGTCTGATGAAAAAAGTGCAAATCAGCTTAAACAACTACTCGCTAATACATCTTGTAAAACAGAGATTCTATCTGGGTCTCACGCGATCAATGAAATTGCAGCTCTTGATGAAGCTGATCAAGTCATGTCTGCTATAACAGGTGTTGCAGGATTAAAACCGACACTTGCGGCCATTGAAAAAGGCAAAAGAATTTTATTAGCGAATAAAGAATCACTGATAACCAGTGGGCGTCTTTTCTTTGATGCAGTTGCTAAATATGGCGCGACAATTTTACCCATTGATAGCGAACATAATGCAATTTATCAAAGCTTACCTAAAGCAATTCAAGAAAACCTAGGTCATGCGTCCTTAGCTGATGAAGGTGTGACAAGTATTCTGTTAACGGGCTCTGGCGGACCATTTCGCTATACACCATTAGAAGAGCTGGAAGCAATGACTCCAGATCAAGCGTGTGCGCATCCAAATTGGTCTATGGGACGTAAAATTTCAGTTGATTCTGCAACAATGATGAATAAAGGGCTCGAATATATTGAAGCTCGTTATTTCTTCAATGCTTCTGAAGAAGAAATGGAAGTAATCATTCATCCACAATCTGTTATTCATTCAATGGTTCGTTATCGTGATGGTAGTATTATTGCTCAAATTGGCGAACCTGATATGAGAACACCGATTGCATACTCAATGGCTTATCCTCATCGTACCCAATCCGGTGCAAAAGCATTAGATTTCTTTGAGATTCAATCTCTAGAGTTTATTCGCCCTGACTATCAACGTTACCCTTGTTTGGCACTTGCTATTGAAGCGTCAAAACGTGGGCAAGCGGCAACAACAGTGTTAAATGCGGCTAATGAAGTTGTTGTTGATGCATTTTTACACGAAAAAGTGAAGTTTACTGATATTGCTAAAATTAATCGCAAAGTTGTTGAACATTTTGACCTATCAGAGCCTCAAAGTATTAATGATGTTCTAGAAATTGATAAATTAGCGAGATTAGAAACTCATCAGATAATCACTCAATTTGTATAATGGTGATTATATTTAATATAGGGTGTTTGTTCGTCTTTCTGGCTAATGGTATAGTTGCCGAATCACTAAAGACAATAATGAAAATTAACAGTTCATTACTAAGGCTATTGCTTTAGCAACTTTGAGGCTTTGCCAAAGGCCGTGGGTGACACGGTTTTTTTTTGTGCATAGGTTATCCGAAGAGGACTGTCTGTATCAGTATCAGATTAGCAAAGGGTTAAATTGAGTGAACTTATCCAGTGACGATTCATCCGCATCAAAACCAAAGCATGTTGCTATCATTATGGATGGCAATGGGCGTTGGGCTAAAAAGCAAGGGAAACTCCGAGTAACGGGGCATCGCGCGGGAATTAAAGCAGTTCGGGATGCGGTTAGCTTTTCCGTAAAACACAAAATTGAATCACTAACGTTATATGCATTTAGTAGCGAAAATTGGAATAGACCAGAGCAGGAAGTGAGTTCCCTCATGGAATTATTTGTTTTTGCTTTAGATAACGAAGTGAAGAGCCTACATAAACATAATGTTAAATTGACTGTCATTGGTGATATCAGCCGTTTTAGTCGCCGCTTGCAAGATCGAATTAAAAGTTCTGTGGCACTCACTGCGAATAATACTGGGCTTAATTTAAATATTGCAGCTAATTATGGCGGTCGATGGGATATTACTCAAAGCGTAAAACAATTAGCGACATCCCTCGCAAAAGGGGACATTAATCTCGAAGATATCAATGAAAATACAATATCTTCACACCTTTGCTTGCATAATCAGCCTGACGTCGACCTTGTTATTCGTACAGGTGGTGAGCATCGTATAAGTAATTTTCTTATCTGGCAAATTGCTTATGCTGAGCTTTATTTTACACAGGTTTTATGGCCTGATTTTGATGAACAAGTTTTTCAGAATGCACTAGATGCTTTTGCTAAACGGGAAAGACGTTTCGGTGGTACTACATCAGAAACAGATACTATAAATCTGGGAGGATAACTTGCTTAAGTATCGTGTCATCACTGCATTAATTTTAATCCCTATTGTTATTGCTGCACTATTTCTACTTCCTCCAGCAGGTTTCGGATTAGTCATTATCGCAATATCAGGTTTAGCGGGTTGGGAATGGGCACAATTTATTGGCTGGCATTCTCAAGGTAAACGTATTGCGACAGGGATCGGCTTTGCTGCATTGTTACTCGTTATGCAGTTTTCTTTGCCTAATTTTGACCACCTACTAGATACTCCAATGATAAAAAATGGTTTGTGGGCGGGTTTAATTTGGTGGATAGCAGCAATTTTATTAGTTGTAAGTTATCCGAATTCAGCCAATATGTGGAAAAATTCAGTTTTTATTAAGCTATTGTTCGGTATATTGACGATTGTTCCCTTTTATTGTGGCATGATGGCGTTGCGTATGTTGGGTTATAACACTGACACTTATACAGGCGCATGGTGGTTATTGTATGTCATGTTATTAGTTTGGGCTGCTGACTCTGGTGCCTACGCCTTCGGACGCCTAATGGGTAAACATAAAATGGCGCCTAAAGTATCACCGGGTAAAACCCTTGAAGGGTTAGTTGGTGGGTTGATTACGGCAGGTGTTGCATCATGGTTATTTACTTATTTTGCACCTGTGACTGAAGTACCTAGTAACTTGTTATTAATATCTGGCGTTGTTGTCATTGTATCAGTATTTGGTGATCTAGCAGAAAGCATGTTTAAACGTGTTTCAGGTATTAAAGACAGTAGCCAACTGATACCGGGGCATGGTGGTGTGCTTGATAGAATTGATAGTTTGACTGCGGCTATCCCAGTCTTTGCAGGATTGGTCTTTCTGATTTCTTCTGGCTTTAAACTATAAAGGTAAGTAATGGGTATCCTGTGGAATCTTGCCGCGTTTATTATCGTTTTAGGTATTTTAATTACGGTACATGAGTTTGGGCATTTTTGGGTAGCTAGGCGCTGTGGTATCTATGTCGAGCGTTTTTCTATTGGTTTTGGAAAAGCAATTTGGCGCAAAACAGATAAACATGGCACTGAATTTGTTATCGCATGGATACCTTTGGGTGGCTATGTAAAAATGTTAGATGAGAGAGTCGCTGAGGTTGCACCTGAGCGTCGTCATCTAGCATTTAATAATAAAACAGTTGGTCAACGTGCTGCTGTTGTTGCTGCAGGGCCTATTGCCAACTTTTTGTTAGCAATAGTCGCCTATTGGATAGTTTTTATGATAGGTGTTCCTGCATTAAAACCTATAATTGCAGACATTCGTCCGAATTCTATCGCAGAACAAGCAAAATTAACGCCTGGAATGGAACTAAAATCCGTTGCAGGTATCGAAACGCCTGATCAGAATGCAGTTCGTTTAGCATTAGTCAGTAAAATTGGTGCCAAAGAGGTTTCATTCGTAGTTTCAGATCCAAATTCTCTCTCTGAGAGTGAGAATATACTGAATTTACAACAGTGGAGTTTTGATCCTGAAAAACAAGATCCTATCTTGTCCCTAGGGATAATGCCTGTTGGCGCGCGATTGGACTCAAAAATTATTGAGGTTACTGAAGGCTCTGCTTCTGAAAAAGCGGGTTTACAGGCAGGGGATCGTATCGTTAAAGTTGATGGTCAGCCAATTGATACATGGCATCCATTTACTTATTTTGTTCGACAAAGCCCAAATAAGGCCTTGGAGCTTCTTGTTGAACGTAACGGCTCGTCGTTGATATTGAATGTTACACCGACAGCTGTTGCACTGAAAGATGGCACTGAAGTAGGGCAAGTTGGTGCGCAATTACAAATATTACCTCCTGATGAGCAATATTTGATAATGCAGCAATACAACCCATTTTCGGCGCTCTATGAAGCATCTGATAAAACATGGCAGTTGATGGGTTTAACTGTCAAAATGATTGGCAAGTTAGTCGTAGGTGACGTCAAATTAACTAACCTTAGTGGGCCTGTTTCTATCGCGAAAGGCGCTGGAATGTCCGCTGATTCTGGTTTTATTTATTATTTGATGTTTATGGCGCTTATCAGTGTCAATTTGGGGATCATTAACTTGTTTCCCCTGCCTGTCTTAGATGGCGGGCACCTGCTTTTCCTGGTTATCGAGAAGATAAAGGGAGGGCCGGTATCTGAGCGTGTACAAGATTTCTGTTATCGTATTGGTATTATGGCACTGATGCTTTTAATGGGACTTGCACTTTTCAATGATTTCTCTCGCTTATAATTGGTAAGCAGGGACCGGTTAGGAAAACACAAAACAACGATGGCGATGAAAAAGTTGCTTATAGCGTCGCTGCTGCTGGGCAGCGCCACTGCATACGGTTCAGACGGATTCGTAGTTCAGGACATTCAATTTGAAGGTCTTCAACGCGTCGCCGTTGGTGCAGCATTACTGAATATGCCTGTCCGGGTTGGAGACTCGGTCGGTAATGATGATATCAGCCGAACTATCCGTTCATTATTTGCGACAGGAAACTTTGATGATGTTCGTGTCCTGCGTGACGGAAATACTCTGATTGTTCAAGTAAAAGAGCGTCCAACTATTGCCAGCATTACTTTCTCTGGTAACAAAGCAATCAAAGAAGAGATGCTAAAACAGAACCTTGATGCTTCTAACATTCGTATCGGTGAAACACTTGACCGTACAATGCTAGCAAATATCGAGAAAGGGCTTGAAGATTTCTATTATAGTGTTGGTAAATATAATGCAACTGTAAAAGTAGTTGTTACACCTCTTCCTCGTAACCGTGTCGACTTAAAACTCGTGTTTGCAGAGGGTGTTTCAGCAACTATTCAGCAAATCAACATTGTTGGTAATAAAGCGTTTTCTACTGCTGAGCTCGTTAACCGCTTCCAATTACGTGACGATGTTCCTTGGTGGAACTTAGCGGCTGATGAAAAATATCAGAAGCAAAAACTGGCTGGTGACTTAGAAACATTAAGAAGCTTCTATCTTGATCGTGGTTATGCACGTTTTGATATTGAATCGACGAATGTCAGTTTAACGCCAGACAAAAAAGGAATTTACATTACCATTAACCTGAAAGAAGGTGACAAATACACAGTAGAAAATACTGAAATCAATGGTAATACAGCTGGCTACACTAAACAAATTGAAGAGCTTATCGAAATTGCACCGGGCTCTCTTTATAATGGTGCACAAGTAACAAAAACAGAAAATGACATTAAAAATCTGTTAGGTCGTTATGGATATGCTTATCCTCGTGTTATGACAAACCCTGAAATTAATGATGAAAATAAAACCGTGAAACTGCATGTAAACGTAGATGCAGGAAACCGTTTCTATGTTCGTCAAGTACGTTTTGCGGGTAATGACATCACTAAAGACTCTGTTTTACGCCGTGAAATGCGTCAAATGGAAGGTGCGTGGTTAGGTAGCGATTTAGTTGAACAAGGTAAAGAGCGTTTAAATCGTTTAGGTTATTTCGAAACGGTTGAAACAGAAACTCAGCGTATTCCAGGTTCTCCTGATCAGGTTGATATCGTTTATCGTGTAAAAGAGCGTAACACGGGTTCTCTTAACTTTGGTGTCGGTTTCGGTACTGAAAGTGGTGTGAGCTTCCAAGTGGGTGTTACTCAAGATAACTGGTTAGGTACAGGTAACGCAGTCGCTATTAATGCGAGTAAAAATGATTACTCAACTTACGCAGAATTATCTGTTACTGACCCATACTTTACCGTTAATGGTGTGAGTTTAGGTGGTCGTATTTTCTATAACGACTTCCGCGCTAATGATGCTGATTTATCAGGTTATACCAATAAATCTTACGGTGTAGATGGTACGTTAGGCTTCCCAATTAATGAATATAACTCAGCACGTCTTGGCTTAGGCTATACTCATAATGGTCTGTCACGTATGGAACCTCAGGTTGCAATGTGGCGTTATCTTGAAAGTATGGGTGAACATCCTAATTTTAAAGATCGCGAATCTTTTAATGCTGATGATTATACTGTCAGCCTTGGTTGGACATTCAATAACTTAAACAAAGGTTTCTTCCCAACATCTGGTGTGAGAAGTAACTTAAGTGGACGTGTGACTGTACCTGGCTCTGATAACAAGTACTACAAAGTAACTTGGGACGGTATGGCATACTACCCAATTGATGAAAAAGAGTCTTGGGTAACCCTGTTTAAAGGTCGTTTAGGCTACGGGGATGGTTTAGGTGGTAAAGAATTACCATTCTATGAAAACTTCTATGCGGGGGGCTCTGGCACCGTTCGTGGTTTCCGTTCAAATAATATCGGACCTAAAGCCATTTACCTTGGTGAAAATGGTAAGCCAAAACCAGGTGAACCATCGAGTGACGCAATTGGTGGTAATGCTATGGCTGTGGCAAGTTTCGAGCTGATCACACCAACCCCATTTGTGGATGATAAATATTCCTCTTCAGTCAGAACGTCGGTGTTTGTTGATGCGGGTACAGTATGGGATACCAATTGGAGTAGTACAAACTCTGCTTGGACAGCAGGTATGCCAGATTATAGTCGTGCAAGTGATATACGTGTTTCGACAGGTGTTGCGTTACAATGGCTATCTCCTTTAGGTCCGCTAGTATTCTCTTATGCTAAGCCGATAAAAGATTACGAAGGTGATAAATCAGAGCAATTCCAGTTTAATATTGGTAGAACGTGGTAGCGATGTAAGTAAAGTTGATGCCTGATTCATAATGCTGAAAAAGGCATCCGATTTCTGACAAAAAATTATTTTTGGTTTTAAGGAGTTTAATCGTGAAAAAATTGTTATGTGCCGCTGCCCTAGGAATGGCATTGACCATGTCAGCAGGTGTTCAAGCCGCAGATAAAGTAGGTGTTGTGAACATCGGTCAAGTTCTCCAACAAATTCCTAACCGTGATGCGGTAGAGAAACAATTGGAAAATGAATTCAAATCACGTGATACTGAATTGCAGAACTTAGGTAAAGCACTACAGACCGCTGTTGAGAAATATCAAAAAGATGCACCAACTATGAATGCAACACAACGTGCAAATACAGAGAAAGATCTGGTTGCTAAACGTGAAGCATATGCACAAAAAGCACAAGCTTTTGAGCAAGACTTTAGCCGTCGTCAAGCTGAAGAACGTAACAAAATCATGAAACGTGTATTAGACGCTGTTGATGCAGTAGCGAAGAAAGAAGGCTATGATGTGATCCTTGATGCTAACACTGTACCTTATTTCGCAGATGGTAAAGATATTACTGCTCAGGTTCAAAAACAGGTTAAATAATAGATGTTTTCAATTCGATTAGCTGATCTTGCTCAGCAGTTGAATGCACAGTTACACGGCGATGGTGATATCACTATCGCCGGTCTTGCTTCAATGAGCCTAGCAAATGGCGAACAAATTACATTTCTTTCCGATAGTCGCTATCGTGAAAAATTAAGCGAATGTCAGGCTGCTGCCGTTGTATTAACAGAAGCTGATCTTCCATTTTGTCCCGTTGCCGCACTTGTGGTGAAAAATCCGTATCTTGCCTACGCTCAAATGGCACAGATTATGGATACAACACCACAGCCAGCACAGGATATTCACCCAAGTGCTGTTATTTCTCCTGATGCTAAGTTAGGAAAGAATGTATCAGTGGGTGCAAATGCAGTTATCGAATCTGATGTTATCCTTGGCGATAATGTTGTGATTGGTGCTGGTTGTTTTGTGGGTAAAAAAGCACATATTGGCGATAATAGCCGTTTATGGGCAAATGTATCCGTTTATCATGAGGTTATCATTGGTAAAGATTGTCTGGTTCAATCAGGTACTGTGATTGGTTCAGATGGTTTTGGTTATGCTAATGAACGTGGTAATTGGATTAAAATTCCACAATTAGGTTCAGTGGTAATTGGTGATCGCGTTGAAATCGGTGCATGTACTACAATCGACCGAGGCGCATTAGATAACACAGTTATCGGTAATGGTGTTATCATTGATAACCAGTGCCAAATCGCACATAACGTCATTATTGGTGATAATACCGCTGTTGCTGGTGGTGTCATCATGGCGGGTAGCCTGAAAATAGGCCGCTATTGTATGATTGGTGGAGCAAGTGTTATCAATGGTCATATGGAAATCTGTGATAAAGTCACGGTAACAGGTATGGGAATGGTAATGCGTCCTATCACTGAGCCGGGTGTTTATTCTTCAGGAATTCCGCTACAACCGAATAAAGCATGGCGTAAAACCGCAGCACTTGTGTTGCGAATTGATGAAATGCAAAAAAGGCTCAAGTCGCTTGAACGTCAAGTAGAAAGTAGCGACAAGTAACAATATACGTCATTGACGAATGTTACCTATTTTGCGACCTGCGGGTTAACTCACTTTTTGAGTCACAGCAGGTCGTGTCATTATTAATTAGACTCAGTTTTATTAGACAGGAAGAGTATTGCAATGAGTGAGAATCATACTCTGCAAATCGAAGAAATTTTAGATTTACTTCCACACCGTTACCCATTCTTATTGGTTGATCGTGTTCTTGATTTTGAAGAAAAGAAATTTCTAAGAGCAGTAAAAAATGTATCTTTTAATGAGCCTTTCTTTCAAGGTCACTTTCCAGGAAAACCAATTTTTCCGGGCGTTCTGATCCTCGAAGCCATGGCACAGGCAACGGGTATTTTAGCATTCAAAAGCGTAGGAAAGCTGGAACCTGGTGAACTCTACTATTTTGCTGCTATTGACGGTGCTCGCTTTAAACGTCCTGTCTTACCTGGGGATCAAATGATCCTAGAAGTAGAATTCATTAAAGAACGTCGTGGTGTTGCTCGCTTTAAAGGCGTCGCTAAAGTTGATGGGGAAATTGCTTGCGAAGCTGAAATGATGTGTGCTCGCCGCCGTGAGGTCTAGCCTATGATAGATAAATCCGCAGTAATTCACCCTTCTTCAATTATTGAAGAGGGTGCGGTAATTGGTGCTAATGTTCGCATTGGCCCTTTTTGTGTCATTGGTGCTAATGTTGAGATTGGTGAAGGAACTGACATCAAATCTCACGTTGTTATCAATGGGCACACATGCATTGGTCGAGAAAATCAGATCTATCAATTTACTTCTATTGGTGAAGTTAATCAGGATTTGAAATATCGAGGTGAACCAACGCAAGTCATTATTGGTGATCGAAACCTTATTCGTGAAAGTGTGACTATCCATCGTGGAACAACCCAAGGTGGTAATATCACAAAAATTGGTAACGATAACTTACTGATGATTAATACCCACATCGCACATGATTGTATCATTGGTGATCGTTGTATTATTGCAAATAACGGCACTCTGGGTGGTCACGTCACTTTAGGTGATTTTGTGATTATCGGTGGTATGAGTGCGGTTCATCAGTTTTGCCAAATTGGCTCTCACGTGATGGTCGGTGGATGTTCAGGTGTGGCACAAGATGTCCCTCCTTTTGTTATTGCACAAGGAAACCACGCAACCCCTTATGGGCTGAATATTGAAGGATTAAAGCGCAGAGGTTTTGCTAAAGAAGATCTTCATGCAATCCGTAATGCTTACAAAGTGCTCTATCGTAATGGTAAAACACTGGAAGAAGCGCGTGAAGAAATTGGACAATTGGTTGCTGATAACAATAATCCGCATGTCAAATTGTTCAGTGATTTTCTGGAAAACTCAGCAAAATCTAACCGCGGTATCATTCGCTAATTAGGATATGACCTTGTCAGGCCAATTATCTACTACTCAGCGTCCGTTAGTTATCGGCTTAGTTGCTGGTGAAACGTCCGGTGATATCTTGGGCGCGGGATTAATCCGCGCTCTAAAACAAATGCATCCCAATGTTCGGTTTGTCGGTGTTGCTGGGCCTCTTATGCAAGCTGAAGGTTGTGAAGCTTGGTATGAGATGGAAGAGCTCGCCGTTATGGGGATCGTTGAAGTTCTTGAACGATTACCTCGCTTATTAAAGATCAGGAAAGATCTCACTCAACGATTCTCAGAATTAAAGCCTGATGTTTTCGTGGGGATCGATGCACCTGATTTTAATATCACCCTTGAAGGTCGTTTAAAGCAAAAAGGGATCAAAACTATTCACTATGTCAGTCCATCTGTATGGGCTTGGCGTCAAAAACGTGTTTTCAAAATTGGTAAAGCGACAGATCTCGTCTTAGCTTTTCTGCCTTTTGAAAAATCGTTTTATGATAAGTATCAGGTTCCCTGTCGTTTTATTGGTCATACAATGGCTGATGCCATAGCCTTAAATCCAGACAAAAAGGCTGCTCGTGAACACCTAGGGATATCTGAGGAAACCCCTTGTTTAGCACTTCTTCCCGGTAGCCGTCATGCTGAAGTTGAGATGCTAAGTGCTGATTTTATAAAAACAGCACAATTACTAAAACAGCAAATTCCCTCTCTTCATATTGTTGTGCCATTAGTTAATGCTAAGCGACGAGCCCAATTTGAACTAATACATCAGAATGTGGCGCCAGAACTTGAGATACAACTTCTTGATGGACAAGCAAGAGAAGCAATGACTGCGAGTGATGCGACTCTGTTAGCATCAGGTACAGCCGCATTAGAATGTATGCTAACGAAATGCCCAATGGTTGTTGGTTATCGTATGAAACCATTTACTTTCTGGTTAGCAAAACGATTAGTCAAAACGCCTTATGTCTCACTACCTAACTTGTTAGCTGGTCGAGAAATTATCAAAGAATTATTGCAAGAAGAGTGCGAACCTTCGGCATTAGCACAACAGCTTTTACCTCTTTTAACCGATGAAGAAAAAGTACGTCAATTAAAAGAGATATTTTTACAGCTACATAGCGCCATTCGTTGCAATGCGGATGAGCAAGCAGCAAATGCAGTATTAGAATTGGTAGAGAAATAATGGAATTTGTATATCCAAAAGCAAACCTTATTGCTGGAGTTGATGAAGTTGGTCGAGGCCCATTAGTGGGTGCAGTGGTTACCGCTGCCGTTATTCTTGATCCAGCAAATCCAATTGAAGGGTTAACAGACTCCAAAAAGCTAACAGAAAAAAAGCGTAATGCTCTTTATGACGAAATAAAAGAAAAAGCATTATGCTGGGCGATAGGCCGTGCAGAGCCTGAAGAAATTGATGAATTAAATATTCTTTGGGCAACCATGAAAGCAATGGAACGAGCTGTTGGAGGGTTATCAATAACACCTGATATGGTCTTAATTGATGGTAACCGTTGCCCTAAATTACCTATGGCCTCTCAAGCGGTTATAAAAGGTGATAGTTTAGTTCAAGAAATTAGTGCAGCTTCTATACTTGCTAAAGTGACTCGTGATAGAGAAATGGAAGAGTTAGATAAGCTTTACCCTGATTATGGTTTTGCTAAACATAAAGGATATCCAACTGTTTTCCATATGGAAAAACTAGCCTTATTAGGGGCAACACCCTATCATCGAAAAAGTTTTGCGCCTGTAAAACGTGCTTTAAATTTAAAGTAATCCACAGAGTAATTAAACACTATGGCAGATCCTCGTTTTATCCATCTTAGGGTACACAGCGATTATTCAATGATCGATGGATTGGCAAAAACAGGGCCTCTTGTGAAGAAAGTGGCTTCGCTAGGAATGCCTGCTTTTGCGATTACTGATTTCACTAACTTGTGTGGGCTAGTGAAATTCTATGGTGCTGCACATGGTGCAGGCATTAAGCCTATCATTGGTGCTGATGTTTACCTTGAAACAGAATTATTAGGTGATGAATATGCTCATCTCACTATTCTTGCACGCAATAATGTAGGGTACCAAAACCTAACTTTATTGATTTCTGAAGCTTATAAACACGGTTACGGCGCTGTTGGACCGACGATTAAACAAGAGTGGTTAACAACCTATAAAGAAGGGCTCTTGTTACTTTCAGGCGGTCGAATGGGAGATGTGGGTAAGTTCCTACTTCGTGGTAATCGAGCTTTAGTCGATCAATGCCTTGAGTATTATCAAACTCATTTCCCTGATAGTTATTATCTAGAACTGATCCGTACAGGTCGTACTGATGAGGAAACTTATCTTCATGAAGCCGTTGCACTGGCTTCTGAAAAAGGTTTGCCTGTTGTTGCAACCAATGATGTCTGTTTTCTTGATAGTGATGATTTTGATGCACACGAAATTCGTGTCGCCATTCATGATGGATTTACGTTATCTGATCCTAAGCGTCCTAAGAATTATAGCCCTCAGCAATATATGCGCACAGAAGAAGAAATGTGTGAATTATTTGCTGATATACCTGAAGCATTAGAAAACAGTGTTGAAATCGCTAAACGCTGTAATGTCACGATCCGCTTAGGGGAATACTTCCTTCCACAATTCCCAACAGGGGATATGAGTACAGAAGATTTCCTCGTCAAAAAATCACAAGAAGGTTTGGAAGAGCGTTTAGCTTTTCTATTTCCTGATCCTGAAGAGCGACAAAAAAGACGTCCTGAATATGATGAGCGTCTTGATATCGAGCTGAAAGTGATTAACCAAATGGGATTCCCTGGTTATTTCCTTATCGTGATGGAGTTTATTCAGTGGTCTAAAGATAATGGTGTTCCTGTTGGTCCTGGACGAGGTTCAGGTGCCGGTTCACTAGTGGCGTATTCACTGAAAATCACGGATCTCGATCCTCTTGAGTTTGACTTGCTTTTCGAACGATTCCTTAACCCTGAACGTGTTTCGATGCCTGATTTTGACGTCGATTTCTGTATGGAAAAACGCGATAGAGTTATCGATCACGTTGCTGAAATGTACGGCCGAGATGCAGTATCTCAGATCATTACATTTGGTACGATGGCGGCGAAAGCCGTTATTCGTGATGTTGGCCGCGTTTTAGGACACCCTTACGGTTTTGTTGATAGAATTTCAAAACTTGTTCCTCCTGATCCGGGTATGACGCTGGAAAAAGCGTTTGCTGCCGAGCCTCAATTACCTGAAATTTATGAAGCCGATGAAGAGGTTAAGTCTCTTATTGATATGGCTCGTAAATTAGAAGGGGTAACACGTAATGCGGGTAAACACGCTGGTGGTGTTGTTATTTCACCGACAAAAATTACCGATTTTGCGCCACTTTATTGTGATGCAGAGGGAAATAACCCCGTTACACAATTTGATAAGAACGATGTTGAATATGCTGGTCTTGTTAAATTTGACTTCTTAGGTTTAAGAACACTAACCATTATTAACTGGGCATTAGAGATGATTAATGCTCGGCGTACTAAAAAGTCACTCGAACCTGTTGATATTTCAGCAATCCCATTAACAGATCCGCGCAGCTTTGATATGTTGCAGCGTTCAGAAACAACTGCGGTATTCCAATTGGAATCTCGTGGTATGAAAGATCTTATCAAACGTCTACGCCCTGACTGCTTTGAAGATATGATTGCACTTGTTGCTCTATTTCGTCCGGGGCCATTGCAGTCAGGCATGGTAGATAACTTTATCGACCGTAAACATGGTGTTGAAGAGATTTCATACCCTGATGTTAAGTGGCAACATGAAAGCTTACAGCCCGTTCTAGAACCAACCTATGGTGTTATCCTATACCAAGAACAAGTTATGCAAATTGCACAGGTTCTTGCGGGATATACACTGGGCGGCGCGGATATGTTACGACGCGCAATGGGTAAGAAAAAACCTGAAGAGATGGCAAAGCAGCGCTCTGTTTTTGAAGAGGGTGCTATCAAAAACGGCGTCGATGGTGAGCTTGCTATGAGGATCTTTGACTTGGTGGAGAAATTCGCCGGTTATGGATTTAACAAATCACACTCAGCAGCATATGCATTAGTTTCTTATCAAACATTATGGCTAAAAGCCCACTATCCAGCTGAATTTATGGCTGCCGTAATGACGGCAGATATGGATAACACGGAAAAAGTGGTGGGATTGGTTGATGAATGTTGGAGAATGGGCTTAAAGGTTCTTCCTCCTGATATTAATAGTGGCCTTTATCATTTCCACGTAAATGATGAAGGTGAAATCGTTTATGGTATTGGTGCCATTAAAGGTGTGGGTGAAGGCCCAATTGAAGCAATTGTAGAAGCGCGCCAGCAAGGCGGTCACTTTAAAGATATTTTTGATCTCTGTGCTAGAACAGAAACGAAAAAATTGAATCGCCGAGTGATGGAAAAACTGATAATGTCAGGCGCATTCGATAAGCTGGGGCCTCATCGAGCTGCTTTGATGTCTTCATTAGAAGATGCATTAAAAGCTGCAGACCAACATGCCAAAGCTGAAGCAATAGGACAATCGGACATGTTCGGTGTGTTAGCTGAAGCTCCTGAACAAGTTGAGCGTTCTTATGCCAATATACCTAAATGGCCAGACCAAGTCGTTTTAGAAGGTGAGCGTGAGACTTTAGGTTTATATTTAACAGGTCATCCGATCACACGTTATTTAAAAGAAATTGAACGATATGCGGCAGGAACGCGTCTAAAAGATTTAGTACCAACACCTCGTGGTCAAATGGTGAAGGTTGCAGGCTTAGTACTTGCTTCTAAAGTGTTTACAACGAAACGTGGAAATCGGATCGGCGTTTGTACCTTAGATGATCGTTCAGGTCGCTTAGAAATTATGTTATTTTCTGATGCATTGGATAAATACCAACATTTATTAGAGCAAGACAAGATTTTAATTGCCACTGGGCAGGTCAGCTTTGATGATTTCAATGGTGGGCTTAAAATGACAGTCCGCGAACTTATGGATATCAACGAAGCCCGTGAAAAATATGCACGAGGACTTGCTATCTCATTATCGGACAGGCAAATTAATGAGCAATTATTAAATCGTCTTCGCGGCGTTTTAGAACCTCATCGTTCAGGCACGATACCGGTTCACCTTTATTTTGAAAAGCATGATGCCTGCGCACGTTTACGATTTGGTGCGACTTGGCGTGTAACGCCAACAGATATGCTTTTAACGGATCTGCGAACTCTGCTGGGTAATGAGCAGGTAGAATTAGAATTTGACTAAAATAGGAATGTTATGAGTCTTAATTTTCTGGATTTTGAACAGCCAATTGCCGAGTTAGAAGCGAAAATTGATTCGCTAACCGCAGTTAGCCAACATGATGAAAAAATTGATATTAATATCGATGAAGAAGTTTCACGCTTAAGAGAAAAAAGCCTAGAGTTAACGCGTAAGATTTTTTCTGATCTTGGTGCATGGCAAGTTGCACAACTTGCACGTCATCCATTAAGACCTTACACACTGGATTATATTCATCGTATCTTTACTGACTTCCAAGAATTAGCGGGCGATCGCGCTTATGCTGATGATAAAGCTATTGTTGGTGGTATCGCGCGTTTAGACGGTCGTCCTGTTATGGTTATTGGGCACCAGAAAGGACGTGAAACAAAAGAGAAAATCCGCCGTAACTTTGGTATGCCAGCACCGGAAGGTTATCGTAAAGCACTTCGTTTAATGGAAATGGCACAACGTTTTAATCTTCCTATTATCACCTTTATTGATACTCCGGGTGCTTATCCTGGCGTGGGTGCAGAAGAACGTGGCCAATCAGAAGCAATCGCACGTAACTTACGTGAAATGTCACGCTTTGGTGTGCCAATCATCTGTACTGTTATTGGTGAAGGTGGTTCTGGTGGTGCGTTAGCCATTGGTGTTGGTGACAAAGTGAATATGCTGCAATACAGCACTTATTCTGTTATTTCACCAGAAGGTTGTGCATCTATCCTTTGGAAAAGTGCAGATAAAGCTCCTCTAGCTGCAGAAGCAATGGGTATCACTGCAAACCGTTTAAAAGAGCTTAAGCTAATTGATACGGTTATTCCTGAGCCTTTAGGTGGCGCACATCGTCATCATGATGAAATTGCAGCGTCTTTAAAAGCACAAATTAAATCTGATTTAGAAGAGTTAGATACATTTGACTCAGAAGAGCTAACAAACCGTCGTTACCAACGTTTAATGGAATACGGTTACTGCTGATAGCATGGTGCTATTCAAAAATAAAAGAGAGCCTCATGTTGACGACATGAGGTTTTTTTTATCCATATAACTATCCCTTTCCAAGACAATAAATCCAGGTGATATTAACTATAATATATTATATATCAATATGTTAAGTTGATCTCAAAAACAATATTAATTCACTTTTTTACTAAAAGAATAATTAGTCATATCTATTATTTTATAGAGTCATTTACTTCTTTTATGAGGAAAAATCGATGATATCGTTTAATGGTAAAGTTGGAATTATTACAGGCGGTAATAGTGGTATTGGTTTGGCTTCTGCGGAAAAATTTTTATCCTTAGGTGCATCAGTTGTTATCACTGGTAGTAATTTAGAACGAGGCAAAAAAGCAGAAAAACATCTAAAAGAGAAAGGACTTTTAGGTGAATTTATACAAATGGATGTGAAAAGTGAAAAAGAAAACGAACAACTTATTGATTATGTCGTAAACAAATATGGGCAATTGGATTTTATCTTTGCTAATGCAGGTGTTTTAACCGATAACATCGCAGATAAATTAGAGTATGAAAAATGGAAAGGGGTATTAGATGTTAATCTTAATGGACTCTTTCTGATTAATCGTGCAGCAATTAAATATTGGCTGAAAAACCAACTATCAGGTGCGATTGTTAATTGCAGTTCGATTTGTTCCTTTGTTGGTCAACATGAATTTCCTGCCTATTGCGCATCAAAAGGCGGTGTTAAATTACTGACACAAACACTTGCTATTGATTATGCAAGCAAAGGTATTCGTGTTAATGCAGTTTGTCCGGGATATATTGATACACCTTTATTAGATGATCGTGAACTTGATAAGCAAAAGTTAGCGACACTGCATCCTATTGGTCGTCTCGGTACGCCAGAAGAGGTAGCTAATGTTGTGGTATTTTTAGCTAGTGATGCAGCCTCCTTTGTTACTGGCGCCTCTTATTTAGTAGATGGTGGTTTTACTGCTTAATGGTGTTTTTTTAATATAAAGCAGAATAATCATTATTCTGCTGATTTTTATTTATCTCTTACTTCTATTCTTTACTGTCTTTTTTGTTTAAACGCTTTATTATCAAAAATACGATTTTAACAATAAATTAACTATTTTGGTTTTTATATGGCATTCTCAATTACCACAAAATCCCTTATCTACGCATTACTATGTGTGTTAATTTGGAGTTTTATTCCCGTTATTTCTCGTATAGGGCAAGCTTCTTTAGATAATTTTCAATTTTTATTCTGGTCCAATGTTTTCTCAATGATTGCAGTTATTCTCACTGCACTTTTTATGAAGAAAACGCCAACACAATTATTTAATTTATCTAAATCGATCTATTGGAAAGTGTTTATTCTTGGTGGGTTAGATTGTCTATTCTATTTATTGCTCTATTACGGTTACACATTAGAGAATGGCATTGCGGTATTGGTAATACAGTATAGTTGGCCATTATTAATTATTGGATTATCGGTTATTTTGCTGAAAGATAGGCTAACTTTAGGTCAAATCATTGGGGTTATTTTAGGTTTTATTGCCGTTATTATCACCTTCACTAAAGGAAACATCACAGAAATTGCCGTCGATAATCCTCAAGCTTTATTACTCGTCTTTGCTGGAGCCTTTTGTTTTGCATTAATGTCTGTGCTTTCCAAACAATTTTCACTTGATGCTTATATGAGCACGGTATGGTTATTTATTTTTTCAACACTGGTTTCATTGATTCTAATGTTGATGTTTAGTGAGTTTAAACTACCAGATAGTCCATCTTGGCTTTCTGTCGTTTTAAATGGTGTATTAATCAACGGTGTCTCTTATATTTTATGGTTTAAAGCCATGAATAGTGGTGAGTCGACCAAAATAGCTTCCATTGTTTTTCTTTCGCCTGTGCTTTCAATGATTTGGTTAGTCGTTATATTTCACGATCCTTTTGTTATTGCTTATGCAGTAGGACTAGGTTTGGTATTAATTGCAGGAATACTTTGTATTCGTGCAAAATCAGGTAGAAAAGATTAACATAATCATCTGAATTCACTGATAAATGACGATACGATGAAACAGGAATACGGCTTACTCCTTAGAGAAATCAAACAACAAATTGATCCTTACACTAAAATTTTGGTGGGTTTTAGTGGTGGAGTCGATTCCACAGTTTTATTACAAGGGCTTGTGCGTTTACGTGATGAATTCCAATTACCTTTAGAATTAACGGCTATCTATATTCATCATGGATTAAACATTAAAGCGGATGACTGGCTTGCTCATTGTGAACAATGTTGTCAGCAATGGTGTGTCGATTTTATCAGTGAAAAAGTGAATGTAGATCCTAAAGAAGGCGGTCTTGAAAATGGTGCAAGAGAGGCACGTTACCAAGCCTTTCGTCGATATTTACAGCCACAACAAGTGTTAGTGACTGCTCAACATCAAGATGATCAAGCTGAGACCTTTTTACTGGCTTTAAAGCGAGGCAGTGGTCCGGCAGGGCTTTCTTCAATGCCAGCAAAAATGGTATTTGAAAATAGCTATTTGCTTCGACCATTACTCAATATTACGCGTGAGCAAATTGAATCTTATGCTACTGAACAAGGGCTAGATTGGATAGAAGACGATAGTAATCAAGATGATCGCTATGATCGTAATTTTTTGCGCTTGCGTGTTATGCCCTTATTGGCTCAACGATGGCCTCACTTTTCTCAAGCAGTGACTCGAAGTGCGGCTCTGTGTGGTGAACAAGAAGCACTATTAGATGAACTATTAGATTCTGAACTTAATGCTTTAATGGACAGTGAGCACAGTTTAGATATCAATCAACTGGCTCACTGTAGTGTTATCAAACGTAATGCTTTATTGAGGCGCTGGTTTGCTAAGCACAATAAGACCATGCCATCAAGACAACAAATTTTACGATTATGGCAAGAGGTTGCCTTAGCAAAAGAAGATGCCGAGCCTCGATTGCAATTTTATCAAGATGAAGTTAGACGCTATAAACAGCGCCTTTATCTAGTTTCAATTATCCAAGACCCGATTCATCATGCTATCGAGTGGTCGCTCACTGAGCCTTTGTGTTTACCTAATGGATTAGGGACTTTATCACTTGTAGCCAAAACAGGAAAAAACACCGTTAGAGCGCCTTTTAGTGATGAAAAAGTCACAGTGCGTTTTGGTTTAACACAAGCATCTTTGCGTATTGTAGGGCGAGAGCACGCTCGACACAGTAAAAAGATTTGGCAAGAGCTTGAAGTTGCGCCTTGGCGTAGAACTAGAATTCCTTTGATTTATTATAATGATACGTTAATTGCAGCTATTAATACGTTTGTTACTTTTGAGGGAAAAACAACATCAGAACACGCTATTACTATTGAGTGGAGAGAGGCTCATGAATGAACAACCGCCGGTTGGCGGTTGTTCTTTATTCGGTTATTCCGATTTTATAACAATAGTCCCAAGTTCGGGATTTGAAAAACTGGCAATGATATCCAGCCTTAAGTCTTTAGAACCTTCAGACGTTTTAACTTTTAAGTATTCAACCTTCTTGCTTAAGAAAAGGTCATCCGCAACGCCTTCAATAAGCTCACCATCATGCAGTTCAATATGGAGCGCTAAACTACGCTGGCATGCTAACTCCAGATACTCATAATCATCACAGTTAATTGGTTGATATTCTGTATTTGTTGACATATTCCCTCACCACTCGTTCGTGGCGGTGTTGCCGCCAGTGAATAATTCAGAATAAAATCATTATGCTGTTATTCGATGTGAGCACAATAGTTATTATAATAATTTTCTGAAATAGTTCTTTATTCGAAGTGATTTGAGAAATAATTAATAATTATGGGTGCATTTATCTTAAAGCTTGTTTTATTGCCCCCTTTTATTTTAAAAAATGTTAGAATCGTATTGAGAATGATTTATTAAAAAGTACCCAGAATGTAGGGAGTCGATGATGGGGAAAAAACTTTTATTTGCAGCCGTTGCTGCTGGGTTATTTGTACTGTCAGGTTGCCAAAATAATATTGGCTTATCACTTGATGGAAAGATTGTAGACCAAACTTACAACAGTATTCTGCCTTGTGCCGATTGCTCAGGTATCGACACGACAATTCTTGTTAATCAAGATGGCTCTTATGTTATGGAGCAAAGCTATCAAGGTTCACCTGATGATAAACGTAGTTTCTTTGAATCAGGAACATGGGTATTAGGTAAAGATAAGCTGACGTTGACTAATAGCTATGGTGAGAAAAGCTATTACTTACCTCGTGAAGATAAATTAGTCATGCTTGATATTGATGGTAACGTGATTAATTCAGAGCTGAATTATACTTTAGCTAAGGTTCAGCCTAAACAGCTTGCTGGCGAGTTTACCTATTTTGCTGATGCTGGAACATTTAAAGATTGTCAATCGGGGCGTGTTTACGCAGCTAGTGGTATTGAATTGGAAAAAGGCTATTTCTCAACTGGTGTCGATGGTGGCACACCTGTTTACCTTGAAGTTAATGGTTATTACAGCATTCGTCCTTCAATGGAAGATGGTAAATATGACAGAGCGTTAGTGGTTACTGATGAAAAACCTCGTTTTAATCGCCATGGCTCTTGCGGAAACCATCGTGGTGGCAGAAGCTAAGTTTTAGTCTCTATTTCTTTCTAATAAAAAACCCGCTGATGCGGGTTTTTTGTTTTATCAATCAAGCCCCTTAAAGATTAGGGGACTAATAATTAAGCGAGTTGCTCTTTAATAAAGGCAACAACATCGTCAACATTGACTAGTGATTTATCATCACTACGACGCGCTTTATATTCGATTTGATTGTTGTCTAGATTACGATCACCAATCACGATAGTGTGTGGAATACCGATAAGTTCCATATCAGCAAACATTACACCCGGACGCTCTTTACGGTCATCAAACAGAACATCAATACCTTGAGCACGCAATTCGTCATAAAGTCTGTCAGCAACTTCTTTAACACGATAAGAACGATGCATATTCATTGGCAAAATAGCTACTTGGAATGGTGCAATCGCATCTGGCCAAATAATACCGCGAGCATCATGATTTTGTTCAATAGCGGCAGCAACAATACGAGTTATACCGATACCATAACAACCCATAGTAACAATTTGGTTATGACCTTCTTCGTTTTGTACCGTTGCTTTTAATGCTTCTGAGTATTTTGTGCCAAGTTGGAAAATATGACCAACTTCAATACCACGTTTGATCAGTAATGTTCCTTTACCGTCTGGGCTTGGATCACCTTCAACAACATTACGGATATCAGCAATTTCAGCAACAGGCAGGTCACGCTCCCAGTTGATACCAAAATAGTGTTTACCATCAACGTTTGCACCAGCACCAAAATCACTCATTACAGAGACAGAACGATCCATAATAACAGGTAGTGGCAGATTAACTGGGCCTAATGAACCTGGACCTGCATTTACAGCTTGGCGAATTTCAGCTTCAGTAGCGAAAGTTAAAGGAGCCGCAACGATAGCGCATTTTTCTGCTTTAACTTCATTAAGCTCGTGGTCGCCACGAACTAATAATGCAACTAATGGATGACCACTTTCTTTCGTACCATGAACAATCAGTGTCTTAACTGTTTTTTCAATTGGTAAATTGAACTGTTCAACTAATTCAGCAATTGTTTTAGCGTTTGGTGTATCTACTAAACGTAATTCTTCAGTTGCAGCTGCACGTGGCGTTGCAGGCATTACTGCTTCGGCTAATTCGATATTGGCTGCATAGTCAGAGCCGGTAGAGAAGACGATATCATCTTCACCGCTGTCAGCTAAAACTTGGAATTCATGAGAGGCGTTGCCACCAATAGAGCCAGTATCTGCAAGCACTGGACGGAAATCTAAACCAATACGTGAGAAAATTTTGCTGTAGGCTTCATACATTCTGTCATAAGTCTCTTGTAAAGACTCTTGAGAGATATGGAAAGAGTAAGCATCTTTCATGATAAATTCGCGCGAGCGCATAACACCAAAACGAGGGCGTACTTCGTCGCGGAATTTAGTTTGAATTTGATATAAATTCAGTGGAAGTTGTTTGTAAGAGGTAATTTCATTACGAACAATATCAGTAACAACTTCTTCGTGGGTTGGGCCTAAAACAAATGGGCGCTCGCCTCTGTCTGAAAAACGCAGTAATTCAGGGCCATACTGTTCCCAACGACCACTTTCTAGCCATAAGTCAGCGGGTTGAACAACGGGCATTGAAATCTCAAGTGATCCTGCGTTGTCCATCTCTTCACGAACAATTTTTTCAATTTTTCTTAGAACACGAACCCCTGTCGGCATCCAATCATAAAGACCAGAAGCGAGTTTGCGGATCATGCCTGCGCGAAGCATAAGTTGATGGCTGACAATTTCTGCATCAGCAGGTGTCTCTTTTAAAGTAGAGAGCAAATAGTGGCTAGTACGCATTATTAGGTTCCATTAGAACAAAAATACTTAGGCTGACTGTCACGCCAGTCTACATCAATATAATTAGAGAAAGACTTTAGTCTACCAGTGACTTAGGTCTGCCAAAAGGGGCAAAGCATTTTTTTCAATCTGATTTGTCTAAAGACATGAGAATGACTCTCAGATTAGACTATTCATGATAGCAATATCAATGAAGATAGTAGCAAGTTACCGCGGTTCTATACTAAGAACAAGTGTCTGTTGTCCATTGACTTGCCAGCGAATATTAAATTCGAGTAAGTGTACCGCATAAATTCTATCACTTTGTTCGCCCTTTTTATAAGCAGGACGAGGATCTTGCTGTAATACTTGGGTAATAAAACGTAAAAGATGAGGGTACTCATTGGCATAGTGTTGCAGTTGTTCTGATGCAACCTGTGAAAAGAAAACGGGCATTTCGTTACTAGGTGCTTCTTGTGCAAACCCTGCAATCGCATTTGGGCGCGATTCTGCAAACGGTAAATAAGGTTTGATATCAAGAATAGGAGTGCCATCCACTAAATCAAGGCTACCCAATTCTAAAATAACAGACTGGTTGCCCGTGTTTACTTTTTTCAATTCAACCAATGACATGCCAATTGGGTTGGGGCGAAAGGTTGAGCGAGTTGCAAATACACCAATTTTGACGTTTCCACCTAATCTAGGGGGGCGAACGAGAGGATGCCAACCTTGTTGTGCTGTTTGATGAAAAACAAAAATCAACCAAAGGTGACTAAATTGCTCTAAGCCTCGAACTGCATCAGGGTGATTATAGGGTGTATGTAGAATAAGTTGACCGTCGCCATCCTGGATCAATCCAGGTTGGCGTGGAACGGCAAATTTTTCTTTATAAGGGCTTGAGATATACCCTATAGGATTCATTTGGTAGGTGTTCATTTGGTAATGAGTAATGCTGTGCCTTCACAAATAGCGGATTGATAGCAACCTAAGCCTGTGACAATTTGGCATTCATGCAATAAAACGGCATTCGCATTTTTGTAAGCCGCTTTTGCTGCCATACTTTTTTTAGCAATAGGTAAACTTGCTGGTGGATCTTGCAATGTTTGACGACAAGATTCACCGGCGACGATACCGAGATCTTTAAAAGGAGCACCTAAAAGGTCTTCTGTTTTTTCAACAATACGCACCGAAGGTAAAGTCTGTGATCTTGGTTTTGGTGGCTGTCCGGGTTTATTTAAACGCATATCCGTAAATTTAGACTGATCAACATCAGATGATTTTTGCATTGAACAGCCTGTCATAAACAGCGCCATGATGCCAATAAGTAGCAAGCGCATGTGCATGGGTAATATCCTCTTTATTATTGTCTATACAAAAATTAAACGGCACTAATTTAATGCAAATTAGCCAAGTAAAAAAGAGAAAGGCGAACAAATGTCCGCCTTTTTTATAATTAAGTTAAATTTTAACGTATTACCAGCCTTTTACAGCACCGCCGTTAAAGATTTTATTTGCAGCGCTATCTACTTCATCAGTTTGGTAAGCTTGGATAAATTTCTTCACATTTTCACTGTCTTTATTATCTTCACGGGCAACAATGATATTTACATATGGAGAGTCTTTATCTTCAACAAAAATACCGTCTTTTGCTGGTGTTAAGTTTACTTGGCTAGCATAAGTTGTATTGATTACCGCTAAATAGATTTTTTGATCATCTAATGAACGTGGTAATTGAGGTGCTTCTAATTCTACTAATTTTAGATTTTTAGGATTTTCAATAATATCTAAAGAAGTTGGTAATAAGCCCACACCATCTTTTAATTTAATTAATCCTACTTTTTCTAATAACAGCAGTGAACGGCCTAAGTTAGTTGGATCGTTAGGAATAGCGACTTGAGCACTATCAGGTAAATCGGCTAAATCAGTAATTTTTTTAGAGTAACCTGCAATAGGATAAATAAATGTATTTCCTACAGCTGTAATTTTGAAATTACGATCTTTAATTTGCTGATCTAAATAAGGTTTGTGCTGGAATGCATTAATATCGATATCACCACGACTCAATGATTCATTCGGCATTACGAAGTCATTGAAAGTAACGAGTTCTACATCAAGACCGTATTTATCTTTAGCAACTTGTTTTGCTACTTCGGCCACTTGTTGCTCAGAGCCAGAAATAACACCAACACGAATATGGTTTGGATCTTTTTCTTTTTCACCACAACCAGCTAATGCTAATGCGCCAACTAAAGCACTTACGACTGCGAGCGATTTAAATTTTAATGACATACATTTACCCTTATTTGATCCGTTAACTAAAAGGTTTCGATTTAATAATTGAAACCTTTAATTTAATTATTTATGTGTTGTCAGCTTCACTAAGCGATCGCCGAAAAACTGAATGATAAAAACAAGAATAACGAGTAGAACAATCACAATATTCATTACTGTTGCATTATAGCCAACGTAACCATATTGATAGCCTATTTGACCTAAACCACCTGCACCAACGGCACCACCCATCGCTGAGTAACCTACTAATGTAATCAGTGTAATAGTTGCAGCGTTAATCAAGCCTGGTAAAGATTCTGGTAATAAAATTTTCTTAATAATTTGCATTGGTGTTGCACCCATAGAACGAGATGCTTCAATTAATCCTTGTGGGATTTCCAATAGCGTATTTTCGACCATACGAGCAATAAAAGGTGCTGCCGCAACAGTTAATGGCACGATAGCTGCTTGTAAGCCAATAGATGTTCCTACAACCAAACGAGTAAAAGGGATCATCCATACAAGTAAGATAATAAAAGGGATAGCCCTGAAAATATTCACAAGTGCTGAGATAACACGATAGGCAGGTGGGTTTGCCATAATTTGTTCAGGACGTGTGACATAAAGTAAAACACCAAGTGGTAGCCCGATAACAAAACCAAAGAAGCCTGAAACGAAGGTCATGACTAAGGTTTCCCAGATCCCACTAATTAATAAATAAACCATTCCTTCAGACATAACCGAGAACCTCTACTTTCACATGATGCTCTTCTAAAAACGCAATCGACTTTTCAGTATTACCATTCTTACCGTGTAACTCAGCTAACATCACACCAAACTTCACACCACCGGCATAGTCCATTTGTGAACTTAAGATATTAATATCTGCGTCAAAACGACGTGCAACGATGGACATTAATGGTGCATCAACTGATTGACCGTTAAATTCAAGTTTTAATAATGGAAATAAACCTTCTTCCCACTCTGATTTCATACGTTCTTTGTAATCTTCAGGAATATCCAATTGTAGTGTTGATTGGATAAACGCTTGAGAAACTGGTGTTTTTGGATGAGAGAAAACTTCACTCACGGCATCACTTTCAACTAATTCACCACCACTTATTACTGCAACCTGATCACAAATACGTTTTACAACATCCATTTCATGCGTGATTAATAAAATGGTGAGGCCTAAACGACGGTTAATGTCTTTTAATAATTCTAAAATAGAGCGTGTTGTCGCTGGATCGAGTGCGCTAGTTGCTTCATCACACAATAAAACGTTTGGTGAGTTTGCTAGTGCGCGTGCAATTGCAACACGTTGCTTTTGTCCGCCAGATAAGTTTGCTGGGTAATACTCTTTCTTATCTGACAAACCGACTAATTCAAGTAATTCATTAACACGCTTATTAATTTCAGCACGAGGCGTACTATCAAGTTCTAATGGCAGTGCCACATTATCAAATACTGTACGAGAAGACAGTAAGTTGAAATGTTGGAAAATCATGCCAATACCACGACGTGCTTTTGTTAACTCTTTATCAGATAACTTAGTTAGATCACGACCATCAACAAGTACTTCACCTGAAGTCGGTTTTTCTAACATATTCACACAACGTATAAGTGTACTTTTACCCGCTCCTGACGATCCGATAACACCAAAAATCTGCCCTTGAGGCACATGCAGGTTAATGTTTGATAGCGCTTGTATAGAACGCTCTCCCTGCTTAAACACTTTGTTTATATTCGTCAGTTTAATCATGTTTTTCTTTATATAAGTAGATATGGGACATAAAGACTATTCTGCCCGAGTTAAAATAGATGTTAAGGCGTCTAGACGGCTAAGTCAATAAAAAAGAGTTGAAGAATAATAAAGAAAGAAAGCCGTGGATATCATTCTCTATATAAGAAAAAACATGCGATACTAATAAAAATATCTAAATGGAGTAATGCTGTGAGCAAGGGGATTTCTGCGATTTTCTTAGATCGCGATGGAACTATTAATATAGACCATGGCTATGTGTCTGAAATTGATAACTTTGAATTTATCGATGGTGTCATTGAGGCAATGGCTGAATTAAAAGCTATGGGATATGCCTTGGTACTAGTGACTAATCAATCGGGTATTGGTCGTGGCTACTATAGTGAAGATCAATTTTTACACCTAACTGAGTGGATGGATTGGTCTTTGGCTGATAGAGGTGTTGATTTAGACGGTATCTATTATTGTCCTCATCATCCTGATGCCACTGTAGAAGAATATAAGAAAGAGTGTGATTGTCGCAAACCAGCCTCAGGTATGTTTATGGATGCAAAAGCACAATTAAACATCGATATGGCTTCTTCTTATATGGTAGGTGATAAAAAAGAAGATATGTTGGCAGCAAAAGCTGCGGGAGTGGGGCATAAAATTCTTGTTCGCACAGGAAAAGAGATAACTGAAGAGGCACAACAGTGTGCAGATTTTGTTCTCGATAGCCTTGCAGACTTACCAAAATGGCTAAAAAGCTACAAAAAATAGGCACTTCGTTTAATTTACCAACAAACGAACATTTTTTTTAAAAAAACTATTGCCAGCTTCAGAAAACTCCCTATAATGCGTCCTCGTTGTCACGGCACAGGGCGCTAAGCGAACTGGCTGAGAGAACGAAGAAAAAAGTGAAAAGCCTTGAAAATAAACGCTTGACACTGAATGAGGAAGATGTAGAATTCACCTCCTCGCAACAACGCAGAAGACCGGAAACGGCAGCGATTGTTGCACTGCTCTTTAACAAATTATCAGACAATCTGTGTGGGCACTCGCAGAGACGATATCTTCTAAAATATTAGA
>NZ_QPMG01000004.1:0-265640 GCF_003336825.1 Proteus sp. CA142267 | reverse complement strand
TTGCTAATAATAAAGAATGGCATTCATTGGAAGCTTTTTTTGATGAATATCGAAATAGATTTATGACATTATTACAGCACCAAGCAACACGACGTAATCATACCAATGTTCTTATGCATATACAGGGGTATTTTAAGCGCTATTTAACACCAAATCAGCGACAAGCATTAAGTCAATTGATTTTAGAATACCGTCAAGGAATACAGCCTTTATTAGCACCTTTAACATTAATTAATCATTATCTATCCGAGTATCCTGATAATTATTTGAGCAAACAGAGATATTTTCATCCTTATCCTCAATCCTTAAGATTACGTTATGGATTATAATAAACTTATTGATAGGAGAAAAATATGATACGTTCTTTTGTCACTTTTTTAAGTTCATTTATTCTTACTGGATGCAATGTTATTCCTCCGAGTGACATTAAGCCTGTTAATAATTTTGATCTATCACGTTATCTTGGGCAGTGGTCTGAGGTCGCTAGAATAGATAATCGTTTTGAAAAAGGCTTAACGAAAGTTACCGCAAATTATTCATTACGAGATGATGGTGGTGTTAAGGTTATTAATCGAGGTTGGAGTCAAAATAAACATCGCTGGAAAGAAAGTATCGGTAAGGCTTATTTTGTTGATTCATCTAATAAAGGTGCATTAAAAGTATCATTTTTTGGTCCATTCTATGGTGGATATAATATCATCAAATTGGATAAGAATTATCAATATTCTTTGGTTGTAGGGCCAGATAAAGATTATTTATGGATATTATCACGTACACCGACCATGCCATCAAATTTGTTGAATGAATATATTAATTTTGCAACATCATATGGATTTGATAGTAACAGGATCATAATATTTTAACAAAAGGTATATAGCTGAATTTAAATACTATCTAATTTGATGGTATTTAATTTAATTATGATTTGAAAATGCCTATTCATATTATCCATTATAATAACACTGGTAATGATTATTTACACCTAAGAGCATGGGGATTTATGAGTTAGTGTTATCCAGGCTAGTCGTTTTGTTTTTATTGGTGAATAAAATGTGCACTTTTCTGATTTTTTATTTATATCGTTCTCGATTTGAGTTGTTTGTTTAACTGACTGATTTTTATCATTATTAGTTATTATAATGAAAGTAATTATAAAAAATAAAGAAATAAGAAATAAAATAATATACCGCACTTGATTACTCCGTTTCATAAATATTATTTATTATTTTATGAATAAATTTATAAATATGTACAGTAATAAATAATAATTACTATATTTTTATAAATCATCTCGAAAATCTCTTAATAATTTCTCTTTATATTAATCATTAATGGGCACTCCGTAGGGGTGTATATGTGTATGGAAAAATTAACCAATGTTACTTATGGAACAGCGGGCTTAACGGCATTTTTTGCCAGCCTCTCATTATATGAATGGGGATTTGTTATCGGGATGGCGTTTAGCATGCTTCTTGGTTTAGCCACTTATTTTATGACTCGTCGGGAGCAACGAAAACGCACTCAATTATTTGAAGAGCTTGTTCGTCATGTTGACCCACAAAACCCAACTGAAACCCTAAAAAGGCTTGCTGAATTAATGGTGAAAGCGCCAAAGGATATTTAATGTCTCTCAAACAAAAAATAGCGGCGATAACAACAGCAGGAGCCACAGCAATTGCGATAGTAGTGATAGCCCATTTTGAAGGTGTGCGTTATGAACCTTATCGTGATGTGGCAGGTGTTTTGACGGTTTGTTATGGGCATACAGGCAAAGACATTATTCAAGGTAAGAGATACACACAACAAGAATGCGATTTGTTATTACAAAACGATTTTATTAAGACACAACAGCAAGTCGATACATTAATCAAAGTACCACTCGATGACTACACTAAAGCCGCTTTATATTCCTTTGCTTTTAATGTGGGTGCCACCGCATTTTCTCGCTCAACATTACTCAAGAAGCTAAACGCTGGTGATAGAGCGGGTGCCTGTGAAGAAATAAAACGTTGGGTATATGCGGGTGGAAAGGTTTGGCGAGGGCTTGTCAGTCGTCGAGAAGCGGAGTCTGCACTATGTCATGGAAACCTTTAATCATCATTATCAGCTTTATCCTTGCATTACTCATTACAGTCGCTAGTGGCATTTATCTCTTGATTGATAACTCATGTACTAAAGACCAAGTTAGTTTAGAAAAGCGCTGTCAGATTGCACTTTCATATCATCGGTACTAATCATGAAATACGGAAAACTCTATGCCGTCATTGCGATGGTAGGCATTATTGTGGGTAGTTATTGGGTGATTAACTGGCAAGCTAATAGGATTAATTCACTGACAGATATCAACAAAAAACTGGCCGTGGCTCTCGAAGAACAGAAGTCTATTAATACTGACTATCAAGCACGCATAATGCGGTTAAACCAACTGGATATTCAATATACGCAGGAGTTAGCGAATGCTAAGAATGAAATTAGTCGGTTGCGTGATATTAGCGAGCGTCATCCTGAGCGGGTGTATATCAAAGCCGAGTGCCCCAAAAGCAAAACCACTCCCTCCACCAGCTTGGCTTATGCAACCACCGCCAGACCTACTGACACCGCTATCCGAAATTATTGGTTACTCAGAGAACGAATTGCAGAGTCAGAGCAAATGATTAAAGGGTTGCAGAATTACATTAGAGTGGAGTGTGTGAACTAAAAAAAAGCCCTACGTAGAGTACGAGGGCAAAACTGAAATTTGTCGAAAAAATATCAATCTTAATAAAGATAGCACTTATAAGTGAATATACCTATAGTGCGGCAAAAATATTATTTTAATAAGTGGTTACAATATACTTAACATTAATTTGCTAAATAGTTTTAATAAGTCAGATGGAATGATTCTTATTTGTGTTTTTGTTTTCTTTTAAAAAAGATATTTTTTGTGATAAAAATAAGAATAATAATATTAAATGCTAACTATAAGGTTATTTAATTATAAGGGTATTTATGTTCAATCATGGCATGAAAAAAATTTTTTTTAGAATTTGATGCCATTAAACCTTGGTAAATACTGAATGGTACTTCCTTATATCGATATTGTTCTCCATGTTTACAGTCGATTTCTAGCATTTTAGTTTGATAATCGTAAGCAACAGAAATAATTTTAGATGATGCAATGTAAATTTTGTCCATTAGACTAATCACTATTAATAAAAATAAAATGGGATAAAATAAAAGAGTAAATAAATTTTTACTTTAGTAACTTTTAATATTAGTAAAAATATTCAACTTATTTTTATATAAAGAAGAAATATGAGTTAAATTTATTATTTGTGTGAAGCTTCTCACATTAGAGATGAAAAATAAGTTCCAGCATCACGCATGGACAAAATTAAATAAAGAACTTCTCAAGAGGAATATAGTGATATTAATTCAGTATCGCTTTGTTAAGCAAATAAGCGAATTGAATACTTTCAATTGTTTTTTTAATTAACTATTGAATACAAATAAAATAACCCTGCGAGTTTGAGTTTACCGTGGGGCTAAATTTAAGCGAAAAATAAATACCTATAAATCATACCGCTACTCTTATTTCAATGCCAATAGAAATAGAAAGCGTCGCGTTGTCGCCGTCTCCTATGTTAGCCATGACCTATTTTATTTCTCGATAGAGAGCGCATAGTGAGAGTCAAAAACAACGAATACCACCGTTTTGTTATTTTTCGGTCATTATCAGCAACGTCAGCTGTAGGTAGAAGAAGGGGCGTGACGATGGAGAGACATCAATATATTTAATTCTACAAACGTCATTTATTTAGTGACGTATATGGATAGCCATCAGTTAACCGCTGGTGGCTTTTTTTATACGCATTTCATCGCTCATTCACAGAGCAATTCAAAAACGTCGAATCCAATCACTTTGATATGAGCCTTCGAGAAAGTCAGTTATAGCTGGCGAGCTTCGACGGGCTGATTTTCTATGTGAACGAGGGTTCATTTCAAATGAAGGTAATACGTTATGCAATATCCAAGAGTAAGTATTAATGGTGTGTCTGTCCGTGTTGATAGTGAAGGTAGATATAATTTAAATGATCTTCATGCGGCCGCTGTTGCGGATGGTAAAGCAACGGAATCACAAAGGCCTGGTGCATTTTTGAAAAGTCGTCAAGTAAGGCGATTTGTTCACGCTTTAAGCGATGCAACAAAAAGTGCATCGGTTAAAGTGATTAAAGGTGGACTCAACCAGGGAACTTGGGCTTTAGAGTTAGTCGTTATTAGATATGCAGCTTGGTTAAAGCCAGAATTTGAAATCCTTGTCTACAACACGTTTAAAGAGGCTACGAGGAAGGGATTAGATGTCATGTCTAAGTTGAACAAGCTAGATCATGTCATTAATACCGAAACTAAAAATATAAGTAACTGTGCAAGAACGATGGCTAACTGGGGAGTTGGTGGTAGAAAGCAGTTACTACTAACAGCGAGGGAACGAATTCTTAAAGAAGCTCAAATCTATATTCCTGGTATTGAATAGCGTTCCTTAAAATTGAGGATATTGATTTAATTAATATCTAACGATGAATAGGCCCTAATGGCTTTTTTATTGGAGTTTATTATGTCAAACAAACAGATTAATTATGAGGCAATAGGTCATTGTGTTTACTTGCAAAAAGAAATATCGCAGCTAATTGAAGAGAGAAGCAACCTATATAAAGAATTCATAGCGATTTGTCATTCAGGGCAATTTCCTTATACAGATCCAAGAAACACAAAAATCATCGATTTAAATAGTATTGATAAGCCAGCTAAATTGCTAAAAAAAATACATAAAATAAATCAAACTATCATCACACTAGCAACTACTCATAATCAATGGGCGGATAAGGCTGATTATGAACATTATGTTATTAGTAGCGATAATTCTTTAGGTTTTAGTACGTCTAGTGACGTTATATTCAAAGGAATTATTACCTGCAATAAGCAATCATCAATAGAAGCTGATGTTGTCAGAAACAAAACATGAAAAAACGCAATGTCTATGGTGGTCGCTGGGCAAAGGTACGATTAGCGTTTCTTAATGAACATCCGCTCTGTGTCATGTGCCAAGAGCAAGGGCGCATTACTGCGGCCACAGTAGTTGACCACATTATTCCGCATCGTCTTAAAGAAGCGCTTGAATCAGGTGATAAAGAACGTATCGCAAAAGCCCAAGCTTTATTCTGGGATAAAAATAACTTTCAAAGCTTATGCGAACTGCATCATAACTCGACCAAACAACGTATCGAAAAGAGTGGCAAAGTCATTGGCTGTAATGCGGATGGTATTCCACTCGATCCCAATTCTCATTGGCATCAATAACACAATGAATACAGGGTGGGGGCGGGGTAAAAGTTCAGACACTTTCGCCCTGATTACCTAGCGCCCTCATTTGTGTGCACAACCGCGAAATGAAAAGTTTTTTTCTGGGAGGTTCCGATGGCAGGAAGACGCCCGAAACCGACCCACTTGAAGGTGGTCACCGGTAATCCGGGAAAACGAAAACTCAACGATAAAGAACCCCAACCCAAACGTGAAATTCCAAGCCCACCCGAACATTTAACGGATTGGGGGAAAATGGCGTGGGCAAAATTAACCTTACTACTCGATGGAATGGGCGTTTTAACTGTGGCTGACACGCTGGCATTAGAACGGCTGTGTGATATCTACGCTGATATTCTTCAATTGCGAGACACCATTGCCATTGAAGGTCGGACATACACCACAAAAACGCAATTAGGGGATTTTTTAATTAAAGCGAATCCTGCCGTAGCCATGTTGGCCGATGCAGATCGCCGCTTTAAAAGTTATTTAGTCGAGTTTGGTTTAACCCCCGCCGCTCGTTCGAAGGTGAAGATGGATGGTGGAGAAGAAGAGGAAGATCCGCTCAACCAATATTTCGGTTGATCCCGCAACGCAATACGCGCAAGACGTGCATCAAGGCAAAATCTTAGCGGGGCCTGATATTCGCCATGCATGTGCGCGTCATCTCAAAGATTTAAACGAAGCCAAGCAACGGGGATTAGTCTGGGATGTTGAAGCTGTCAAAAGAGTGATCGACTTTTTCGCGAAAGTCTTAAAGCTCAATGGCGGGGAGCATGAAGGAAAACCGTTTATTTTATTGCCTTGGCAATGTTTTGTGATTGGCTCCATTTTTGGCTGGAAAATGACTGACGGTACACGCCGATTTCGCATGGTGTACGTTGAATCAGGCAAAGGTTCAGGAAAATCCCCGATGGCAGGTGGCGTTGGGTTGTATTGTTTAGTCGCCGACAGTGAACCGCGTGCCGAAGTGTATGCGGCGGCCACGAAAAAAGACCAAGCCATGGTTTTGTTTCGTGATGCGGTGGCGATGGTTGATCAATCTCCCGCATTAAGTCAGCGGATCACCAAATCAGGCGGAACAGGCAAAGAGTGGAACTTGGCTTATTTGAAAACGAGTTCATTCTTTCGTCCGATTAGTTCGGATGATGGGCAATCAGGGCCTCGTCCCCATTGTGCGCTGATTGATGAAATTCATGAACACAAAAATAATACCGTCGTCGAGATGATGCGAGCGGGTACAAAAGGTCGGCGGCAAGCCTTGATATTTATGATCACCAACAGTGGCCATGATAAAACCAGTGTGTGTTATGACTACCATGAATACGGTCGAAAAGTCGCCGAAGGTACTATCGAAGACGACAGCTTCTTTTCCTATATTTGCTCACTGGATGAAGACGATGATCCCTTTAAGGATGAGTCTTGCTGGGGGAAAGCCAATCCGTCATTGGGCTACACCTTTTCTGAACGCTACTTACGTGAACAAGTGACACAAGCTCGAGGTATGCCCGCGAAAGAAAGCATTGTTCGTCGTCTTAATTTTTGTCAGTGGGTGGATGCCGATAATCCGTGGATTAACAGTGAAACATGGATGCAGTGTGAAAACACGTTCACCTTCGATGATCTTCAAGGTGAAGAGTGTTATGGCGGACTGGACTTATCGGGAACCAAAGATTTAACCGCATTAGCCTTGTATTTTCCTCGCCTTAAACGTCTTTATGTTGAATTTTGGACACCCAAAGACACCTTATTGGATAGAGCGAAAACCGACCGAGTGCCTTACGACTTATGGGTAAGGCAAGGCTTTATGCATACCACTCTAGGGAATGCGGTGAGGTATGAATTTGTGGCAGAACGCATTGCTGAGATGGCGATGTACGTCAACATGAGAGCCATTGCCTTTGACCCTTATCGCATTAAATACCTTGTACCCAAACTGGATGAGGTGGGGGTGACGGTTCCCTTAATCCAACATGGACAAGGATTTTACAAAGCCAAAGATTCTGGGCTATGGATGCCACACTCTATCGAACTGTTTGAAGAGCTCATTGATGACAATAAGATTGAGATCCACGCCAATCCTTGTTTGAGATGGAATGCCGCATCCGCTGTGCTTGAGGCTGACCAAAAAGATAACCGCGTCTTTGCCAAGAAAAAAAGCACCGGTCGAATTGATGGTGTGGTGGCATCAGCAATGGCGATTGGGGTTTCTGAAGGGGAATTCGAGGATGAAGGGGATATTGATGGTTTCTTTGATAACCCAATTATTGTGGGGATCTAAATGCGTAACATGAAAAAAAAGAGCCGAATAAAATCGGCGATCCTCAATTGGATGGGGATACCCATTAGTTTAACTGATGGCGCCTTTTGGGAAGAATGGATTGGAAAGAGTAGCAGTGGCAAGGTGGTCACCGCAGATAATGCATTACAGCTGTCTGCGGTATGGTCTTGCGTTCGGTTACTCAGTGAATCTATTTCGACATTGCCATTGAAAATCTATCAAACGAAGGCGGATGGCTCGCGCGAACTGGCGAAACATCATCCCGCTTACACCGTCTTATGTCGAAAACCCAATGCAGAAATGACGCCTTCTCGCTTTATGTTGATGGTTGTTGCCAGCTTATGTTTAAGAGGAAATGCGTTTATTGAAAAATGTTATATCGGGAAAAAGTTGGTTTCACTTCAACCGTTATTACCTCAAAACATGACGGTGAAACGATTGGAAAATGGGCAGTTGGAATATACCTATACCACGCCTAAATCGAATAAACGGGTTATTCCCGTTAAAAATATGATGCATATTCGAGGGTTTGGTATGGACGGTGTGTGCGGAATGATACCGATCCAGATTGGGCGTGATGTGATTGGTACCGCGTTATCGACGGATGAAGCAGCCGGAAAAGTGTTTGAAAATGGGTTACAAACCAGTGGATTATTAACGTCAAAGAATGCTTTGAAAGCCGATCAACGAGAACGCCTAAGAAAGCATTTAATGACGTTTACCGGCTCAAAAAATGCTGGAAAGGTGATGATCCTCGAAGCGGATTTGTCTTATCAAAATGTCACCATGAACCCTGAAACTGCGCAATTATTACAAAGTCGCGGATTTAGCATTGAGGAAATTTGCCGTTGGTTTCGCGTTCCACCTTTTATGGTGGGGCATGCCGATAAGCAAAGTAGTTGGGCATCCAGTGTGGAAGGGATGAATATGCAGTTTTTGACTAATACACTACGTCCCTTATTGGTCAATATTGAGCAAGAAATTAATCGTTGTTTACTCGACAGTGATGAAGATTATTATGCGGAATTTTCTGTTGAGGGCTTATTACGAGCAGACAGTGCAGGACGTTCAGCTTATTACACAACAGCGTTACAAAATGGCTGGATGAGCCGAAATGATGTTCGACGGTTAGAGAATTTACCGCCTATTGAAGGGGGCGATATTTATACGGTTCAGCTTAATTTAACGCCACTGGATCAGCTCGGAAAAGATATCACGAACAATGAAGCTGAAAAGCTCAAAGCACAGATCACTAACTGGTTATTTCCTGAAGGTGAACCTGTAACCCCATCTCAATCCAATCCACCTCGTCCCGAGGAGTAATCGTTATGAAAAAAAATCAGTTGCCAGTCGCGCTGGAGGATCGCCCCTGCGCATCGATTCGCTATGAGCTGAAACCCAAAGCACTGGATAAATGGAATAGCCGTATTCGGGCATCCAGTGCGGATAACTCGATTTCGATATTGGACGTCGTTGGAGAAGATTATTGGGGGGAAGGTGTCACCGCTAAACGGATTTCCGCCGCGCTTCGTGCCATTGGTGAGCAAGATATTGTCGTTAACCTCAATAGTCCAGGGGGCGATATGTTTGAAGGGTTGGCAATTTATAACTTGCTTCGTGCCCACAGTGGCAAGGTAACGGTCAATATTTTGGGCATTGCCGCTTCCGCTGCGTCCATTATTGCGATGGCAGGGGATGAAATAAAAATGGGGCGCGGTGCCTTTTTGATGATCCATAACTGTTGGGCAATGGGGGTAGGAAATCGTCACGACTTTGCAAAACTTGCTCATGATCTCGCCCCTTTTGATGCCTCGATGACCGATATCTATGTTGCACGCAGTGGGCAATCGAGTGACGTGGTGAGTCAGATGATGGATAACGAAACATATATCAGTGCGAGTGAAGCGATAGAAAAGGGATTTGCGGACAGCCTACTTTCTGCCGATGTGATTGACGAAGGTGATGAAAGCCCCCAAGCCGCGATCCGAAAACTGGATGCGCTACTTGCCAAAACCAACACACCTCGTGCTGAACGACGAAAACTAATTAGTGCATTAACCCGAAGTACGCCGAGCGCTACTTCCCAATCTAATGGTATGCCAAGCGCTACCTGCGATATTAATCCTGAAATCCTGTCAAAATTGGAGGAGGCGGTGACCGCCTTTGCCTGCGTTAAGTAATTGGAGTGACTATGTCAGAGACAAATGAATTATTAAAAAACCTATCGGCAAAAATTGAAGAAGCCAATCAACATTTTAATGCCAAAGCTGAAGAAGCGTTAAAAGAAGCGCAGAAAGTGGGTGGATTAAATGAAGAAACGAAACATGCCGTAGACAAAATGGCAACCGAGCTAAATGCGCTACGCGAATCTGAAAAAACACTGAAAGCCGCATTAGGGGATTTAGAACAACATGTTGCGCAAATGCCACTCAATAATGCGGTGCAGGTTGTAAAAAGTGTTGGTCAACAAGTGATTTCGGCTGAAGTATTAAAAGAGATCAATTCCAGCATTCAAGGGGGCAAACGTGTTTCAATTCCTGTTCAAGCAGCATTAACATCTACGGGCGTTGCCGAAGGCGTGGTTGAACCACAACGTTTGTCGGGTATCGATGTTGCACCGAAACAACGACTTTTTATTCGTGACTTAATTGCATCAGGTAAAACGCAATCTCCCGCTATTTTCTGGGTTCAGCAAACGGGGTTTACCAACAAGGCGGCGGTTGCGCCTGAAAATACCACTAAGCCATATAGTGACATTGCCTTTGCGACCAAAATCACGCCAGTCACGACGATTGCTCATATGTTTAAAGCGTCTAAACAAATCTTAGATGATTTTGCGCAGTTGCAGTCGTTGATTGATGCGGAAATGCGTTATGGATTGAAGTTTGTTGAAGAGCAAGAAATTTTATTTGGTGATGGCTCTGGGGCACATTTGCACGGCATTATCCCACAAGCCACTCAATATAAAGCCTCCTTTACGGTTGAAAAACAAAACGGTATTGATGATTTACGGCTTGCCATGCTTCAAGCTCAATTGGCGCGATTTCCTGCTTCTGGTCACGTTTTACACTTTATTGACTGGGCGAAAATTGAGCTAACCAAAGACTCTTTGGGGCGTTATATTTTGGCTAATCCTTCCGCATTAACAGGACCGACCTTATGGGGATTACCGGTTGTAGCAACAGAAACCCCCGCGTTTAAAGGGAAATTCTTAACAGGGGCATTTAATGCGGGGGCACAGCTCTTTGACCGTGAAGAAACGAATGTGGTGATTTCAACGGAAAACGCCGATGATTTTGAGAAAAACATGATCTCTATCCGTTGTGAAGAGCGTCTTGCTTTGGCGATCAAGCGTCCAGAAGCCTTTGTTTACGGTAATTTTACGGTAGCAACATCAAGTGATTAATGTAACTAAGGCGGTCTTTATGGCCGCTTTTTCTTTGGAGGTGATATGAAATTAGTCATCTTACGAGCCATTTATTTTGAGGGACGTGTGGTGCTTGAAGGCGAGCAGATTGATACCTTAGAGCAACATGGACGGGAGTTAATCCAAAAAGGCTATGCCAAAGAACAGGAAGAAGCACATCTTGTTATTGAACCTGAACCTGAACCTGAACCTGAACCTGAACCGAAAAAAAATATTAAGGCGAAAAAGGAGAAATAATGCTTTCTCTCGAATTTGTGAAACAGCATTGCAATATCGACCCTGATTTTACGGATGACGATAATTTATTGACGCTGTATATCGGTTCCGCTGTGAAATATGTTGAAAATTACACGCGTCGAACATTACATAAAACTCAGGAGATGGATAAAGCACAAGAAGATCCTGAAGCCTTGTTCTTAACGGATGATGTGATTGCGGCAATGCTCTTATTAATTGCGCAATGGTATGAAAATCGTGAGGGGGTGATTTCGGGGCAAGCTTTTTCTACACAACCTTTTGCGGTCACCGCACTACTTCAACCTTACCGGATTTATGGGTTGTAGGAGGTTTTATGCGTGCAGGACGATTACGCCACACTATTCATATTCAAAAATCAGTATTAGCGCCCGATGCCATCAGTGGCAGTGATGTGATTTGGACAGATTATGCGACAAAAGTACGTGCAGCGATCATGCCTTATCAAGGGCGGGAATATTTTCAAGCTCAGCAAGTACAAAGTGAGGCCACAACGCGAATTCTTATTCGCTATATTGCTGATATTGATACCTCGATGCGTATTGTATGGGGTAAGCGAATATTTAATATTATTTCGATTATTGACCCTGATGAGCGTCATCGTGAGCTTCAATTAATGTGCAAAGAGGGCGTGAATGATGGGTGAGATTAAAATCAGTGGATTGTCTGAACTCGCTCAACGAATGCAAGACATCGCCCGTAAAACCAGAAACCAAAGTGTGCGTAAGGCGATGAATGCAGGCGCTTCGGCGTTAAAGCAGGAAATCAAACATCGAGTGCCTATCCTTAAGGAAACGGTGCCTCATCGACGCAAAGGCACCATCAAGCGCAATATTCGTTCTAAAACGAAAGTGCAGCGTAATGGGCAAGTTAAAACGCGCATTTGGGTGAAATCATTATCGGGTAAAAAGGTGTCTGCCTTTAAACAGGCAACGGGAAAAAGTGCGGCATTGAACCCGAATGATCCGTTTTATTGGTGGTTTGTCGAGTTTGGTACCGCCAAGATGCCCGCACAACCGTTTATGCGTCCCAGTTTTGAAGCGAAAAAGGAAGCAACGGCTAAAGTGATTGTTCAAACACTCAAAGAGGACATTGAAAAAGTAAGGTAGAGATCATGATACAGCAATTAAAAGAGACCCTTTCACCGCTGGTCGATGGAAGGGTTTTTTTTCAGGTATTACCCGAAGGCAAAGGGCATTATCCCGCCATTGTGATCCAGTTTGCCAGTATCACGCCTAACAGTGCGCTGGAGGATACGGATTTAGACAACTATCGCGTGCAACTTGATGTGTATGCGCCACAGCCACAACCCCTTATGGTCTTGCGTAAAAAGATTGAAACTCAGATTGTTGCGACAATCCCATTTGCACAACGGGTGAATGCGGTCTTTGGGTATGAAGCGGATGTCAAATTGCATCGGCTTGTTCTTGAATTAATGATTTCATCAGATAAATAAGGAATGGATATGGCAAAGTCAAAAAACCATAAAGCGACGCCTTTCCTCGGCACGAAGATCTTTGTGCAAACAGGCTTAGGAGAGGCGATGACAGTGACAGAAGCCACGTTATCACCGGCAACTATTACCATCGCCAATAATAAACTGAAAGCGGATGACATGATTATGTTATCGGGACTCGGGGAGTTAGATGGGCGTTTTCCCATTGCACAGGTTGATGGCAATAAAGTGACCCTGTGTGAGGAAGTGGATTGGAGTGATAAAACGTTACCCACAGATTTTGCAAACGCCAAAGCACAACGCATTCAATGGTCTAATAATTTCTGTGCGGTAAAAAGTTTCAGCAAAGACGGTTCGACAACCGAACAAATTGATGTCACCACCATTTGCAGTGATGGCAAGGAATATGAATCCGGTGATACGGAATACGGCTCAATTAAATTGACCTTCTTCTTACGTTATAGCTCCAGTGATGTGCAGCGACTCTTGCGTAAATATGAAAACAGCAAAGAAAAATTCGCAGTGAAAATGGTCTTAACGCGAGATGAAGGCTCCATGTTTTATTACGGCTCCGTCGAGACAGGTATGAACATTGATGGCAGTGTAGGGCAAATGATGGATTCGGGGATCTCAATTAAATTGTCTGGCCGTGATTATTTGAATGTGAAGAAATAACCCTTAATTCACCTCTTTCATTATTTCTCTTCTCCCTTCTCGATAAAAAATTTTAGGAGTGATTATGTCTAACGCTTTATTGCGTGAATTAGTGTTAAACCAAGCACTGAAAGTGACGCCTTTTACTTATTTAGACAACACCTTTTATGTCAAAGAGCTGGATGTTGGCACCATGAATTACATTCAGCGCAAACTTCGTCAAATTAAAATCAAGCTCGCTGAGGCGCAGGATATTTATTTAGATGAAGACGATCCCGAACAATTTAATGAGGCGATAAATCGTGTCTACGATGAATATGATGTCGCCAGAATGCTGGCCTTTAAGTTGTGTGATGAAAAAGGGGAACTGCTTTTTGATGCTGAAAATGAAGCAGATTTAAAAGGTCTTAATCGTCTAGGGCAAGGGTTCTCTAATGCGGTGTTTACGGCTGAAGCGGGGAACAACGAAAAAAACTTGGAGACCGACGACAATTTCAATTGATATTGTCGTTGGCACTGGGAAAAACGCTCGCGGAAATCGAGCAAATGCCTGAAAGACACTTGTGTGAATATGAAGCCTTTTATCGCAAACAGCCCTTTGGTTTATGGCGAGAGGATTATCGGATGGCACTAGTGGCGCATCTTCTCGCGATGATAAATCGTGATCCGAAAACGTCTCCGCCTGAATTGATGGATTTTATGCCAATGTGGAAGAAGAAAATCACGGAAGAAGAGCTGTGGGATAACGTTACTGAGAGTGTATTAGCTAATCGATAGCCCCACATCAGTGGGGCTTAATCGTTAACCACCGCGAGACATTTTCTCAATTTTTTTATCCGTATTGTATTGAGAAAGCGCATAAACCGACCAGATAGCCGCAGGGATCCAGCCAATTAATGTGATTTGTAGGATAAGGCAGAAGATGCCAGCAAATGGGCGACCAATCGTGAAAAATTGTAACCAAGGTAGTAATAACGCCAGAATAAGTCTCATAAAACCCCCTCTATTATTCGAAATTTCAGTTTATCAATAATTAAATCAATAGCAAATAACAAGGAATATTGCATTTATTCAGGGTGAAAGTTTGCTTTTGTAGTGTTCATACCAAGGATTGAATTTATGGCGGGAGCATTAGGTAGATTAAATATTGATTTGACGCTGAATACGGCAAATTTCACAAATGCGATCAACCGTAGCCAGCGCCAAACAGAACAATTTGGGCAAAGTATTCGCGTCAGCCTTCAAGCTATCACCGTGCAACAAGAGCGAATGGTATCGCAAACCGCAAAATCCTCGGCGCTTTTTGCCCGCTTTGCGAGTGTCACCGCAAGCGCATTATCCATTCATCAAGTCATTAATTATGCCGATAGTTGGACGGAATTACAGAACCGCTTAAAACTGGTGACAGAAAGTTCTGTCGAGTTAAATAAAGCCACACAAGCGGTCTATGATATTGCCCAAAGAACCTATCAATCATTGGATGCCACAGCACAGGTTTATCAACGTTTTGCGGATAATGCCGATCGCTTAGGCTTAAGTCAGCAAAAAGTCGCTGAACTCACGGAAACCGTCTCAAAAGCCGTGGCGATTTCAGGCGCGAGTGCAACCGCAGCCCAAGCGGCATTAACCCAATTTGGTCAAGCATTAGCCTCGGGTCAGTTACGTGGCGAAGAGCTAAATTCAGTGATGGAGCAAACCCCTGCGTTAGCGAAAGCCATCGCTGACGGAATGGGTGTCAGTGTGGGTGAACTAAGGAAGAAAGCCCAAGACGGTGAAATGACGATTGAGAAGGTCATTCAAGCCTTAGAGCGTGCAGCCGATAGTGTGGATAAAAAATTCGCCACCAGTGTGACAACGGTTAGCCAAGGTTTCACTAATCTTCAATCGGCGATGACCAAATTTATTGGTGAAGCGAATCAAGGTACAGGTGCGACTCAGCTTTTTACCACAGGGATGACCACTCTTGCCAATAATCTATCGTTAGTCGCTAAAGTGGTTGAAGGAATTGCAGTTACGGCATTGGTAGCAAAGCTCTCTCAATGGACGAAAGCCACTTATCTGAAAAATCAGACAACGTTGAATGAAGCCAAAGCCACATTACAGAGTGCAGAGGCAAACAGTGTGGCAGCAACCAGTGCCGTGAGGAAGGCATGGGCGGATAAAGAAGCTGCTACATCGGCGCTCAATAGAGCCAAAATGGAATATCAAGTTGCTAGAGGCACTAACGCGGAAAAAATAGCACTTGATAACCTTATCGCCACAAAATCACTCGCAAGAACAGCCTCTCTAAATTATACACAGGCATTAACCGCCGAAAACGTTGCTCAACGTGCATTAACGACCGCTCGGCGTCAATCAACGGTGGCAGGGCGAGCACTTAACAGTGTTATGGGATTAGCGGGTGGCCCTATTGGATTAGTGCTGACCGGTGTTGCGGCATTGGGTATGGGATTGTATGAATACAGCGAAAATGTCAAACAAGCCAAACTCGAATCGATTGAATTTGCCAATTCTCTTGATACATCAACAGAAGCGTTAAACAAAATGAGCAATGCCACGCTAGTGGCGAATTTAAGCAAAGTTTCATCGGGCATTAACGCGCAATTGGAGAAAGTCGAGGAGCTTAAACAACAGGTTATTTCCTTACAAGGTCTATCAAAATACAGCGTTGAGAGTGAAAAGGCGTTTACTGAACAAGGTGTGGGGGATTTATACCTTAAACGAGTAGCTGAAAAGCAAAAAGAGCTTGATGCTGCGATGGGAATATATGCAGAGCAAGTTAATAACTTAGAGCGTCAGCGAGCCAATATGCAAAATATGTTGGCGACACTCAAAGAAAAAGTGGGCGATCAAGCTCCTGAATATAAACGCTATGCCACTGAGTTACAAAATGTTGATGTCGCTATTAATTCACTTAAGGCGAGCTTAAAGAGCTTAGGCATTGAATATGAATCACTCATTGATATCACGCTTCAGGCGACAAATAGCCAAGTGAATGCCGCCACGGCGATTGCTAAACAGATTGATGAATCGATTGAAAAATCGCAACGTTCAGTGGCAAAAGCGCAAGCCACAGGGAAGGCATTAGCGAAATTAAATGCAGAAGATGTATTGGCTTCACGCAAAATTACGCCAGATATGCAAGGCTACGATAAGGCCTTACAAGCTGAAATTGAGGCACAACTGGCACTGCAAGCCAAACGGACGTATAAACCCAGCCATAAATCAACCATTGATTATGCCAAGCAATACACCAAAATCTTAACGGAATTGGAGGAAAAACAAGCCTCACTGATTGCTGATGGGCAAAGTATTCAGCTGTATGGCACTACCTCTTCCTTTAATGAATACACATCCGCATTAGCCGATATCAAACAGAATAAAGACAAGTTTGATGCCATCTTAAAAATCGATCCCAACGCCATTGAGACGATAAAAGAAAAAGCGAAAGCCATTGATGATCTGGCGCGTGCCAACTCGGTTGCGCAATTTGCTTATGATCGCGGTAAAGAAATTGAGCAGATGCAATTTGAAACTTCCTTGATAGGAAAATCGCGCGCAGAGCAAGAAAAGCTCAATGCCCTTCGACAGATTGATGTGCTGTATCAGCAAGCCAGTGTGGATTTAGGCGAAAAAGAGCTGGTGAACTTACAACGCAATGTTGAACTCACTAAACAGAAGATTGAGGAAGAGCTGAGGAAGCGAGAAGCCATGAAAGGTGATCCGATGGCGGGATTAAAACAAGGCTTATCGGATTTCAGTGAGTCAGCCATGGATGTGATGGAGAACGTCAGAAATGTCACTACCAATGCCCTTAATAATATGTCTGATGCATTAGCCGATTTTGCTTTAACGGGCAAAGGAAGCTTTAAAGATTTTGCTAATGCGGTGATCTCCGATATCACTCGAATGGTGATGAAAATGTTGGTTTTCAAAGCCATTGAAGCAGGCGGGCAGGCAATGGGTTTTGATATGGGATGGATGAGCAAAGGGCATGCTTACGGTGGTTATACGGGGCATGGAGGAAAATTTGAGCCTAAAGGAATTGTGCATGGTGGTGAGTTTGTTTTTACCAAAGAAGCGACGGCTAAATTGGGTGTCGGTAATCTCTATCGCTTAATGCATGCGGCGCAAGGTTATGCTTCGGGGGGCTTTGTGGGGGCGGTCGCAGGGCGAATACCCGTTACACCACAACCAACGTTAGCCCGTGCGGGTGGTGTACAAATGACCGTCGTTAATCATATTACGGTGACAGGAAATGGTGACGCTGTACTTGCGCAGGCAATGAAAGAAGCTGCACAACAAGGGACAGAAGCCGGCGCACAGAAAGCTCACGCGATGATGTTACAAGACTTTCAAAGTAATGGTGCAGCACGCAGAACATTAGGAGTCTAAATGTCTATTCTTGAATGGCCAAAAGAGGTGATCCCCACACAGGAAAACTGGCAATTATTGAGTAACAGCAAAACCTTTACCTCGCCATTTAATGGAAGTAGTCAAACGGTACGCTTTCCGGGAAGTCGTTGGCGTTGTGAGCTGACATTCAATAATTTAAATGAAGAGAAATCGCGCCAGTTAGAAGCGCTGGTGGCTTCATTGGATGGCATGTCGGGGCGAGTCAAAATATCGAGTTGGATAAGAAAAGGGCGTTATGGGTATGGTTCGCCTCGTGTTGCAATACCAAGCCAATTGGGGAATCGGCTAGAAACAAAGGACTGGAAGCGCAATATGCGTGTGTTACAGCAAGGGGATCGTTTAACTGTGGGTAATGAACTCAAAATGGTGGTGGCTGATGTGGTTAGTGATCATCAAGGCCGTGCCATTATTCCTATTTCACCGATGTTAAGAACGTCACCTACCGTCAATGAAATGCTCGAGGTTGAACGTCCTTTTGGAGTTTTTCGGCTCGTTGATAATGAACAGGGGAAATTTCAGCATCGTCGCTTGGGGTATACCAATATCACGTTATCTTTTGAGGAGGTGTTGTACTAATGCAATATCATCCATTTTCTGATGCCATGGTCAACGCGATTAATGAAGGGGCTTATATCGTTTTAGCCGCCAGACTCGATTTGAAATCAGGCGTCACCTGTGCGCATACCAGTGTTGGGCAACTGATTATTGCGGGTGAAACCTATTTAGGTGTAGGAAGTTTAGGCGAAATCAGTCAGCTAAAAGAAAATAAGACAACCAGCCCTCCGCAATTACAGCTTAAATTAGCCGGTTTTGATAAATCGCTGGTGGGAATGGTGATGAATGAGCAAAGTCGAGGACGCGAAGTCCGGTTGATGATGGTCGCCATCGGTGAAGAGGGAAAACCGCTTCTTGCTGAAGTCTTATTTGTCGGACAAATCACATCGATTAATGTGGTGTCTGGCGAAGAAAATGCCGTATGTGTTAATGTTTCTAATCGATTCGAGCGATGGTCAATCGGGTTACCCGATAGATTCACCGATGAGTCGTGGTCATCTCGAAGACAAGGTGATCGTATCTTTCGTTATGTTGCTCAAATGGCTGAACGGGCTATTTATTGGGGCAGCAAGAAAGATGCCCCTGCATTTATTTATAAATAATCCTATTGCTTTGTTAAACCCACTTTTGTGGGTTTTTTGCTATTTAAGGTCAGTACATGAAACAACCCAACTGGACACTTAAATTACCCGAAACCATAAGGGCGGCAATGAGTCGCCCTTTTTCATGGGGTGAATTTGATTGTTGTATTTTTGCCTCTGAATGTATTTACGCACAATGCGGTTTCTCTCCGATAAAGCCTTATCTCAATCACTATAAAACCAAAGCCGAAGCCTTCAACCTGCTCAAATCTAAATTTGGCTCCTTAGAGAAAGCCGTATCACGCTATTTCAAATCCATTGAGATTGAGCGCGTTCAGCGTGGCGACCTCGTACTGTTTAAAGGTGAGGACGGTGACAGTTTAGCTGTGGTTTGGGCGGGGCATTATTGGGGCGTAACCCCACAAGGCGTGAAGCCAGTGCAGATTAACCCAATCAAAGCGTGGAGAGTGGAATAATGGGTGGGAGTGGTGGATTAATTTCAAAAGTCGTGGGCGCAGGCTTAATGATTGCAGGGCTATTTACCGGAGGCGTTACCTCGGCGATGGGGATGGCACTGATGGCAGCAGGCGTCGCAGTCCAAGTCGCGGGTTCGCTTATCTTTAAGCCTAAACTGCCTTCCATGAATTATCGAGATACGGGTGAACGCAAACAGATGTTACGTTCATCGTCTGCGCCTGAAACCGTGATCGTCGGAAAAACAGTGATATCGGGTTTGCTTTTCTTTGCCGAAGAAGAGGCGGGTGAACAAGATGAAAACGAAAAAATCACACTGACATTGGCTCTGGCAGGGCACCCCATAGAGAAAATCGGGAAGATTTGGTTGGGTGATGATCTCATTGAGACGTTTGGTGATAAAGCGTCATGGGAATTACATAACGATAGGGAAGATGTCGATCCCTTTATGCTTAAAAATTGCCCGTCATGGAAAGAGGATATGATTGGGCGAGGTCTGGCGTGGTTACGTGTGACACTCACATTTGACCAAGAAAAATTCCCCTATGGATTACCCAATGTGAAATGTGAAGTTTGGGGAAAACATCTGTTTGATCCTCGCACTGGGCAAACTGCATGGAGTAATAATGGGGCTTTAGTTATTTTGGATTATTACCGCCATTATTTAAAAGTGCCTGATACGGATATTGATTTTGACAGCTTTAAACAGGCAGCCGATTTATGTGATGAAAAAGTGGGTCTGCCAGAAGGTGGATTTGAGTCGCGATATACCCTTAATGGTGCTTATGATTTAAATGAGAGTCCATCCAGTGTTTTGGAAGCGATGCACAAATGTATTAACGCTGAACCGACATTTACAGCAGGAAAACACGGTATTCAAATCGGCGCATATTATGGGCCGGCAATAAAAACTATCACCGAATCACAATTGATTGGTACCGTCACTTGTACCCCTGAAACAGGTTTAAAAGACGCGACCAATGCGGTGTATGGCACGTTTATTGATGCCGAACAGTTGTATACAAAAACGGATTTCACGCCTGTAATTGTGGACGAATGGGTGAAAGACGATGGCTTAGAAATTCGGGAGAATATCGACTATCGTTTTGTCACCAGCCCTTATCAAGCCCAACGATTAGCCCGCCAATATCTTCGCAAAAAGAAAGCAGGAAGACGGGTTCAACTCACTATGAACTTAGACGGCTATGCTTATCGTCCGGGGGAAGTTGTGCTTTTAGAATTACCGGCTTTGGGGATTAGTGGACTGGAATTTCGTATTGCCGAATGGTCTTTTCATGCTTTAGAGGGTGTGGCTTTAACGTTGGAAGAGGATGGTGCCTATTTATATGAAGATGTGATTGGCAAACCGTTTGAGCGTCCGCCATTTGTGAGTTTACCCGCTGGTGGCGTTGCTTCACCTATTAATCTTACCTTTGTTCCACTTGCAGTCAGTGACATCGTACAAGGTACACTTTCTTGGCAGAATGTTGCTACTGATGTGCGTTATAACACTGTCACTATTCTTCAAGAAGGCAATGTTATTCAATCTATTCAGGTACCGGCTGAGCGTGTTGATATTAACGGATTAGCACGAGGGACTTATCGTGTTGAAGTTAGAGCAACAAACGTTGCCGGCGCAATGTCGGCACCTGCTATCAGTGACTTTGCCATTCAAGCGCCACCGCCTCCTGAGCATATTGATGTTACCTCTGGTTTATTTAATCTGACCATTGCACCGAAACAAGGCGATAGCGCTGTCTTTGGTTATACCTTTGAATTTTGGTTTAGTGAGGAAAAGCTCGCTGATCTTTCTGAAAATGAAGTGATCACCAAAACAAATAAAGTTGGCCAAGGGAATTTCTGGACGCAAGAGAATTTAAAAGCAGGGCATACGTATTATTTTTATGTTCGAACAATCAACAGCTATGGCAAATCACCGTTTGTGGAAGCTTCGGGTACTTGCTCTTCTCAAACCGATTTAATTCTTGAGGAATTAGCGGGGCAAATTAGCCGAGATCAACTCGCACAAGACCTATTGGGTGAAATTAACAGCAAAGCTAACCAAATCGATATTACTGAATTACATGAGTTAATGAGGATAAATCACGATAAGCTTTTAGAAGAGTCAATGAGGCAAGGCGCGACGATTGAAGAAAGTGAAAAAAAACGGGAGGAGGCAGAAAAATTACTGGCTGAGCGGATGAATAAAGTTTCAACGGCAACAGAAGCACAGGCGGCAGCGATTAAACAAGAGCAACAAGCGCGTATTGAGTCTGATCAAACCGAAGCGCAACAACGCCAATCTTTAGCGACACAACTTCGAGGTGATTATACCGGCAATGATTTATCGAAAGTCACCGCAGGACTTATCTCCGCCGAGAAACAAGCACGTGTTACAGGTGACCAAGCGGAAGCCAAAGCCAGACAATCACTGGAAACACGGATGAATGGGAATGTTTCCGCGATTAATCAATCACTAGAAACCCTCACCTCGAAACAGCAAGCACAATCGAAAGATATTTCAGGCCTCAGTTCAACCCTGAAGGGAAAAGCCGACAGTAGTGTGGTCAATGCGTTAAATACGCAAGTGTCTAATCTCGATGGCAAAGTCACCTCCGCAACCTCTCTGGTACAAACGTTATCCAGCAAATTAGATAAAGTGAAAGCTGATTTAACGGAGTCTGTGGTGGTGGATTTAGATTTATCAAAACTCAATGAAAACATCTATTATCCGGTGATTTTGCCATTAGCGACCTCTCGACGTTATGCCTTTAAGGTCTTTAGAACTTTAGGGCAATATTCAGACAATAAACCCAGCTATGCAACTCACAGCACCAAAGGTTTTGCCGTGATTGTGGAATGGCAAGTGAGTGCTTCTGGATGGGGAACTCAGTCTGAAAACCGTATCATTGATAACTTTGATTGGCGATGGACAAATCAATCCCCTGTGATGGGGCCTGCTCAATTAACGAATGGCTCTGTGGAATATATCTATTTGCGGGGAGGGGCAAAATATCAGTTAACTAAACACAAAAGTGTTAACCATCAAATCATCACCAGCACTTATACCAACAACAAGCAATCGGTGGCACCAAAGGGGTTTGTGGCGAATGAAGTACCTAAGTCCAGCGAACAGAAAGCCAATGCAACGGCGAATGCGGTAAACCAACTTGAAACTAAGGTAACTGAGGTTTCAGGTAAAGTGACCTCTACCGCCCAGCAAGTGACTCGTTTAGAAAGCCAAGTGGGTACAAGTTCAGCCAAAATCGAGCAAACTTCGAAAGTGGTCACAGACATAAATGGCAAAATTTCGGCATCATGGACAATGAAAGTACAGCAGGATAGCAAAGGGAATAAAGTCATTACTGGCATTGGTTTAGGGTTTAATGCGCAAGGAAATAGTCAATTTCTGGTCAATGCCCAAAACTTTGCGGTGATATCGTCATTAAACGGTAAAGTGGTGACGCCGTTTGTGATCCAAAATGGACAAGCTTTTTTCAATGATGCGTTATTTAGTAAGGCAACCATTGATAAATTATCGGTAGGTAAAAAAATCACATCCACTAATTATTTAGCGGGTAAGAAAGGATTTAATATTGATGCCACAACAGGGAATGTTGAATTAAATGATGCAGTATTTCGTGGACGGTTAGATATTAACTCAGGAGGAACAAAAGGGCGGTTAGTGATCACGAATAATACTATTTATGTTTATGATGAAAATAATAAGTTGGTTGTTAAATTGGGCTACTTGGGTTAGTCGAATTCTTTTTCATAAAAAGGTCAATAAAATGCCATGGGGATTAACAATTTATAATGATAAAGGCGCGGTGGAAAACATCACCAGTTCATCATTTGTGCTCGACTTTATTAAAATTACAGGAGATGGAAGCAAACAATACACTGTTCCTAGTGGGTTAACGTTGTATGCAACAGCAATAGGAAGGCATAGTATTCGCACTTCTGTTTCAGGCAATACCGTCTATTGGAAATCCAATATAACCTCGCCATCGATGGATGGCATTATTATTGTGGGGTTAAAATAAATGAGTCAATATGGTTTGAAAGTATTTAATGGAAAAAATTCAGAGTATTTAAGTACATTAGAATCATTTGTTTTTTTTAAACGCATTAATAATATTAAAAAAGGAAATTATAATACAGGAATAAAAGAAACGGATGATCCACCAATGGTCTTTTCAAGATGTACATCAATACAGTCTGTTATTCCTGCTTCAATTTCGGTTATAAAAAAGGATGGATATTGGAACATTACTTGTCAACAAAACGGTGATGTTCTTTTTGAGTGTTATTTATTCGTCAGAGCCTCATATTATAATAAAGCCAAACCTCAAAAATGGGGTATTCAGATATTTAATAATAACCAGTTGCTTCAAGTCTCAGGAGCAAGACCATTAAGAATTCAGTCCATCACTGGGTTTTCTAATGGTAGACCTATTGGTAATGAATTATCAGTGGGTATCCAATGCGCTTCACTGTGTCGAGTTGTCGGATATTACTCCACACCAACATCTCCTTATCAACATGCCGTTATTGAAGTGGGAAGTTGCGGTTCAGGTACTAAAATTGTACCAATGCGATGGCAATTAACGGTATTGCCAGGGCCAAGTGCAGATTCAAGTACGGATGATGTGGTGCAATATATTGATATTAAGGATTATCAATAAGGAATAGTGAATGTTATTTTTAATGTTGGAAGTGATATGTTTTTTAAATTTTAAATAATTTAAATGACTTTATTCTGTATAGATAAAGTATTATAGTTATAGAAAATAAAATCAAGTATAAGATGAGTAAAATGGCTATCAAATCTATTGAAATAAGAAATATTCTATCCTTTGATAGTGTTGTTATTAATGATATTAATGAAATAAACTGTATTGTTGGAAAAAATAATGTTGGAAAATCAAACTTATTAAAGGTGATACGCTTTTTTTATGATAGATTAGATGGAAAAAAACTCATTGGTTTAGAGTTAAATAATTCATATACACCATATGGTTATATAAAAATAAGCTATGACCTATCTAGAATAAAAAAAATAGTTACATCAAAAAATAGTAATAAGAGTTCATATTTTAAACATATATATAATGTTTTTTTTAAAGGTGAATTAACTGGTGATGCTCGGATTTTTAGTGATGAAATATCAGAACCTAGTTGTGTTTTTAGTCTGGAATTAATAATTAATAAAGATGGCATGTCAAAATGGTCCATTGATAATAAAGATAAATTGAAAGTCATAAGTTATCTATATCCTTTTTTTGATATAGAAACAAGGCATATAAATTTATATGACTGGAATAAATTATGGGTCATAGTCAGCCAATTGAAATCTTTTAATATGTCATCTTTTAATAAGGATAATTTAGTTGAATTTATTAATGAAGAAATATCGCCGACTAGTGATGGTTATAAAAGATATTTATCAGAAATTCAAGATGTAATTGATACGTTTAAATACTCATATAAAGAAAAAATTCTTGGTTTAATTAAAGTTGGACTTAACGGGCATCGCTTTTCTATTGATGGAAATGTTTTAGAAAAACAATCTGATGGAACCAATTCCTTTAGGTATATTAGCACTTTTTTAACATTGATTATTTCCTTGACAAGAAGAGAATTTATCACACCATTTATCTTTATTGATGAACCTGAAATAGGGTTACATCCTAAAATAGCTGAAGAACTAATTTATAATATATTTGAAGTTGTAATTAAATATCAAAAAAACTCATTGTATAATATAGGTAAATATAATACACCGTTACCAAAAATAATATTTTCAACACATTCACCAAATATTGTAAAAAGTATAATGAAGTTATTTCCTACTAATAATAGTATCTTTCACTTTTCAAAAAATGAAGGAGATGAAATTACAAAAATTAGGAAATTAAAAACGGATTATAAAGATGACCGGTTTTTGAATGCATTTAGTGATAATGAAGCAAGGTTACTTTTCAGTGATTTTATTTTTTTTGTTGAAGGGGCTACTGAGATAGAGTTATTTGGTAACAGAAAGCTACAACGATATTTCCCAAAATTAAAAAAAATTGATTTTTATTCAGGTGACAATGTATTAATTGAAAATATTTCTCCATCATATACTAAAGCTGTAACGCCATATTTATTTCTTTTTGATATGGATAAAGCAATGGATGTGGTTAATGGGAATAACAATTTTCACAAGATAGAATTAAAAGGTAATGGAAATATTTTCACATTTAAAAATATAAAAAAAGAAATTGAAAATAAAAAATATTCATATAGTAAAGAACATAATGAAATTTTTTATTTGGTTAATAAAATAGCTAGTTATAATGAATGGAATATTAAAATAAGTAAAAAAACATTAAGTAATATTGATGGGAATCATGGTGAATTCTTAGAGTTAAAAAAAGATATTCAAAATTATCTAATAAAGAAGAATGTATATATTTTAGACGATACTATTGAAGGGGTACTTATATGTAGGCAATCTTCAGAAATATTTTTTAAATGGTTGGAGTCTAAAGAGGTACCTATCAATAATTTAATTAATAAACTAAATAATAGAAATTATCTAACGAAAGATTTGCTTTTGGTTTATATTAGGCTAATATTTGGCGGTAAAAGTGAAGTTTTGCAAAAAAGTAAAAATGTATCTAAACATAATAAAATATATAAATTCGTAAATGATAATATTATTGGAAATAAAGTATCAAGTACAAAAACAGGTGGATGGGTAAATGAATTTTTAACTTATGCTATAGATCACATTGAAACTAGCTGTAAGGGAAATAATTTCTACATTTATTTTTCTAGGTATTTCCCTCAATTATCTGATATAATAAAAAAACTCCGGTTTTGATAGTTTGAAGGGCACGGTCACAGGAGCTTAACCTGATTGTGTGCTAGCTTAAGCCTAGCCTAGCCTATATTAACCAGTTAGCTTATGATTTCCTCATTGGAATACTAAAGGTTACCTTTTTAATTGCACAGAGTGAAAATCTGTTATTGGTATCAAGATCGGAGTTTTTTATGGTTAAGTTGAATCGAGAGTTTTTTATTTCAAACTTTATAGTGTTAAAAAATAGTGAATCGGGGTTATCTGAGTTTATAAATTCAAATACTATTCCTTGGGATAATGTTACTGAAATAAAATTAAAAGGTAAATATTATTACTCTTTATCTAAAAGAATAGTTCATAATGTTGATTACGTAAAATCTCAACGGAAAATATATGATTATTTTTCTAATGTTATACCTTTAAATAATAATTCTTTTGCTTATAAAAAAGAAACGTGTTACTTAGATTATCTAAGACCTCACATTGGGAATTATTTTTTTTTGAAAATTGATATAGTATCTTTCTTTCATTCAATAAAAGAATCCTATGTTAGAAAAGTATTTTATGACTATATTAATGATGAGTTTTTAGATAATGACAAGAAGTGTTCTTTAATAGATGCATTGATAAAATTAACATCCATTAATATTTCTAGTGAATCAAAAAATACTTCTTATATTAATAAAAGAGTTTTTCCAATAGGATTTTCTTCATCACCCATAATATCTGAAATTTATTTTCGACCTATTGATGTATTATTAATGAAACTATGCTCAGATTTTGAACTCACTTATACAAGATATGCTGATGATATTTTGATTTCTGGGAGTATTAATAATAAATATATAGCTAATAATTGGGATTTTATATACAATCGTATTTTTGAGATTTTAAGCTATTATAAATTAAAAATAAATACAAGAAAAACTATCAATAAGAAAAAGTGCTTATCTATAAATGGTTATGTTTTAGAGTCTATGTATTATAATAACCGGTTATTATTTTCTGAGCTTAGAATTTCAAATTTTAAATTAAAAAAAATAAATAAAGCCCTATTTTATCTTGAAGAAAATACTTATATTAAGAATGAAACGATAAAATATGTCATGGAAAAGGTGTTTAATGATAAGTTTAAAAAAGATAAATTTAAATATACAATCACACAATCATTTATTGATAGACATTATATTTTTGCATTAACAAATAAAATGAGAGGCTTTAGGGCTTATTTGCTTTCTTTTATTCTCTACGATAGAAAATATATAATTTTGCAGAAAGAAACTAAAGATAAATATTTAAAAATAATTAGAAGAATAGAATTAATTATAGATGAGCTACTAAAGAAATAATGATTTAATCAATGTGATAATAATGATATGAAAGGGAGGGATTAATTGATTTTCCCTCTTTTAAGTTTTAATACTTTCATAATATGAACGAAAATTTTTTATTTTATAGATTAAATTATAATAATCCATACTAATATTTTCCTTGAGAATTGATATTTTTGATGGTTTTTACTAAAGATGATTGGTACTGTAAAAAAGACTAGTATCACCGCTTCTGATATTAAAATAATCCTCCCCAAAACTCCCCCAATCCAAATTAAAAATCAACCAGTTACATACAAACCAAGATCACATAAAAAACAAATTATCACTCCAATAATTATAATTTATTTAATAAGTTACTTAATTATTATGGGTATAATGTTACGCCACATGGGTTGGACAGAAGCCGCTGACTTAATCATTAAAGGTATGGAAGGCGCGATTGCCGCTAAGACTGTAACTTATGATTTCGAACGTCAGTTAGAAGGCGCTAAACTGCTGAAATGTAGCGAGTTTGGTGACGCGATTATCAAACATATGTAATTGTTGATTTGATAAATAGTTAACGGGAGCTTATTAGTTCCCGTTTTTTATTGTCAATCTTGAAACGGTTATCAAAAAGTTATCAAAACGAATTATCAAAACCACCTAAATTTTGAGCAATTAAATCACGATTTTTATCCAATCTTTTCCTCGATCATCATGGTATTTATCTGTTTGAATTTGGTTCTTATGACCGAGTAAATCTTTAGTATTTATACCTTGTGCTCTATATAACCTTTCAGATAAAGATCGTTGTTCGTGAAACGTTGCAGGTGTTCCTTCTCCCCAATCAATATCTGTTTTATTTCTCGCCTTTTTAAAGTTAGTCGTTAGTGTATTTGCAGTAACTTGATCACCACGTTTAGATTGTGAAGTAGTATGAAAGTAGTGAATAAGATAAGGGCTAATAACGCGATCTCGACAACGGGCAACAACATCACGTAATGACATATTTAATTGTTCAGAACGCAGTGATAATGGAATAGCTAATTTAGTACCCGTTTTTTCTTGAGTGATATGCAAATGATCATCCCAAATATCACTAAACTTCATTGCGGAAATATCACCTAATCGTTGGCCTGTAATAAGTGCAAGCAACATAGCATTCCCGACATAACGATGTTGTTCATCAGCAATCTCAAATATCTTTTTCCATTCATCAAAATTAAGGCGTTGGCGAGTTACTTTTCTCTTTGGCTGTTTGGTAGCGAGGGCAGGGTTATAACCAGGAGGAACTTCACCTGCATGTTGTGCTTCTTTAAATACATCAATTAAAACAGAGCGAATAACTTGTGCCATTCTGTGCTGACCATTAGATTTATATTCATCCAGAATTTCAGCAATATCTCTGGCATCAACTGCGGGTAATGGTTTCATGGATAAGGCTTGCCTCATTAAATCTACCGGCTTCCTTTTTTGTTTATAAGTATTCGGTTTTATATCACCTTCCTTTAAACGCTCTTCTTGAATAATCCAGTATTTATCTAACCAAGTATTAACCGTGATTTCCTTACCTTTAATTTTTGCCACCCGATCACTAATAGCCATAACTTGTCGGCTGCGTTGTTCCGCTAACCTTGTGTTAGCTTCAATAGCGATTGCTTTCGCCTCGGCTTCATTATCACCGAGGGCATGATATTTACCTGTTACAGGATGGCGATAACGCCAATAAACCTTGTTAGCTTTACGACTAAATAATGGGTAAAGATTCGGGATATTGACGTTATTTTTACGAGGTCTGGCAGCCATCTTTGAGGATCCTTTGTAAAATAGGGTTATCGTTGTTATTGATAACCGGTGATGTCAAATTACCGACAAGGTCGGCATCTTCTCTCACGCGCCAAATGCCACCTTCTTTCCTTGCTGGTGGGTAGAACAGGCCACCACGAGCATATCGTTGTAGCGTTCCTAACTTTGGTGGACGACTTTTATATCTTTCTTGCGCCCACTCCTCTAAAGTCAACATTTGCATATTTTTCTCTCCACACTGTCCGTACACAGTTTAAATAGATATTAGTTAATGCTGGTGGTAATTATTCAATCTCTTTAAGAAAAGAGATCCAATGTGTCTTATCATTTTTCCCTACACGCTGAACAACGGTTGGTTTTTCATTGGTTAAGGCTAATATTTGTTTGGCTGGTATTTGGGTTTCATTCCATTTGAACAGCAATGTTCCTCCGGGTCTGAGCACTCTAAATGCTTCACTAAACCCTTTACTTAAATCTTCTCTCCATGATTCTTTATTTAACGAACCGTATTTTTTAAACATCCAGCTATTTTTACCAACTTTAATTAAATGTGGAGGGTCAAATAGCACCTGATAAAAGGTATTATCTGGTAATGGAAGATTTTTAAAATCAGAAATAATATCTGGTGTTATATTTAAAATTCTTCCATCACATAAAATATGTTCTTCGGCTCTAATATCATTAAATAAAACACGGTCATCCTGTTTATCAGAATAAAACATACGAGAGCCACAACACATATCAAGTATTGGTTTCATTATATTACCTGATTTTTTTACGATTAATTTATTGAAATATCTGATTTTATTCTATTAAAACGAACAACTGAATTTTCAGCTATTGATTTTATAGATAAAATTAATTCTTTTTTCTCATTAAAATCAATAAGATTTTTATGAGTTAAAATAAAGTGTAGTAAAATTTTATTTTTCTCTAATTCTTTTATTAATCCATATTTTTCAATAAATTCTTTATCAAGGTAATGATTTAAATTAAAAAACTGCATATTAATACTAGAGTAAATATCAAAATGAAATTCATCACCATTGATGTCGTCAATTATTTGAACAACATTGTCATTATAATAGATATTGAAAGAATGATTTGATTTTAATATTTTTTCACTAAAATCAACCAAATTTATATGTAATGTAATTATTTCATCTACTAGATTTTCTATAATTAATTTAGTTATTTTATTTTGACTTTTCTTTACTTTATTATCTTTTTTAATTTGAACACAAAGGGTAAAAAAAGCAATCAAGACACCAATGCATGTTAATGAGTTAACCACTATTAAATATAAGTTATTCATAATTTTTCCTTATTTAAAGCAGGAATCATACTCACATCCATGTGACTAATCCACAGTCAAAATGCCTCCTTAGTCTACTTTGCGAAACTCAATAACCCACACCCAAGGATTTTTATAAAAACTATCTACGCCGTATATTGATTGTCATAAGGCGCAGAATGCTGATTTTGCTGTTTGATATGGCTGGTTACTTTTTTTCACGCCCACGCTCTTTGGTTATAAAACTAACTTTATAAAAATGGCTGACTGAGCAGAACATTATCACCACACCCCCAGTGTTGGTTTAAGACTCAGCCAGCCATTGTTTCTCTTCACACGTTCTCTTCACACATAAAAATCATTTACTTTGTATACAAACTTGCTATCTGAGATAACAATAATGCAAATTTGCATATTGCGCAATATTAATTTGCGAAATTTACAAATAAGCAAGCAAAAAAAAGCCTGAAATATGTTCAGGCTGTTTATGCAAATGATAGTTTTGTTATGCGTGGCGTCTATATTCGTGGCTTTGGCTGATTAAAACCTTCCCATGAACACAAAATCTATGCTCATTTGAACTATTTATTTTCCACTGTGTATATTTAGGGTTATCAGAGAGAACAATTATTTCATCGGGAACTATCTGAAGGCGTTTTACGTGTATGTTTCCATCAAAAGAAAACACATAAATACCATCACCATCAATATAATCTATCGAAATATCAACAAAAATAAGGTCGCCGGGCTCTATTGTACCCGACATGCTATCACCACGAACATTGATAACTTTTACTGAGTGCGCAGGGCGAGAACCAAATAGTAACCTAGCTTGCTCTGTATCATATTCAATGGAATGAATGACATCTATGACATCACTTGTTCTCACGCAACCAGGTCCTGCACTCGCGCTAATATCAAGTAGTTGCACTTTATAAAGATCCTCGTTTATTACGTCATGATTCAAATCACTGTGTTTATATACAGTATGATTATCACCATCTGAAAATAAATCAAGTAAAGATATTGATAGTGCGTTAGCAATTTTTCTTAATTGTTGTTCAGTAAACGATTTTTGTTTACCTGTTTCAAGACGAGACACATTACCCGGATCGCTATCAATAGCGTTAGCCAGCTCGGCAATTGTCATATTCCGCTCTAAGCGGATTGATCTGATTTTTTTTCCTATTTCCATGCCGTAATTACAAATCCTTTTTGCGTTATTTGCAAAGTAAATTGCGCAAATTGAATTGGTGTTATATTATGCTTAAAACGCAAAATTAGGAGGCGTAATGCAAACACCATTAAGAACTTTGCGAATAAAGCAAAATCTTACGTTAAGTAAAGTAGCTGAAGCTGTTCAAATTGATGTAGGAAATCTTAGCCGTATTGAAAGAGGCGCCCAAAAAACCTCATTAGAGGTCGCAGAGCGACTGGTTGCTTTTTTCAACGGTGAATTAACAGAAATGCAAATTTTATATCCGAAGAAGTTCAGCAATCACAGATAAGTTACTTCTTATTCTCTGAATTTGTAACTACAAGAATTTATCAATGGTGGTAGGAAATGAGTAACCAATCAATAAAACAGGTAGTGAAAGAAATGTGTGAGGCAACAGCTGGTGGGCGTGAGGCAATGGCTGGAGCACTGGGTCTGTCTTTAACGTCATTCAATAACAAGCTTTATGAGAAAAACGGTTGTCGCTCATTTGATTTAAATGAGTTGTTAGCGATGCAAGATATTTCTAAGACCGTTTTATTTGCTGAATTTGTCGCTCGCGAATCAAATCGTTTACTCGTTGACAGAATTAGTCCGGCTGAACTGGATGAGACGGAATTGTTTGCGCTGCGTAGTGGTGTTGACGAAATGCAGGGGCGTTTAGCGTTATTTATGAAAGATAGCTTGGCTGATGGCGTTATTGATAACGAAGAAGAGCAAAAGATAAAAATGATGCTGGATGGATTAATTTCACAGATCCGCACATTTATGAATGCGTTTGTTTCGTTGCATCAAAAGAGAAATTAAAGATGGCTATATCCAGAAAGGGTGAAGCCAAAGGTGTACGGCCTCTGGCTTCGGTTTGCAAATTTCAATTGTGTGAAGAGAAATTAGCATGAGTAGATTAGCGCATTTAATACCTAAAAAGCAATTCCGTTGTTTACCACTGACTAACGGTAAGTCATTTCGCTATGTAGAAATCATAGCGTCTGACGAACAACCAAACAACTACCAACAAAAAACAGGTTTGGTAGATAGACAGTCGCTTAAAAAGGCATGGGCTGATTTTTATTTTTCAAGTGGAGAGCGGGGCAATGAACAATGAGAACCCAAACCAACTTGATCGCTACTACAAAAATCACAGGGGTATCGTTGTTCATGTTGTTCGTTATGACAGAGAAAAACAGCGTGTCATTTTTATGCTCGATGGTTGTGACGATCCGCAATGTGAACCCTTGCAACGATTTAAAGAGAAGTACACACGTATTAAGTAATGAGGTGGCAAGATGAGTTTATTATTACTAAAAAGTCGCCCTTTAGTCGTTATTCCTGAATTAGCGGTGCGCCTTGGTTTAAATGAGGCGATGCTGTTACAGCAAATTCAATATTGGCTAACTGAAACTACTTCAGGTGTTGAATATGACGGCTCGCGCTGGATTTATAACACCGTCGAAGAGTGGAAGAATCAATTTCCTTTTTTCTCTGAATCAACGATTAAACGTGCTTTTACTAATTTGAAAAAGCAGGGCGTTTTACGCATCGAACAAATCAATAAATCGAACCATGACCGTACTAATTATTATGCGATTAATTACGATCACCACTTGCTGACCGATGAGGTCAATATGACCCAATCGAATGGTGATAACTCATCTAATCGAACAGTTCAAAATGACCTTATCGATAAGCGCAAATTGAAACCTTCAAACAGTTCAAAATGCGCTGTTCTGAACGGGTCAAAATGGCCTGTTCTTACAGAGAATACAACAGAGATTACTTCAGAGAGTACAACAGAAACAGATCATTCGTCGCAGAATTCTGGCGAATCCAGCGACCAGCCTAAAAATGATTTTTTAACTCGTTATCCCGAAGCCGTGATTTACAGCGCTAACTTCCAAAAATGGGGTGATGAAGGTGATTTGAAAACAGCAAAATGGATGTTTGGTCGTGTTAAAAAACTGAATCCATCCGCGCTAGAGCCTACTTGGTATGACTGGGCGAACGATATTCGTTTGATGCGTCAAATCGATGGACGTACCCATGAGCAAATTTGTGCCTTGTTCGATTGGGCCAACAAAGATTCATTCTGGCACCAAAACATTTTAAGCCCTCGTAAATTACGTAAACACTTTGATGAGCTGATCGTTCGTAGCCAAAAGCCAAAGGATGAGCCAAAGGTTCAAGTTGATACCGTTGAACGTGACAGCGCATTCTCACGCCTGATTGGTTCTCGTTCTAAACCTCAAAACCGTATTGAAGAGATCGCACTTGAATTAGCGGGTAAGACAGGTATTCGCCGTATGAGTGAGTTTTCTGGTCGTCAAGCATGGAACAGCATTTGGAAACAAGCGACTGAAATGTCGCAGGAGGTTCAGTAATGCTAACTAAATACATTTTGTTTGTTGGGTTTTGGTTTGTAGTGACATTACTGATTGGCTTATGGGGGACTTATGCCTGAACTCATGCTCACATTGCCATTTCCACCTAGTGTGAACACCTATTGGAGAAACACAAAGAGAGGAACCTTAGTTAGTGCAAAAGGGCGAGCCTTTAGAGCAAATGCGATTGCAGCAGTCTATGAACAATTAAAGCGTAGACCTAAAGCTATTGAGAGTGATTTGTTTCAGTGAAATTATATCCACCAACTAAGCAAGCTAGAGATATTGATAATTTCTTAAAAGCACCTTTTGATGCGCTTACTCATGCGGGTGTATGGGGCGATGATAAACAGATTAAAAAAATGGATGTTGAATGGATGGACGTTATTAAAGGCGGGAAGCTTGAAATAACCATTCGTCAGCATAGTAAAAGAGTGATGTACGGTCACGAGTAAAAGTGGAGAGAAATAACATGAATGGATTAATTGTTATTGATGAAATTTCGACCGCTCCTGTGATCACAGGAGCGCCTATTGCTACTGCTAGAGGCTGTCCGTTTGGGAAGAACATGACCAGTCCTAATAATCCTCGCGAAACCCAACCGCATTTCTTTGAGAGTAAAACGGATGAGCTGATCCGCATGGTGATGCTGAATAAACAGGTGAGTGCATGAAATTATTATTAACTCCCTACATTCAACCTGAACTGGGTGTTGTATTACTTAAACCAGGCGCTGAGTTACTCGAGCAATTTAAGAAGCACCACCGTGTGATCATCAGTGATGTGCCAAAAAGCTTAGATGTGTTGCCCTCAGGTGCATTAACAGGTGATGAACAGCCAATTTTAAACAATAAGCACATCGTCCAATTTCTCAATAACAAAAAAGTGATCCACACCATCGATAAAGTATCACCGATGGATACGTGGGTTATCCGTCATATTCAATGCTGTCAGATTGATAACGATGAAGATAATTATCATCACCATGAGTTAGTGACGACCTTTCACGAGGCAGGCGTGATCCGCACCTGTTGGCATCATGATAACCATATTCGTCATTCATCTGCAGGGTGGGTTGCTGAATTAGCTCATAAAAATCGTATTAATTGGATGTTAGATACTATTCGTTTTCGGTTGAGATTAGATAGTGGCCACCAGCTAACGATACCTGATTTTTTCTCATTTGCAGTAATGCATAGCTTGGTTGATGAATTACCCGAAGCAATATTACGCCAGATTTTAAATTGGTCAGATAAACAAGAAGAACGCAGAGTTCACGGTGGTTTTCCTGAGGCAGATATTATTCCAAGCAACGTAACCGCATTATCTGTAATGAATGAGCGTCTAGATGCGATAAAGCCGGTTATTAAAGTTGTTATAGATCCAGAGCCACCAGCGTCATTTCTTCTTAAACCAAAAATGCAACGTTGGGAAAATATCAACTGGCTCCAATGGGTGAAAACTCAACCGTGTTGCGTGTGTGGGCAACAGGCTGATGATCCGCACCACATCATAGGTCATGGTATGGGTGGTATGGGTACTAAGGCTCACGACTTATTCACTATTCCATTATGCCGCATTCACCATGACGAGTTACATCGTGACCCCAAACTATGGGAAGCCACTCATGGCAATCAAGTCGAATTGTTATTTTATTTTTTAAACCGTTCATTAGGTATCGGTGCATTTATTTAACGTGTGTACGGCACGAGGAGTATTAGGCATGAGAGATATACAGGAAGTTTTATTACGTTGGGGAGCGTGGTCAGCAAATGAGGGTAATAGTGTGGATTACTCCTCAATAGCAGCAGGGTTTAAGGGATTGCTCCCGAGTACAAACAAAAGTCGTGTTTCTTGCTGTGATGATGATGGGATAATTATTGATTCAGCGGTTGGCCAATTAATAAAAGTAGGAAGAAAAGACGAATACGATTTGATAGAAAAACATTATATAAAGAATATTTCAAAATCAGCAATCGCAAGGGATATGAAGTGCTCTGAGGGGAAAATTAGGCAAAAGCTCATGATAGCTGAAACCTTTATTGATGCTTGTTTAATTATGACTGGTGCAGTTTTAGAAATGGATGAATGGACAAATAAAATAACAATTGATAGTTAAATGCTTTTCGTTACGAATTTTGGGTGCTAATGTGATAAGAGTGAATACGTTGTCACCTAACTTATAGAATGAAACCTCGCTCCAGCGGGGTTTTTTGTTACCTGAATTTTACCACGCCTCTTAACTGAGGTTTTTTGTATTGATAGGTGAAATCGAATTTACTAGATATGAAATAAACTTATACTGTACAAATAAACAGTAATCATCCCTGTGTAAATCAACAGATAACGACCTTTAATATTACTTGTTATTATATTATTAATGTTAATGTTTTTTAAAGGTCTCAAAATGCAGACTATAAGAGTGGAAACCACATCAGAACATCTAAAGAAAATAGCCAAAGAAACACCAATAAAGGCACTTGCTGAGTTGGTATGGAACGGTTTTGATGCGAAAGCAGAAAATATTAAAATAAATATATATGAAGGTGAGCTTGGTGGAATAGATGAGATATTGATAGAAGATGATGGAATTGGGATATCTCACGAAAAAATAGACCAATTATTTGGTAGTTTGGGTGGATCTTGGAAGAAGTCAGCAAAAAAAACTCAAGGATATGAATACTTGCATGGTGAGAATGGTCAGGGAAGATTCAAGGCCTTTTCGTTGGGAGAGAAAGTTACATGGTCCAGTTTTAGTGAGGAAGTTGGATGCTTTAATATAGAAGCTAATGCTAATAACTTACTGACATTCAATGTAAAAAAAACAAATGGAATGAGACATAATGGAACTAATGTTAGCATCTCAAATGTAAGTAAAGATTCATCGATATTACTGAAATCCTCTGATATAAAATTAGCTGAGATATTTTTTCTTTACCTTTCAAAATATAAAAATAAAAAACTAACATTGAATAATGAAGTTATAAGTCCAGAGTTAGTTCAAGAGAGGGTTACAGAAAAAAATCTAGGTGACTGCTTTATTAATGAAGACTTAACCATACAACTTAAACTATATATAGTTGAATGGAAAAAAAATGTTAAAGCAGGTAAACAAATAAATTACTGTTGTGGTAACGGTTTTACTCTTTATGAAGAGAAGGTTGATAAAAAATTTGATGCTGTAGATTGCAAGTTTACAGTATTTGCAGAATCAGATTATTTCTCTATTTGTAATGAAAGCAATCAACTTAGTCAGATAGATATCAGCAATGAATTGACCACCATACGTGAAATTATTTTAGAATCAACTCGTTCATATTTTATCGAAAAAGAAAGGATAAAAAGAGCGAAGGTAGTTACAAACTGGATTGATGAGGGTATATATCCATATGACAAAAATAATTATATTGACCCAACTCGAGAATCTGAAAGAAAGGTGTTTGATATACTAGCGGTTAATGTTCAAACCTATCTAAGTAAATTTTCAAAAGCAGATAAAAAAACGAAAAAATTCACCTTTAAATTACTAAAGCAGGCAATAGAGGCGAATCCCAGTTCAGTACAAAAGATAATAAATGAAGTGCTAGGGTTGTCACCAAATGAGCAGCAGGATTTAGCAAACCTATTAGATCGGACAACGCTATCGTCAATTATTAGTTCGTCTAACATTGTGGCAAACAGGATTGATTTTCTTAATGGCTTAGAACGCCAATTATTTGATGACGAAAATAAAAAGAAAACTTTAGAGAGAGATCATCTACATAAAATACTAGAAAAGGAATCTTGGATCTTTAAAGAGGAATTTTATTTAGCTGGAAGTGAAATATGGTTAGAACAATTGTTAGAAAAGCATCTAAATATATTAGATAAAGGCGATGAGTTTAATAAAGATGATTCAGTTCTTTTACCTGATGGACGAAGAGGAAGAGTAGACTTAATGCTATCTAAGGTTAGAAAACCATCTGATGATACAACTGAAATCTTGGTCGTTGAACTAAAAAGGCCTAGTAAAAAAATAGATGATACTGTTCTTTCTCAAATAGAAAAGTACGCAATAGCAGTTAGTGAGCATGAGAGTTTTCATCATGAAAAAGTTAAGTGGATCTTTATGGCTATATCAAATTCAATGGATTACTACGCAAAGAAAAAAGTAAACCAAAGAGGGAAAGCAAAAGGGCTACTATATGATGATGCAGAATATAACGTTGAAGTGTGGGTATATACATGGGCTGAAATTATAAGTAATGCAAGAGCAAGACTGAACTTTTTTAGCGATCAATTAAAATATCAAGCGAATATCGAATCAGCTGAGAAATACTTAAAAACGGTTCATGAAAAACATATTCCAACACTATCTTGATGAAATAAGGCCTGCTCCGGCAGGTTTTTTGTTATTAAAAAGAAGATAAGACTTGCTGTTCTATTTGGTCAGAGTTACATGTGTAGTTATGCACGATAACTGACCAAAGGTATAAAATATCATGTTAAAACAGTGTGATATGACAACACAGGCAAGTTGTGTACTTGAAACAATCTCAAAAAGTGATTGGCAAACAGTACAAACAATTTCAAATAAAACTGGGTTAAGTAATGAAAATTGTGAATTTCTATTAACTCAGTTTGAAATAGCAGGGTTTGTCGCAAAGCAAGGAAATAGCTATATGCGTACAGCCTAAAAAATATAAAGAATTTATAAAGCTGGTGGCTTAACGGTTATAGGCTTTTTTATTGTGTAGAAAAGGACTTCTGATGCAACTATTTAACGACGACGCACTCTCTGTATTAAAAACATTACCTGATAACAGCATTGATTTAATCGCGACGGATCCACCTTACTTTAGAGTAAAATCGTGTACATGGGATAATCAGTGGGATAGTGTTGAGGAATATCTGTCTTGGCTTGATGAGGTATTAGCTGAGTTTTGGCGGGTATTAAAACCCAATGGCAGTTTGTATTTATTCTGTGGTTCTAAATTGGCGTCAGATACCGAATTGCTTGTTCGTGGGCGATTTAATGTATTAAGTCATATCATTTGGGCTAAACCATCAGGACCATGGCGACGACAAAATAAAGAAAGTCTACGCGCTTTTTTTCCTTCAACAGAACGAATACTTTTTGCTGAGCATTATCAAAAGCCAGTCACAGCTAAAGGTTCTGAATTTTCTTTAAAATGCAAAGAGCTAAAGCAGAATGTATTTAAACCGCTAATAGACTATTTTAGAAATGCGCGTTTAGCGCTGCAGGTGAGTGCAAAAGAAATAGATAAGGCTACGGGTAAGCAAATGAGTAGCCACTGGTTTAGCAATAGTCAGTGGCAATTACCTAGCGAAGAAGATTATAAAAAGTTACAAACACTGTTTACACATATTGCTGATAAACAAGAAAAACTATCACCGTTATCTCGTCACTTTAGTGAGTTAGAACGAGAGCAATTTACATTACAAAAAGACTACCAAGAGTTAATAAAAGAATATGGTTTATTAAGACGGCCATTCTTTGTAACTGCAGATGTTCCTTACACCGATGTGTGGACTTATCCTCCTGTTCAATACTATCCCGGTAAACACCCTTGTGAAAAACCATCAGACATGATGGAACATATTATTCGCTCTAGCAGTTGTGAAGGGGACTTGGTTGCTGATTTCTTTATGGGATCAGGTGCAACACTGAAAGCAGCACTAAAACTTAATCGAAAGGTTTTAGGTGTCGAGCTTGAGAAAGAGCGCTTTGAACAAACAGAGCAAGAAATAAAAGCATTAATTTGTAAGTAACTTTTACAGATTTAATTATCAGGTAGTTAGAATATAAAGGACTATTTAAATAGATTCTCTTTTAGATGAAAAATATTATTGTAAACAGTATTATACTGATTGAAATATATAAAAGTGTTAAATGTGTAAATATTGGTATTAGCTGTAATGTATAGCTTTTATAATTAATAATAGTAATCTTAAATGGATATAATAATGTCTAATTCCACTGAACAAATAACTAATACTCTATCTGTGATAATTGAAGAATTACCTAAAATATTGGTATCAACATCTTTTTCATGGGAAACAGTGATTAGTTCTTTTTTTGCTGCTCTAATTCCATCGTTTATTGCTTGGTATGCATTAAAAAATAATTATAGACTAGCGGAATATCAAAATACATTAAAAGCTAAAGATGAATGGGTTATGGAATTTCGCAACACTTTGGCTGGGTTTGTAACTGATTCAACAATATTAATTGCAAATATAGAATTAAATTGTGAACTGCGTAGAGGAAACTGTATCGGATCAATAAAAAGATCCTATGAATCAGAGAGAGATGTTGAGTTTGGAGTACAAAAATTACTTTTACTACTAAGTAAACATGATGAATATGAAGCAAAGTTTTCAACTTTTGTTATTAATGTAAATAATTTAATTCAAGAATTAAAAAAATACGCCCGCTTAGATGCTGATCTTGTGGACTGTCTTGATCGTTTGTTAGTGAAACAATTAAGAATTGAATTAAGAAATATTATGATTGAATCAAGAGAAGTTATTATAGCAAAGTACAAAAGAGATTAATTTGTTTCATGATAGAGAAGGTTATCAGGATAAGCTTTTTTCTTCTAAAACAGGCTATCACTGTAGCCTGTTAAGTATAATGAAATCATTCGTCAATTATTTTGAAGTTTTTAATGTAGTTACTTGTTATTTGGTTAGGAAATTTTTGCAAATTTTTTATAAGTAACGCCCTATCATCTGTTGGTAAATTATTGACTAAAAGTGTTATTATTAACTTTAAAACACTAATTTCTTCTAATAGTTCCTCTTCTGTTTTTACGTTAGAGGTAAAATTATAATTTACATTTTTTGTTGTCATTTAATTTCTCACACCGAAGTAAATCAGCCATTCCTCCGGTTAATTACATCGGGCTGACCTATCACTTTAACTTAAGTTTAATGTTTTCACGTTTAACTTACTCACATTAATCATCAACGGACACTCCGTAGGGGGTGTATATGCGCATGGAAAAATTGACCAATGCTACCTACGGAACGGCTGGCTTAACTGCCTTTTTTGCAAGTCTCTCATTGTATGAATGGGGATTTGTAATAGGGATGGGATTCAGCATGCTCCTTGGATTAGCAACTTACTTTATGACACAGCGAGAACAGCGGAAACGAACAGCGTTATTTGCTGAATTAGTTCATCGAAATTGTTCTAGCGATCCGCAAGACATAGAAAAGATAGTTGGCGAGATGCTGACTAAAGCTAAAAAGGACATTTAATGAACCTAAAACAGAAGGTAGCTGCAGTTGCGAGTGCTGGTGCGGTAAGTATTGCGCTAACAGTGATTGGTTACTTTGAAGGCATGCGTTACGAGCCTTATCGTGATGTTGCTGGTGTTCTGACGGTTTGTTATGGCCATACTGGAAACGACATCATTCAAGGTAAGACATACACACAGCAAGAATGTGATGAATTACTGCAGAAAGACTTTATCAGAACGCAACAGCAAGTTGATGCTCTGGTTAAAGTATCACTGGATGATAAAACCAAAGCCTCTCTATATTCCTTTGCTTTTAATGTGGGTACCACAGCTTTTGCACGTTCTACGTTGCTCAAGAAATTAAATGCAGGTGATCAGTATGGCGCTTGTGAAGAAATGAAACGCTGGGTTTACGCTGGTGGCAAAGTATGGAGAGGGTTAGTCAGTCGTAGAGATGCGGAGTCAGCACTATGTCATGGAAACCTTTAATCATCATTATCAGCTTTATCCTTGCATTACTCATCACTGTTGCTGGTGGCATTTATCTCTCAATTGATAATTCATGTGTTAACGACAAAGCCAGTTTAGAAAAGCGCTGTCAGGTAGCTCTCTCACATCATCGGTACTAATTATGAAGCATTGGAAACTTTACATTGTCATTGTGATAGTGGGTATTGTTGCTGGTGGCTGCGTGCTGATTAATGCACAAGCGAAAAGAATTAATACACAAGCTGAAAAAATTAACACGCTGACAAAAAACAACAAAGAACTTACTAATACGCTCGAAGAACAAAAGGCCATCAATGCTGACTATCAAGTGCGCATAGAGCGACTAAATCAACTCGATATTAAATACACTCAGGAGTTAGCTAGTGCAAAGAATGAAATTGATGGGTTGCGTGATGATATTCGCAATGGCTCTAAGCGGGTGTATGTCAAAGCCGAGTGTCCAGCAGTCACCAAGAATTCCACCGAAAGCGGAAGCAATGAAAACACCGCACGACTTAACAAAGCAGTTGAACAAGATTATCTACGTCTCAGAGAAATGATAGTCGAGAACGAACAGCAAACTTTGTATTTGCAGAATTATATTAGGACGGAGTGTGTGAACTAAAAAAAGCCCTACGTAGGGTACGAGGGCTAAAATAAACCAAGTTGAAAAATATCAATCTTTAATTAGTATAGTATACGTAACTAAATATACTCATAGTACAAGAATAAAAATATTACTTTTAATTTTAACTGGAATTCTCTTTGTTAATTAATCCGTAAACTTATTACATTAGTTATCAAATAATATGTTTTTGTTTATGTTGAAATAAAATTTAAGTGTAATAATAATTATTAGATTACTTAACTATAAGGGTATTTATGTTCAATCATAGAATAATAAAATGCTTCTTTGGAGTTTGATGCCATCAATCCTTGATATATGCAAAATGGCACTTCATTATACTGATGTTTTTCCCCACATTTGAAATTAATTGCTAATGTTTTACTGTGGTAATCGTAAGCAACAGAGATGATGTTAGACGATGAAATATAAATTTTATCCATTAGAGTAAGCTCTATTAGGTAAATGTAATAAATGAAAAATAGGTTTTTGACCTTAGCTATTGTTAATCTTAGTAGAAATATTAAATTAGTTTTATGTGATAATGGAAAAGTAATGGAATTTATTATTTGTGTGAAGTTAATCACAATAAAGATATGGAATACTTAGAATAAAAAAAGCCCAGCATTAAGCATGGGCAAACTAACAAGATGTCAATCAAAGTATAGCGATGTTTGTTTAGTATAGATTAAATAAGTGTATATACCAGTTTACTGTTGTTAATTATCTAATTTTAATTAATTGACATAAAACAAGATGACTATACAGGGGTAAACTGGGCAGAGACTGAATTAATAGGGCAATTACTAATAGAGCGCTATTTAGGAAATTATTTAGTAGGTAGTTACCAGATCTCTTCATCAGCGGAGTATGGTTAAAAAAAAGGCCCTAAAGGGCCAAACACAAAAAGGCATGAAAAATAATCAATCAAAGTGTGAGTACAAATACTACATTAGAAAAATATTAAATAAAGTAACAAAGTGTAAGAATAAAAAAATACTTCTCCGTAAATTAAATTTAAGTAAAAAAAAGCCCACATACATGGGCAAAACTAACGAACCACAAAGTAATAGGGGGGAGAGATATTCTTTTAGTATAATCAAAGAAAGGAGAAATACTATTTTAATGTTATTAAATATTTTGTTTTATGTTAATCATTTGAATCTATGTTACTGAACCTGTTAGGTGTTATGTAGCTGGCATTATTGAGTTAATACAAAAATAAAAGTTAAACACCAAATGTGCCTCAAGTTATGAATGAACTAAATAACAGAACGTGGTGCAGTCAGAAGTAAAGTCGGGAAATCCCGCCTTTAAAATCAAAGGGGATTATCCTCCTCTTTAAAATGGCAAATATCTGCCCTTTAAATTATAGGAGATAACATGCCACCTCGCATACCTCGCGCATGTCGTAAACAGGGATGCGCCAAGACAACAACAGAACGTAACGGTTACTGTGAAGAACATCAGAACTTAGGATGGGAAACCCACCAGCGCGGTAAGTCTCGTCATCAACGTGGTTATGGTACCCAATGGGATAAGTTACGAGCACGTATACTCAAGCGTGATAAGTATCTCTGTCAAGAATGCCTAAGATCAGGACGAGCCACCGAAGCGAAAACAGTGGACCATATCATTGCCAAAGCACATGGGGGTACCGATGATGATAGTAACCTGCAAAGCCTGTGCTGGTCCTGTCATAGAGCTAAGACAGCAAAGGAAAGAATAAAATGACGCAAGATGAGCAGACCTTACTTATGTTTAAAGGGTTGGTTGCTGAACTTCCCGAACAAAGCAAAGTGAAGGTTGAACATTGTATTACTGAAATAAAAAAGTTACTGACTAAATACCCTGATGGTGAAGCATTGCTTGCTGTGGGCTATATCGGTGCAGAACAGCAGATGAAAGGTAATCTTGGTCAAGGATAACAGTGCCATTCCTCATAGGGGAGGGGCGGGTCAAATCCCTACCACTCTCGCCACCTAGGACCGCCCCCTTACCTCTTTTCACATCACCGCAGGTTAGAAAACTTTTTTTGGGGAACCCCAAGCGATTATTGATAGGAGATTTCTATTATGGCTGGACCGCCTAAAACCCCGTCACATCTGCAATTGGTGAGGGGGAACCCATCAAAACGACCGATTAATAAAAAAGAGCCAAAACCGCCAAAAGGGGTACCCCCAACTCCGAAGCATTTCACTAAGCAAGGTAAGTATTGGTTCAAGCGTATTGCTGAAGAACTTGATGCAATGGGTGTCATGAGTCAGATGGATGCCAAGGCATTGGAGTTACTCGTCGAAGCTTACACTGAATATCGACATCATTGTGATGTTCTCGATGAAGAAGGCTATACCTACAAAAACAATACAGAAAGTGGATTGATGATAAAGGCGCATCCATCCGCTGCAATGAAGGCAGACGCATGGAAACGTATTCGCGCCATGTTAAGTGAATTTGGTATGACTCCCGCTTCTCGAGCAAAAGTCACGATGAACACTCCAGCCGAAGAAGATCCTTTTGAGGCATTTTTGAAAAAGCGCAAATGATGAATGGCAATCGTAGCAGATGGAATTCAGTACGCCGAACAGGTGGTTGCTGGAGAAATTGTTGCGTGCGAATTGGTACGTTTAGCGTGCCAACGGTTTTTGAATGATTTAGAGAATGGGCCTGAGCGTGGCATCTATTTCATTGAAGATCGCGCACAGCACATACTCGATTTTTACAATTTTATTCCTCATGTCAAAGGGGCATTGGCCGGTAAGCCCATTGATTTAATGCCTTGGCATATTTTTATCTTAATTAATATTTTTGGCTTTGTTATTCCGTTAATTGATGAACAAACGGGTAAAGAAGTTATAGATGAAGATGGTGATGTTGTCTTTGTCCGTCGTTTTCGCACAGCTTACAACGAAGTTGCACGTAAAAATGCAAAATCCACATTGTCATCAGGTATTGGGCTTTATATGACCGGCGCTGATGGTGAGGGCGGTGCCGAAGTTTACTCTGCAGCAACGACACGTGATCAGGCTCGTATCGTATTTGAAGATGCGAAGAACATGCTGAAGAAGTCCAAAGCGACACTAGGTCGTTTATTTGAGTTTAATAAACTCGCTATTTATCAAGAAGAAACTGCCTCTAAGTTTGAACCGCTTTCCAGTGATGCCAATAACCTCGATGGTTTAAATATTCACTGCGGTATTGTTGATGAATTGCATGCACACAAAACTCGTGATGTATGGGATGTATTAGAAACCGCTACCGGTGCGCGTCTGCAGTCTCTTCTTTTTGGGATCACCACTGCGGGTTTTAATAAGGAGGGGATTTGTTACGAACTGCGGGATTACGGTATTAAAGTGCTTCGTGGCCAAGTGGATGATGACTCGTTTTTCGCGATTATTTATACCTTAGATAAGGACGATGATCCCTTTAATGAAACCGTATGGCAAAAAGCGAATCCGGGTCTCGGTGTTTGTAAGCGCTGGGATGATTTACGCCGTCTAGCCAAGAAAGCCAAAGAGCAGGTTTCTGCACGGATTAACTTCTTCACCAAACACATGAATATTTGGGTCACTGCTGAATCTTCATGGATGGATATGATGAAGTGGGATAGTGCTCCTGAACTCGCATCAAAACAAGAATTACAAACTTATCCGTTATGGGTCGGTGTTGACCTTGCTAATAAAATTGATATTTGTGCGGCCGCTAAAGTATGGAAACAGCCCGATAACGGTCATGTTCATGCTGATTTTAAGTTTTGGTTACCTGAAGACCGGCTTGAGCGTTGTTCTAAACAAATGGCGGAGCTTTACCGCAAATGGGCTGATATGGGGTATCTCGAATTAACTGATGGTGAAGTTGTCGATCATGCTCAAATTAAAGAAGAAATCATCGAATGGGTGACGGGCGAGAACTTAAACGAACTGGGTTTTGACCCATGGAGTGCGACACAATTTAGTTTATCACTGGCTGAAGAAGGGCTACCCCTTGTTGAGGTTGCTCAAACGGTGCGTAACTTTTCTGAATCCATGAAAGAGATTGAAGCACTGGTTTATGCGGGTAAGTTTCATCATGGCCAACACCCTGTTATGAACTGGATGATGTCGAACGTCACGGTTAAACCGGATAAAAACGACAACATTTTCCCTAATAAATCAACCCCTGAAGCCAAAATAGACGGCCCTGTTGCACTATTTACGGGTATGAGTCGATTATTGGTGAATGGTGGAGATCAGGAACAAAACCTCTCTGATGTCCTCGCTTCTCGAGGCTTACGCTCTCTCTAAGGAAATTTAATGAAATTTTTAACAATAACAGCCTTATTGGTTGGGATTGCGGGTGCCTTTTTGTTGTCATGGGGCGCTTGGTTAATCTACCTACCGATGGGCTATATTTGCGCGGGTTTATTGTGCCTTTTATGGTCATACCTTGTTTCAAGAGCGCTTGGACAACCTAGAAATAACAAGGAGGAATAATGTTTTTCCCTGGGTTATTTCAGAAATCTCAGAAAGAGATGACCTCATCAGAACTGAGTGAGTTAATTGGATTGTCTTATGACACTTATTCTGGTCGAAGAGTGAGTACACAACTCGCTATGCAACTGACTTCTGTATTTAGTTGTATTCGTGTTCTTGCAGAATCGGTAGGGATGTTACCATGCTCTTTATATGAACAATTAGAAAGAGGAAATAAACGCGCCACCAAAGAACGGTTACACAAATTACTGGCGGTTAAGCCCAATAATTACATGACACCACAAGAGCTTTGGGAACTATTAATTGCCTGTTTGTGTTTAAGGGGGAATTTTTATGCTTATAAGGTGTACGCCTTAGGCGAAGTGGTTGAATTACTACCTCTCGATCCTAGTTGTGTCACGCCAAAATTAAATAGCCAATGGGAGCCTGAGTATCAGGTGACATTTCCAAATGGTAAAAGTGAAACACTGACACAGCAAGAAATCTGGCATGTGCGGATTTTTACTCTTGATGGTTTAGTGGGATTAAGTCCAATCGCCTATGCACGTCAAGCCATTGGTTTAGGATTAGCCACCGAAGAGCATGGTTCGCGTTTATTTGGAAACGGTGCGGTGACAAGTGGTGTATTACAAACGGATCAATATCTAAAAGATGATGCTTACGAAAGACTGAAATCTGACTTCGGTGAACGGCACCAAGGGTTAGCCAATGCACACAAACCGATGATTTTAGAAATGGGGTTGAAGTGGCAACAAATCAGTTTATCGGCTGAAGATGCGCAATTTCTTGAAACACGAAAGTTTCAGTTAGAGGAAATTTGCCGTATTTTTCGTGTTCCCCTTCACATGGTGCAAAACACCGATCGCGCCACATTCAATAACATTGAAAACTTGGGTATTGGTTTTATTAACTACTCACTTGTTCCCTACCTTATTCGTATAGAGCAACGTATTAATGCAGGGCTAGTAAAAGCCAGTAAGCAAGGGACTTTTTATGCCAAATTTAATACTGGCGCTTTATTACGTGGTGATATGAAATCGCGATTTGAAGCCTACTCAACAGGCATTAACTGGGGGATTTATTCGCCTAATGAATGTCGTGAACTCGAAGAGTTAAATCCTCGTGAGGGTGGTGATATTTATCTCACACCGATGAACATGACCACTAAACCAGAAACCCAAAAACAAGAGGAGAAAGCGCATGCCGATGACGACCAAACAACGGCTTGATGTGCCATTGAAAATTAAGTCTGTTAGTGACTCTGGCGAGTTTGAAGGCTACGGCTCCGTTTTCGGGGTAAAAGACAGTTATGCCGATATTGTGATGCCGGGGGCTTTTCTTAATTCCCTGAGTCAGTGGAAAGAAAAAGGTTCATTACCCGCCTTACTTTGGCAACACCAAATGGCTGAGCCTATTGGTATTTATACCGAGATGCGAGAAGACAGCACCGGACTCTATGTAAAAGGTCGTCTGTTAATTGATGACGACCCGTTATCTAAACGTGCACATGCTCATATGAAGGCCGGATCACTCTCCGGCCTTTCTATTGGTTACATTCTTAAAGATTATGAATATGACCGCAGTAAAGATGCCTTTCTACTGAAAGAAATCGACCTATGGGAAGTCAGCTTAGTGACATTTCCTTCCAATGATGAAGCGCGAGTCAGTGATGTGAAGTCAGCATTTGCTCGTGGTGAATTACCCACACAAAAAAGTATTGAGCGAGTCCTGCGCGATGTTGGGCTTTCGCGAACACAAGCCAAGGCTTTTATGGCCAAAGGCTACGATGCACTTTCTCTGCGTGATGTTGAGCAAGAAGCATTAGAAACATTGAAATCTATTTTTAAATAATAAAGGAAAAATTATGGCTATTGATCATAAAGACGTCAGTGAAGTTGCGCAGGAATTAAAAGGTCAGTTTGACGAATTTAAAAAGTCGAATGATAAACGCATCAATGCGATTGAAGCTGAAAAAAGTAAGTTATCAGAAACGGTTGATACCTTAAATAGCAAATTATCAGAGCTGGATGAATTAAAAAGCAATTTAGAAGCGGAACTTGCTTCGGTAAAACGTCCAGATGGCAACGTGACGAATAAAGATGTCTCTGAGCATAAAACTGCGTTTGAATTATTTGTGCGTAAAGGTACCGATGATGGGCTTGCGGAATTAGAACGTAAAGCAATGCAGGTCGGTTCAGATCCTGACGGCGGTTATGCTGTACCCGAAGAATTGGATCGTAATATCATTACGGCATTGCGTGATGAAGTGGTTATGCGCCAAGAGTGTAATGTGATTACGGTTGGCACAGAAAAGTTTAAACGCCTTATTAATCAAGGTGGCACAAATAGTGGTTGGGTTGGGGAAGTGGACAAACGCCCTGAAACCAACACATCAAAACTCGCCTCTATTGAGCCTGTATGGGGAGAAATTTACGGCAACCCTGCTGCTACTCAAACTATGCTTGATGATGCCTTTTTTAATGTTGAGCAATTCATCACCAGTGAGTTAGCCACAGAATTTGCGGAGCAGGAAGAAGCGGTATTTACCCACGGTGACGGTATTAAAAAGCCTAAAGGTCTGTTGGCATACGGCAGTGACGATAAAGGCGATAAAGAACGTGAGTGGGGTAAGTTACAGCATTTGTTATTGAAAAAACCGACAGAAATCACTGCGGATGAAGTCATGAAATTGATTTACACCATGCGAAAGGTTTATCGTACAGGTGCTAAATTTATGATGAATAACAATACATTATTTCAAGTTCGCACACTGAAAGATGCTCAAGGTAATTATTTGTGGCAACCCGGTCTGCAATTAGGGCAACCTTCTGCATTATTAGGGTATGGCATTGCAGAAAATGAGCAATTTGCTGATGTCTCTGCTGACGCTGTGCCGATTGCTTTTGGTAATTTTAACCGCTGTTACACGATTCTTGATCGTATTGGTGTTCGTATGTTACGTGACCCATACACCAACAAACCGTTTGTCCATTTCTATACGACGAAACGCGTTGGCTCTATGTTGGTTGACAGTAATGCGGTGAAGTTACTGAAAGCTGGAGCCACTAAATAATCTGAGTTTATGTATCTCAGTTTCATATATACCGCTTAATTGCGGTTTTTTTGTGCCTGCGATCAGGATGGTCGCAGGTATTGGGGGATTTATGCCACTACCCACACTGGAAAAATTAAAGCAACAATGCCGGCTAGATGAAGATAATACCTTCGAAGATGAACTGCTAAAAACTTATCTGATGGCGGCAAAACAACGAGCTGAAGGATATATCAATCGACATCTTTATGAAGAAAATATACCAGAGGAAGATCCTGACGGTTTATTAATCACTGATGATATTGAATTAGCGCTTATGCTGGCCGTTGGTAATTTCTATGAAAATAGAGAAACAGCTATATTACCAGCGGGATTTAAATTACTGCTCGATCCCTATCGTCATATTAATTTGTGAGGAATGATGAAAGCCGGTGAACTCAACAAACGTATTTCCCTTTCTCACTATGTTACAGAACGTGATGATTTAGGGAGTGAAAAAGTCGTTTCAAAAAAAGTGGCTGAGGTATGGGCTAAAGCCGAATCGATGTCGAGCCGTAAGATTCGTACCGCAGACCAAGATCAGGTAATTGAAACCTATCATTTCACTGTTCGACCTCGTTCTGATGTTGATATGGGGTGGTTGGTGGGCTATCAGGGGCGACTATTTACTGTACGCGCTGTTGACCGAAATCAGGCTGATAGGACCATTATTACCACGGAGGCGAATATCCAACATGATAGAAGTTGATATTAAAGCCGATCTGGAGCGTATTACGGGGTTGTTAGCTTATCCGTTAAAACTCCCCTCCGATAAATTAGAAGGGGTCATCTATCAACGGATTAGTGATCCAAAGATAGACTCTGGATTAGCCCGTACATCACTGGTTCAAGCCCGTTTCCAAATCGTTATTCAAATACCTGATGACTATCCAAAAGCCTTAAAACTGGAATCGACTCTCTGTCGTGAGTGGGAGTCCATCCAACATGGTTATATTGGCAACTACCCCGTCCAAACTGTTCAGCGAGGCAATTTTCTGCAGGACATGATTGAGCAAACGGAGAACCGTAAAATTTACCGTATTTATCGTGATTTTATTATCACCTACCCTGAGGATGCAACGTGATAACCAACCTTAGCGTGACAGGGTTGGATGAATTAGGTCGGAAATTAAAGCAGTTAGACATTGAATTAAAAACCAAGATATTACGCGATGCAGGGCGAGAAGCCATGCAAGTCGTGAAAGAGGATATGGAAACACATGCAGGGTTTGATGCAAAAAGCACTGAACCTCATATGCGAGACAATATCACCATCAAAACGACACGAGTAAAAAACACGAATGGGGCTGTCATGGTCACCGTAGGACCGACAAAACCTCATTATATGAAAGCGCGTGCCCAAGAGTTTGGCACCATCAAACAAGTTGCCCGTCCTTTTATTCGTCCAGCCCTCGATTACAACCAACGTGCGGTGCTCAATACCTTAACTGAGCATATTCGCCATGCCCTTTCTTTATATACTTAGGAGTAAAAATAATGGCAGATCAAAAAACATCGCCAGAATACGCCATGCTTCCCGCCGGCACTATTGTGAAATTTGGTAAAGCGGGTGATACCGTTGAACAAATGAAGCCACTGGTTAACTGTAAGGCATTAGGTGCCACAGGACAATCAGGGAGCTTTGTTGACGTCACGACACTCATCGATAAAAACAAACAATTTATTTCTGACTTACCGGAAGGACCTGAAAAGTCGTTAGGCTTCATTGATGATCCAGAAAATGAAAACTTTGTTGCGTTCTTGAATGCAGCAGAAAAGCGTGAAACGGTGCAGTTTTACTGCGAGCTTCCTAATAAACGTACCGCAACCATGATCCTTTCATTGTCAGGCTGGGAATTAAATGACATCTCAGCGCCTGCTAATGAAGCCATCCAGATCACCGTAAAAGGAAAACAAAATAACCTTGTATGGGGAACTTCTTCTGCAACATCAACAGGAGATCAGGGTTAATGAAAGGATTAAAAGCCTCTTTACTTACAGCGAAACCTCAAATTATCGAAGTCGATATTCTATGTGGAGTAAAGGTAAACATTCGTCGTATGACGGCTAACGAGTTGATGAATTTGGAACTTGAGGTTTCTGAATTAAATCAATATGGCAAATTACGTGAGGCATCATTACGTAACGTAGGTATGTTGCTGAATTGCTTGGTTGATGATGAAGGTAAACCGATAAGTAAATCGTTACTACCCAAACCAGAAGAATTGGTTAACGTCCATGATAACGCGATCCTCATCGAAGCGATTAACGTCGTGAAGCAACACTCCATTGGCACGTTAGACGAGACAAAAAAAAACTAACGGATAGCCCATTACTCTATTTTGCTTATCAACTTTCTGAAGAGTTGGGTGAAATTGATCCCTATCGCGTTCTCAATTTGCCTGCCAATACATTACTGGGTTGGCAGGCTTATTTTGCGCTCAAATCAGAAAAAATAGGTGTAATACCACCATCAGATATACCTCCCTCTCCTGAAAGTGCACATCAACCAACAAGCACCTCTAAATCTGTTGAACAGCAATGTTCTGACGTAATGAAAATGATAGGAAGATAATATTATGGCCACTAATTTAGCCGATTTACGGGTTGGGTTATTGCTGAATGACGCCAGTTTTAGAAGCAATATTACAGGCGCATTAAACCATGCAGGGCGTGAAACAGAACGTTTTTCTAATAAAGCAAAGCGTGAAACAAAAGCGGTTGCAGATGGTTTTTATTCAATCAGTCATCAAGTGACGAATGTTGCAGGACGACTGGCGATGTTAGGTGGAGTGAGTTTATCCATTGGTAGCATTTTAAATATTTCTCGCAAGTATAGTCAGGCAATTTCTGATCTGAGTGCGATTACGGGGGCGTCTATTGAGCGCATGAAAGAGTACAGTATTGCTTCTCAAGAAATGGGGCGAACAACAGAATTTGGCGCGATAAAAGTTGCGGATGCCATGAAACTTATTGCGTCAGCAAAACCGTCATTACTGCAGACAGCGGGAGCCTTAGAAGATGTAACGGCTAAATCGATTACCTTGGCGCAAGCTTCAGGTATTGAGTTAGCCGATGCGGCGAAATCTCTTACCTTAAGTCTTAATCAGTTTGGTGAGTCCGCTGTCTCATCTGAGCGTTACATTAATGTGTTAGCAGCAGGTGCGAAATATGGTGCATCTGAAATAAACGAAACAGCCCAAGCCATTGTGAAAAGTGGTACCGTTGCTTCTCAAGCCGGTGTTTCATTTGAGCAACTTAATGCTTCAATCCAAGTTTTAGCAGGAAAAGGGATTAAGGCTGAAACGGCAGGAACAATGTTGCGTAATGTCTTTTTAGCATTAGAACGTTCAGCAGATAAAAACTTGCGTCCATCTGTTGTGGGTTTGGCCACGGCATTAGAAAACCTCGACAAGAAAAACTATTCCACTACTGCATCGACAAAGATATTTGGTCGCGCCAATGTCAGCGCAGGCACCATTTTAGTTAAAAATCGGGATCAGCTAGTTGATTTAACTAAGGCGCTTACTGATACCGAAACAGCGTATGAGCAAGCAGGGAAAAGGGCACAAAATCTAAATGCTGACTTGGAGGTAATGGAAAGGTCGTTTGAGGGATTGGCGATTAAAGTTGGTACCAGTGCCGATGGTCCTTTACGAACAGGGGTGCAAAATGTTACTTCCGCTGTAAATGCACTAAATAATAACTTCTCAACTTTAGCTAACATTGCAACTTACGCTGTTTTACCTGTCATTGGTGCCAGAATGACTAGAGGGCTTCAAGAGCAAACCAAAGAATGGGTGAAAAATGAAGCAGCAGTCAGAAGTAATGCTAAGCAACAGGCTGAAACCGCCAGAAGAGGGATTGCTTCAGCTGATGCCACCATTAATAAACTAGCTCAGCAAGGCCAGGCATTGACTCAACAGAGCGCCATAATGAATCGGCATGGTTTACAGATGCAAGGATTGGCTAGTGAACGTAATCGACTAGTTAGACAGGAAGCGGAAGCATTAGCGTTAAGATCCAAATATACCGATCAACTTACAGCAGCTAATAATCGACTTTCATATAGCCAAAGGGCATTACGAGCATCTAGCTTAGGACTCCGAAGTGTTGTTTCTGCCTTAGGTGGGCCAGTTGGTGTGTTGGCTTTAGCGGGTTCAGCCATTTATTATTTTGCAACTAGAGCTGATGAAGCTAAGTTGAAAATAGAAGGGATGAAAGGGGCTGTGGTCGAGACTATTACTGAACTTCAGCGTCTTTCTAGGGTGAAAATAGAAGTTCAACTTGATGAAATTAAAGAAGAGCTCTCCTTACTCGAGGCAGAAAAGAAGCGTCTATATGGAGAGCAGGCTACTTATTCAGAAAAACGCGAAGGCGAAATGTCTTCGATAAAAAATGGCAGTTGGTTTGGTTATGCCGCAGTTAGCCTTTGGGGAAAAGACTCTGAAGAGTTTGCAAAAGGACGAAGAAAAGTATTAAGCGAAATCGAGGATATAGATAAAGAAATTGAAATTCGGAAGCAAAAAATTGCAAATCGAGAGAGTGCATTAAAAACAGGCGTTTTTAGCCAACCGACTAAGGAAGACAAACCAGTAGGGGATGGTAGTGGTAGTGGTAATGATTTAGAAAGCAATAAAGGTTCTACACAAAAAGTTAGCCAATATCATCAATTACGTATGCAAATAGAACAAGAGCATGCAACGAGCTTGGAGCGCATATCATTAAGCGAATCGGAAACAATGCGCAAGCTCCAAGAAAACTTAAAAGCCGGTGGTATGAAGCAGGAAGAGTATGAGCGATTAAAAACACTCAATGCTGAAAATCATATGAAACAACGTGCAGAATTAGCAGAAAAATACTCTCCTATGCGCGCATCCATCCGAAATGAACAAGAGATGACAAAAGAGCTTAAATCACTCTTTGAACAGCAATTGTTGACTGAAAAAGAATACCAATATGCACGGCGCCAAATGGCACAAGATACGACAAAATATCGTTTATCAGAGCAAGCAAAAGGCATTTCTCTCCCTAATATCAGCATTCTTGGCGAAATAGATCCCGTTATTCAACTCAGAAACCAACTGGAAGAACAAAAGGCGCTTTATCAGGCTTACTATGAAGATGGTTTAGTTAGCAAAGAACGTTATGAACAGTTAGTTATTGCGGCTACAAATAAGTCAAAAGAAGCACAATATCAATCAAGCAAAGAGCTGTATGCCTCACAAGGTATGTGGCAACGTATGCAAATGAATTTAGTTGATGCTGTTGAACAACGAACCGCTAATGCAATGACAGGCATGTTGATGGGAACGAAGTCCTTTTCAGAGGGCATTAAAGAATTTTCTTCATCATTAGCCAGTTCAATTATTTCTGATCTTATTCGTATTGCAATTCAAGCTCAAATTACCAATGCATTGACGGGATTAATGGGCGGTTTTGCTGGTGGCAGTAGCGGTGCAGCAAGTGGCGCTAAAGCGGGTAAGGTGGGTGTAAAAGCGAACGCCAAAGGGGATGTTTACAGCTCACCAAGCCTCAGCCAATATAGCAACCAGGTGGTTAGTTCACCGACATTATTTGCCTTTGCAAAAGGTGGTACGCCTAATCTTGGCTTGATGGGGGAAGCTGGAAGCGAGGCGATCATGCCTTTAAAACGTGGACCTGATGGATCTTTAGGCGTTAGAGCAACCGGAAGCAACTCTGTTGCGTCAGGCGATACCATTATTCATCAAACATTTCATGTAACAGGTAATGGTGATGAAGCGCTTTATCAAGCTATACAGGAAGCAGCAAGAATGGGAGCAGAACAAGGTGCATCAAAAGCCAAATCTGACATTATGCGAGACTTTCAAACCAATGGAACATTAAGAAGGAACCTACGATAAATGGCAACGATATTATCGTGGCCACAATCCATCGTGCCAGCCTCATTAAGCTGGCAACTCGTGAGTAACAGTAAAACCTTTACATCAACTTTTACGGGGAGTGTGCAGACAGTACGCTTTCCCGGCTCGCGTTGGCGTTGCAGTATGTCATTTAATAATTTGACCGATGAGCAAGCAAGGGTTTTAGAGGCGTTTGTTGCCGAGTTAGATGGTGAAAGTGGTCGAGTGAAAATTAGTGATTGGGCGCGTTCTGGTTTAACTCAACGCGGTAAACCTAAAGTTAGCCAACCCAATCAATCTGGAAAATTATTAGAAAGTAAAGACTGGTTACCCAATAGCATTGTTTTACGCATTGGTGATTATATCACGGTAAATGATGAACTAAAGCGAGTGACGGCTAATGTGATTAGTGATGCACAAGGAAACGCAACAATCCCTATTGCCCCTATATTACGTTATGCACCGGCGGTAAATGATTTGATAGAAAATGAAGCGCCATACGGTATTTTTAAACTAACTAGTAACGATCAGGGTAATTTCCAACGTAAACCGGGCATACTTACTAGCACTTCTTTGTCATTCGAGGAAGCATTAACATGAAATATCATCCCTTTAGTAATGATATGGTTAAGGCAATTAATGAGGGATATTATTTAGTTGTTGCCTCTCGTTTAGATCTTAAATCAGGTGTGGTGCGTGCACATACCGGTGTGGGTAATATCATTATTGCAGGTGAAATTTACCAAGGTGTTGGCCAGTTTGGTGCAATTGAGTCTGTGGGAGAAAATATGACCACTAGCCCACAACAGCTTATCATGAAACTCTCAGGCTTCGATTCTTCATTAATTGGCGAGGTGATGAATGAGCGAGTTCGTGGGCGAAATGCACAATTGATGTTAGTTGCATTAAATGAAGAAGGTAAACCTGCGCTTGCTGAAGTTTTATTTGCAGGACAAATATCCACAATTGGTGTGACAACAGGTGAAGAAAATGAAATAGCAGTCACTGTTTCAAACCGTTTCGAACGCTGGTCTTATGGTTTACCTGACAGATTTACTGATGAATCATGGTCTAAACGTAAAAAGGGCGATAGGATATTCCGTTATGTGGCGCAGATGGCTGATCGGGCTATTTATTGGGGTAGCAAGAAAAATGCACCTGCGTTTATTTATAAATGATTAAAGGTTTGCTATGAAAAATATATTTATTACGGCAACGTTATTATTCTGCTTTTCTGCTTCAACTTATTCTTTTGACTCCAATAAGGAATGGTATGAGGGATGCCCTAAATATACTAATGAAGAAATAGAAAACTTAAAAGGAGGACGAGTAGAAACAGTTGAAGAATTACAGCAGTACTCAAAAGAATATTTAGAAGAAAGCAGTAAAAAAATTGACTGTGAAATAAAAAACCTAGAAGAATATAAAAAGCGTTTAATTAAAAAACTAGAAATAAAAAGTAATTAAATACACTTTTTCGTCAACCCGCTTCGGCGGGTTTTTTATTGTCTGGAGAAAACCATGAGACACCCACAATGGACTACTCGCCTACCTGAAACTTTAAAGAATGCCATAAATCGCCCTTTTGTATGGGGTGAACATGATTGCTGTTTGTTTGCCTCTGATTGCGTCATTGCTGTTTGTAATTTTGATCCTTGTGAAAACATTCGCGGGCGCTATAAAACAAAAACTGGCGCATTCAGAGTGTTACAAAAAGAGTTCGGAACATTGGAAAGTGCTGTGAGTCGTTTTTTTGATGAAATTCCAACAAACGAAGCAGGGCGTGGTGACATTGTGATGTTTGAAGGGGATGAAGGGAAAACGCTGGGTGTGTTATGGGCTGGCAAGCTATGGGCAGTTTCAACGGATGGAGTTCGCGCTGTGAGCAATAAACCAATTAAAGCATGGAGAGTACAATAAATGGGTAAGACAGTTACAAGCGTTGTCTCTGCTGGCTTAATGATAGCAGGGGTTATTGCCACAGGTGGTTTGGGGACGGCTTTGATTGTTGCCGGTATTGCAGTTCAAGCTGCAAGTGCGTTTATCTTTAAAGATAAGGTGCCTGGCTCAGGCTATCGGGATCAGTCCGAACGTAAACAGATGTTGCGTTCAGCATCAGCACCAGAAACTGTGGTGGTAGGTAAGACAATGATGTCAGGTTTACTTTTCTTTGCTGAAGAAGAGGAAGGTGAGCAAGACGAAAATGAAGAACTCTACATGGCATTAGCGATCGCCTCTCATCCCATACATAAGTTAGGTCAAATTTATTTTAACGATGACAAAATTGAAGATTTAGGAGATAACGCACAATATGAGTTTCATAATGACAGAACTGAAGTAGATCCCTATTTATTAAAAAAAGCGCCATCATGGAAAGAAGATATGATTGGTCGAGGTCTTGCATGGTTGCGCTTAACATTACGTTTCGATCAAGAAAAATTTCCTTATGGTGTACCTAATGTCAAAAGCGAACTATGGGGAAAAGAAATTTACGATCCCCGCACTGAGAAAACAGAGTGGTCAAATAACGGTGCTTTGATCATATTAGATTACTATCGGCATTACTTAGGTGTTCCAGACTCCGATATTGATTGGGATGCATTTAAAAGTGCAGCAGATATTTGTGATGAAACCGTACAAACGCCAGATGGAAAAAGTGAGCCTAGATACACTTTAAATGGCGCTTATGAACTTGAAGAAAGTCCTGCCTCTGTATTAGAGATGATGCATAAATGTATTGCTGGAGAGCCCACTTATATAGCGGGTAAGCATGGCATTATGATGCAAGTCTATAATGGGCCAGCACTACTGACGATTGATGAGTCACAAATTATCGATACAGTGACGGTGACACCCGAACTTTCATTACGTGATGCAACTAATGCGATTTATGGCACTTTTGTTGACGCAGAACAACAGTATAACAAAACCGATTTTGAGCCAGTGGTTATTGATGAATGGATAGAAGAAGATGGCTTAGAAATTAAAGAAAATATGGACTATCGTTTTGTTACTAGCCCATACCAAGCCAATCGACTAGCCAATCTCTATTTACGTAAAAAACGCGCAGGTCGTCGTATTCAATTGCGCATGAATTTAGATGGTTATGCTTATCGCCCTGGTGATGTTGTAAAACTCGAATTACCTTCGCTGGGGATTAGCGATTTAGAATTTCGCATTGCTGATTGGAAATTTCACCCATCAGAGGGGGTAGAGATTACTCTCGAAGAAGATGGTCCTTATATCTATGAAGACTTAGCCAGTAAACCTTTTGTTAGACCTCCATTCACTAAACTACCCACTGGTGGCGTACCAGCACCGATCAATCTGGCTTTTGTTCCTCTTGCTGTCACCGATATCGTTCAAGGTTACATATCATGGCAGAACGTGGCATCTGATATTCGCTATAACACGGTTAATATTCTCCAGAATGGCAAGGTTATACAGTCTATTCAGGTACCGGGTGAGCGTGTTGATATTAATGGTTTAGCGAGAGGTACTTATCGTGTCGAAGTGAGAGCTATTAATGTTGCTGGCGCTATGTCTGCACCGGCTATCAGTGATTTTGCAATTCAAGCACCTCCGTCACCAATCGGTGTTGAAATAACGCCAGGTATGTTTAGTTTAACGGCGTCACCTAAACAGGGTGATAGTGCTGTTTTTGGTTATACCTTTGAGTTTTGGTTTAGTGAGAAAAAACTCGCTAATCTCTCTGAAAATGAAGTGATCACCAAAACAAACAAAGTTGGTCAAGGAAATTTCTGGACGCAAGAGAATTTAAAAGCTGGCCACACTTACTATTTCTATATCCGAACGATCAATAGTTATGGTAAATCTGCATTTGTAGAAGCTTCAGGTATTCCAGTTTCATTGCCAGACGACATATTTGATGATTTAGATAACACGGTTAGAGAAACGGATGCGTTTAAAGAGCTGGATAATAAGCTTGATTGGAATGCTGAGACCGCAATTATTTTAAGTAACGCAAGTCATCGTAATTTCAGACAGTTGTTAATAAAACATGCCGAATCACAAGCTGGTATTAGTGAGCTATGGCAAGTTCGTGCAACGGATAACGAAGCATGGGCACAGGAAGTTAAAGAAATTTACTCCGCTGTTGGTGATAACACGTCTGCAATTAAAGAAACTCAAACGTCAATTACTGAGCTAAATAAAGCTTTCGGTCAAACAACTACGGAGATCCGCACAGAGTTAAAAACAACTAACCAAAATTTAGCTAACACAGATAAAGAAGTCGGTCGCATTCGTGCTGATGTTATGACGAATAAAGAGGCAATATCTGAAACAAATAAAGCTATGGCTAAATCAGAGGATCAAGTGCAAGCTCAATTTGGCAAACAGCAGGGCATGATTAACCAAAAAATGCAGGCCGAGTTTAGTCAAACGGGCGATGGTGTTGTCACTCATTCCATCAATATCACGATTGTTCATAACGGCACTAAATACAATGCAGCAGGTCAGGTCATTAGTACTCAAGTTAAGAATGGCAAGCTTGAAAGTTTTATAGGCTATAACGCTAATAATTTCGCATGGTATAACCCAAGTAACGGAAAAATGGAATTGTTCATGTACGTTAAAAACGGCCAGATGTTTATGCGTGAGGCCTTTATTAACGAGGCATGGCTTAATTCCGTTGTTGTTACCGAATATATTAAATCTGGTGATTATGTACCCGGTAAGGATGGTTTTTTGATTGACGGTAAAACTAGCAATATTGAAATGAATAAAGGAACGTTCCGGGGTGAATTAGATATAGGAACAAATAAAACGGGTGCGCATACCGTTATCACCAATGAACGGATTGCGGTTTACGGTGCTCAAGGAGAAATTAGGATTGAAATAGGAAAAATAGAAGGGAGATAACCATGTATGGTGTTTATGTTAAACCCGATATAGGCAACGAATATTATTTAGATGCTGATGATAATCAGGTTATGGGGTATTTAGGTTCAGCAAAAATAGGGTGGTACAATAACCATTTCTACCCAATAAATGAAGGGTGGAATACAATGAAGCACAATATTCCTGAATATGAAAAGTACAATATTATTATTATCCCACGAGTAGTATCTCGGACATACAAAATACCCGGTTCCTATTATTGGTTCTCATCAAATGTAACAGCGTATAATATATCCGGTGATAATTTTAATTTTTATGTTGATGAAAGGCCAGCCGGATCGCGAGTAGATTCAGAAGATGACGAAAGAGACCCAGAATTCATGTTTGATTTTTATGGTTACCCAAAATCAAATAGTGAATCATACGGAATACGTCTACATGGAATGAATGGTATTAGTGAATTAACGCCCTCAATGCGAGGGTATTGTGTATTTGCTGACATCGTACAAATAAATGCAGGTAAAAATAATGGCTGGAGAATGCCATCAAATATTACTGATGAAATGAATCCTGTTATCTTTGTAAGACCAAAAAATTCAGGTGCTGTATTCTCATATAATAAAGCAAGAGGTTTAGTTGTTAGTGCTTCTTGTGAAATGTATGTTGTTATATTTTGTACTAACTTTAAATTAAACCCGCCAAAATATGGCATTGTGATTTATAACGATAAAAAAGAAATTACATTTTCATCCAACTATAAACCTATGAAACTCGGAGAGACGACACGATTTAGTAATCGAAATGGTGCTTCATTCTCTAAACTTAAGAAGCCGATGATTATTCCTGATGCGCAATTTGTTAACTGGAGAATACAAGGCAGTAATAGAGATGATGTTATTTATATGCGCACGGGCTTTGGCTTTAGAAATGATAGCAATAGTGTTTATTGGGATGATATATACAGTATAGGTTCAGAATATGGTGGCTCTTACGGCGCAATTGGCGGTAATGCATTTAAAATAGAATTTAATATCTACGGTATCGAACTCAGCGACTACTTCAATATTTAACTCTTCATCAAACTTCTTTATTTATACATTTAGGAAATAAATCATGATATACACAACAGGCACTGTTAACACAGTGTCAGGGTCTGCTATTGTCAAAGGCACTGGCACTAAATTTAAAAATAATAATCCAGCCATTAATATTGGAATGACGATTTTAATTAAATCAGGAAATACTAATATTCCGTATATGATTAAATCCGTTAATTCCGATACTGAATTAGTATTAGCTCATCCCGCATTAGCGACTGCAACTAACACCGCATTCTCAATTCATGTTACAGAACCCGATAATAATAGTGATGCAGCAAGAACGATGGTTGCAATAAATGCATACACGCAATATTTTCTCGATGCGATGAATACATGGATGAGTGAAACGGGCCAAACAAAAATTGAGATGCCAAATGGTGAGATTGTTACGATAGATAGTATTAAGAAGATGCAGGGGGATATTAGTAAAAAAGCGGATGATAATAAAACAGTACATATTGGGGATTTTGGTGTTGGTGCTAGTGCTTTAAGTTCTGACAAGATAAGCCCTCCAAGCGTTATGGATGCCAATTCAATTAATCACGGTGGCTTTTATGCTGGTGGAGGTAATGGAGCATTAAACTTTATAGATCCATATATGCCAATCATAAACGCATCAAGAACTGGTGGTGATGGAACTGGTAGTGTTTTGCAGATTCAGGCTACAACTGATTTCAATGCTGGTGAATTTGGTTATAGGCGTAGAAGTAATAACCTGTGGAATGAATGGCAATTATTAGCAAATAAAACGACAAAGAATACACAAATATTTAATGGTCAGTTAATGTCTTACCAGGGGCTTTATAGTTCAGATAAATCTAATCCAACAAATTATTTTGGGTTATTGAGAGCTGAAAAGAGCGTTCCTTACGGCTTTTACCTTTCCTATGATGGCGCTGGATACACAATTAGATTTCCTGAAAGAAAGGGCGGCGAGATATTAACAACGTCCACAACGACAGTAGATAGCAATGGTTTTATTAAGCGCGCCTCTCCAATCATCGACATCAATCCTGACGGCACATTTACAACTAACGACGAATCAGAAGGCGCTACGGTTACTCGAGTAGCTCAGGGTGAATACCTTATCGAGGGCGTGCTTGGCTTTAATGCTGATGCTGGCTGGGGTGGCATCGATGGCGGTATTGAAATTCCACTCGATGTCAATAAACAGCCTTTAATTTGGGTGAATTCTGAAGTTAATGAGAACGGTTCTATTCTCGTTAAAACCTATCATCGCACTCATCCTAATGCACCTAAGTTCGCCCGTAATGATATTGATGGTTATAGCGATGGTGACCCGATTGATATTCCTGATGGTCGTTTTATTTCCGTTCGTGTGCAGATGCCAGAGCAATCCCTCTATAACGTGAGAATGCGTGAGATGGAAGAAGCGCAAAAGATAAAGCAAGTGGGTTGATTTATTTAACCTCCCTCGCTTGCTTAGAATGGCTGTTTGTGTTGATTAGTTGTGTTAAAAATTATTATTTTTATCTTAATTTAAATTTCTCGACTGCAAGCTGTAACTGTTCTGATTGAGTTTTCAATTCTAAAGCCTCAGTTGTTGATTTTTGTACAAGCGTTGCATTTTGATGAGTAACTTGGTCTATTTGAGTGATGGCTACACTTATTTGCTCAATACCTTGGCTTTGCTCATCAGAAGCAGAGGAGATTTCATTTATAAGATGACATACATTTGTAATAGCGCTTATAATTTCATCTATTGTCTCTCCGGCTTCATTAATTAAATTAGAACCAGTGTTTACTTTATTTTCTGAGTTTTCTATCAGAGCCTTAATTTCTTTTGATGCCTGGGCACTGCGACTAGCTAAATTACGTACCTCATCTGCCACAACAGCAAAACCACGCCCTTGTTCCCCAGCTCTAGCTGCTTCAACGGCTGCATTAAGTGCTAGAATATTGGTTTGAAATGCAATGCTATTTATTACATTTGTTATTTGTGAGATTTGTTGTGAGCTATGAGTTATTTCCGTCATTGTATTAATGATTTTATTCATTATGTGACCCCCTTTTGTCGCGATATCGGTAGTGCTTTCAGCCAATATCGTGGCTTCTTTTGCATTTTGGGAGTTTTGTTTTACTGTTGTCGTTAACTCTTCCATGCTTGCTGCTGTTTCTTCTAATGAGGCAGCCTGTTGTTCGGTACGAGATGCTAGATCTGTGCTTCCTTTAGTTATTTCATCTATACTGAAATGAACCGCGCTAGTATTAGCATGTACTGCATTTACCGTGTTTACTAATGATGCTTGCATTTCGTGTAAGCTCGTAGCTAATTGTCCCATCTCATTACGGCCCGAAATGTTTATATTATTAGTAAGATCTCCATTCGCTATATTATGAATATGACACATAATAGATTTTAAAGGCTTTAATAAGAGGTGTTGTAAGCCAAACCAAACAATTATTAGCACTGTAATAATAACGATAGTAATTACACCAAGAATCCATTGCATTTGAATGAAGCTTTTATGATTTTCATCTTCAGCAATTTCTTGTAAAAGATTATTTTCATCTCTCCAGTTATTAAATGCTACCTCCATTTCATTTTGTATTTGTTGTGCTTCTAAATTACTATATGATTGGTAGTCATTTGAGCTTAGATATTCAATAGATAAATTCATGGTCTCATACATATTTTCCCACGTTTTTTTGATGTTATCGATCAATTCTGTTTGTTTTTTATTAACATCAGAAGATTGTAACCAAGATATATAATGAGATTCAGCTTCATTTAATGTGGTGCGAGCAACCCCTAACATATCATTGATATCTATTATATAACTTGAGTCTTGTTGGCTTTTGATATACCGAATAGCAACTCTTGCTATAGTTAAACGTGTTTTTATTAGGGCGTTAACACCGTCACTTAGTTTTTGTTGTTGTTCATTTAAGTTTTCAAAATTTTGAAAATTATGGAGATCTTTGTTTATAATGGAATAAGAAAAACCAGCTGTGATTAGTTGTAATGCACAGAATATAGTTAAGGCAAAAATAATACTCTTAGTAATATTTAAATTATTTAACATTTTGATTACCCTGTTATAATTTCATGATGATACAATCATAACGGCTTATCTCAAATAATCTTTAATTTTAATATCTAATAAAGCTATAACATTTTGATTTTTATCATTAAATAAAATTAATGATTTATTTAACATTTTTGAATTATTGTTTCTTATTTTTCTGTTTGAACCAAGTGATTACCCATATGCGTATAAAATATTTTATTAACTCATCATCTAAGATGAAAAATACTTTATAATTAGTAAAGTCTATTATATATGCTTATTATCTAGAAATAAAAATTAAGAATATCGTTATCTAAATTTTAACTAATTAATAAAATTACTTTTAAATCTAATTAATGCTTTTCTATTACTCAAGTTTTGTCTATGGATAATATATTACTCTTTTTTAGAGATAATAGCTTTTCACACCATATATCAAGTGTTTCACGTTTTTCTCTTAAATAATCATATCTGTCATAGTGTTTCTGAGAAACTCCGGGTCTTTTGTGATTTTGTACCATATCTCTTAACTCAGAACTAATCCCCCATCTCTCCAGCTAATGTTTCTAATACTTATTAAATTATGTTTACAGCTCTAATATGTGGTTATCAAAACCAATAAAAGTGTTATGGTAATCAATTGGTTATAAAAAGGCATAACCATTGTCTTTTAGGTCAGTGAAGAGTAAATATACCTTAATAAACAAATGCTTAATGATGGTGGATTTATATAATGTTACGCCATATGGGCTGGACTGAAGCTGCTGACTTAATCATTAAAGGTATGGAAGGCGCAATTGCCGCTAAGACTGTAACTTATGATTTCGAACGTCAGTTAGAAGGCGCTAAACTGCTGAAATGTAGCGAGTTTGGTGACGCGATTATCAAACATATGTAATATAATTCGCGTTGCGAATTGATTACGGGAACTTAAGGGTTCCCGTTTTTGTTACAGGCTTTCTTATGAGTTTGTGTAACGTGTTGATGCGTGTTTTTGTATTAAAAGTAGCCAGATGTAGCAAAAGCAAACAAACAATGAATAAAACGTCAGCGTTAAAATCAAGCAATAGAAATAGGCGATAAAGTTTTATTTACGGGATATGAAAAATAATCTGCAAACCGCATGATAAAAGTGGCGAAAATTATCATTTGCAGATTATCTGATGGATTAAAATAAGATCAGAAATAAGGTTAACATGCGATGGTTATCCAAAGTGATAACTTCAAAACATTAGCGGAAGGCCAACAAGTTTCATTCACCATGGAAAATGGTATGAAAGGCCCAGCAGCAGGCAACGAGGTGGCTCTCTAAAGGCGCTATTACTATTCGCCTCTATTTTAAATGCCCAAGTTGTCACGGTTCACAATATAGAACATCACAATTTGATGTCACAGTGAACAATCCACACGGCGCAAAATGTATCTTTTGCAAAAGTGTGATGACAGCTTAAATGAGTTAGGCATTAAATAGTTGAATATACAAAACCTCGCTTCGGCAGGGTTTTTTGCTATCTACAATCTCATATTGGTTAAAGATAAAAAATTTAGATTTTAGGGCTTGAAAAACACTTGTTCGTTCATATTTATATTTTGGGCAAAAAAGATACCGCCCATAATTTACTAAATATTGAAGGAGGAGTTATATGCCTAACATTAAACCTTTTTCATTATTCCCAACATTATCTGACAACTTACTTTCAAATCGTTTTGATCAGATAGATCGCCTGTTTAGTCAGTTAACAGGCAGTAAGCCCATTGCATCACCTGTACAGACTTATAACCTGAAACAGATTGATGATAACCATTATGAACTGACAGTGAGTGTGCCTGGATATCAAGAAAATGACTTATCGGTTTCATTAAAAGGAAGTCGTTTATTGATTGAAGGGAAAAAAGAAGAAAAATCAGAAGAAGACAATGATAAATGGATCCACCGAGGCATATCTCAAGGACAATTTACGTTGCAGTTTGACCTCGGTAAAAATGTTAAAATAGACAAAGCCGATTTATCAAGTGGACTTCTGACCATTGCTATTGAGTATGAGTTACCTGAAGAAGAGAAACGGCAAACAATAGCGATAGAGAATAAAGACAAAAAATAATTGAGTTAGATAATGTGAATAAGATTAAGGCTACGCATAATGTGTAGCCTTAATTGTTTTTGTCAGAGCTTTAAATTGGATTAATTCAATCTTGAGTTGATTAGTTTTATCGATAGAAAACAATTATTTCTTATTTTACTGTCCAAGCTTCTGAGAAAAGGCGCTTTGAAAATAATTCAGCTAACCCACAGATTTGTTTTAAGCGTAATACTTCATCTTGTGACATACCTAGTTCATCACCAATCCGTTTATCGCTCCATCCTAATCGTGATAGATCTCTAACTATATCTGACATAGCTGCGACTTGATGTTGTCCTCTTGCTCGATTATGACGAATAGTTGTGGCTATTTGATCTGACATTGTGTTGTTTTTAACATCAAGGATGGTGACGGGTAAATAATTATTAATTCGTTTTTTTAAGGCGTTTTCTTTACTTAATAAATAACGATGATAGCCATCAACGATTTGCCATTGCAATTGTTTAGCTTTATTTTGTGGTGCAGATAATACTACAACGGGTTGAGTATAACCGTCTTTTATCAATGAGGTTTTGAGTAATCTCTTTTCTGTAGGAGACATAACATTAGGATTGTAGTCATTTGCTATGACTTGGTTTTGCTTTACCCAAAGAACACAATCTATAGGTTCATTTTTGAACGGACTAATTTGATGAAGAAATAGTTTGATTTTATTGATAGCTTCGATTTTTTGCTCATCATTGAGTTTTAATAGATAATCTTTTAGCGAAGAAAACTCTATTTCAATAGTCATATTCACCTCTTGTTAAATCAACTGCCAATTTTTACGTTTTTCCTGCATCCGTTTGCAATATCGGTCATAACAGTGTGATTTAGTAGGACTAAATGCTAATGTTCTACACCAAAAATCATTGCGTAAAATAGTTTTACAGATCCGTCGCCAAGACGGGATTTGTTTACTGCTAGTATCACCGTCTTGTTCATCTGGTATTCCATTTGGGTAATTTCGCTCAACATACCAATGAAGGTAAACTGCGATTTTATTTCGGTAATGTTCGGCGGTTTGTTCTGGTAAGCTCGCTAGTAAAAAGTGGGCGTAAGATTTCCATGTATGATGGGCGGGTTTACTAATTTTACGTTGCCCAAAAAAGCCTGATTTATTACGAGGGTGGGTGTATAACATACCTGTATCAGCGCCACTCACTCGTTCACAGGCGAGACTCCAAGTCTCAGGTTCTAAAACATGGTATAACCATAGCCCTTTACGTTGTTCAGGGCCAAATGGCTCGCAAATGCGCATTTGACTTAAACTAACCCCAGCTTGGTGCATTAGATCATAAATAGAATTATAGGGTAGATTAAAGCGTGAAATGTATGTCCAAATATCTTTTACATGCCAGTCATAAATAGGATAGGCCATATAATAAAAACCTTCGGGTGATGCCGTTGTCCATGGGATATCATCGGCATAACGTAGTTTTTGGTTGTTATTGATAGCAATAAAGCGATTTAATGATTCATCGGTTCTGATCCCTAATAAAATAACTGAACTACGATGATTTCCTGTGATCCACTGATTAAATGCAGGTGTGAAGTCTTCAAAAATCATATTCGGATGATAAAAAGGGAAAAAGTCTGGATCAGTGATTGCGTCTTCTGGCGGTTGCCTTACCCATTTTTTTCCTGGTTCCCAAGCTGTCCAAGTCGGTTCATATTGTGAGATCCCACTTTCCGTCGTGATAGGTAATGCTATCCAGTAAAATCGCTCCGTACAGTCTTCATACAAAAATTTCATTTTTGCAACATGGCTAATGGTAGCGGAGTATTGCACTTCCCAGTCAAGAAACATGACATTGAATTTTCGATGCCGCTTTCTTGCTTCTGCAGCAACAAGATGAAACAAAACAGTAGAATCTTTACCTCCAGAAAAGGAGAGAGAGATTTGTTCAAAAGTATCAAACAACCATTCAATTCGCGTTTGAGTAGCATCTAGCACATTTATTCCAAGAGGAATTTTGTGTTTGCAAGACATAACTATCACCAGAATAAGTTAGTTAATAGTATTAATACTTAATCATATTTAGATTATAAAGGTAAGTGATGGTTGATGATTATCACTGAGATTTACTTGAAAAATAGAATAATAAATCATATGTCATTGTTATTATTGATAGTCTCTAATAATGAAAGATTTTTTATAATTAAGATAAATAAAGAAAGTGATTTAGTGAGTAGATAATATTTTAAAAATATTACCTGATTTATTATTCGGTATTTTCAACTATTCATACAATAAATAAAAAATAAAATAGTCATTTTATGATAGGTATTGTATGACATTAAGTACACATGATGGAGTTAAAGTATATACACCAGTGTCATTGAAGCTATATGATTGGTGGGTGCTTAATATTTCTAATAGCTATGCATGGCAGTGTGATACGAATAAATATTTAATTCCACATTTTAAAAATCATCTCGGTGATCGCCATATGGATATTGGCGTTGGAACGGGATTTTATTTAAAAAAATCATTAAATTATATAAAAGAAATATCATTGACTGATCTTAATTTGCACAGTCTGGAACATACTAAAAAGTATATACCTGATGACAAATTAATAAATTGCCTCCAGCATGATGTTTTTCAGCCTTTCTCTAATAAATTAAATGCATCTTATGATTCTATCTCATTGTTTTATTTACTACATTGTTTGCCAGGAACGATGGGTGACAAGAAAAAAGCGATAGAAAATATAAGTTATTTACTGACTGAAAAAGGGGTTTTATATGGCACAACGATTTTAGGGCAGGGAGTCAAACATAATTTTTTTGGTAAAAAATTAATGTCTATTTACAACAAAAAAGGTATTTTTTGCAATTATTCTGATTCGGTGGACTCTTTGGAAGAAATGCTTTCCTCTTTATTCCATGACATTTCTATACATGTACAAGGTACTGTAGCTTTGTTCACAGCGAAGAATAAAAAATAATAAGAAATATTATTCTGGATTAGAGGCTTTTTATCTTTATTTTCTTAAGGAATGGTATGTTAATGCGTAGTCTATTTTTTGCCTTTTTATTATCAACACCAACGGCATTTGCCACAGATACATTAAGTCATAATATTGAATATTATTCTAATGTTACGTTAACGGATTTTAATTCGGGAAAAATTGAAGATGGTCGGTATTTTTGTGTTAAAGCTATGAATCATGGCGGTGAATTTATCGCCTGTGCAGTATCTAACAAGTCAGATTGGGCTTCTTCTTATGAGCACTTTTTTCAACAAGCACATTATTACTACACAACAGGTAAAAGCTTTAGGTTATATGTTCAACCTAATGTTTGGACTCACCCAAAATTTACTCGAGTATATTCAAATAAAGCGATAGCAGGGTTTGCTAGTTGTCATAATAGTCGTTGCATGGGGCCGACAAAAGATAACTAATTGATTAATGTTAAATTTTATAAATTGGATAAATCCCATTAGAGTATCAGATAGATTTTTTTAAATTAGTGAAGAGTAAAAGAATACTCTATAAACGCTAACTTAATGATATTTAGGAGACTATATGAAATTTTTATTTAAAAGTGTTTTTCTTGCGGTAGGTATTTTGTCTTCTAGCTTTGTTATGGCAGATAATGCTGATGAGATAACCAAAATTTCTTATGTGTGTGAAAATAATAAAGTGATGGAAGTTATCTATGTAAATACAGCAAAAGATAGCTATGCGATCATTAATCAAATGGATGAAATGATCCCCATGAAAATCATGAAAATGGCTTCTGGTGCAAACTATGAGGCGATGAATAAAAATTATACTTATAAGCTTTATACTAAAGGTGATAATGCTGATTTAGTCGAAGGAAAAGATAAACCAGTATTGAGTGGCTGCAAAGCTGACTAATTATCACCTTTTATTATGGAATTAGCCAGTTTAAGTCGCGTCAGCGTCTTAAACATAAAACCACCTGCTTTGCGGGTGGTTTATGATTGTCAATTTTGAAACGGTTATCAAAACGAATTATCAAAACCTGTTGATTTTTTAAACAACATTTTTTTAAGGTTAGCTCTAACGTTTTTATTTCATGCTCGATAACATTAAAACCTTCTTTTATGGCCTCTCTGAGTTCAGCACAAATAGCTTCGGTTCCTTGTGCGTAATCAATCATTACTTCAGTTTTTGCAATGTACAATTGTTCATACATTTTTGTTACACCTGTATTTCTCGCACATTCAGTCTGACATCCCAGTAATGTGGATTATGTGATCTTAGTGAGCATAATCCTGACAGGGTGTACATCAAAGCCGAGTGCTAAAAGAGCGCGAGCAATTCCACCGCGAATTGGATGATGCAACCACCGCCCGACCTACTGACACCGCTATCCGAAATTATTGGTTGCTTCGAGAGCGAATTGCAGAGTCAGAGCAAGTGATTAAAGGATTACAGTATTATATTAAAACTGAGTTTTTGAAATAAAAATCATTAATTAAATACTTGTGGTTATTTTTATAAATAATAAAATTAAAATTTAGATTATTAAAAATAATATTATCTTTAATTAGTATTAATACTTGTTAGTTGTATGGTTTAAATTTTCATTGATTTATCTAATTGTCAGGTTTTGTTTTTTAATTGTTATTTTTTGCAAATGATGTTTTTTTTAATTGACTCTGGAGTTGACTCCATACTTATACTCAAATTAGATACACAAATAAGGGCTAACAAAAAACCTTAATAAATAATTATTAATCCTTAGGAGGATTTATGAAAAAGTTATTAGTGGTTGGGGTGTTAAGTGCGGCTATGTTAAGTTTATCTTTTAATGCAATGGCTAATTATAATGGTAATCACCAAGCAAATAGTGGTGGGTTTGTTTCACAATCAACATCTGTTACTAGTGTATCAAATGTTGATAATCTCCCAAATGATAGCACGATAATTATTGAAGGATTTATTGTTAGAAATATTACCCATAACGTATATGAATTTAAAGATGATTCTGGAAGTATCCGTGTGAAAATTGATAATGATAAGTGGAATGGACTTAATATTTCATCTGATACAAAAATTCGGATAGAAGGAAGAGTTGATAACCACCTAGTTCAAGATGAAATAAACGTAGATAAAATATCTCTAGTAGGGCAATAACAACCCAATCAAGGTCTTGCAAAGCATGACCTTGATTTTAATAGAAATAAAAGGGAGTGTGATAATGAGACTATTAAAAGGCCCGATTAGTTATTTATTTATAATAATTTTAATTGCTATATCCTTTATTTATCGTGACTCAATCTTATTACTCTATAATTATCTTATATCTCAGCAAGATTTAATTTCTCAAATTCTAGATGGTATTAATAAAGTTACGACGCTATTTCAGTAAATAATAATATATGTATCGAGTTTTATTTTATTTATTTTAATGAAAATAATGTATATATGAAAATGGTGGTTTTATCGATTAATAAAATAGCTCTGTGATTTATAATTACAGGGGTTTTGCTAACTTATCATAATTTTAAAGCTATCAATGTATTCACAATTGATTTATTAGTAAAATTAAATATTATCAATGCTTTCATACGATTTTTTTCTTAATATGAATAAAAATTTCATAATGTAGATGCTGGTGTTATATATAAGTATATTTTCCAGATGGAATAGATAGGTATTAGATAATTATTTATGAATAGAATAAATAATTAAATAAGGATTAAGTAATATTAGAATAGATAGCGAAAAAAGAGCCATAACCTTAAGAGAATGACATGGAAAATTGAATAACAGTGATTTTCTTGATAGTTCTTTTTCTAGGAATATTACTTATGGTAGTTGTGTAACTTGAAGGATACTCTGTAAAAAATTAATTGCTGAGGTCATAGGCATGGGTATTCTTTCTAGAATAAGTAATTTATTGTTGGTGGTTATAGGTTTATCTATGGTACCTGTTCCTTCTTATGCTGATCCAGATAATGGGCATGGAAGAGGTCAAAATAAAGGATATCAAGGAGAGAAGCCAAACAAATGGCATAATAAATCACAAAATAATCACTTTGATAATGAAACCTCTTTCTCAATTTCTTTATCTTATAATGAGGCTAGATCAATAGCGCTGAACGGTGGATTTACTGGATATTCATCGTTACCTCCAGGTATTGCTAAGAATTTAGTAAGAGGAAAGCCATTGCCTCCTGGTATTGCGAAGAAAATGGTTCCTGAAAAAATGCTTAGCCAATTACCTTATTATCCTGGTTACGAATGGCGTATTGTTGGAAAAGATTTGGTGTTGATCGCATTAAGTACAGCGATAGTCACTTCAATTATTAATAATGTTTTTGATTAAAATACAGTTAGTTAAATATATTTAATGTCATTATTGGGTTTTAATTTATAAAGATAGCCCTGTGAGTTTGGGCTCCCACAGGGCTTTCACTAGTATATGTGTAAATAATAGATTACCAATATTTAAATATCCAATCTGTTAATAATCAACGCTTTTATATCCCCAAAACTGTTCAATTAAACAGCAATAATTTTTGTGTGTTAATTCCTTGTTCTCGATAAAGTCGTTAGGATAAAGAACGTTGTTCATGAAAAGTAGGGGCAGGGCCTTTTTCCCAAGTTAAACCATATTTATTTCTCGCTTTTTTAAACGCTGTGGTCAATATATTTGCAGTAACTTGATCACCAAGTTTAGATTGTGAAGTGATATTGCAATGATAGTAATGCTCATTTTTAGAATAAGCCCATTTTACTATAGTTTTTGTTAACAGTAGTATAGGCGGTTTTGAGCAAGATGTGGCTGATGGTATCAACTCTGTGGCCTATGTTCGCGGTGAGTTGCTTCGGCACTTCACTGAAGATGAAATCTATCGAGTGAAGCTAATCAATACAGGCTTTTTTAGCGAGCAAACAAGGAATTTGTATGCGTTTTCTAACATCAATTATTTGTCTTAATCTGAGCTTGGCGTCTTTTCCATCAATGGCAATTGATGATGTTAATGATGATGGCACTATGACTGCTACCTATTCAGGAGAATTGTTTGACTGCCGACAAGAATTGATTAAGTTAATTGCCAGCAGTAACCATGCGTTAATTCGAGCGGAGCGTGTCACTACAGATAAGCTTGATCTTTTCATCGATAGGCGTGAGGGAGATGAACTGATAATTCAGCTTTCTGATAAAACCCAAAAACCATCCAATGGCTCCCCCTGGTGCAGGAATTTTGGGATGGGTTTCATATGATCTGAAAAGAAATCAACTGCAAGATGTAAGCACCAGTGAGGCCTTAACGTTCAGTGATTCTCAAGGACAAAGAATGCAGTCATGCCTCAAAAAAGAGGAAGCGTGCCATCAAATTTTGAATACTATCCAACTTCAACCCTTCATTGCACAGTCACCAAAATGGCGTGTAATAGGGAAAGGGAGAGCTTATTTTCACGCAGCTCCGACAGAGCAATGTCGCCATAATAATTGGTTTGTAGTACCTGGCGACATTCTTCAAATCAACGGAATGAAAGCGACAAAACCAGTTGATGGGGATAATAATGGTTGGTTATTGGTTGGTTATGGTGATGCGCATGGATGGATAAATGTGAATAGATTAGAGCCAGTAGATGAGCCGATAGAGTAAATGCTGGTCATCATTTATATTTATTTCTACCAATACTATTATCGAGTGATGTTGATAGATCTAATACAAATAAGCCATCAGTTAACCGTGATTAATGTATTGATTGTGATATCTATGTCAATATCTTTATTACGAAATTTTATCGTCAGCATATAGCTAAAAATTAAAATTAATAATGTTCTTTAAGTGCATTTCTTGATAAAAATATTTCTCGCATCATTGGTGTAATATTCCAACAATCACTTAGATCTTCATTATCAAAGCTACACCAATGAAAGATAGTATACGCATGTAGAGGGTATTCTTGCTGTAATAATGTGCTAACTTCTGACTTATATTTGTCAATATGGGCATCTTGTTCTTCTAGTGCCTGTAATATTAGCATCAGTAGTGTGAACTTTTGGTCATCATCAGATAGTTTTTTATAGTGTGAAATATATTTATCTATGTGCTGAGGTTCCGAGACAATATAAGCCCAATCTTGCATCCAACGTTCATTGGGTAAATTCAAATCTGTTGCAAGTTGTTCGATTGCAATAGCAGTTTCATAACGTGAAGGGGGGGAATTATGCATCGCAAGGCTCTTATTGGTTTAAATGATGAAAAAATCATAATAAATCATAAGTCTTATATGTATATAGAGTATACCCAAAATATTAAAATAGTCATTTTATGACTGGAATATTGTATGACATTAGGTACGCATAAAGGAGCGAAAGCCTATGATTCTATATATTTGAAACTTATTGGTTTTTTGTGTTAAATGTATTCTAATACGCTATGCATGATGTTGTGATACCAATAAATATTTAATACTTCATTTTAGAAATCATCTTAGCCATAACCATAAGAATATTGAGGTTGGAACGGGGCTTTATTTAAAAAAGTCACTCTAATTTACCTCAATCTCTGTAGTTTATAATATGCTAAAAAATATTATTAATGAGAAAGTAATGTGAAGTTTTTAGCATAATATTTTTCCTAAAAATAAATAACGAACTATATCGCAAATATCCTATCAATAGCGTATTGCTACTCATCTTTAAATGATGATTTTGTAAAAGCATGTAAGTCAGACCGTTCTGTTGAGGTTTTATGCCAATATTTTCTCTTTTACAAATGGGAAATTATTATGTCTACGATGAAAACAGAAGTTATTGTTATTCGTTTAACGAAAAAAGAGCGTGCATTATTGGATTCAATAAAAACAGCGCCACTACTTGCAGATTGGATGAAAGAATTAGCACTTTCTAAATTACAAGAAAAAGATATTTTACCTAATAAATAGTTACTAATGCCGACGAGAAGGAATTTAGTCGGCATCATTATTTTATCATTTAAATGATATTAACTTAATGAAATAGGTTGAGATAGATGTGAACAAAAAAAGCTATTGATTAATAACAGTCTGATGTATGTACAAGTTAAAACTGATTAGGCGACATGAAGTTAAATAATTTTAATCTTAAAAAACAGTTAAATAGAGTTAAAAAGACTCGAATCTGTTGTAATGAAAAATGATATCAATAACTATTGTTAATAAAAAAGCCCAATGTGGCGGCATTGGGCTTAGTGACTCGAATAGATGGGTATAAAAAAACTATTAGAGATCGGTATAAATGTAGTGAATTTTCATTTTATAAATTAACAATAAATGCTTTTTTTTAGTAAAAAGTGTTTTTACGCCTTATGTCGTCCAGTTTTAAGACAAATTGACGTTTTTTCATTCTATTTAGTCAATCGATTTTTTGTAGTTCCACTTATTTTTTACTTTTGCCATGTGAATAGCTGGGCCATATTCTCCTTTGCCAATACTTGGTAGATAACGATAAGCTGATTATAATCAAGAACTAATAAACTCTTTTTTCGAATATTTCTTGTGAAATTGAAGATCTAACATGAATAAAAACAATAAATTATTTATTACTGAACAACAGAAAATTATGTGCGAAAGATATGGTGTTTTGCCTCAAAAACCAGAAGAAATGGTAGCAATTGCTTTAGATAACCTAAATGGTAATCCCATTTATGGAACACGCATAAAGCGATCAGAAGATGACACTATAAGCTGGTTTTTTTATTGTGAGGAATATTGTGAACAGGACGATTTTTATCAATCATTACATACAGAACATTTGGAAGAAGTGGCTACCTGAAGTAATAAATTATCTTTATTTACCAAAAGGGCATAATTTTATTATCGATAGAGACGGATATGAAGATATTTGGTTTGAAGAGATAAGCGAATAAGTATTTATCATTATTTTATAATTTTTGGATTAAGTAGATTTACAGTTTTATATGCTCTTACGTATTGAAAATCATAACTATACTAAGAGTGTATAATATAAAAATATTAAGTTATTTTGAAAATTGAAAATATTAATTGATGTTGGTCTTATTTTTAACATAAAGACAATGACAGGTTAATCAGTTTGGGTAAATATTATAAGAGTATTTAATTCACAATTAATAAGGAAGGTCGCTATTTATGTTTCCAGAATATCGTGATTTAATTTCAAAACTTCGTCAGACTGATCCTCATTTTCGTGCTCTTTTTGATCAACATAACGAACTTGACCATAAAATTGTTAGATTAGAGCATAAAGATAGAAGAGGATATGGTGAAGAGGTTGTTGGGCTAAAAAAACAAAAATTAAAACTGAAAGAAGAAATTCATCAAATCCTCAAAAATCCGCCGGAAGAAGAGTAAGTAATAAAAAATAATTACTCTATAAATACATAAAGATGCAGAAACCATCTAATTAAAAAGAGATGGTTTTTCGTTTTTAGAAAGATAATTTATTTTTGAATAAAAAGTTATATAAATCAGATGGTTTTATTTATAAAGAAAAGGCTACATTTGTAGCCTTTTAACTGTCTAGGTTCTAAAAATAATAATGATAATTTGGTTATGTACTATGTCAAAATTCGTTTTTCCAAAGTACATCAAAATGATGTGAACTTATTTTATAAACAGCTCTAACATTATCATTAATATACTGTTTATAAATTTCATCGTTAGAAAAATAAATGGATACGGCCAATTCACATTCTGATGATATTTTTCGTGGAGCATCAATAATTTTTGAGGAAAAATTATCTTGTTGGAGTTGTTGCTGAAGTTTTTTTACAGCGTATTGCTCATGAAAAAGAAATAAGTAATTATGCGTCATTTTTGCTAATTCCATTATCTTTTGCTTTATTTACAGCATAGGTGTAAACAGTAGCAACAATGACAGCAAATAATAAACCAATAATAACAACTAACTTGCCATTATCTGTAACACCAGCAGGACTTGAGGCATAAGAGAAATTATGTGCAAATGCAGCTCCTACTAACATACCCACGACGCTTACAGCTGCATCTGAGTTACCTTGACCTGCATTAGCGAGTTGTCGTAATGGACAACCTGTAATTAATACACCACATAGACCGACAAGCGCCATAGAGAGAAAATTCCATACTCCATCATTGTGGGCGATTGGTTGATTTTCAAAACCAAGATTAAACTTACCTAAATAGATATTACCCAAAAGAACAACGAGTGTTAGTGCAATTACGCCAAACGCCATATTATAATTTCGTGACAAAAATACATGTTTGGCCATTCCAATAAAACAGAACCTTGTACGCTGAATAATAAAACCAATAATAAGACCTGCGATGATAGACATCCACACAGGCGCATGACTTGCTCCAGGGCCTTTTACACTGGCATTGAATATATCACTATTCCATAAGAATAAAGCAAATAGGAATATACATATAGCAGGCAAAATCAAACCTTCAATAGAAGATTGGCGATAATTTCTTGGGAGAGAAAATCCTTTTTTAATAAATAAGCTTCCTATACCAATGCCTATAATTAATCCAACTAATCCTATTACAGCATTTAAATCACCAGCTCCGATACGAAGTACCATTCTTAAAGGGCAACCTAAAAAAACTAAACAGCCTGCCATCATTAGAAAACCTAGTACAAAACGAATAACAGGTGCAGAACCCGCCTTTGATTGAAACTCCTTGAAGATAAGAGCAGCGGCAAAAGAACCAAGAATAAAACCGAATATTTCAGGGCGAAGATATTGAACTGTTTCAGTGTGATGTAAGCCCATGCTTCCTGCGCTATCGCGAATAAAGCAAGCTACACAAACACCCATATTAGGTGGATTTCCGTTAACACCAAGAAGTAACGCGATAGCACCAATAATAATTCCAGATAGGATTAAAACCCATTTTATAGACATCAAATGCCTCCGTTGATGGGGGAGTTCCCCTGACTAATAGAACCTATTAAGCACGGATCAACTATATATAAGAATAACGTATGATTCTTTTATATAGATCACGTCAAAATTAATAAACTGAATAAGATGAGGTTTTAAAATTTAAGAGTGTTAATTTAATTGGCAATAAGTTAATTATTATTTAAATAACTTATTGCTAATAATGAAGGATGGAAGTTGACTTTTAGAAAGCGGTTTAATTATTTATTCCTTTTTTCCATTTTGTATATGCATTTGTAATTACTGGTGCAATTTTGTCATAATTATCCCATGAGTTTTCAACGTAATATGAAGAAGAGAGTCCTTGGACTAAAATACGCTCGAAATCTTCGAAATAGTTATTATTTTCTGATCCGTAATAATGTTGTGTGAAAGCATATCCTTCATCACTCAAGTCATCACTAATAAATTTTTCGTCGCAAACTTGTATAAGAAATGCAAGACCATCCATTTCTCTTTTACGTACCATTTCTAACTCATCAATTGCATCTTCTTGTAAATCTTCACTTTCTAAATTGTTTTCAATAATCCAAGTTAAATAGAATCCTATATGTATACCTCCATTTTCAGGTGGTAGGTCATCAGGAAAATCACCATATGCGTGCCAGTCGATTCTATCAATTGCCATTTTTCTACCTATATTAATCCAATGGAGATAATTTGATTATAGCGTGTATTATCGATATAAAAATAGCTGTATTACTATAAAAATAATAAATCAATACGTTAAATAATATTGAAAATAATAGGCTAATTTCAATTGTCACATTTTGATTTTATTTTTTATTTTAATCATTATTAGATGAGATTTTATTTTTTTAATTAAGATAATACTTATCCCTATTTTATTCTTCTTTGAGATAATGCTGACTTAAGAAAAATAATGGAAGCTACTTTCTAACTGTAAATGATACTTAAAGGATATTTATGAAAAAGCTTATTCTAGCATTGGGTTTATTATCAATTTCTTTTATCGCTGTTTCTGCTGATTTATCTAAAGCATGTGAAGATTATTTTAAAGAAACTGACTCTTACGTTGAGTTAATGGCAAAAAATGATGCAACTAAAGCTCAAGCAGAAGCGATGAAAGCGCAATATGCTCAAGCTAAAGAACAATTTGCAGCATTACCTAAAGATGTTCAAGAAAGTACTTGTAAGCAAGCTTTAGATTCTTTAGAGCAAATGAAAAAAATGTCAGCAGCTCAATAAATTTTATTTATTGTATTAAGCGGACACCTTGTTGGTGTCCTTTTTATTTCCATGTGACAATAATTTAATATAGTCAGTTACTATATATTTTCTTTAGGTATTACTTTTGTTTATTCATATTCTTCATGAATGGGTGTGTTTTTTATCATTCTAATTATTTTTGTTAAGTGTTTTCTTTATTCTGTATTTTTAACTGAATTATAGCTAAAGTCATTTTATATCATCATTTTATGAGCGAATTTTTCTATTTTTATATAAATGGTAAAATTTATTTTGTTGATGAATCGATTTTGTGGAATAATTATTTACTCCTATTCTTATTGATATTTAATTTATGTATTACTTTTTGTTTTTATTACTTTCTGTATTTATAACTTCTGGTTGTACCACTAATAAGACAACCCAAGCTAAATTAATTGAGATACACGCTGATAATCGCACTCCGAATAGTCACGAGGTAAATAATAACTTAGTTTTTATGTTGGGAAAGCAATCTCGTTTTGAAATGGAAGTACAAGAAGAAAAACAACGGTTTGGACAAGTTTTTAAAGTTGGTTTAAATGAGAAAAAGCCATCAATAAATAATCAGTATTTAAATAATAATTCAACATTAAAGCCTATTCAAAAAATAAGCTTTACCATGCCAGTTCCTGAGCCTATTTGGAATGAAGAAAAACAAACAGTTGAATTCAAATGGAAACAAAAACTACATTATACTTTTGATGCCTATTAATACTTTAATATCGATTTAAAATTTAATTTCATATGGAAAAATTATGCGCATAGCAATCACTTTATTATTATCATTTCTATTACTAGGTTGTGCTACTGATAATGTTACTTTTAGTACGGGTAATTCAGGAAGTCATAGAATAGGCAGCCCAGTGTGTTCTACATTAGTTTGTGGTAAGAATACTCGAACACCAGGAGAGCAAAAAGCAATTAATGAAGCTGTTCATGAACAACAGCGAGCTATTATGCGAGGAGAAAAACCTGATTTACGGATCATGGCTTCTTATTAAAATTTAATACTATTATCTATGCCAGTAATTATTACTGGCTGATAATAAATCTCTAAATTTTATTAATAATAAAATTAGCTCTATTAGTTATTTCTATTTTAGGTAACTCTATTAAATTATAATTATATTTTTTATAAACAGCTATCATAGCTAAATAGGTTTCTTCTGCTTCTTTCTCTGTTTGTTTTCGTTCTTGATCTTGAGTGTATATCTCAGGCCATGGTGGTGCTATAAACACATTTGTAACATAACGAAATAAGGTAATTGCCTTATCAAGATGTTTGGGAATAGCTAAACCACATAGGAGTAAATATCCTGCAATATCAGGGATGCCTCTATCATAGAAATAGGGTATTTTATTATTGTTTGCTTCATGCCATGAGCGTAATTCCCAAATTAGCATTGCTTGTGCAAAAGCGTTAGGATCTATCCATGGTAATGCATTTCCTTCAATAACACTTTGATCTTGGATAATGGCTCTTCCTGCTTCTAAAGAGCAGGGATAGCCTCTATTTTTAAGTTCGTTTATTAGTGTGGTTTTTCCAGAGCCGGGGCCACCAGTTAGTATAATGCGATGTGATTTTTCAGGCATAATAATTCCTATAATTTTATATAATTAAGAAAGAAAAAGAGAATAAGGATAGTATGTAAGGGGAGTTAATACGGGAGCTGTTAGAGATTAAATATACCTAAAAAATAGAACTAGAAAAAGTGCATTAGCATTAAATGTTAATATAAATCTCAAGCTGTTTTATTTTATGGGAACTCAAAAAATAACGTAATAATTTACGCTATTTTTAGAAGAAAAAACTTAATGGGTAAATATTAAGGAATACCAGGCTCTGGTGCATAGTTACTGTTTGGGAAAGCATTTGGTAAATAACTACATTTTCTGATTATTTCTTGTGTGCCTTCTTTTGATTCAAAAAGGGCAACACCAATTATACCCGTATTTCTTTTATCACCTTGAGCATTGTAGTGTACATATCCTTCCTCTGGTGCGCTAAAGCGAAAAGCGGCAACTTGTTGCTGATTTTTTCTAAAACCTTCAACAAATAAAGCATCTCCAGGCCTTAATAAATAACCTTTATTTTGAGTACTATTTCCTCTTATTTTCTTATTTTCTTATTTTCTTATTTAGGCATTTTATGCCTACGATAACTATCTAATAGCAATTGAAAGAAGAAGAATTTGATTCTATTATAGAACGTATATGTTTTATTATGATCTGTATATAAGGATTGTTGTGGGTATTGTAAAAATTTCTGATGAATTACATGAATACTTGCGAAAGGCAAGCAATGTGATGTCACGCTCTGTTAATGCTCAGGCAGAGTTTTGGATAAAAATTGGCATTCAAGCAGAGTTAAACCCAGATAAAACGTTTCCAATGATTATCAATGAAATGCTGGAAAAAGAAGTCATCAAGCAAGAAGTAGAATAAGAGGAAAGAAGAATGGATAAAATAACGATTAAGACGGCCGGTGAAATTGAGTTAATGCGCGAATCAGGACGATTATTAGCGAAAGTTTTTACAATGCTTGATGATTTTATTGTACCAGGTGTTTCTACACTAGAAATTAACGATAAGGTTGATGACTTTATTGTCAATGAACTTCAATCGAGACCAGCAAGTAAAGGTCAATATGGTTATGAATATGTGTTAAATACATCTATAAATGAAGTTGTTTGCCATGGTGTACCAAAATCAGATGAGCGCTTAAAAAGTAAAGATATTATTAATGTTGATATCACACTAGAAAAAAATGGATTTATTGCTGACTCTAGCAAAATGTATATTATGCCTGAGGCATCTCCTATTGCGCGAAAATTAGCAAAAACAACGTATCAAGCAATGTGGGAAGGTATTAAGGAAGTAAAACCAGGTGCGACATTAGGTGATATTGGTCATGCTATTCAAAGCTTTGCACAAAGTCATGGATATAGTGTAGTAAGAGAATACTGTGGGCATGGAATAGGAAGAGAAATGCATGAAGCGCCACAAGTACTACATTATGGTATTAAAGGGCAAGGTGTTGAATTAAAAGAAGGCATGACTTTCACGATTGAACCAATGATAAATCAAGGCGGCGCTAAAATAAAAACCAAAAAAGATGGTTGGACTGTTGTGACAAGAGATAAAAAATTATCTGCTCAATCAGAACATACTATTTTGGTAACAGCAACAGGGTATGAAGTACTCACTTTACGTCCAGAAGAAGTATTACCATAATTGTAACTCTCTTATATTTATAGCCATTTTAAGAAAAAATATTCTTTATAACTTCAAAATGATTTATTTTTTAATTAAAGTGGCTAGTTGCATCTTCTTTATTTTTCATTTCTATCAATAAATTAAGTTTACAGTTCATATTTTTATAAATCCGAGTTGTAAATTACACTTTGGCCACTATATTAATATCAATACTTATTAAGTATTAATGGATCATCATTAAATGATTGCAGGATGCGATTGTTACTCTATGGAAAAATAAGGATGTTAATATGGAAAATATTTCAAAAACTTTAGAAGAGTGGGGATCATGGGTAGCCAATGATCAAGATGCTGTTAATGTATTGAATAATAAAAAAGAAGTTATTCCAGACCGTATAAAATTAAGAAAAAAATGCACTCATCATAATGCAAATATTATCAATGATTTAATGAAAAGATTAATGACGCACAACAAAGAAGATTATCAGTTAATTATTAATTATTATGTTTTTGGTAAAACGTTCCTACAGCTTGCAAAATATGATCAATGTTCTGATACGTATATTGGTAAAAAGTTAAAAAAAGCGGAAGGAATGATTGAAGGTATGCTAATTTTCTCCAGAGTTAATTGAGACCATCAGTAAAAAATCGAAATTGATTAAAATAATGCTTTACGATCGTAAAATAGAGATTAAGCTAATGACACTTAGAACAAATAAGGCGTCAAAATACGATGTTTACTATAATTTTTGTACTTCAAAGATTGTATTTTAAATATTGTATTCTAACTATTGTTTTAAGTATTGCTAATAGGATGTTTAGCAAATTAAATAAATTAATTTAAACCCAAGGAGTGGAAAAATATGTCAACTATATATCCAATTGTTTTAGTTCATGGTTTATCTGGTTTTGATGATATCGTCGGCTATCCTTATTTTTATGGTATCGCTGATGCATTAGAAAAGGATGGCCATAAAGTTTTCACTGCATCTCTTTCTGCATTTAACTCGAACGAAGTTCGTGGCGAACAACTTTGGGAATTTGTGCAAAAAGTTCTCAAAGAAACGAAAGCAAAAAAAGTAAATTTAATCGGTCATAGCCAAGGCCCATTAGCTTGCCGTTATGTTGCTGCGAAGCATGCTAAAAGTATTGCTTCTGTTACCTCTGTTAATGGTGTAAACCATGGTTCAGAGATTGCAGATTTAGTACGACGCATTATGCGCAAGGATAGTGTGCCAGAATATATTGCTGATGCAGTAATGAAAGCTATTGGTACTATTATTTCTACATTTTCAGGTAACCGTGGTAATCCACAAGATGCCATCGCTGCATTAGAAGCATTAACGACTGAAAATGTAACGGAATTTAATAAAAAGTACCCACAAGGGCTGCCAGCCATTCGTGGTGGTGAAGGCAAAGAAGTTGTAAATGGTGTTCATTACTATTCATTTGGTAGTTATATCCAAGGTTTGATTGCTGGTGAAAAAGGCAATTTACTGGATCCTACTCATGCAGCAATGCGTATATTAAGTGCATTCTTTACAGAGCGTGAAAATGATGGCTTGGTAGGTCGTACAAGTATGCGATTAGGTAAACTGATTAAAGATGATTATGCTGAAGATCATCTGGATATGGTAAATCAGGTTGCAGGGTTAGTCGGGCGTGGTGAAGATATTGTTGCTATTTATACAAACCATGCCGAATTCTTAGCAAGTAAAAAGCTTTAATTATCTTGCATACTGGTTGTGAAATAATCTAATACGAATGGCTCTAATTAATTTAGAGCCATTTTTATTTTAATTATTATTGATTGATATCTTTATTAACGCTGACAGAAATGGTATAGCCTAATAAATAAAGTGCCTGCTCTAGACTATCTACTTTTGAGGTCTGATTAATTTCAAGTAGACGCTCTATTTGAGCACTCGTTAAATTCATCTTTCTTGCAAGATCAGATTTTTTTGTCTTTGTTTCTAACATCGCATTATGTAACGCAATTTTTAAACAGCTAATAAGAGGTAAGTAGACAATGAAATCACCAGCTTGTGCTTTGGATGGTGTAGGAATAGGCAGTTTACTCGCAACAAACTCTTCAAGACCTACATGCAAAATATCAGAGGCTTCTAGTTCAATATCATCTTCTGTATAAGCAACAGCGTGTATATTATCAAAATCACGGTAGGTGATTTCGTAAGTTTCACTTTCTTCATCAAAATGAGCGACTGCTGGATAGCTGAACATAAATAACCTTTTATAAAGTTGAAAGCCATATTTAAAATGAAATTACACAATATAATGTGTTTTTAAAATTCTTGTGTATAGTACTAAAGTGAAACTTTATTTATCTATTTGATATTAAATAGTATGTTAAAGATTAAAGCATATTTATCAAAAATTATCTTCTTTTCTTGCTTATGTGAGAAAAAGAGAAGTGAATAGTATATCGCTTGTTAGTTGTTAGGTATTTTTAGGAAGGAGTTGTTTATGTATCCCGTTGATTTACATGCTCATACTATTGCTAGTACACATGCTTACAGTACAGTTAGTGAATATTTCCAACAAGCTAAAAAGCAGGGAATTCAATTATTTGCAATTACTGACCATGGCCCAGATATGGATGATGCACCTCATGAATGGCATTTTTCTAACTTACCTGTGATCCCTCGTATTATTGATGGTGTTGGTATTCTTTATGGTATAGAAGCGAATATTAAAAATATTAAAGGTGAAACAGATTGCAGTGAGAAAATGAGCAAGAAATTAGATATTGTGCTTGCTGGTTTTCATGATCCGGTAATGAGTTCATTAGGCCTTGTTGATAATACAAAAGCGTTAATTGCAACAATAGCAAGTGGTTGTATTCAAATGGTAACGCATCCGGGCAATCCAAAATATCCAATAGATATTGCTGAAGTTGCAAAAGCAGCTGCCACTTACAACGTTGCTTTAGAAATGAATAACTCATCATTTATTCATTCTAGAGTAGGAAGTGAGAAAAACTGCATAGAAATAGCGAAAGCAGTACGTGATGCAGGAGGATTAATTGCATTGGGTTCTGACTCACATATAGCTTCTTCACTAGGAAATTTTGATCGAGTATTAGAAGTATTAGCCCAAATAGACTTTCCACATGAGTGTATACTGAATGTAACTCCAAGAAGAGTGTTAGATTTTCTAAAATCACATGGTAAAAAAGAGATCCCTGAATTTAGCCATTTTTAATATTAATCTAAATCAGTAATAAGAAAGCTATCCTAAGATTAAGATAGCTTTTATGCTGTAAGTAGATTTAATACTTACTGATGAAAAACAGTTAATTCTTGTTTTAATCTATCTGATTGTGTTTGCAAAGAATCTAATGAACTGACTAATTCCCGTGTCATTGTTGAGTTAGCTTGTGTTGTTTGATCTAATTGATTTATTGCATCTTCAATTTGGGCAATACCATTACTTTGTTCATTTGTAGAAATAGAAATATCGTGGATCATTTCATTAATATTTTCAGTATGTTTAGAAATATCTATCATATTATCGTTTGCGTCAGCGGCTAACTGAAAACACTGATTTATTTTTTTACTTGAATTAGCGACAAGTATTTTTATCTCTTTTGATGCTAAGTTACAGCTAATGGATAATTCTCTTACTTCTTTAGCAACAACAGCAAAACCTTTTCCGTGTTCACCCACTCTTGCCGCTTCTACGGCAGCATTTAAAGCCAATAAGTTTGTTTGGAAGGCGATATTGTCAATTGTAGAGGTAATATCGTTAATTTGTTCAGAGAACGTGACAACCTCATGCATATTTTCAACAACGTTAGCGAGCATTTCATTACTTTGATGGATCATCGTATCTGCTTTTGTTACTAGTTCACATGATGTTTGTGTATTTTCTGCATGTTGTTTTGATGTCACACTTAATTGTCGTATTCCTGCTGAGGTTTCGAGTACAGCTGCTGATTGTTGTTCAACACGAATGGCAAGATTATTGTTCATAACAGCAATATCACTTAGTTCGGAATTAATAAGACCGGAGCTGTTATTGATGTTATTGACGATCCGCTTTATCTGGTCTCGCATTTTTTGAATATTAGTAGTGAGAATATTTATTTCAAATAGACCTTTTGTGGTGACATCAGTCGCTAATTCTCCATTACTAATATCTTCGATATTTTTCATTATCGCATTTAAAGGTGAAATAAAGTTTTTTCGCAGTACAACCTGAACTAAGAAAGAAAAAATAACAATTAATATTGAAATGACAATTAAGCTATAAATAATTTTATCGTACAGTAACTCGCCTTCACTCAATGAAGCCGTGTAATAATTTTCTAGTTGTTGATGATAGGTAGTATAAGCTTGTTCAAAATTATCTTGATAGGTTTGTGTTGGTTGATTTAAGTATTCGTATGTTTTGCCTTGTTCTAGAAAGGCTAAAAATTCAATTAATGCGGCATTAAGCTCAGTGTATTTCTGCTCTAGTTGTTGTATATAAGTTTGATTTTCAACATTATGAGGAAAGCTATTGAAACTTTCCCACCCGTTTTCAACGAGTTGAAGTTTTTCTTTAGCTTGTTGTAATAATGAAGAGATATCCGTGTTCGCAGTAGCCATTTTATTAATAATTAATAAGTGGCGGGAGCTGGCCCTATTTAGAGTATTACGCGTTTGTAAGAGGTTTTCCCAAGTGTTATTTAATAGTGATTGTTCGTGATAGATATTGTTTAGTGTGTTTAAGTTTCTCTTGTAATTATTGACTGAAGAGAGGAATAAAACACAAGCTAGACCAAGAAGTAAGATTAAAGAGCATGTAATAAGCCAAACTAAAGTGGTTGTTTTTAAACTCGACATAGTAAAAGAGACGTTTGGCAAATAACGTTGTTTGAAGTTCTTAAACATGTAATGTTATTTCCTTTTTCATAAAAATATAACTGTGTAGTTTATTGATTTTTAAGTTTTATTTTTACTTCCTGTAACTGGTATAGACAAAGAATTAAGAAAAAAATAAAAATATTTTTCTAGGTCACTCTTTGATTTAATGCCATATATCCTTTTGATTTTTTCAAATACTAAAAAATAGTATCGGCATTTTATAAATATTCTTTATGCTTATTTATTGTTCTAATTAATAAATTTATTAAATATATCAATTAATCTTGCAACACTTTGATTTTTAATTAATTTATCTTAAATATTAAAAGTTAACGATAAATGATAAAAATGAGATAAAAGATGTCATCTCAATAAATAAGTTTTAACCTGTTGATTTGTTATTAATTTTATGTGACTGGTTAGTTTTTTTTAAACAATTAGATTTAAATAGTGTAAGTATTTCTATTTATAAAATAAAAAAGTAATAATGATTAAAACAGCAATGAATTAAATTATTTTTTGTTGGTTTAAAAGAATAAATAAGAGAGTCTAACGTTAAAAAGGGGAGGGAGATAAAAAGATCACAGTAGATAAAAAGTAAGAAAACAGATGAAATCACTATAAACGGAAGGTATATTGCTCTCCCGTTTATAAATAAAGCTTACATTAATGATGTATGAAAATTTGATGCATAATAAGCGTTTAAAGTGAAATCCCTGAGAACGACATAAAACCAAGAGACATTAATCCTACCGTGATAAATGTGATCCCTAGCCCTCTCAATCCTTTGGGGATATCTGAATATTTCATTTTTTCACGTAAACCAGAGAGCGCGATAATCGCAAGTAGCCAACCTATGCCACACCCAGCACCATATATTACTGATTCAGTAAAGGTGTAGTCACGTTCAACCATAAAAATAGTGGCACCAAAGATAGCGCAGTGAATAGTCAATAAAGGCAAAAAGATCCCTAATGAATGATAAAGCGAAGGGATAAATTTATCTAAAAACATTTCTAAAATTTGGACTAATGCCGCTAAAACGCCAATAAAAGTGATATATCTAAGAAAGCTAAGATCAATATCTTCGACTACCGCATCTTTCTTTAGAATGAAATGATAGATTAAGTTATTGATAGGTGTGGCAATAATAAGTAAGGCAGTAACAGTAAGACCCAATTTTAATGAGGTTTTTACTTCTTTAGAGACAGCAAGAAAAGTACACATTCCTAAAAAGAAACTTAATGCCATATTCTCAACAAAAGTCGCCTTAATAAAGATATTAAGGTAATTTTCAAGCATAAACCCTCCTATTAATATATTTTTTTACTAATTATAGTAAAAACAGCACCTTAATATAAGTGGTATTACATAAATATCTTTAAATTTAGATCTAAATGACATTTTTTGACTAAGAAGATGCTTTATTTGAGGTAAGAAAAATAAAATTCTAAGATAAATATAATAAATACGGCACTCAAATAAAATTTCTATTCGACTTGTCATTTTTTACTTTTTAATAGATAAGGTAAAACAATGTTAGAAATGATAAAGCACCAATATCTATTGATAGAATATCGGTGCTCCGATTAGAGAATTTTGATAATTTTTATGAAGATATCTACTGAGTAAAATTGTTTATGACTTGAGGTTATTTAACATTAGTGTTTTATAGTTATTTTTCTCAAGATCTTTTTCTGTAAAGCCAAATTTTGTGGCTAAGTGCTTTAGCTGGTCAGCGTAGAGCGAGAGTTTGTTTTGGTCGTCCGTCATGATAGCAAATTCAGCAAATGAGCCCAGTTTATCTAGTTTATCGATAGTGATATGAAACTCATCTAGAAAATAGATTTCTCTTGATTTTGTATAATTGAGAATACAATGGTAACCAAGCGTCGTGAACATAGAGACTGTTTTTTCTGCATCTTCAATACGAACGGCTTCACATTGTGATAAATCAGGGCCTTTAACGATAAGAAGGTTTATTCCTGCAGGGAGCATTCTTCTTACACATAAACTGATAGTAGGAGCTGAAAATTCAGTATTATCATGCTCCATGTACCAATCGGTTTCTTGATTCTCAGGCGTAAATAATGTGGCTCCTGATTTTTTTAATTCGTTAATAAATTCTTTTGGATTTTGAAGGTGGTATTTTAGTTCGGCTTCAAATTTACCTTGAAAGTGATTAGACATACGTTTTCCCTAATTTAGTGTTAATGCATTATAGCATTAGCAAAGTATCCTTCTGAGGTAAAAACGAACTTTTGGTGTTATTTCATTATTTTCTATTTAAAAAAATTATTATGGAGAATTATATGGAAATATTTAAATAGAGTAATGGATAGAATGTCTATGAAATAAGGAGAAGGAGGGAGCGTGTTATTAGTAAAGAAAAGAATAAGAGAAAATAAAAGGGGCCATTGCCCCTTTTAATATTACAGAACACCTTCAAACGGGTTCCAGCTTTGATCATTTTTGGTTTCTTTCAAGTAATACGCATAGTTGGCTGTTATAGCCCATAAAACGTTAATTGCGATACCTACAGCATTGATAACACCGTTATTTACAGGTAAAAAGCCAATAATAGTAAAAATAGCAATGTTAATAGCAAATAATGTTAATGCCTTGCGCCATAACCCTAAAATAAGAAAATAAATAAAACCAAAGAAAAATGCCCAGATATTCATTCCGATAAGAATACGCTTACCAAAGGAAAGTGCTTTATAAGCAGCTTTATATTCTGATGTTTTAGGTGAGCCATATTGATCAAAAAATGAAAAACGCTCTTGCCATTTTTCGGAAATTTCTTTATTCATTTTAATTCCTTTTACCTTGTTGATTAAATTTAGTCTTAATGGAAAAGTATCTTTACATAATTTGACATTATGAACAATATAAATTTATTAGTAGAAGATTAATATAGTCGTTTATATAAAGGTATTAAAGAGAATGCACTTTTGTTTTTTTTAATAATTATCTTATTGCTTCAGAATATATTTTTAATTACCACTCTTAAAAATAAGAGTGATAAAATAAAATATTATTTTGAATGGATTTTATGGTGAAAAGAATAAGAAATCTGGCTTATGACGAATACCAGATTTCTTATAAAAGCAGGGGGTGGGTAATTAACGCACGATTAATACAGATGATTCTGCGTAACTGACCACGGAAGATGCGGTAGAACCTAGAAGATAAGTTTTCATCCCAGGATTACGAGAACCAATGACAATCAGTTCTGCTTGAATTTTTTTTGCGGTTTCTAAAATTTTATCACGAGGATTACCTATAGACACATAAAATTGAGTAGTACTATTGGGAATATCAATGTGCGATAAATTTTCTTTTAGCGTGGATAATGCGATTTCAATACGTTGTTTGTCACTAGCTAGTCTATCTTGGCCTGCGAATGCAAATCCGACAAAAGACTCATAACTTGGAATGACTGATAAAAAATGAATATTCAATTTGTCAGCGACAGACAATGCTTTTAGATGAGACACAACCTTGTCCAATAAACCAAGCTCTGTAAAATCAACGGGTACTAACACTGTTTTTGTCATAGTGGCTCCTAATTAACCTTTTATTATGATTAGGGCTTTAATATTAATTTTTTGTGCATACAAATATGAGTTACCTACTAATCTTATCAGTCAAAATGAAAAACTGCACAAAAATTGAAATTATTTTTATTTTTTGAGAGTTATGTGTTTTTTTATATGAAAAAAAGTGAAAAAAACTGCGGTCTGAACCAATAAATGTGTAGCAATATCAAATAGAAATTATAGCAAAAGGGTAGTGATAAAAAGCAATGGAACGGATACTTTATTTTTCTAATAATAATTATTATAGATATCAATTAGCATATATTTTCTGATATATTCTAAATCTTTTTTTGAATATTCTTTAATGGATGAAATATAATTTGTATTTAGCTTTAATACAGGGATTTCGGATACTAAAGAAAAAATTAATAAATATGAAAGTTAAGGTTAAAATTCAAGAGTGAATATTATGTTTTTATATTTCAATGTGTTATATTGTTTTTATGATAATAATTAAATATGTGTTCACTCTTAATGATAATAAGTACTATTTATCATTAAAAAAGAGAGAAGGCATATTACAAATGAGATTGGTTTTTATTTTTATTACAGTTAATTTATTGAAAAAAATAAACAAAAACTATATTTAAATAGCTATATTTTTATTTTTAAGTGTGCATAATATCCATAATGTTAATTTTCATCGCAAAGGACGTAAAATATGTTACATCAAGATATGATCAATAAATTGAATGAACAGCTAAATTTAGAGTTTTATTCAGCAAATCTTTATTTGCAAATGAGTGCTTGGTGCGATGATAAAGGATTTGATGGTGCAGCTAAATTTTTAAAAGCACATTCTCGTGAAGAAATGGAACATATGCACCGTTTATTTGATTACTTAAGTGATACAGGTGCAATGCCTTTACTTGGTGCGATTGAAGCTCCACCAGCTGAGTTCTCATCATTATCTGAATTGTTCGTTAAAACTTATGAACATGAAAAACATATTACATCTGAGATTAATAAATTAGCGCATGTTGCAATGACGACTCAGGATTATTCAACGTTTAATTTCTTACAATGGTATGTTGCAGAACAGCATGAAGAAGAGAAATTATTCAAATCAATCCTAGATAAATTAGCAATGGTTGGTGACAGTGGTAAGGCTTTATTCTTGTTAGATAAAGATCTGAGCACATTATCAACATCTGCACATGTTTAATTAGTAATAAAGCTTTAGATAACTGAAGTTAATAAATGAATTATTGCGCTCTGCTGTAAATGAATAGCAGGGCGTTTTTTTATTCTTCTGCATTAGCTCCATCCTTATTCCTATTTTTTATCTCTTCCTCACTTTCGTTTGCGTGTTTTTTATCCTAAAAATTCTTTTTGATTGTTATTTATACAAGGTATTTATTTTACTTTTAGTTGTATTCGGTTATGTATTGAACTGTTTAGACTGTCAATATGGGTATTATATTTTTTCGAAGTGTAAAAATGGGTGATATTTGAAACAGAAACTGGTCTAAATAACATATATTTTGAGTGCTAGTTCACAACCTTTTATTTCTAATATCAAGAAGCGGAGATCTTGGCGTAAATTTGCTATAAAATATTTTCATAAATAAAAAAATCACCTGTAATTTAAGAGGTTATTATGTCATTAAATACACTTAAGACATCTTGGGGTAAATTATCGGCTATTGCTGTGTTATTCCTTGGTATGTCATACCAACAAGCATTAGCACACGCACACTTAAAATCACAGTTACCTGCGGAAGGTGCAGCTATTGAACAAGCGCAAGCGCCTAAAGTGATTACGCTAGACTTTTCTGAAGGTATTGAATTAGCCTTTAGCAAAATCAAAGTCACTAATAGCGAAGGTAAAGAAATTACTGTAGGAAAATTGAGTTTAGACCCTGTTAACAATACTAAATTGTTATTGCCTTTAGAAAGTGATTTAGCAGAAGGTAACTATTTAGTTAATTGGAACGTTGTTTCTGTTGATGGGCACAAGACAAAAGGTTCTTATCAATTTAGTGTAAAATAATGACACCTGAAGACGTTTATATTTTATGCCGTTTTTTCCATTTCGTGGCAGTCATGTTTATGTTCGGACTGAGCTTTTCGGCTGCCATTCTTGCAAAAGATAAGTTCATCCCTCTTATTCAAGTTCGTTTGCGTCCTGCATTAGCCATTAGTACTGTCACTGTCTTTATTACAACTTATCTATGGATGGCTGTACAATCAGGTATTATGGGCGATGGATGGGAGGATGCTTGGTCATTTGAAGTATGGAAAGCAGTATTAGGTACTTCATTTGGTCAAGTTTGGCAATGGCAATTAGTGTTGGCAACCATTGCATTAGCTGTTTTATTTATACATCAACGCTATGTTCGTAATTTCTCTCTATTAATTGTTGCTTCGATTATGTTGATCTTACATGCATCTATTGGTCATGGTGCAATGTTTACAGGATCAGAAGCGATATTTTATAAGATTAATCAAAGCATTCATCTTATCAGTGCTGCGTATTGGTTTGGTGGTTTATGGCCATTTGTCGCTTGTTTACAGTTTTTGCGGAATAAAGACGAGCTTGCAGACGGGATGATCAAACCTATTATTGGTACCATGAAGCGGTTTTCACTTTTTGGTCATATTGCCGTTTTATTGGTTACAATTACTGGTGTTATTAGTGCCGTAATGTTAATTCCAGGATGGCCAGCAATACAATTATCATCTGAATATCAAAGTATGTTATGGCTTAAAATTAGTTTAGTGGTGTTAATGCTTGGTCTAGCTGTAATCAATCGTTATGTTTTAGTTCCTCATATCCGTAAGAAAAATAATTTTCAATGGTTACTAGTGAATAGTTGGTTTGAACTGTTACTTGGAACAATGGTTATTTTTACTGTCGCCATCTTTGCGATTAACTCACCTGTATAGATTGTTATATAATCGAAAAAACCTAATTTCTTAAATGAGATATCCACATGAAACGTTTTTTATTAGCAGGAATGTTAATACTATTTTCTTTTCAAGCATTCTCGGCAGCACCTATTTCAACTGTCAGTAAGCTTCAATTTGGTGACGACTGGCCATTTACACGAGAAGAGGTGATGCTTAATTGTCGTGCTGATGGTGCTTGGTTTGTAATTAACCCAGCAACACTGGTGCAATATCCACTTAATGAAATTGCAATGGAACAAATGGAAAGTGGAAAAGTAAAAGCACAGTTAATTGATGTTATTTTACTGCCAGATCCGAATATACCTGAAAAGAAAAAATCAGTAGAAGTGATACAAAATGCGATTAAGTCGCTCTGCGAGAATAATTAATCAAGTGATTAATAATATGGATAAGAATTTTTTATTTTTATCGCATTGATTTAAATGATAAAAATTAAGAGTGATAATTTTTTGAATAGAAAATAGTGTGCTACTAGGTTGTTTACTGGATCTTTACATATTGTTAGCTAATATTTAACAGTAGGTTGTGAGATAGAAAAGTCTGAGTTAGTCCTCGATTTTTTGTTTATGCAGTAATCAGCAATTACTTTTTAGCGCACGGCTCGCAATGAGCCATTTCCCTAAGCCAGATAAATGATTTATCTGGCTTTTTTTATTTCGCTTTAGCATCTCATTATGCCACTTTTAAGATCCAGTGGTGGCTATCTTTATCATAAGCATGGCGATAAAGCAGAATATTTTTATCTTTCAATTGGGCTGGAATACTTGTGTTTTCATCCCATCCGTCTAATTGCATGCAAAACTCTTTGTCATAATCACATGGAATATGAATATAAGTTAATTGGTTATCGGAAGAGTGTTTCAAAGTAATATCTTCAATTTCATAGCAAGCAATTTTCAACGTTGTCTTTTTCATAATAGAGCTCCGGTTTAAGCGATGTCGTGTTGTGTTCCATTGTGTTTTATTGGTAGCATTTATTTTTAAGAATGCTTTTTGACCAAACAAAATTAAGCATAGTATAAATGGAATATGTTTCCAAAATATTTTTTTGAAATAAAAAAAGCGGATCATTTTTTGTGATCCGCTTTAAATAAATTATCTGAAGTAGGGCAGAATTATCTAATTTTTAAGGTTTAGGTATTGCCGTTCCCCATTCATCCCAATCCTTGGGTTCTTTATCATTTAAAATGAAATTCTGTTCCTGTTTTGCTTTCACTTGTAATGGTGTGGAAGGTGGTGTTGCAAAAGTGATCCCTCCACGTATAAATTGCTTGAATGTACCACTACGAATAACACCGCCTGTTAAACCAAATGAGAAGTTATATCCTGATGAAAGCCAAAACTCTGTATTATTTCGAACAAGGTATTGGTATTTTTTACTAATACGGATGTGAATTAATACTCTGTCTGACATGTTTCCTAGTTCAAGACCTGTCACGGCACCGACCTCAAGACCGCGATAGTAAATTGGGGTACCAATTTGTACTGAACCTGCCTCTGTGGCATTTAACACAAGATTTAATCCATCGAGATAGCGTGAGTCTGTAATATTGGATGTTTGCAATTCAAATTGACGATATACGCCACCATTACCAGGCTCTGCTTTAATATAAGGTTGAATAAGTGAATCTAAGTTATCTAACCCTGATGCTGTTAATTCAGGAGTAACAACAGCAAAACGACTGCCAGATCTCGCAAAGGTTTTGACATAATCAGGGTAGAGAACTGCTGATACAGTTACCGCTTTTCTATCTGGCGAAAGGATTAATGATTCGACTTGACCAATATCAATTCCTAAATAACGAATAGGCATTCCTTCAGAGAGTTTACTTGCATCGTATGTTTTTAGCGTAATTTGTGCACCGATAGCTCGAGCACTAGTTTCTGATGGGTAGAGTTTGTAACGTGAAACGTTATTATTGATATTTTCGAAGTTATCAAAACTGATCGCGCCTTTTAATGCACGATTTAATGGTGTTGCTTCAACAGTTAACCCTGAGCCATTAACAGATACTTTAGCAGCCCCTTCAGTCCAGAAGACACTCTTTTCCGTGAGTAGATGGCGATATTGTTTAGAAATATAAACATCAATATCAAATTCATCCATTAAAGGCCGAACATCAGTAATTTCACCGACTTGGAATTGATGATAAAGAACCACTGAACCTTTTTGGATACCCGGAAGGCTTGATGCTTTTAAAGTGAGTGTCACGGGTAATTCATTACCATTAACACTGGCTTTCGCAAAGAAGTCGTTACGGTAAAGGCGATACTGTTCTTTAGGTGCCCCTTTAGTACCTTGAATAAGGTGAATACCTCCCTCAAGCCATTCTTGAGGTGTTGCACCTTGAACTTCAATACCATTTAGACCCATATTGACGTTGATTCGGCTATTGGCAACAAATTTACTATTTTCATAAATATAATGCTTATATTCAGGGGCAATAATTGCATCAAAAATAACCCCATCATCACTCATATTACGCTGAATGATTTGGCCAATAGAAATTCCTCTGAAAAGAATAGGTTGCCCTGCATCGACTCCCCAGCTTTCTTCACTGGTTAGAGAAATAATTAATCCATCTTCACCATATATTGCTTTACCTGCATCTACAGAGGTAGCTGATTGTAAAACGAATTGCTGGTTTTCTTGTGCTGGAGGGCTGTTTTCCGGTGAATCAAAAGCAATTGCGCCATTGATTAAAGCAGAAACACTTTCCATTTTTACAGACACGCCACTTTTTAAATTGAAATTACCTTGAAAGCCAGAGACGTTCCAGAAATGGCTATCTTGACGTATTAAGTGGGCATATTGTTTATCGATACTAAGTTCAATAAAAATACCCTGATTATCGGGGCGAATTGCATAGCTATACACTTTACCAACAGGAACTTGGCGATAATAAACTTGAGAGTCAACATTGAGTGATCCCAGTTTATCTGCTGTCAAAGTAATTAATTGCTGATTTTTATCGATATTAGCTTGAGGGCGGACTTCTTGAGCAATAAATTTAAACTGCTTTTCACCGTCACCCGGCAACATACTGATATAGTTACCACCAACTAAGGCATCTAACCCAGATACACCGGAAAGGCTGGCTTTCGGTGTAACTAACCAAAACTGTGTGTTCTTGCGCAATGCGGTTGCGAGATCTTTGCGGATATCAGCCGTAACAATAACTCGACGTAAGTCATCGCTTAAAGTGACATCTTTAACAAGACCCACATCAACACCTTGATAGCGAATAGGTGTTCTGCCAGAGACAATTCCTGATGCCGATTGAAAATCAATCGTGATTTGTACGCCTTTATCTTGCCAATGTTGGAAAAGCAACCAACTAGCAATAAAAATGGCGATAACAGGGAGTAGCCAAAATGTCGAAATTTTACGCTTGCGGCGTATTTGGGCTTGTGTGTCCTGAACGTCGTTTTCTTCTTGTTGCATAAGTATCCCATAGTAAACGACTATCCAACCATTCAACGGCAAGGATAGTAAGAATAACCGCAGTACCAAAATAAAAAGCCGCTGGCCCCATTGTGAAAGTCATCAGTTGATCTCGATTAATCAATGACATCATCAGTCCAATCACAAAGAGATCAAGCATTGACCATCGTCCTATCCAAGAGACAAAACGGTATAGTTTCATTCGTAGTAGAGGGTCAATACGAGAATTAATATGAATGCTTAATAATAAGCCCAACATAATAATAATTTTGAAAAAAGGCACAAAAACACTGGCAATAAAAACAATAATCGCAATTGGTGTATTGCCTGAATTCACTAAGGAAAGTACACCTGAAAAAATAGTGTCTTCACTACGTTGACCGTTTAAATAGAAGATAGAGATAGGCAATAAATTTGCAGGTATTAGTAAAATTATTGCTGAAATTAATGCCGCCCATGTTTTTTGTAAACTCATTGGCTGTCTTGGGGTATAACAAGATTTACAACGTGGGCAGCGCGTTGATGGCATTTTTTTAAAATGATAGTGACAAGCATGGCAAGTTGCAGGGCTTTTTTCTATCTCTTTTTGTGGGTAAAAGCGTTGCCAAAGTTGGTCCATATTAATGTTAATTAGCATTAATAAGCTGAGTATCATTAAAGAAACAAAAGCAATTAAGCCATTGCCAATATAGACAGTTGCATAATCGCCTAATTTTATTGTTGCAACACCAAGTCCAATTAAATAGACATCTAACATTACCCACTCTTTCAATTTCCCTAACATCAATAAGACTGGGCGAAGATTAAGGCGTAAGCGAGATCCTAAATGGAGATATAAAATAGCGATGGGGAGGCTAAGCGGTGCAGCAATAGCACAAAAGGCTACCATCGTTGCCGTAAGAGGAGAACCTTGCTCTGACATCATGCGAATACCGTCAAGTACATTCGCCGTTATCATTGTGCCTAATAGATGGATTTTAATCAGTGGCTGAGTAAATGCTATTGATGCCAAAATAAGCATTGTAATAGATAGTATAAGTAGACGAGTTAATGACCAATATCGATAAGATGCAAGTTTTGCTTGGCAACGAGGGCAATAAGCATCCTCTCCACGTTTTAATGTGAGAGGGAGTGTCACGAGGTGATCACACTCCTGACAGTGTATTGATTTCTTTTCCTTTGTTGCGATATTGTTCACTATGTTGCTCGTTAATTCGCTTAAGTTGGTTTTCTTAAGAGTTATCGTTTGATTAAGCTAAAAAAAAGTACCTATACTCAATGGTTCACAAGTTATCATTTTTATTATATTTATGCCTTTCATTTTACATTACTAAGTGTCTGATTTTTTTTGTGGGTGTTAAGGGGATATTATCGTTTTTTTACCCAATTCTTGAAAATGGAGTATTCAACCTCAAGATAAAATAGGCTAAATTACGAGTATGTTATCTATTTTAGTTACACAAATAGGGTTTAATGATGCCAAAATCGCTTTTTTATCAGGAACTCACTGATAATTTGTCAGCCTTGTTGTCTGGTGAAAATGATCTTATTGCATCACTTGCTAATACCAGCGCTCTTCTTTACGAGAAGTTAGATACAATTAATTGGGTTGGGTTTTACCTTAATGATGGTGATTCATTAGTCCTTGGCCCATTTCAAGGCAAAATTGCTTGTGTCAGAATAGGTTTTGGGAAAGGAGTTTGTGGAACTGCATACTCTGAAAACAAAATTTTAAGAGTAAGTGACGTTCACCAATTTAGTGGTCATATTGCTTGTGATAGTGCAAGTCAGTCTGAAATTGTTCTACCTTTAGAAGTAAATGGACAAATTATCGGCGTTCTCGATATTGATAGTCCTATTTTTGATCGTTTTGATAAAAAAGATGAAAATGGGCTTAAAGCGTTGTGTGACGTGCTCTGCGAGCATTTAAAAACTTGTCATACAGCAAAATATTGTGAATTTTGTGTAAGTTAACAGGCGTTTGCCATAGAAATTGTTGGCAACACTATTATAATGTCGCTTGTTCATGCCTGCGCTGGTTGGCAAAACCGTTGTAATCAGGAAATTTCATGGAAAATCAACCTAAGTTGAATAGTAGTAAAGAAATCATCGCTTTTTTAGCTGAACGTTTCCCTAAGTGTTTTATCGCTGAGGGCGAAGCTCGCCCTTTGAAAGTTGGCATTTTTCAAGATCTTGTTGAAGATCTAAAAGATGAAACTCAACTGAGTAAAACACAGTTACGTTCGGCATTACGCTTGTATACCTCAAGTTGGCGCTACCTTTATGGAGTTAAAGAAGGGGCAAAACGTGTCGATTTGAATGGTAATGACTGCGGCGAACTGGAAGCTGAGCATATTGAACATGCTCGTACACAATTAGCAGAAGCTAAAGCGCGCGTTCAAGCTCAAAGAGCAGAACAACGTGCTAAGAAGCGTGAAGCTGAAGGTGATAAGGAGACCAGCAAACGTCCGGCAGCGAAAAAGCCAAACAATATGCGTCGTCAGCCACCTAAAGAGGGTGAAAAACGACAGCCTCGTCCTCAAAAAGCGACTCAAGCACCTCGTAAAGCACCAGCACGCCAAAATACCGAAAAGTTAGTTCCAGTGAAAGACACCTCAGTTCTTACTGTTGGTCAATCGCTGAAAGTTAACGTTGGTAGCAGCGTGATGGACGCGACGGTGCTAGAGATAGCGAAAGAGGGTGTACGTGTACAATTGCCTAACGGTTTGGCAATGAATGTACGCACGGAACATTTAAAGTTCTGATACGGAGGCCAACCAGAGCATGAACAAACTTTTAAATGTGGCTTTTGCAATCGGATTAACGTTAACAGGCACTTCTGTTGTGATGGCTGAGAAACCAGCCACTCCAGCAATGGTAACTATTGATCAGTTACCCGAATTAAAGCAAGAGCCACAACATTCTACTGTGAGCGAGCGAGTAACCTCTCGTTTTGAACGCTCTCATTACCGTCAGTTCTCGCTAGACGCGAGCTTTTCTGAAAAGATTTTTAATCGCTATCTTAATTTATTAGATTATAGCCACAATGTGTTGCTAGCATCAGATATCGCCCAATTTGATAAAGAAAAAACCAAAGTAGGTGAATATCTGAAGAAGGGTGAGCTTCAGCCCCTTTATGATCTCTTTAATTTAGCGCAAAAAAGACGTTTTGAACGTTTTCAATATGCTTTAAACCGCCTAGATAAACCTATGGATTTAACTGGCCAAGATAAGTTTGAGTTAGATAGAACAAAAGCACCATGGCCACAAACTCAAGCTGAGCTAGATAAACTTTGGGATGAAAAAGTAAAATATGATTGGCTAACGCTGAAACTATCTGAAAAAACAGATAGCGAAGTTAAAGAGACACTAACTAAGCGTTATAAAGCTGCGTTACGTCGTCAAACACAAAGCCAAAGCGAAGACGTTTTCCAAGTCATTATGTCAGCATTTGCTCGCGAAATTGACCCTCATACAAGTTATCTATCACCAAGAAATACAGAAGCTTTTGACTCTGAGATGAGTCTTTCTTTAGAAGGTATTGGCGCTGTATTGCAGATGGATGATGATTACCCAATGATCAACTCTATGGTAACTGGTGGTCCGGCTGCAAAAAGCAAAGAGTTGAAAGTTGGCGATAAAATTATTGCAGTAGGGCAACAAAACAAGCCAATGGTCGATGTTGTTGGCTGGCGACTTGATGATATTGTTGCTTTGATTAAAGGGCCGAAAGGTAGCCAAGTAAAATTAGAGGTTATCTCTGATGAGAAAGGCGCTAAACCAAGAACAATCACTTTAGTCAGAGAGCAAATCCGTTTAGAAGACAGAGCTGTTAAGCTAACTGAAAAAGTCATTAATGGTGATAAAGTTGCAATTTTGGATATTCCAAGCTTCTATGTTGGTTTAACCAATGATGTGAAAACACAGTTGCAAAAAGTGGCGAAAGATAATGTTTCATCTTTGGTTATTGATTTGCGTGGTAACGGCGGTGGAGCGTTAACAGAGGCGATTTCACTGTCAGGATTATTTATTCCAAGTGGTCCTGTTGTGCAAGTCAGAGATAACAATGGTCGTGTACGACAAGATTTCGATAAAGATGATGTGGTTTATTATAAAGGGCCACTAGTTGTTATCGTAAATCGCTTTAGTGCTTCTGCCTCTGAAATTTTTGCTGCTGCAATGCAAGACTACGGACGAGCATTAATTGTGGGGGAACAAACGTTCGGTAAAGGAACGGTTCAGCAATATCGCCCATTAACCCGTGTTTACGATCAAATGCTAAGCCCTGATTGGCCTGGTTTAGGTTCAGTGCAATACACTATTCAAAAATTCTATCGAATTAATGGTGGTAGTACTCAACTCAAAGGGGTAACACCTGATTTATTGTTGCCAAGCTTTGATAGTGCTGAAATGGGTGAAAGTTTTGAAGATAATGCATTGCCTTGGGATAGTATTTCTCCAGCAAGCTATCAGCTATCTGAGTATTCAGACAAGCTAAAAGCGGCGTTCGCACCATTAACTGAACAACATACTAAGCGCATTGCAAATGACCGAGAGTTTTCATACATCTTTGCTGATATTCAGCGTTATAACGATGCGAAAGCAAAAGGTGAAGATAAATTTGTTATCTTAAACTTCACTGAAAGAGAGAAAGAAAACAAAGAGCTAGAAGCCATTAAATTAAACCGCATAAATGAGCGTTTTAAATTAGAGGGTAAGCCTGCGTTGAAATCACTCGATGATTTGCCTAAGGATTATGAGGGTCCAGATCCTTATTTAGATGAAACTGCTAAAATTGCAGTTGATCTCTCAAAAGTGCTTAAACCTAAGAAATTATTAAATTAAGTTATCAGTTATAACAACGGATACTTAAAGCAACCCCCCAATAATTGGATAACCAATTGCTGGGGGGTTTTTATATTTATATTAATCGAGATATAAAATTATCATTGCTAATCAATGTTTATCAGGCATTCCATCAAAAACTCTTTTTAAGAGAGCCATAATATCTTATTAGATGGGATCATTCATATTTTTAGTTATTCACTATATTAAGTTACCAGTAATATAAATAATTATTAATAAATGGATATTTAAATTTAACTTTATGTAACTTAATTTTTAATTCGAAATATATCTTGAATAACTTTGTAAGCTATAAGAGAGAATGCTAGGTTGATTTTTAGATAAAAAATGAGTTTCTTTTCTTATATGGGGAATAAAAAGATAAAGTGGTTATTTATTGTGATTAAGATCTCATTTAATGGCATGTATATTGCAATAAATGTAACATGTTGTGACAATGATCTCTTAAATTGACATAAGATTACTATAGTATACAGATTATGAAATATTTGCGTCATTTTGGGGATATTGACGCGTTAGCTAAAATCTTACCTAAATGATGAGTTATCTTTATTCTATGAGTTCAAAATGTATTTTTAGAATAAAATGTCATAACTGAAATATATATTTTTAGAGTAAGGTTCTCTACGTAAGAGATAATGACTAAAGGCAAATAATCTACTATTTGCTTATAGAATTTTATTACGAAAAAATAAGTAAATATAAATATGGTGAGATATCCATATTGGATTTTTTATGCCAAAAAATGACTCTATTGCTTGAAATTAATGCAACTATAAATTTAATCAAAGGTTATTTTTTAGCTAAATAAAGAAATAGTGCTTTATTAAACTTGCTGAATATAAGTCAGCATAACTTAATTCAAATATTTATTAACCAGGTTGCATTAAGATGAAAGTAAAAAAATTAGTATTGTTTATGCTGTCTCCTTGTTTTTTAGCGGTGGACGCTGCTAATGCTGCAAATTGGGAAAACTCAATTAAAGAAAATGCATTGATTTCAGATTCTGAGCTTGAGCTTTCTACAATTAATATGTGGAAATACTTAAAAACTGAAAACCGTTTTGATAAAGAAGAGCAGCGTTACAGAAAACAAGTTGCCAATGCTTGGGGTCAAAACTTCCAAGCTGATTTCAGATCAGGTTATTTAGGTGGTATTCTCGGATTTGATGTCTCTTATTATGGTGGTATCAAATTAGGCGCAAGTAAAGACTTCGCCTCTCGTGCAATCTTATTTAATGATGATGGCGAAGCAAAAGGCTATAACAAAATTGGTCAGCGTTTTGCAAAAGTGAAATTCGATTTAGATCCTGTAATGATTAATGGTAAAGCAGGTTGGTTTACTCTGAAAAATACAGGTATCTTCACTAACTCACAACGTCTATCATTAAACAGCTACAATGGTTATGCAACCAATACAGCACTGGGTGACTGGAACTTAGATTTACTGTTCCTTGACGGTAAAGTAATGCGTCGTGATAGCCCAAATATCGACAGAATGTATTTCAGTGATGGTAATGGCGTTAGACATAATATCGACCATGTTCTTACTGGTGGTATTAACTACAACTCCAAACCGTTAAAAGTATTTTATTTCTATGGTCAAGCGGATGATGTATTCCGTCAGCACGGTTTAGAAGCAAAATATAAATTAACCTCAGATGTGACTATTGGTGGTGTTGTTTATTATCACGATTACGGTAGTGATGGTAAACGTACATTAAGTGATGCCAACAAGGGGAAACGTAATTTTGATAATGATGCATGGCACTTTGCAGGTACTATGGAATGGCGTATTCCAGAGTCACCATGGACATTACGTACAGGTGTGACTTATACCGATGCTGAAAAAGCTAATGGTGTTGGTCAATTCGCTCGTAACCCAATTGGTAATACCCGTGGACGCTTTAACTCACCAGCTTACGCAGATATCGACTATGTACGTGATGGTGAGGTTATGGGTGCATTAGAAGCTGAATACAGAGTTAGCAAAGAACTGTCTGTTGGCGCACGTACTAACTATAGTGAATTCAGCTATTCTGGTGAAAGATTAAAACAAGGACAGTTTGGTTTATTTAGCTACTGGAAACCAACAGCAAATCTGTCTGTTTCCTTAAGCGGTGGTATCGGCTGGCACCACCAGCAAGAAAACGACTATACCACACCAAAACTTTATGATGGTCACTCACAACGAGCTCACTCATTATCAGGCTCTATGACAACTACATATCGTTTCAAAATGTAATTTATAGCGTTATTGCTTATATCAGATGCACGACTTGCATACTTTGTAAGTCGTGCATAAAAATATAGAGGTAGTTGTTCTACCGTTGTTTGTGTCGCGTGAGTTATGGTTTTTATGATAAACATAAACCCATTGGCACTATATTAAACGATACAAACCGTTCCTAAATTAATCCTTCCGTTCGACAACACAGAAAAATCACATCATCTATTATCAATCTCACTTTATACTTAAATTTTTAATGATGCCTAATATTGGGTGTTCACTGGCTATTTTTTTTATCAAAATGTAAAGTTATATCGTTTTTAATATTAAATAAGTTAAAGGGCTTGATAAAATCTAAAAAAGCCTTATTTATAAGACAGTTTTTGCAATGTGATAATTAGATAAAATAGGAACAGTATCAATATGATGAGAATTGCATTATTCCTGTTAACAAACTTAGCCGTTATGTTTGTTTTTGGGATCATCTTATCTTTAACAGGTATACAAGGTCGTAGTGTTCAAGGCTTGATGATCATGGCGGGCTTATTTGGCTTTGGTGGTGCATTTATTTCACTATTAATGTCAAAATGGATGGCATTACGTTCAGTGGGTGGTCAAGTCATCGAAAACCCAACTTCAGAAGTAGAGCGCTGGTTATTAGATACAGTAAGACGCCAATCTGAACAAGTCGGTATTAAAATGCCACAAGTGGCTATTTATGATGCGCCTGATATTAATGCGTTTGCGACAGGTGCTCGTCGTGATGCATCGCTGGTGGCTGTGAGTACCGGTTTGTTAGCCAGTATGAGCCGTGACGAAGCAGAAGCAGTTATTGCTCACGAAATTAGCCACGTTGCTAATGGTGATATGATAACCATGACCTTGCTACAAGGTGTTGTGAATACTTTCGTTATCTTCATTTCTCGTATCATTGCCCAATTCGTTGCTAACTTTATCTCTAATGATGAAGAGAGCGAAAGTAGCAATGGAAACCCGTGGGTATATATGGGGGTTTCAATGGTTCTGGAAATCGTATTCGGTATTCTTGCCAGTATTATTACAATGTGGTTCTCACGTTATCGCGAATTCCATGCAGATGCTGGCTCTGCAAAACTTGTTGGTCGTGAGAAAATGATAGCTGCATTGCAACGTTTGAAAACAAGTTACGAACCACAAGAAGAGAGCAGCATGATGGCTTTCTGTATTAATGGCCGTAATAAGTCATTCAGCGAGCTATTTTTATCTCACCCACCATTAGATAAGCGTATTGAAGCACTACGTAACGGTGAGTATTTGAAATAAAGTTGAAAGTTTAATCGCGAACTCTCAAATGAAAGCGCTCGATATGAAAGTATTGGGCGCTTTCTATTTATAAAGAACAGATTATAAAGAGCAGGATCTTTAATCTAAATACTTGCCAAAGTATATCGCCACTTTTTCTTCATCAATTTTCAGATTACCTTTCCAGCCCGCCCACGGCATTTCCATATCAGAGCGACCTTTGGTGTTATTAAGTTGATTTTCTGCAATGGTAATATCGCCGAAATTAGCCCAATGATCCAAAGATAATGGAATATAGGCATTAGGAATAACACCAATTAAGGCAAGTGAGTGCAAAATACCTCGTTTGGTATATCTATCACCAGAAATTAATTTAGTCTCATTTAACCGCTTTTCAAATTTACCCGGTGTTTCATCTTCAGGTGCATGGCGTAATAACTGGAGTAATTGCTTGAAGATTTCTTTATCTGCTAGTGTTGGGCTAACAGGCGCGACAGTGAGTAGATGTTTTAAATTCAAGTAAGCGTAAGAGGAATTGCCTGTATAAGAATTACCGTAATAGAGGCAATATTGAAAATGGCTGTCATTAATATGTTTTTGCTGATCACCATCACTACAAACCCAACAGCAGGCATATTGAGGTTTTTCTTCATAATCATGTAATGGCAAATTTTGTAATTTATGAAAAGCACCTAGAACAGAGCGACCTCTAAGGTAACTGCCTCCGACACCAGCAACAAAAGCATCTAAGCAACGCTTTGGGGTGAGTGATGGATTGTTTTTTAAGCTATTTAATTTTGAAATAACATCAGTGTGATCAGCAAATCTTTCTATGATATTAGGTTGCCAATTGACCTCAGATAACAAGGTTCGTTCTTTGTCTGAAAGAATATCAAGCTGATACAGTGAGACTTGGCGTTCAGGGTCATATTGACTGTTTTCATATTTATAGAGTTTACGTAAAACTCGCATAATTTTTTGCACGATCTTTACCTTGTTATAGTTTTTTATTGATATTGGTGAATGGCATAAATAGAAGATATATAAATTAATATAGATACAAAAAAAAGCCAGTTCAAATGAACTGGCTTTATCAATAGATGCAGATAAAGTTTATTTTACTGTAAGTTCAGTATCTTCATCTTGGTTGAAGATAGCTTTGTCCGTTTGTCCCATAATCTGGCTGGTGATTGTACCCGCTGTCATTGAGCCGCTAACGTTTAATGCAGTACGTCCCATATCGATTAACGGCTCTACAGAGATTAGCAGAGCAACTAATGTTACAGGTAAGCCCATTGCAGGTAAAACGATAAGAGCCGCAAATGTTGCACCGCCACCAACACCAGCAACACCCGCAGAGCTAACAGTCACAATAGCAACTAAAGTTGCGATCCACATTGGATCTAATGGGTTAATGCCCACAGTAGGTGCAACCATCACAGCTAACATCGCAGGGTAAATGCCTGCACAACCATTTTGACCAATCGTTGTACCAAAAGATGATGAGAAACTTGCGATAGATTCTGGCACACCAACACGCTTAATTTGTGTTTCAATATTTAGCGGAATACTTGCAGCACTTGAACGGCTTGTAAATGCAAATGCTAATAAAGGCCCCGCTTTTTTGAAGAATTTAATCGGGTTTAACCCTGTAAAGCTCACCAGTAAACCATGAACAACAAACATTAAGCCAATAGCAACATAAGAGGCAACAACAAAGCTTCCTAATTGAATGATGTCGTGCATATTTGAGCTTGCAACAACTTTGGTCATCAGAGCCATTACACCGTAAGGTGTTAACATCATAACAATACGAACTAGCTTCATGATCCATGATTGTAAGCAATCAATCGCGACTAAAACTTTCTCACCACGAGGCTGATCTTCTTTGAGTAATTTCAGTGCAGCCATACCTAAGAAAGTAGCAAAGATAACAACGCTAATAATCGATGTTGAGCTGGCACCTGTTAAATCAGCAAATGGATTTTTAGGAATAAATGACAAAATAAGCTGTGGCATCGTTAAGTCAGAAACTTTGCCCATATAATTTTGTTCAAGCGCAATCAGGCGCTGTGCTTCTTGTTCACCTTGCACTAAGCCTTCTGCTGTTAAGCCAAATAAATTAGCAATAACAATACCGATTAAGGCAGAAATAGCAGTAGTGAATAATAGTGTACCAATAGTGAGGCCACTAATTTTTCCTAGTGATGATGCTTGATGCAATCGAGCTACGGCACTAAGAATAGAGGCAAAGACTAATGGCATAATGATCATTTGTAACAGCTGTACATAGCCATTACCCACGATATTAAACCAAAGAATAGATTCTTTAATAATAGGATCGTGTGAGTCATAGAATGCGTGTAATGCTAGTCCAAAAGCAACACCAAAAACTAAACCAACAAGAACTTTCTTTGAAAGGCTCCACTGACGTTGACTTAATTTAGCCAAGATGAGTAATAGCACAACAAAGACGAGTACGTTAATGATTAACGGAAAATTCATCTTAACTCTCCAACGAGATCTTTATTTATATAATTTCGACGATTGTATGCGATATGAGTTCTTAGGTAATAAGAAAGGATATAACAGCACCAATTCGTTATATGGTAACAGGATTGTTAATAACTTTTTATAATTAATTATTATTTTATATAATCGTTTGGTTATAAAAACAAGGAGAGTAGGCATAAAAAGATGTAAGAATTTATAAATAGATAGAGAAACGTAGGGTTTTGTCAGAGGGTGTTAAAAATTAGTGCGCTTATCGTGGTACATCTGTAACCAGTTGTTGACTTGCGAAGGCAGGGTAACAGTAAGGTGAGGTGGTAAAAAAAGTGCGCCAACAAGGATCAAAACAGAGATAAATCTCTCTCCTTTTTTATTATTCTTTTTACCTAAAATAGGTAATGCAAAACGCATTTTTAAAGGCCACAAGAAAGGAACACCAGCGGGAGTTAACATATCGGCAATGAGATGGCTAAGATAGCCCAATAAAAGGGCATGGAAGATATCAGCAGAAATATCCCAACGTGGTGAAACTTGGGTTTCCCACAAAATAGCCAAACCACAAAATGCAAGCAAGCTATGTGTAAAACCTCGGTGACCACAGAGTTTTGATAGAGGTAGAGAGATAATACGGAATAATCGCCCAAGAATAGAACCAGGGTGATCTAAATCAGGTAGAAGCGAGCCCAATAAGACAGCAGGGATCATGTGAAACCAATCACCATGAGCAAGAGCTGGCGTTATTTCAAGCTTCTGCGCTAACACAAGTGTTGCTACAGAAAAAAGTAGATGTCCTTCTGCTGTCATTCCATGTCTGTTCGTTTGCTGTTCATTTATACAGTAATGAAGTATAAAAGGTTTTGACGATAACTAACAGTCAAAAAAGATAAAAATTGTCTTAAATATTAAGGAATAACAGAAATATTTTATTTGATTGATTTAAAAATGATCGAATTTAGGATAAAAAACTAAAAAGTCAGATAAAGGTAAGTGAGCATTAAACGAAATATACAAGTGGAAGTCTTAAAGATAAAAAAGAGTGAGGAGAGTTGTGCACATTAGAAATAGAATAAAAAGGATATCTTACAAGGCAGGATATCCTTTTTATTTATGGCTATTAGCCCAATAAATGCAGTTGCGTTAATTCATTGAGTGATGCAATTTTTACATCAGCTAAGCCCCATTGTTTATCATTAAATTGTTCTGTTGCTGGTACAACGATAGAGCGCATTCTTGCGCCTTTACAAGCAATCATACCATTGCGAGAATCTTCTAATGAAACACAGTGGATAGGATCAAGATTAAGAGCTTTAGCTGCGTTTAGATAAACTTCTGGGTGAGGTTTGCTGTGTGGCAATTCATCGGCAGATACGACGGCAGAGAAGTAATGACGAATATTAAACAACTCAAGTACACGCTCAAGCATAAAGTCAGGAGATGCGGATGCTAGTGCAATTTTTAATCCTGATGATTTGCAAAGCTCTAAAGCATGCTCAACACCCGGTAATAGTGGCTTTGTTTCTTCAACCAATTTGACAACACGAGAAACCATTTTTTGTTTTGCTTCTTGTTTTGAAATGCCTTGCCAAGGTGATGCTCTATACCATAAATCAATGACTTCGTTTATTCTTAACCCAACCATATCGGGCATTGCCGATGCGAGGGATAAATCGACGCCTAATTCAGCAAAGACCTCATGTTCTGCTTGCTGCCAAAATGGTTCAGAGTCGATTAATAAACCATCCATATCAAATATTGCAGCTTCAATAGGGAATTTAAAAGACATGTTACTCTCCATAAATAAGGTCTATGTTGTCGAGTGGCGATTGTAGCAAGAGTTACAAGGAAAATCTTTTTAATCAGTTTCTTATTTATTGTGTAAAATAAATAGAGAGAATAGCTACTATTAATTTATTGTCGTATTAGCCGTTAATTAGACTACGATAAACAGATAAATATTGACGAATTCTACTTAGTGAGGATGTGATGAGTTATCAATATGCAGGATTGTATGCCATTTTAAAGCGTGTACTTGGTTGGCTTATTTTTATTCCTGCCTTTATTTCGACAGCCGTATCATTGATAGGATTGGCTGCGATACAACGCCCAAGTGGTGATGGTGTAAATGCCGTAATTAATGACTTTTTTCGTGTATTAGCGGAAATGGTGCAATTTAATACACCTTTCTTAGGTTTTTTCTGGCGAAATTCACCTATTCCCAATACACAAATGGGATTTAGCCAAGAAAATATTACTTTTTTTGTTATCTTTCTTTTTATGTTTATTGGCTTAGCATTTAGTGCATCAGGATTACGAATTTACCGCCAAGTGAAATATTTGAAGGAAAATATACAAGATCAGCTGATTATAGAACGCGCAATGAAAAGTGGTGTGACAGCTGAGGAATTGCAACAAAATATCAAATTGCCTCGACATACTATATTTACGCAAATTATGGTGCTTTATCTTTCGCCTCTAATTGTCATTGCAATAGGCTATTTCTTGATGAAATTCTTAGGATGGTAACACTGTTTTAAAGTGAACGAGGACGGTTCATTTATATTAATTAAAGGGAAAAATAAACCTCGCACAACTGAATCTGGCGAGGTTATACTTTTAGTTTATGTATCTTATCTCAGCAGGACTTCACTCGTTTCCTATTAAGGTGTTGCTAATAGGTCGTCAATTATTTTTCTAACTTCTAAATAATTTTCTTCTCCTCCAAATAAGTTACAACGGTTAAGGAAGAAATAGAGTTGGTAAATAGGCTGACGTGATAAAAACTTATCTGATAGTGGCCAAACACTTTGATAGCCATCGAAAATATTTGCAGGTACTGCTGTGCAAAGCGGTAACATCGCGATATCACACTCTCGATCACCCCAATAACAAGCAGGATCAAACACCGTACCTTCTGATTGACCAATTGCAGCACAGTTTTTAGGCCATAAGTTACCGTGAAGCAAAGAGGGTTGAGGGGTATGATCAGCAAGGCGATGATTGATGATTTTAGTGATCTCGTCGATATCCCCAAAAATCATGCCTTTCTCGGAAGCTAGTTGTAGCTGAAAGCCAATACGTTTTTCCGAATAAAAGTGATTCCAGCGTTTTTCCCAGCTATTGAGTTGAGGAGTGGTATCGATTTGGGTATCGAAATCAAAGCCATAGCTAGGTTGATCTTCCCACTGATGTAGCCTTGCTAGCTGTTGTCCGAAGCAGTAGGCACTATGAGGTGTAAATGGTTGAACAGGCAAAAACTCAAGAAGTAGGAAGCTGGCATCTTTACTATTACCGATACCAAGAACCCGAGGAGTTCGAATTGTTTGGCTTTTTGCCAACATTTCGAGTTGTTCTGCCTCATTTTTAAAATTAGGCAGAAATTCACGCAAGTTGGATTTCACAAAAACAGGCGTATCACCATAATAAATTTTCCATGTATGATGAATATCGCCACTAGAAAGGTGAATTTTTTCGTTTATCTTTGCTGAAAATCCTAAGTTTGATTCCAGTAAACGACCTATATTCTGCCACATACTTACACCTCGCAAAGTTGTTTACTTAGTAGACCCAAATAAAATAATAACGAGCGATGTTTATACTATGACAATAACACTTTAATTAAATCAATAAAGTATAAAGCTAAAAAACGGGATGATTATCCCGTTTTTGCTAAGATAAAGAATATTATCAGGCGCTAGCGGGTTTTGTTTGTCGCTTTATTTTTGCTAATTTAATCTGATTACAGAGTAGCGCAATAATAAAGAACACAGCTTGCGTTAGCACAATACATGGACCTGTTGCTCCATCAATATGGAAACTAATAAATGTTCCTATAACGCTAGATGCGACAGAAAATACAATTGCTAACATAATCATGCGTGAAAAACTGCGTGTTAATAAATACGCGGTGATCCCCGGTGAAATAAGCATAGCGACAACCAAAATAATCCCAACAGCTTGCATTGAGGCGACGATGGTTAATGCCAAAATAGACAGTAATCCATAGTGTAATAATGTGACAGGTAAACCAACAATTCTTGCTTGGTTAGGATCGAAGCAATAAAGCATAAAATCTTTTTGCTTAATAAGCATAATAGTGATGGTGATTACACAGATAATACTAATTTGAGTTAATACGTTCGGCGTAATGCCTAGAATATTACCAAATAAAATATGCATTAAATGTTGGTCTGTATCGACACTGGCAAAAATGACCAAACCCACTGCAAACATGCCTGAAAATACAATTCCCATTACGGTGTCTTCTTTAATGCGGCTGTGTTCTTTTAAATAACCCGTGGCAAAAGAACAAAAGAGTCCGGAAAGAAAGGCGCCTACGGTTAATGGGATAGCGGTGACGTAAGCAAGAACGACTCCGGGCAAAACGGCGTGAGAGATTGCATCCCCCATTAAAGACCAGCCTTTTAATACCATATAACATGATAAAATGGCGCAGGCGATACCTATAATAATGGCTGCAATAATAGCGCGTTGCATAAACGGATATTGAAAAGGCTCAATGAAAAACTCGATCAACTCATTCATAGTTTCACCTCTTCTGATTTTGTTGATCCTTTATGTTGATGAGATTGTGTGATCAACTGTTGTGAACTCTGACGAGCACGGCGACGAGCTGCCAACATACCGTGTTTAGGTGCAAATAAGAACGCCAACAAAAAGAGTGATGTTTGCATTGTAACAATCACGCCACCTGTTGCACCATTAAAGAAGTAGCTAAGATAAGCGCCTACTGCACTTGTGATTGTACCAATACAGATAGCAATAATTGCAAGTCGTTTAAATTGGTCTGTGAGTAAATAAGCCGTTGCACCGGGCGTCACTACCATAGCAATGACAAGAATAGCACCAACAGTTTGAAGCGCTGCAACAGTACATGCGCTTAAAAGAGTAAAAAAGATAATTTTTAATTTTAGTGGCGATAAGCCGATTGATTTTGCATGAACTTCATCAAAGAAAACTACCAGCAAGTCTTTCCAGATGCAAAATAAGACTAAGAAAGAGACACCTGTAATAATCACAACTTGCCATACATCTTCATCAGCAATACCTAAAATATTTCCGAGAATGATGGTCTGAACGTTGACGGCTGTCGGTTTAAGAGAAACCAGCAACAGACCAAAGGCAAAAAAAGTGGAGAAGATAAAACCGATAACGGCATCTTCACGAAGGCGTGTGATATGACGAATAAATGTCATTGATAATGCGGCGAGTAAACCCGTAAAAAAAGCACCGACTGCGTAAGGCAAACCTAATATATAAGCCCCTGCAACACCGGGAACAACTGAGTGGGAAAGGGCATCTCCCATTAACGACCAACCTTTCAAAATAAGATAGGATGAAAGAAAAGCGCAGACGGCACCAACTAAGGCACTTACCCAAATCGCTTTCACCATATAGTTATATTCAAAAGGTTGCAGGAGTAAATCTAGCATGGCTAATCTCCTTGTTTGCGCTGGCTTTGGTGCGCAGGAGTGTGTTCTTCTTGATGACCATAGAAGACGGCAGCACGTTCATCATCAGTAATGACAGTGAGTGAGCGAGGATCGTCATCATCATGAAGATCAGAACCTGATAGGCTAATGTGGCGTAATACACCACCAAATGCGTGTTCTAAGTTTTTCTGCGTAAATGTCGTTTCAGTCGGACCACTGTCTAATACTGTTCTATTGATCAAAATAACGTGGTCACAAAATTCAGGAACACTTCCCAAGTTATGTGTTGAAACTAAAACTAAGTGGCCTTCTTCACGCAAATTACGTAATAGCTCAATAATGGCATTCTCTGTTTTAACATCGACACCAGTAAATGGTTCATCAAGTAATAAAACAGTACCTTCTTGAGCCATTGCTCGTGCTAAGAAAACACGTTTTTTCTGGCCACCTGAAAGCTCACCAATTTGGCGATGTCCTAAACCTGACAAGCCAACGCGTTCTAATGATGCTTCAACAACCTCATGGTCGCGTTTTGAAGGAATACGAAAAAAGCCCATTTTTCCATAACGCCCCATCATCACAACATCAGAAACGAGGACTGGGAAATTCCAGTCAACTTCTTCTGTTTGCGGAACATAGGCGATCATATTTTGTTTTAATGCCTGTTGGATCGGGCTATCGTTTAATGTCACTTTACCTTTAGAGGGCTTTACCAGTCCCATAATGGTTTTAAATAGTGTGGATTTACCACTGCCATTGATGCCCACCAGGGCACAAATAGTGCCGCCAGTGATAGAAAAGCTTGCATCAAAAATAGCCGTATGACCGTTGTTGTAAGTAACAGTGGCATTATCAACAGTCAAAGTAGGATTAGCTTTTATATTGCTCATTGCCCAAATCCTTTCGCAATTGTATCTACTGTAATAGTAATTAAATCAATATAAGTAGGAACTTCGCCACCTTCAGCGGAAAGTGAGTCAACATAAAGAACACCACCATATTTTGCGCCAGTCTCTTTGCTGACTTGTTTAGCGGGTTTATCTGAAATTGTACTTTCACTAAAGACAACAGGGATCTTGTGTTCTCTAACAGTATCAATCACATATTTAACTTGTTGTGGTGTGCCTTGTTCTTCTGCATTGATTGGCCATAAATAAACTTCTTTAAAGCCATAGTCATTGGTTAAATAGCTGAATGCACCTTCACTCGTTACTAACCAACGCTCTTCTTGTGGGATACGAGATAATCTTTCTCTTAATGGTGCATCAAGTTGTTTAATTTTTTCTGCGTAATTTGCTGCATTTTGATTATAAATAGCTGCATTATCTGGATCATGTTCAACAAGCGCTTTACGAATATTTTCAATATAGATTAATGCATTATTCGGTGACATCCATGCGTGTGGATTAGGATTGTTTTTGTAAGCACCTTCACTGATTGCCATTGGTGTAATGCCTTCAGTGACAACGACAGCGGGTACGTTACGTAATTCATTAAAAAAGCGTTCAAACCAACGTTCAAGGTTTAAGCCATTCCATAAAATAAGATCTGCTTTTTGAGCTTTTACAATATCTTTAGGAGTAGGTTGGTAATCGTGAATTTCAGCGCCGGGTTTTGTGATTGATTCAACAATCGCTGCATCTCCCGCCACATTTTGAGCGATATCTTGAATAATAGTAAATGTGGTGACAACTTTTAGTTTATCTTTTGCTTGTGTTGGTGCTGTTAAAAATACGGATGCCATAAGGCATAAAGCCGTAAGTGAAAGTTTGTTTACAGAGCGAAATATATCCATATTATTATTGCCTTATAGTTGCAGAGTTATTTTCTCAATTGATAATGATTATCAATATCATTTCAAAAAAGTCAAGTTATCTCTGTGTAAAAAGCTTCATTTGATAACGACTGGAAATAAGATAACAACATGTATTCCAATAAATGTTAAGTAGATTGTCGGTTTTTGTCACAAAAATTAACAATAGTTCGTAACTATTTGTGCGAGAGATTATTTTTATGATTATAGCTATCCCTCAGTGAATTGTTTTTATTACAGATATTCTGATTGAGAGATTTCGTGAAGAAAACAGGAAATAGGATAGATTTGAGATAAAACGCACACACTAGAAGTAGTAATAGATTGATTTATTTCTCGTGCTTTGCCATATTTTAGCATACATTTTTATGTGGAAATAGAATAATATATCAACAACCCTTTGATATATAAATATATCTTGTACAACCCGTTATGCAAAAGGATAAAACGTGAAAGTAAAAATCATCTTTTCTTTGGCAATTTTGCTTCTTGCTGGTTGTGCGGATCATGCTCGTCAACCTATTCAAAAAGAAACATCACGATTTTTAAGCCAAAAAACAGTAGAGAACCGCGTTAATAATGCTTCAATCTCAACGGCACAATGGAAATCAACACCTTTTGATAATCATATACAGCAAGCATCAAGTCGTTACGATGTTGATGAAACATTAATTAAGGCGATTATCCAAGTTGAATCAAACTTTAGACCTGAAGTTATTAGCAAATCAAATGCAGTTGGATTAATGCAAATTAAAGCATCAACTGCGGGAAGAGATGTTTATCAAAATAGAGGCAAGGCAGGGCAACCAACAACAGCCCAATTAAAAGACCCTGCTATTAATATCGATTTAGGTACAGCCTATATTCAATTATTAAGAGAGCGCCATCTTGTTGGTATTGCCGATCCTGAAACGCTTTATTACGCCACTATCCTTGCTTATGTGAATGGCGCCGGCGCTTTATTAAGAACATTTGATAAAGATAGAGGTAATGCTATTGCTAAAATTAATTCAATGAGCGCGGATGATTTTTATCGTTATGTTGAAAAAAATCATCCGGCTTCTCAAGCGCCACGCTATTTAGCAAAAGTGAGAGCGGCTTACCATGCAGGTGATAATTAATCTGGCAAATTAGCGACTGCTTGAGCCTGTTTTAATAAAGCAGGCAAATCAGCAATAATTTCAAGGACGCCATTGATCATAAACTGAACGCCCATACAGATTAATAAAAATCCCATTACGCGAGAAATAGCGTCAATACCACTGTGGCCTAAATACTTCATAATGCTGGTGGAGCCACGAAGTGACACCCAAACGATAACGCTAATTAAAAAGAAACTTGTCACAGGGGCGATATACAATACCCATTGTGCAATATCAGTACGTGATGGGATTGAAGCTGCTGTACTGATTATCATTGCAATCGTACCGGGGCCTGCTGTACTTGGCATTGCTAAAGGAACAAAGGCAATATTAGGCTCTTTAGGATTACGATGTGGATTATTATCGTCTGAAATAGGATCATCGACATTAGGTGTGTTTGGAAACAACATACTAAAGCCAATAAAGGCAACTATCATTCCGCCAGCAATACGAAGACCGGGGATAGAAATACCAAAAGTTGTCATTATGATCCGTCCCGCATAGAACGCGATGGTCATAATGAGGAAAATATATACACACGCCATTAACGATTGTTGATTACGTTGTTCCTTTGTCATATTGCCTGAAAGGCCAAGCCAAAGAGCGACAGTCGTTAATGGATTAGTTAAAGGCAAAAGCAAAATAAGACCAAGACCGATAGCCTGAAAAAACTGGTAAACAGAGTGCATGGAATATAAAAGCTCCCAATAACAGATAATTAAGGAGTAATTATGATAACAAATTAAATGAGATAAAAGTTATTTTCCTCGTAATATTCTTAATGTGTATTAGTATTTTTTCATAAGCCATTCTAAATGCACTTTTACCGATCCCCAGTCGTAATCAGTAATGCTATAAACGCAAGTATCTCTTTTTTGACCACCTGTTGTTAATCTATGATTACGCAAAATACCATCCAGTTTTGCGCCAAGTCGTTCAATCGCTCTACGGCTAGTTTGATTTAATATATGAGTACGAAATTCAACAGCAATACACTGTAAGTCTTCTAAGGCATATTTAAGTAAGAGGTATTTAGCTTCTGTGTTTATTCCTGTTCTTTGTACTTCTTTGGCATACCATGTTGAACCAATTTCTAATCTTGGTGTTTGACTATCAATATTCATAAAGGTTGTTATGCCAACCACACGGTTATTAGCTTTAGAAATTATGGTAAATGGCAGCATTAACCCTTTTTGTTGCAAATGAAGTTTATGCTCAATATCGCGTTGTAACTCTGTTACTGAAGGAACAGTGGTATACCAAAGCTCATCGGGTCTATCTTTTTCAATTAGCTCATGGAGTTCTGAATAGTGTTCTATGCTAAGAGGCACTAAACGTACAAGTTTTCCTTCCAGTGTTGTCCACTCTGTTATCTTTTTCATAATAAATATTCTCTGGGGTTGTTAATAATACTGCATTTCTTAAGAATACTTTTTATACATAACAAATTTATGAATTGATATGGTTATTTAAAAGGCTATTAGAAAATAAGCAAAATTCAGAATGATGAAAATAAAGAAAAAAGAGTGTGAGTGATTCTTTCTCAACAGAGAATGACTGCCTCACCACAGGTGAGCCAGTATAATGCGTGTTAATCTATAATCCAGTAATAGAGATATAACCGTAAACACAATAGATTGGTAAAAAGATGACAGATTTAATTGAATGGGATGATTTTCTACGTGTAGATATGCGAGTAGGAACGATTATTAACGTAGAAATAAATAAGAAAGCTAATAAGCCGGCTTATGTTATGGAAGTCGATTTGGGCGAATTAGGCATAAAGCGTTCAAGTGCTCAAATTACGGTAAACTATACCCTCGAAGAGCTTGTTGGTCGTCGTATTTTATGTGTATGTAATTTCCCAGTTAAACGTATTGCAGGTATAAAATCTGAAGTTTTAATTACAGGGGCACCTGACGAAACGGGGGCAATTGTATTGGCTGAATTTAACTTACCTTTACCAAATGGCTCTCGTTTGGCTTAAATAAGTATCTTGATAAGACACTCTTAAATAGTGATGTTCTGCTGAGTTTTGATATAGTAATTATTCAATAGCAGGGTGGATATAAAGGAGTGTCTTTTGTTATTACCTCAATTGCATTTGCGATGTTATACACAAGAGACGGTATCTCATCAGCATGATAATTTATGGCAGATTATTTTTGGGCTCTCGGGTTCGATGGAAGTCAATTTCAATCGAGAGGACTTTCTGATTTCTAATCAAAACTGCTTGATTATCCCTCCAACTATTCATCATGCCTTTTCAGGCAATATAGATAATAAAAATCTTATTCTCGAACTTCCAGCGACCTCGCAATGGCAATTAAGTGAGAAAGGTGGGCAATTTGCACTATCACCAGCAGCAATTGGATTATTGGAATGGCTACATCAATATCCTCAACCTCCAGATCAATATTCAACGATCACGCGCTTATTACTCGCTCAAATGGAAATACAAAAAGGTTGGCGCGATAGTTTGGATGCTTGGCTAGTGAATAAATTACATACACCATTAACAACACATGATATTGCTTCTGCTTTTAATACATCAGCGAGTACGTTACAGCGAAAAATGAAAGCAGAGGTGGGTGTGTCTGTGATGCAATATGTCACTCAACAGCGACTTAGCAAAGCCACTGAATTATTAAAATACACATCCGTAAATATTGAAAATATTGCTCTAGCAGTAGGATATGACTCACACTCTGCATTTAGTCAGGTATTTCGCCAATACTTTAATAAAAGTCCTACTGAGTATCGACAGGATTAAGCGATCACGCCACTTTGTTTTCTGTCGAATAAACACGAGGACATAATTTATCGAAAACGAGTGTGAATAAATAGGTATAGATAAAGAAGAACACTAATATAGTGACTTCCATACTTATCGCTTTGATAAAGCCTACATTATACCACCACATATAAAGTGGAATGGTAAAGAAGAACAGACCTAATTCAAAACTTATTGCATGGGTAAGTCGTACCATGACTGTACGTTTTTTGATCCTTAATTTCGACTCAATTAATTCAAAGAAAGAATTAAAAATATAATTCCAAATCAGAGCAATAACAGAAACAGCGATTGCAACGGGCAGTGAATTATGTGATTGGCTTTGGCTTAATATTGCCAGTAAAACAGTGCTTAATAAAATCGCGAGAATCTCAAAGGTAATAGCATAGACCAACTTACGAGGGCGGGGCTTTAGATAAAACACGTTATACACCTTTATGTTAACAATGAAAGTTCTGGCCCGCCCCAGAGAATGTTATTTTTAAAGCCACGGTTTCCGCTTAATGGGTACTGATGGTAATGAAATCCTATAAAAAAGGCAAAGTTTGCCTATAACAAGAATATGCTTAGTGGATTCGGATGGTGATTAGATAATAATCTAGTAAATACAAATAATTATAAATGCAGCGGGTATCATTATTTGGCTGATGAACGTGGCAAAGAAAAAATTGCTTTAGCTATTTACTTTGACACCTTGAATATAATCATGTCATCAAAAATATAGATGATAAAAAAGAGATAGAGAAAAGAGTATCGAGTCAATTAATACAATGTGATGAGTGAGATTTTTTGTTATTTTTATTTCGTGTCTTCTTGGGGAAATATAGGCAGATAAATGTATAAATCTTTACTGTCTGTGATAATATCCCTCCCTGAGTTGCGATAAGGCTCAGTGATGCTATGGGTATTTATAAAATAAATATGTGTACATAACTGTGTGCAAACCTCGCGAGGTAAAGTGAGAACTTGTCGTAACGTACTGAATATATATGAAATAAAAAGCTTACAAGTGATCTTGCGTATGGGTCACCACTGTAAATAAGGATTTTAAATGCCAATTATTACTCTTCCTGACGGAAGCCAACGTCAATTTGAAAATGCAGTTTCTGTCATGGATGTCGCTGCAGATATCGGTCCTGGACTTGCGAAAGCATGCATTGCAGGCCGTGTTAATGGTGAGCTGGTGGATGCTTGTGAATTAATCGAGCAGGATTCAAATCTGGCGATTATCACCGCAAAAGATGATGAAGGTCTTGAGATTATTCGTCACTCTTGTGCCCACTTATTGGGACATGCAATTAAACAATTATGGCCACACACCAAAATGGCGATTGGTCCTGTTATTGAAAATGGATTCTACTACGATGTGGATTTAGACCATTCTCTAACACAGGAAGATTTAGACGCTCTAGAAAAACGCATGCTAGAGTTGGCGAAAACAGATTATGACGTTATTAAAAAACGCGTAAGCTGGGCTGAAGCTCGTGAAACATTTGTTTCTCGTGGTGAAGACTATAAAGTTGCTATTCTTGACGAAAATATTAGCCAAGATTCTCAACCAGGTCTTTATCATCACCAAGAATACGTTGATATGTGCCGTGGACCACACGTTCCAAACATGCGTTTCTGTCATAACTTCAAATTGCAGAAAATCGCAGGTGCATATTGGCGTGGTAACAGCGACAATAAAATGCTACAACGCATTTATGGTACAGCTTGGGCTGATAAGAAACAGTTAAAAGCTTACTTAGATCGCTTAGAAGAAGCTGCTAAACGTGACCACCGTAAAATTGGTAAACAGCTTGATTTATATCATATGCAAGAAGAAGCGCCGGGTATGGCTTTCTGGCATAATGATGGCTGGACTATTTTCCGTGAGTTAGAAACATTTGTACGTTGTAAATTAAAAGAATATGATTACCAAGAAGTAAAAGGTCCATTTATGATGGATCGTGTTCTTTGGGAAAAAACAGGTCACTGGGAAAACTACAAAGAAAATATGTTCACAACATCTTCAGAGAACCGTGAATATTGTATTAAACCAATGAACTGCCCAGGTCACGTACAAATCTTCAAACAAGGTTTACGTTCTTACCGTGATTTGCCATTACGTATGGCTGAATTCGGTAGTTGCCATCGTAATGAACCATCAGGTGCATTGCATGGTTTAATGCGTGTTCGTGGCTTTACACAAGACGATGCGCATATCTTCTGCACTGAAGAACAAATTTTAAGTGAAGTAAATGACTGCATCAAATTGATTTATGATGTATATTCTACTTTCGGATTTGAAAAAATCGTTGTTAAGTTGTCTACTCGCCCAGAAAAACGTATCGGTGAAGATGCATTATGGGATGTTGCTGAAGCAGACTTAGCAAAAGCCTTAACTGATAACAATATTGAATTTGAATATCAGCCAGGCGAAGGGGCGTTTTACGGCCCTAAAATTGAATTTACACTTTACGATTGTTTAGATCGTGCATGGCAGTGTGGTACAGTACAATTAGACTTCTCACTACCAGGTCGTTTAGGCGCATCTTATGTTGCCGAAAACAACGAGCGTAAAGTACCTGTTATGTTACACCGAGCAGTGCTAGGATCCTTAGAACGTTTTATTGGTATTCTGACAGAAGAATACGCAGGATTCTTCCCAACTTGGTTAGCACCACAGCAGGTTGTCGTGATGAATATCACGGATGGACAGGCTGATTATGTACAAAAACTCGTCAAAGAATTGCAAGATGCCGGAATTCGTGCAAAAGCAGACTTGAGAAATGAGAAGATTGGCTTTAAAATTCGTGAACATACTTTACGTCGTGTTCCGTACATGCTTGTCTGTGGCGATAAAGAAGTTGAATCAGGCAAAGTGGCGGTTCGTACTCGTCGAGGAAAAGACCTTGGCAGTATCGACGTTAACGAATTTAAAGAAAAGCTTCTGCAAGAAATTAGAAGCAGAAGTCTTCATCAGTTGGAGGAATAAGGTATTAAAGGCGGAAAAAGAATTCAATCAACGCGTCAGAATCGCATCAATGGTGAGATTCGCGCTCATGAAGTTCGTTTAACAGGTTTAGATGGCGAACAGATTGGAGTTGTTAGTCTGAAAGAGGCTCTTGAGAAAGCCGAGGAAGCAGGTGCTGATTTAGTTGAAATTAGTCCTAATGCCGAGCCGCCGGTTTGTCGTATTATGGACTACGGCAAATTCCTCTATGAGAAAAGTAAGACTCTCAAAGAACAGAAAAAGAAACAAAAAGTTATTCAGGTTAAGGAAGTTAAATTCCGTCCTGGTACAGATGAAGGCGACTATCAGGTCAAACTACGCAACCTGATTCGTTTTCTTGAAGATGGCGATAAAGCCAAAGTCACACTGCGTTTCCGTGGTCGTGAAATGGCGCACCAACAAATCGGTATGGAAATGCTTAACCGTATCCGTGAAGATTTGGATGAACTGGCTGCTGTTGAATCTTTCCCTAATAAGATTGAAGGGCGTCAGATGATCATGGTGTTAGCGCCGAAGAAGAAATAGTCGGGCAATTCAAGTAATAGCGTCAGCCTTTAAAGGCTGATTGCTATTCGCCTTATTATTTTATGTTATTAACAATGCGAAGTGGATTATAGAAATGCCAAAGATTAAAACAGTACGCGGCGCAGCTAAGCGCTTTAAAAAAACTGCTGGTGGTGGCTTCAAGCGCAAGCATGCTAACCTCCGTCACATTCTGACTAAAAAATCAACTAAGCGTAAACGTCATTTACGTCCAAAAGGCATGGTCTCTAAAGGAGATTTAGGTCTGGTCGTAGCTTGCTTACCATACGCATAAGTATCACTTTTTTAACAGAATATAGACATTTAGGAGTTTAATATGGCTCGTGCTAAACGTGGTGTTATCGCCCGTGCTCGTCACAAGAAAATTTTAAAGCAAGCTAAAGGTTATTACGGTGCACGTTCACGTGTATATCGTGTAGCTTTCCAGGCTGTAATCAAAGCTGGTCAATATGCGTACCGTGACCGTCGTCAGAAAAAACGTCAGTTCCGTCAGCTGTGGATCGCGCGTATCAACGCAGCAGCTCGTCAGAACGGTATGTCTTATAGCCGTTTCATCAATGGTCTGAAAAAAGCATCCATTGAAATCGACCGTAAGATTCTGGCTGACATCGCTGTATTCGACAAAGTAGCATTCGCTGCTTTAGTTGAAAAAGCGAAAGGTGCTCTGGCTTAATATTTATTAAGCAATGGAAGAGGGAGTTTTCTCCCTCTTTTATTTTGTCTAAATTTGTGGCTTAATGATATAAATTCAATAAGTTAATACTTTAAGAGACATTATCAATGTTAAATATCGCTTTTTTCCGTTTCTTTTTTTACTTTAGCGCCTAATTCAAGGGGGCTTTTGCGCGTAAGAAAAGAAACGAAAAGTAGCGCCTGAGCCTCCAATATGGAGGCTTTTTTGTTTTCAGATCCCAATACTGGGTTAGAAACCAAAAAGGGCAATTTTATTCGTCATCATTGATAACAACTAATAGACCTCATCAGGTCAAAGGAAGAGGAAACGATGCCACATCTCGCTGAACTCGTTGCTCAAGCTAAAGCAGCTATCGAAGAGGCACAGGATGTTGCTGCGCTGGATTCGGTTCGTGTTGAATACTTGGGGAAAAAAGGTCATTTAACGCTTCAGATGTCCACGCTGCGCGACTTACCCGCGGAAGATCGTCCAGCTGCAGGGGCTGTCATTAATCAGGCTAAACAAGAGGTTCAGCAAGCGCTGAATACTCGTAAAGATTACCTTGAATCAGCATTATTAAACGAACGTTTATCTGCTGAGAAAATCGATGTGTCTTTGCCTGGTCGCCGTATTGAAAACGGTGGTTTACACCCAGTAACTCGTACAATTGAACGTATTGAAACTTTCTTTGGCGAATTAGGGTTTTCTGTAGAATCAGGCCCTGAAATCGAAGATGATTATCATAACTTTGATGCGTTGAATATTCCTGCTCATCACCCAGCAAGAGCCGATCACGATACTTTCTGGTTTGATGCAAAACGTTTATTGCGTACACAAACATCAGGTGTACAAATTCGTACCATGCAAGATAAACAGCCACCTATTCGCATCATCGCACCAGGTCGCGTATATCGTAATGACTACGATCAGACTCACACACCAATGTTCCATCAAATTGAAGGCTTAATTGTTGATAAAGACATTAGCTTTACCAATTTAAAAGGAACACTACATGATTTTCTGAAAAACTTTTTTGAAGAAGATATGGAAATTCGTTTCCGTCCTTCTTATTTTCCATTCACAGAGCCTTCTGCAGAAGTCGATGTAATGGGTAAGAATGGTAAATGGTTAGAAGTGTTGGGTTGCGGTATGGTTCACCCAAATGTATTACGTAATGTAGGTATCGATCCTGAAGTTTATTCAGGTTTTGCGTTCGGTATGGGTATGGAACGTCTGACCATGTTACGTTACGGTGTCACTGACTTGCGTTCATTCTTCGAAAACGATCTTCGTTTCCTCAAACAGTTTAAATAAGGTGGGATTATCTCATGAAATTCAGTGAACTTTGGTTACGTGAGTGGGTAAACCCAGCGATTAGTAGCGAAGCACTTTCTGAACAACTGACAATGGCGGGCCTTGAAGTTGACGGCGTTGAAGCTGTTGCTGGTGATTTTCACGGTGTGTTTGTAGGTGAAGTTGTTGAATGTGGACAACATCCTAATGCCGATAAATTACGTGTAACGAAAGTTAACGTAGGCGGTGATAGATTACTCGATATCGTTTGTGGTGCTCCTAACTGCCGCCAAGGCCTAAAAGTTGCGGTCGCAACAGTTGGTGCTGTATTACCAGGCGATTTCAAAATTAAAGCAGCAAAACTGCGTGGCGAACCTTCTGAAGGTATGCTGTGCTCATTTTCTGAATTAGCAATTTCAGAAAATCATGAAGGTATTATTGAATTACCTGCTGATGCGCCTATTGGCATGGATATTCGTGAATATTTAAAATTAAATGATAATGCGATTGAAATTAGCATTACACCAAACCGTGCTGATTGCTTAGGTATTTTAGGTGTTGCTCGTGATATCGCTGTGATCAACAAAATGGAATGCCAAGTACCTGATATGTCGCCTGTTGTGGCAACATCATCAGCAACATTCCCTGTACGTGTTGAAGCACCAGAGGCGTGTCCACGTTATTTAGGTCGTGTTTTCACCAATATGAATGTGAAAGCAAAAACACCTTTATGGATGCAAGAAAAGTTACGTCGTGGTGGCATTCGTTCTATTGACCCAATTGTTGATATTACCAACTTAATTTTACTCGAAATGGGCCAACCGCTACATGCGTTCGATCTTGATCGCGTTGAAGGTGCTGTAGTTGTTCGTATGGGTAAAGATGGTGAAAAACTGACTTTACTTGATGGCAATGAAATTACATTAAAAGATGATGTATTAGTTATTGCTGACGAAAAACAAGCATTGGGTATGGCCGGTATTTTCGGTGGTGAATCATCAGGTGTTAATGAAGAAACGAAAAATGTCTTCTTAGAGTGTGCATTCTTCTCTCCATTATCCATCACAGGCCGTGCACGTCGTTATGGTTTGCATACTGATGCCTCTCATCGTTTTGAGCGTGGCGTTGATTCTGAGCTGCAATACAACGCAATTGAGCGTGCAACGAAATTACTGCTAGAAATTTGCGGTGGTGAAGTTGGTGAAGTGATTGATGTAACCAATAAAGCACATTTACCAAATATTGCACCAGTCAAATTAACACGTAAAAAATTAGATCGTTTACTAGGTCACGTGATTGATGATACACAAGTTCTGGACTCATTAACTCGCTTAGGTTTCAAAGTTTCTGTTGAAAATGACGGCTGGTTAGCAACAGTTCCTTCATGGCGTTTCGATGTTCAAATCGAAGAAGATCTAATTGAAGAAGTTGCTCGTATTTATGGCTACAACAATATTCCAGATGTGCCATTACGCGCTGACTTGGTGATGACCAATCACCGCGAAGCAAACTTATCATTAAAACGCGTTAAAACAATGCTAGTAGACAATGGCTTCCAAGAAGCAATTACTTATAGTTTTGTTGATCCTAAGATCCAATCTTTATTACATCCAAATGAAGAAGCATTAATTCTGCCTAATCCAATTTCAGCGGATATGTCAGCAATGAGACTGTCTTTACTAACCGGATTATTGACTACAACTGTATATAATCAGAACCGTCAACAATCTAGAGTTAGGTTATTTGAAGCAGGTCTGCGTTTTGTTCCTGATAATCAAGCAGAATATGGAATACGTCAGGAACTTATGTTAGCTGGTGTGATCGCGGGCAACCGTTATGAAGAACATTGGAATTTAGATAAGCAAACTGTTGATTTCTTTGATTTGAAAGGTAATATTGAATCAATTCTGGAATTGACAGGCCAGCTAGATGAAATTACATTTAAACCAGCTAGTCATTCAGCACTTCATCCGGGACAAAGTGCTGGGATTTATCTGAGAAATGAATATATTGGCTGTATTGGCGTTGTTCATCCAGAGCTTGAACGTAAACTTGACTTAAACGGTCGTACGGTAGTATTCGAAATACGTTGGAATGCAATTGCAAATCGCAGTTTACCACAAGCAAAAGCAGTTTCTCGTTACCCTTCGAATCGTAGAGATATCGCTGTAGTTGTTCCGAATGATGTTGCTGCAGAAGATATTTTAGCCGAATGTAAGAAAGTTGGCGGAAATCAAATAGTTGGCATAAACTTATTTGACGTGTATTGTGGTAAGGGAGTAGCAGAGGGCTATAAAAGCCTCGCTATTAGCATAATCTTGCAGGATATCGAGCATACACTGGAAGAAGATGAGATTGCTGCAACAGTGAGTAGCTGTGTAGCAGCATTGAAACAGCGATTCCAAGCATCCTTGAGGGACTAGACCTATGGCGCTTACAAAAGCTGAAATGGCAGAAAATCTGTTTGAAAAACTTGGTGTTAGCAAACGCGATGCAAAAGACCTTGTAGAATCCTTTTTTGAGGAAGTGCGTCGTTCTCTTGAAAATGGGGAACAGGTGAAGCTGTCTGGATTCGGAAACTTTGACCTACGTGATAAAAATCAGCGCCCAGGTCGTAATCCGAAAACTGGGGAAGACATTCCTATTACAGCTCGCCGTGTTGTTACTTTCCGCCCAGGACAAAAGTTAAAAAGCCGGGTTGAAAGCGCAACACCAAAAGAATAAGATTTAAAAAACATCCAAAACGGCTTTCTTTGAAAGCCGTTTTTTTATCATCTCTATTTGTATCTAATTTTGATGATAGCCGTATTGGGGTGTTTATATTTATCAATATAGTCTGAATGGATATTTCTATTTAGATGGCGTGTTTTTATTTCCTAATTATTTTTCTTTTTTATTCTCACTTCTTACTTTGACCCTTCCTTTTTATCTCTTATTTACATCAATACTGTGATAGTTAATCCTAGTTTTTCTTTATTATTAGATGCAGGCTTGCATGTTCTCAATTTAGTTTTTCATCATTGAATGTGAACATGTTATGTTGCTAAAAAATGACTTTATAAATAAAAACAGCAAGAACCTTTGTTGCATGGATAGGGAACGAAATGAATAAAGAAGTTAATCCTTTGATTAAATTTACTAAAAGACAACGCATTGACGACAGAAAAAAACTGTTTCTAATGGTGTTAGTATTATGTTTCTTATTTATTTTTTCCCTTTCTGTCGGTGAGATTGTGTTGTTCCCACATCAATGGTTAACAGATGAAGCCAATTTATTTGTTTGGCAAATTCGTTTACCAAGAATACTTGCCGTCGTGACTGTTGGTGCCAGCCTAGCAATCGCAGGTGCTATTATGCAGGCTCTATTCCAAAATCCACTCGCAGAGCCCGGATTATTAGGAGTAAGCAGTGGTGCGGGAGTGTGTGTTGTATTACTTATTGTTTTGCAAATTGGTTTAAGTCCTTGGTTAATAAGTAGTGTGGCGATATTTGGCGCATTAGGGATCACTCTCTTATTAATGTTTTTTACTCGAATAAGAAAACTATCTAATGCTCAGTTATTATTAATTGGTGTGGCATTAGGTGTTATGGCAAGTGCGATAATGACTTGGTTGGTTTACTTCAGCTCAGCTTTGGATTTAAGGCAATTAATGTATTGGCTGATGGGGAGTTTTAGCGGTATTGATTGGCGCCATCAAGTCTTATTTTGGGCTCTTACACCTATCCTCTTGATCCTTATTCTACAAGCTGATGTTCTTAATTATTTATCACTAGGTTCATTTAGAGCAAAACAATTAGGCATATCCGTTAATCAATGGCGAAATTGGTTTATTTTAGCCGTTGGATTATTGATAGGGTTGAGTGTGGCTTTAGCGGGCGCTATAAGTTTTGTAGGGCTTGTTGTACCGCATTTATTAAGATTATGTGGCTTAACCCATTATAAAACATTATTACCCGCATGTGCGCTTGCTGGTGGCGGATTGTTATTACTTGCTGATTTGCTATCTCGCTTGATTTTAAATGGTGCAGAAGTTCCGATAGGTGTGATTACAGCAACGCTTGGTGCACCTTTATTTATCTGGTTATTGGCAACCAAAGAGATGGGGCGTTTGTAATATGGCGTTACTTAAACTTAATAATGTAAGTGTTGATATTCGACTTAACGCATTTACAGAGCAAGTAAGTTATGGCGAGCGTATCCACTTAATTGGTGCTAATGGTGCAGGAAAAAGTACGCTTTTAATGGCGATCGCAGGAGAGTTTTCGTTTAGTGGCAAAATTATTCTAAACGAAACTTCAATAAGACATTATAAATATGATGATCTTTCTAGAATACAGAGCATTGTTATACAACAATTGGAAGCTTTATCATTTATGCCTGTTTTCCATTATCTCTCGCTATATCATAAATTATCGAAAATGAATGTGCGGCAATTAAATAAGTTGTTAAATGATTTTAAAATTGACAAATTATTGTCAAAAAATATTCATCATTTATCAGGAGGCGAATGGCAGAGGGTCAGAATTGTTGGCGCATTTATCCAATTATGGTCAAGTTATGATTTAAAAGGGAAATTAATGTTACTTGATGAACCAACGAATAATTTAGATGTCGTACAGTTGGCGATTTTGGACAAGTGGGTAGATAAGTTTTGCCAACAAGGTGGTGCCGTTATAATGAGTACACATAATTTGAATCATTCCTATCAAAAAGCAGACAGAGTTTGGCTCATAAAAAATGGATATTTGGTTAATTCTGGCACATCTGCACTCTTATTGGACGAAAAATTATTATCAACTACATTTAATACAAATATCAAGTGCATCAATGATGTTGATCATATTGATTGGCAGGTTTTACAATAATATGGCTATTGTTAAGCTTATCCCCAAGTAATTATTAAGGTTTTTTTAATGTTTTCTTAATAAGACGGATGTCGGTGAACAATAGTTTGTATATAATTGTTTTTTATTCATTCATTAATTAGGCTACATTTTTATGAGTCACTTCCTTCCTTTCTCTCGCCCTGCGATTGGCGATGAAGAAATCAAAGCCGTTGAGGATGTACTGCGTTCAGGTTGGATTACAACAGGCCCTCAAAATCATCAATTAGAGCAAGATTTTTGTGAAAAATTTGGTAGCAAACACGCTATCGCAATTTGCTCTGCCACTGCGGGTATGCATGTTGTTTTAATGGCGATGGGAATTGGCGCTGGTGATGAAGTTATCACACCATCACAAACGTGGGTTTCGACAATGAACATTATTACATTACTTGGTGCAGAACCTGTAATGATTGATGTTGACCGTGATACCTTGATGGTGAGTGCAGAAGATGTCAAAAAAGCAATTACACCTAGAACGAAAGCAATTATTCCAGTGCATTATGCTGGTGCACCTTGCGATCTTGATGCCCTACGAAAAGTTGCACAAGATGCAGGCATTCCTTTGATTGAAGATGCTGCGCATGCTATTGGTACTCGCTATAAAAATGAATGGATTGGTGAAAAAGGAACCTCTATTTTCTCTTTCCATGCAATTAAAAATGTTACTTGTGCAGAAGGTGGATTAGTTGTTACTGATAATGACGAATTAGCCAATAGAGTACGTTGCTTAAAATTCCACGGTTTAGGGGTAGACGCTTTTGATAGACAAATTCAAGGGCGTAAACCTCAAGCAGAAGTTGTTGAGCCTGGCTATAAATACAACTTATCTGATATTCATGCAGCGATTGCCGTGGTGCAATTAGGGCGTTTAGATGAAATGAATGCTAAACGTGCTGAGTTAGTTGCACTGTATCGTGAAAAACTCAAAGATTCTCCATTAGAAATGTTGAGTGTTCCTGAATATTCACATTTACATGCAAATCACCTATTTATGGTGAGAGTTGATAAAAATGCCTGTGGTATCGATCGTGATATCTTTATGGAGAAATTGAAGCAAAAAGAGATTGGTACAGGGCTTCATTTCCGTGCGGCGCACACACAAAAATATTATCGTGAGCGCTATCCTTCTTTATCCCTTCCTCAATCAGAATGGAACTCTGCAACGTTATGCTCGCTGCCATTGTTCCCTGATATGAATAATGAAGATGTTATTCGCGTTGTAGATGCGATCAATGAAATTCTTTCGGAGCATATTTAAGTGTCAACATTTGATGAAATCAAGAAAGTATCGGTTGTGATCCCCGTTTATAACGAGGAAGAAAGCCTTCCTCAGCTTTTAGAACGTACAATTAAGAGCTGTAAACAGTTAAAACAAGAGTATGAACTGATCCTTGTTGATGATGGTAGCAGTGACCATTCAGCTAAGATGTTAGAAGAAGCGGCTGCAATTGAAGAAAATCACGTTATTGCAATTATTTTAAACCGTAATTACGGCCAACACTCCGCAATTATGGCTGGTTTCAATCAGGCTGATGGTGATTTAGTGATCACATTAGATGCTGATTTACAAAATCCTCCAGAAGAGATCCCAAGGCTTGTCGCGACAGCTGAAGAAGGGTATGACGTTGTTGGAACTCGTCGCCGTAATCGTCAAGATTCATGGTTTCGTAAAACCGCTTCAAAAATGATCAACTCAATGATCACTAAAGCAACTGGTCGCTCTATGGGAGACTACGGTTGCATGTTACGTGCTTATCGTCGCCACATTGTTGAAGCGATGTTACAGTGTCACGAAAGAAGTACGTTTATTCCTATTCTTGCGAATACATTCGCTCGTCGTACTATTGAAATCGATGTTGCTCACGCAGAGCGTGAATATGGTGATTCAAAATACAGCTTTTTAAAGCTTATTAATTTAATGTACGACCTATTAACTTGTCTTACCACGGCACCATTACGTTTATTAAGCATTGTCGGCAGTGTTATCGCTGTATCTGGCTTTGTTCTAGCTTTATTGTTGATTATTTTACGTATTATTTTCGGTGCGATGTGGGCTGCTGAAGGTGTATTCACACTTTTTGCAATCTTATTTATGTTTATCGGAGCGCAGTTCGTTGCAATGGGCTTATTAGGTGAGTATATAGGCCGGATTTATAATGATGTAAGAGCGCGTCCTCGGTATTTTATCCAAAAAGTGGTTGGCGTTAATAAACCCAACGAAGATCAGGAAAAAGACTAATGAAAGCAATAGTATTTGCCTATCACGATATTGGCTGTGTTGGTTTAAAAGCACTTGAAAAAGCAGGTTATGATATTCAGGCTGTATTTACCCACACTGACGATCCTAATGAAAATCATTTTTTCTCATCTGTTGCTCGCGTGAGTGCAGAAATGGGATTGACAGTATTTGCACCTGAAAATGTCAATCACCCATTGTGGATTGAACGTATTCGTGAAATGAAACCTGATGTCATTTTTTCTTTCTATTATCGTCACATGTTAAGTGATGAGATCCTGAATTTGGCACCTAAAGGCGCATTTAATTTACATGGCTCTTTATTACCAAAATATCGTGGTCGTGCACCAATTAACTGGGCGATCGTGAATGGTGAAACAGAAACAGGTGTTACTCTGCATAAAATGACAGCGAAAGCTGATGCGGGTGATATCGTAGCTCAAGAAAAAGTGATCATTGCAGATAATGATACTTCTCTGATTTTACATGAAAAAGTAAGAGAAGCTGCGAATAAATTACTCTCTAGTGCATTACCACATATTGCATCAGGTGATTATTCAACAATCGCACAGGATGAAAGCCAAGCTACTTACTTTGGTCGTCGTTGTGCTGATGATGGTTTAATCGATTGGAATGCAGATGCAAAAACAGTCCACAATTTAGTACGTGCCGTTACAGAACCATACCCAGGTGCATTCACGTTCTTAGGTGAACGTAAAATGATTATCTGGCGTTCACGCGCCGTTGCTGATAATCAAGGCAAACGTCCGGGTACTGTTATTTCAACCGAGCCTTTAGTGATTGCATGCGCGAAAGGAGCAATTGAAGTTGTTACTGGCCAAAGTGAAAATGGTCTTTATGTTCAAGGAAGTCGTTTAGCGGCTGAAATGGGTATTGTGACTGATGTTCGCGTTGGACCAAAAGCAACTGCACAAGTTAAACGTCGCAAACGTGTTCTGATTTTAGGTGTGAATGGCTTTATTGGTAACCATCTAACAGAGCGTCTATTAAAAGATGATAACTATGATATCTATGGTATGGATATCGGTTCTTCTGCAATTGAACGCTTTATTGGAAATCCACGTTTCCACTTTATTGAAGGTGACGTGAGCATTCATACAGAATGGATTGAATACCATATTAAAAAATGTGACGTTATTCTGCCATTAGTTGCTATTGCAACACCAATTGAATATACCCGTAATCCATTACGCGTATTTGAATTAGACTTTGAAGAAAATTTAAAAATTGTACGTTATTGCGTTAAATATAATAAACGTATTATTTTCCCATCCACATCAGAAGTTTATGGTATGTGTGATGATAAAGAATTTGACGAAGATAATTCACGTCTGATTGTTGGTCCAATCAATAAACAACGTTGGATTTACTCTGTATCTAAACAGTTATTAGACCGAGTTATTTGGGCTTATGGTGCCAAAGAAGGTCTGAAATTTACGTTGTTCCGTCCATTTAACTGGATGGGACCTCGTTTAGATAACTTAAATTCAGCGCGTATTGGTAGCTCTCGTGCAATCACACAATTAATTCTGAACTTAGTTGAGGGTTCACCAATTAAATTGGTTGATGGGGGTGAGCAAAAACGTTGTTTCACTGATATCAATGACGGTATTGAAGCTTTATTCCGTATTATTGAAAACCGTGATAACAAATGTGATGGTCAAATTATCAATATCGGCAACCCAACTAATGAAGCAAGTATTCGCGAATTAGCAGAAATGCTGTTAGATTGCTTTGAAAAACATGAGTTACGTGGCCATTTCCCTCCATTTGCAGGCTTTAAGAAGATTGAAAGTAGCAGTTACTATGGCAAAGGCTACCAAGATGTTGAACATCGTAAGCCAAGCATTAAAAACGCAGAGCGTTTATTGGATTGGAAACCAAGTATTGAAACTCGCCAAACAGTAGAAGAAACATTAGATTTCTTCTTACGTGGTGCAGTCGAAGAATTAGGCACTAAATAGGAATAAATAATGAAGAAAGTTGGTTTGAGAGTTGATGTGGATACTTATCAAGGAACAAAACAAGGTATTCCACAGCTGCTGGATGTATTTGCCAGACATAACATTCATGCCAGCTTCTTCTTTAGTGTCGGGCCAGATAATATGGGGCGCCATTTATGGCGCCTTTTAAAGCCCAAATTTTTATGGAAAATGCTGCGATCAAATGCTGCGTCACTATATGGCTTAGATATTTTATTAGCTGGGACAGCATGGCCGGGTAAAAAAATTGCTAAAAATTTAGGTTATTTGATGAAAGAAGCCCAAGATGCGGGACATGAAGTTGGCTTGCATTCATGGGATCATCAAGGTTGGCAGGCAAAAGTCGGACGCTGGTCAACAGAAGAATTAATGCAACAGGTTCGTTTAGGTGTTGAAGCACTGGAAAAAGCACTTGAAAACCCTGTAAAATGTTCGGCAGTTGCTGGATGGCGAGCAGATGAACGCGTATTAACAGTTAAAGAAACTTTTCAATTCGATTACAATAGCGATTGTCGAGGAACGCATCCTTTTAGGCCTATTTTAGAAAATGGTTCTATCGGTACGGTGCAAATTCCAGTAACATTACCAACTTATGATGAAGTGGTCGGTACAAAGGTAAAGGATGAAGATTTTAATCAATTTATTATTGATGAAATCAAAAAAGATAGTGGAATACCTGTTTATACTATCCACACCGAAGTTGAAGGAATGTCAAAAGCCGCTCAATTTGAGCAGTTACTGGCAATGATTGCAAATGAAGGCATCGAATTCTGTCCGTTAAGCGATTTATTACCACAAGATAAAGAAACGCTTCCGATGGGTAAAGTTGTTCGATCTGACTTTCCAGGTCGAGAAGGCTGGTTAGGGTGCCAACAAGAGGTCTAACGAAACTATGTTGAATAACCGGGCGAGTAAAATCGGGGCCATCCTCTTGGCTCTTTTTTTTGTTCTTACCTACTTATTTCCATTGAACAGCCGGTTATTATGGCAACCAGATGAAACCCGTTATGCGGAAATTAGCCGTGAAATGGTGGTGAGCGGGAACTGGATTGTTCCTCATATGCTCGATATTCGTTATTTTGAGAAGCCCGTAGCAGGTTATTGGATTAATAATGTTAGCCAATTAATTTTTGGTCACACCAACTTTGCTGTACGTTTTGGCTCTGTCATTTCTATTCTCTTAAGCACATTACTTGTCTATTTATTGGCAAGAATGATGTGGCGTAACCGCCAAGTCGCTTTTGTTTCTAGTTTAATCTATTTGTCCATGTTCTTAGTGTTTAGCGTAGGCACTTACAGTGTATTAGATCCTATGTTGGCACTTTGGGTTACCGCGAGTATGGTGTGCTGTTTTTGGGCACTTAAAGCCACTACGGTCAAAACACGAATCTTAGCGTGGATAACATTAGGGCTTGCCTGTGGTATGGCATTTATGACCAAAGGATTTTTAGCGTTAGCTATTCCGGTCATTGTCATGATACCTATCACAGTGTATCAAAAACAATTTACGCAAATGTTGCTCTATGGCTTGCTTGCTGTATTTAGTGCAGCACTAATTAGTTTGCCGTGGGCACTAGCTGTTGCAAAAGCAGAGCCTGATTATTGGCACTACTTCTTCTGGGTTGAACATATTCAGCGTTTTTCGGGTGAAGATGCTCAGCATAGTGCTCCATTTTGGTACTATATCCCCGTTGTTTTATTAGGTGTGATCCCTTGGCTTGGATTACTTCCGGGCGCATTAATGGGGGCTTGGAAGAAAAGACGTAAACGTCCTGAATTATTCTTCTTATTATGCTGGTTTGTCGTTCCGTTCTTATTTTTTAGCATTGCGAAAGGTAAGCTACCGACTTATATGCTGCCATTTATGGCTCCACTGGCAATGCTAATGGCGAAATATGGCGTAGATTGTGCCCGTAAATTTAGAATGAAAGCGTTACGTATTAACGGCTATATTAATATCTTTATTGGTGTTGCTGTTGTTATCGCTATTTTAGTTATCCAGCTAGCCTCCTCAAAACCCATTTATATGCCATATGAATGGTCTAAATGGGTATTAGCTATAGTGGCATTCTCATTATGGGGCATTATTGGTTATCTTTGCTCTACGCTTAATGGAAAACACTGGTTATGGGCGGCGTCTTGTTCATTAGGTGTAAGCTTATGTATTGGCCAAGCAATACCGAATAGCAGTGTAGATGGCAAATTACCTCAAGAGTTTATTCGCCAAAATATAGAGACATTAAACACAAGCAAATACATTGTGAGTAATAGTGTAGGTGTTGGTGCGGGATTAGCGTGGGAATTGCAACGTAGCGATATCTACCTTTATGAAAGAACGGGCGAATTAACTTATGGTGTTGAAGAATATCCAGATTCTCAGTATAAATTAATTAAACCTGATAATTTTGCTCAATGGTTAGAAGAAGCAAGAAAAGAAGGTCGTGTTTCAGTTGTTATTACGTTTAAAGATCCTAAGAAATTAGCACAATTACCAAGACCTGAAGAGCTGGTGACAAACCATCGAGTTGCTATTTTAACTTATGAGAAGCGTAATTAATGTCATTTGTTTTATTGCTAATCGTGAGTTTTTTGACCTGCATAGGACAGGTGTGTCAAAAACAAGCGGTGGTTAGCTGGCAAGGTGATTCATTAACAAAAGCCAGAAAAACAATTTTCTGGCTTTTTGTTGCCATTGCAATGCTTGGCTTGGGGATGCTTTTTTGGTTACGACTATTACAAATTCTCCCGCTAAGTATTGCTTATCCTATGTTAAGCATTAACTTTATTGTAGTGACATTAATTGGCCAGTTTGTTTATAAAGAGCCTGTTAATGTGAAACATTGGATTGGCATCGCATCAATTATGGTCGGCATTGTATTAATGAGTATATAAGCATGAAAGGCTATTTATGGGCAATTGGAAGCGCGCTATTAGTGACAGCAGCTCAATTGTTGTTAAAGTTTGGCATGTCTGAACTACCGAAACTACAGCTAGAAAAACAGTGGTTTGATTTCGCATGGTTATGGGCGAATATAGCGCCAATCTCTATCGTGTTTGTTGGTCTTGTTGGTTATGTCCTTTCTATGGTTTGCTGGCTATTCACTTTACGTACTATTCCTTTAAATAAAGCCTATCCGCTGATCAGTTTGAGTTATGTGTTTGTTTATATTCTTGCAGTGATATTACCGTGGTTTCAAGAAACACCATCATGGACAAAAACAGCAGGTGTAGCATTTATCATGATTGGAGTGTGGCTAATAAGTCAAAAAACGAAAGTGGCACAATCACACTAACTTAATGATTATGAAATTTATTTTCTGATCCTTGTTGTTAATTGTGCGATTTATTCTACCAATCATCACTCATTCATCTTCAATAACTTGTTTTTGCTTAAAAAAGCAGATAGATTTTAAAATCTATGGTAACAATAATGGTGGATGCAATGAGAAAGTCCGTTTTCTATCCTTTCTTACTCTGTATTATTCTGCTGGCTGGGTGTTCATCTAGCCCGTCGAAGCGTATTCCACCAGCTCCCCCCTTAAAAACACAACTTTCTGATCCTATCATGGTGATAGTGCAATTGAAGTCGCAACTTGAGCAATGGTATGGCACGCCATATAGTTATGGTGGGATGACACCTTCTGGTATTGATTGTTCAGGTTTTGTGTATAAAACTTACAGTGATCGATTTGATATAAAACTTCCACGAATGACCATTGATCAAACCAAATATGGTACACAAATCAGCAAAAGTGATTTAATGCCAGGTGATTTGGTTTTCTTCAAAACGGGAGGGGGTGAGAATGGGCTCCATGTTGGTATTTATGATACTGATAATACGTTTATTCACGCATCAACTAGCAAAGGGGTAACTCGTTCGTCCCTTGATAACGTCTATTGGAAAAAAACATTCTGGCAAGCTCGCCGATTGTAGTTTCGTGCCATTTAACAGCCTAATATATTGAGAGTTATGGTATCTTATACCTTATTTTCTTCATATAGGTATTCCTTATGTCAGGTAATTTACGTCTGTTAATTTCCGAGTCTTATGATCCTTGGTTTAACCTTGCTGTTGAAGAGTGTATTTTTAGACAAATGCCCGCAGATCAACGAGTACTTTTCCTTTGGCGTAACGATAATACGGTCGTTATTGGTCGAGCACAGAATCCATGGAAAGAGTGTAATACCCGAAAAATGGATGAAGATGGTGTGAAATTAGCTCGTCGCTCAAGTGGTGGTGGTGCCGTTTTCCATGATCTTGGTAATACCTGTTTTACCTTTATGGCGGGAAAGCCTGAGTATAATAAAACGATTTCAACTCAAATTATTCTTGATGGATTATTAAAAGCGGGCATTAATGCTACGGCATCAGGACGTAATGATTTAGTAGTTCCTCAAGATGATGGTGAAAGAAAGGTTTCAGGCTCAGCTTATAAAGAGACAAAAGATCGCGGTTTTCATCATGGCACATTATTAATAAATGCTAACTTATCTAGATTAGCTAATTACCTCAATCCAGATCCGAAAAAGCTTAAAGCTAAAGGGATCACTTCAGTGCGCTCTCGAGTGGCTAATTTAGTTGAGCTCAAACCAGATATTACCCATGAAAAACTCTGTGAAACTATCACTGAAAGCTTTTTTGAATACTATGGTGAGCGAGTAGAAGCAGAGATTATATCACCACAAAAATTACCTGATTTACCTGGTTTTGAAGAAACGTTTGCTAAGCAAAGTAGTTGGGAATGGAATTTTGGGCAAGCTCCTGCATTTTCACATCTTTTAGATAACCGTTTTAAATGGGGTGGTGTTGAGCTGCATTTTGATATTGAGCGTGGCAATGTTATCAGAAGTCAAATATATACAGACAGTTTAGATCCCGCACCATTAGAAGCATTATCTGAGATGTTGGTAGGGGAGCGTTATACACCTGAGTCTCTAAAAGGGCTTATTGAGCAACTCATTGTGCATTATCCTAATAATAAAATAGAGCTTAATGAGCTTCAAGAATGGCTTGTTGCAGCGATAGCGTGATTTTTATCAGTATTAGAAAATAATAAAAAACAAAAACCAGCTAAAAGAGCTGGTTTTTTCATGAAGAATAATGTGATGTGAAATTGATTAGTGATTTTCACATGACATAAAGCAATGAGTGTCTGGCATTTTGCCATTTTCTCTAAATTTAGCGGGTGTAGTATTAAAATGCTTTTTAAAGATACGTGTAAATGTTGCTTGAGAGCTAAAACCATACATTAAAGCGATATCTAAAATAGACATATCTTTTTCTTGTAATGATTTAGCGGCTTCTAATAAGCGACGTTTACGAACATATTCGCCTAATGTACAACCTTTAAAATCTTTAAAAATGCGTTGCAAATGCCACTTCGAGTAGCCACTTTTATTTGCAATCGTATCGATTTTTATACCTTCGTTACGTTGTAACTGGGTTTCTAACCATTTCAGAATATCATTAACGACATTTTCAGCCATAAAACCTCCCACAAAAATGGTGGGGACACAGTGCCCAAGTAAATAGAATAGTAACGTATGTTATTTATAATCTATTTTAAGCATGGGAGAAATAACAGGTAGGCAAAAAGTGCTTTTCGTGATTGATAATCATTATCATAACGATAGGTGTGACTTATATAGCTCGAGTAAGGTTCAGTTTATTGAATCTTTATGATTAAAGATATTATTTTGTATGATTTTTACTCTGTTGAATTTATTGATTTATTTTTTAACCTAATAGCTCTGTTATACCTTTTATTTCTAGCTTTGTTATATTTTTTTGTGCGAAATAAAAGCTAATCATTGATTAAGGTATATTTTAAAGTCAATTTATTTGACTAAATGTTGAAAAAGTGAAATAAGATTTATTAATCAATTTGTGTGCTACTACCTTCACTATTTTATTTTCAATTGATCAGTTTATTGAGAATGAATTAACTAAGTCACCCCTTAAAAAATAAAGCTAAGAGGTGATTTAGTAAAAATAACCGTGGCTAATATTCTTTTAAGGGCGTAGAAAGACTTGAGGATAAAAATGTTCTGGATGAGTATTAACACTCACATCTGCACCATACCATTTTTGAATATTCTCTGTTGTGAGTACACTGTGTGGTGTACCTTCACAAACTAACTTTCCTTTATGCAGTAATAAAATTCTATCAGCATAAAGAGACGCCAAATTAAGATCATGCAAAACACAGCACACCATAAGATTTTGTGTTTTTGCTAATTGCTTTAATAAACGTAAGCTATGTTGCTGGTGATAAAGATCAAGTGCGGAGGTTGGCTCATCAAGGAATAAGACAGCTTCTTGTGGCATAGGGTGCCATAATTGCGCTAAAACTCTAGCAAGCTGTACTCGCTGTTGCTCACCGCCCGATAATTGGCGATAGTCTCTATCCTTAAATTTTAAACAATCCGTTTGTAGCAGCGCAGTCTCAATTGCAATTTTTTTATGTTGTTGTCCATGAGGCGTTCTTCCCATAGCAACCACTTCTTCTACTGAAAATGAAAATGAAAGCTGACTGTTTTGTCGCATAACGGCACGGTTTTGCGCTAATTGTTGGCTATTCCATTGTGAATAGGTTTTTTGTTTAAAATAACACTGACCTTGTGTTGGTGTTGTATAGCCTGTTAATAAGCGTAATAGCGATGATTTTCCTGCCCCATTGGGACCAATAATGGTAACTAATTCCCCAGCATTAAGTGAAAGTGACACATCATCAATAATGGTCTTGTTGCCAATTTGATAAGTTAAATTATTTCCATAGAGCAATGGCGTGTTTTGTTTTTCAATCATGACATTCTTCCTGCGGGTTGTCGTAAGATAAGCCAAAGGAAATAAGGGCCACCAATTAATCCTGTAATGAGCCCGACAGGGATTTCAGCTGGAGATACTAATGTTCGTGATAATGTGTCAGCGGCGAGTAATAGTGTTGCACCACCCAAAATGGTGGCAGGTAATAACCATACATGATTACTACCAATACGCATGCGAATAAGGTGTGGAACCACAAGTCCAATAAATCCAATAACACCACTCAGTGCAACAGCACAACCAATTAGGATGGCGCTAAGAAGTAACAAAATAAACTTGGTTCTTCTTACATTTAGCCCTAAGTAATGTGCCTCTTCATCACCCAGTTGTAATAGATTTAATTTATGGCTTTGCCAACATGCCAAAATACTGACGGGAATGATCACAAGGGTAGCAATAGATAAGGTTTTCCAGTCAATCTGGCTTAATGAACCCATCATCCAAAGTGAGAATTGGCGTAATTGTTGGTCAGTACTGATGTAACTTAATACACCAATAAAGGACATACAAAGCGCATTGATAGCGATACCGGCAAGCAATAACCGCGCTAAATTACCATCACTCAATTGATGTAATGAGAAAATAATCATAGCCACAATTAAACCGCCAACAAAGGCGGCGACAATATGGCTATAGAATGCAAAGGCTGGCGAAAAAGAGAACGGTAGAATAATAACGATGGCAACCATTAGTGCTGCACCGCTACTAATACCCAATAAACCGGGATCAGCTAACGAATTTCTAAATAATCCCTGCATTATCGCGCCGGATATTGCTAAAGCGCCTCCAACAAGAATGGCTAATAATACGCGAGGTAAACGGATATCTAGCCAAATTTGCCATTCCATGTCATCAAAAGAGCTATTCCATAATGTATGAAACGAAAGGGCTAATGCTCCGCTATTCACAGAAATTAATGTAACTGTGGTGAGTAAAAAGAGTAAAACTAAAATACTCATCCACGGTGAACGAAAACGAGACATTATTGCTCCAACGCTTGACGAATTTGATGCATGACTTCTGGTGTTGAAAGGGTAAAGCCTAATAATCCCATGTCATCAACAACAACATAATGCTTATTTTTACCCGCAGGTGTGTATTTTATGCCAGGTAATTCCCATAGTTTCTCAATTCCGCCAATGCCTTTAATACCTTCTTTGGTTACAAGCAAAATATCAGGTTGGCTTGCAATAACACCTTCTTGAGAAAGTGGGCGATAGCTTGTAAATCCTTGCATAGCATTTTTACCACCAACCAGTGAAATAATGGTATCTGCAGCAGTATCTTGACCCGCTGCCATTGGAATAACACCACCATGACTCATGATATAAATGATTTTCTTATCGATAGGAGTGGTTGAAATTTGCTTGATAGAGAGGGCGAGTTTCTCTTTTAGTTGATTGCCTTCTTGCTCTTTATTTAAAACAGTCGCAATAGTGTCTATTTTTTCATTAATGGCTTCTAATGAATGTGTACCTGTAATGGTTTTTACAGCGACTCCGGCTTCTTTAATGCGGCGTAATGCCAAAGAAGGGCGAGCTAATTCGCTGGTAATGATCAAGGTTGGTTTGACAGATAAGATCCCTTCAGGGTTTAGCATTCGCATATAACCTACATCAGGAAGCATTTTCACTTGTTCAGGAACTAAGCTGGTGCTGTCTCTTGCAATAATTTGCTCGCCTGCACCCAATGCGAAAACAATTTCTGTAATATCACCACCAATAGTAACGATACGTTCATTAGCTGAAGTGATGAACGACATTACGCTACACAGGATCAAAAGAAGCCATTTTTTCATTAAATCATTCTCCGATTAGGCGATTTTAGTGAGAGTATTCACTTGTTCACGCCATTGTTGTTGCTCGGCAGTGCCTTCAGTACGCTGTCCATAGAGTTGAGCAATTTGCTGCCCCTTGCTATCAAAGATCTCAAGGCTAGTAACAAACCCATCTTGAGTTGGTTTGCGTGTTACCCAACTTTCTGCAATTTCACTTTCAATTAAATGAAGAGTAAAAGCAGGATTGAAAACATTGATCCAAACTTGTTCGCTATTTTCAAATTGATGAGGGACTAGGCGGTCAATTTGGCCTGTGAAAATTTGTACACAGCCACGGCTACCGACAAATATCATGATCTCGTTTTGTGCTTCTTTGGCGAGTTCTAACAAGGTTTTCAGGGCGTTGTTATCGACTTGATAAGCAAGATCATCAGGAACAGCTTTGAATGCTTGTTGACGACTTAAGTTATTTTCTTTTAGTAATTTAAAGAATTGGTGAACATCAGTCATTGAACGCCATTGTTGTTCAAGTTGTTCTGCTAATTCATTACTAACAGGTGTGTTTGAGTATGGTTCAACAGGTGTGATATCGAGAGCCGGGTTTTCTTCCAATAAGAATGATTGAATAAGTGCATCCCATTCATCCATATTTGTGTTATCTGTCGCATAGACTTTATGTAATGCATCACCATGTATATCAAAGAACTGAATACTATAACGCGTCCCTTTTGATGTCTCTTCAGTAAGTGCAAAAATGCTTGACCAGTAAGCGAAGAAAAAGCGTAAATCCATTGCACGTGGATTTAAAATTAAACCAGCGTGATCGCTAAAACGGGCATTTATGTATTCACCAAGATGTTCGTGAACGGCGATATCGTTACGAGTAATGGCTTTGACTTCACCTACTTTACTTAATGCTTTTAATAATTCTTGTACATCATTGCGTAGGCGTTTTGTATCATGGCCTACACGAGCGTGAGTGAGTTCAGCTTCACTGACATTTAAGTAAGAAGCGAGATCACGGGCGTAAGGTGCTTTTTTATCCGCTTTTGCTTGCAGGTAGCTCTCATAAAGAGGTTTATTCACAGAAACTCCTATTGTATCTATCGTTGATTTTATTGTTAATTACCATTGATAACTCACAAGTACTTTTGCATTTCGGCCTTCTTGAGGAATACCTGCAGAAGAATAATAAGTTTTATCAAATGCGTTACTCAGTACAAATGAGGTTGTTAGCCCCTTTAATGAGGCATCACCTTCATAACGAAGGTAAAAATCATTAACGCCATAACCCGCTTGTTGGCGATTAGTTGGGCGATTAAAACGGTCATGGTTGGTAAAGTCCGTTTTTTTGGTAAATTGACCGACCCAACCCACAGAAAAATCAGTTTTTGGTACTGGAACATCAAAGCGGCTGGTTAATGTATCTGGCTCAATTGAGGTAATTGAGGCATTAGTCGCATTATCTTTTCCTTTGGTATGGTTGTAGGCTAAATCCCAATTAAAGAATTTTGATTGGTAGCTCATAGAAACATCCCATCCCCAAATAGTTGCCCTTGAAATATTTGTTGATTGTGTATATCCCTGAAAAATAGCAACATCTGCATCAATATAATCTTTTGCGCGAGTATTGAAATGGGCTGCTTTAATTTTCAGATTATCATTATTAGATAATAAGTCGTCGAATTGAAAACCGAATCCGTATTCAGTTGTTGAATTGGTTTCGGGCTTTAAATTAGGATTTGGACGCCAATAGTTTGTTGGTGCACCGGGGAAAGGTGCATCAAAATGTTTTGCATCATTATACATCTCACCTAAAGTTGGTGCTCTAAACGCCTGTGAGTAAGAGGTATAAAGCATCGACCAATCAGTTGGTGTAATACTGATAGCTCCTTTTGATGACCATTTATCCGCAGTAATATCATCATAACGATCGTTTTGACTTTTATATTTGTCAAAACGCGTTCCTAAAATTAAGGAGACAGGCAAATCACGTAGAGTGACTTCATCTTGTACCCAACCTGACATAAAGCGGATATCGGCTTGTGGGAAGCTTTCTGCATTTTGGCTTGGTGATTGTTTTTGCTTATAAACTTCGCCACCATAAGTCAGTCCATGTGATGCAAAGCTGTATGTACCTACTTGTGAGCGGTTTTCGAGTTTCACGCCATAGGTTTTTTGTTCTCGACCTTCAAATCCTTTTTGTATCGTTTTGGCATTGATATCTACTTCATTGTAGTAAGCCTGTGTTTTCAAATTAATCCATTGTGAATCTGAAGGATCAAATTGATAGGTTAGCTGAACATCTTTTTGTGTCGTGGTGCGATCTGTTTCTACATTTGCAAGTGTAGGGTTTGAGGGAACTTGAGGGTTTTTGGGTTGATTTGTATTGTTATGATAATAGCGGAATTGTCCACTTAACGTGTTGCTATCATCAATTAACCAGCGCCCTTTAGAAAGAAGATTAATAATGGTTTCGTCATTTTGAGCACGATAACCACCACCATAGCGGGTATCGCCTTTGTCGCGAGCTGATAATGCAACAACTCCATCAAGGTTATCGTGTCTACCAAAAGCAGTAACACCTAAACCTTGGCTATGTTGAGCGGTATTACCAAGACCAGTAACACGCACGCCACCTTGTTCGTTTTTTGAAAGTAGATCGCTTGCATTTACAGTATCGTAAGCGATAACACCGCCAAGAGCTCCACTACCATATAAAAGAGCAGAAGGGCCACGGATAACTTCAACTTGTTTTATAAGTAAAGGATCGACAAAAATACTGTCGATATGACCAGTGTCTGTTCCTTGGCGCACGCCATCTACAAGTGTCAGTATTCCATTTTTACTGTATCCACGCATACTGATGGTTTCACCATTAGTACGACCTGCACCCGAAATAGAAATTCCGGGTACATGACGAAGTAATTCAGAAGCACTTCCTGCGGTTTCTGACAACGCATTGTTATTTTTTATAACCGTTGACATCATGGGTAATGTAAAGCTGTCGCGTTCATTACCTGTCGCATAAACAGTAAGTACCTCTGATTTTCTTCCCTCATTAGTTTGTGTTTTCTCTTGCGCAGACACACAGGCAGAAGAGACGGCAACAGCCAACAAACTAAATTTAATCAATAAAGATGACTGAGACATGCAGATGGATCTCCGTAATTTAATGGGCTGTTAAACAGCCCTTTGTTATGTAAATCATTGCTCCTCATCTACCAGCGATAACTGACGGACATTTTGATATTTCTGCCTTCTTGTGGCACACCTAATGCCGAGAAATATTCTCGATTAAAGGCATTAGCGAATACCAATGCAGCTTGAATATTTTTATTGTTTTGAGATTGATAACTGATTGAGAAATCGTGAATGCCATAGCCCGGATATTGAGCAATAAGCTCTTGCATTCGATTTGTTGTTTTGCCTTTTACGTGAGGCGCTCTTCCTTTATGTGTGCCTTTATTTTCAGTTGCACTGGCAAATTTTCCTGACCACCCTAATGAGAAGGAAGTTTTAGCAATAGGAAGTTGAATAAAAGTTGTGAGTATTTCAGGGCGAACAGGCGAAATGGTTTCATGTGTAGTTAATTCAAGGGTTCGAGTACGGTTATAGCCTAACCCAATAGAAATTAATGGATGTGAATAGCGTAAGCCGAGATCAATACCGTCGATAAGTGCTTGAGGAATATTAATAGCTTGTAGATGAAGTTTTTTCGTTAATACACGAGCATTCCAAATATCATACGTAATATAGTCTATCGCTTTCGTATCAAAATAAGTTGCATTTAGAGAAAATTCATCATCAGATGCTAATAAGTGTGAAAAAGTCAGTTTTCCACCATATTCCCAAGTACGATTTTTTTCAGGGCTAAGATTAGGATTTGGGATCCAAAATCCTTTTGTAGTACGACCAAAAACAGCGGGTATTTCAAAATGAAGAGAGTCGTTAAACATTTCATTTAGCGTTGGCACTCTCATATTGGTTGAATATGAGGTATAGAGTTGTAGCCATTGTGTTGGTGTAAAGGTTAGAGCAATATTTTTACTAATATCACCTTCACTTGTTTGATGAAAATCGGGTTTATGTTGGTTAAAATCCTCTAAAAGTGAATTTAACTCACTTTGAGGTTTATTTTTATAATAGTGATAACGCAAACCGGTTGTTAATGCTAAAGGTAAATGTGGTGTCGAGAGCTGACTTTCCATCCAACCAGCAACATAAACCATTTTTGCGAGAGGAAAATTTTTTGCTGCTTGGTTAGAAACCATTTTTTGTTGATAAGCTTCTGAACCTAAAATAATTTTTTGATTTAATATATCTGAATAGGAAAATTGAGAGCTATTCTCAATTTTTAGCCCATAAGTTAATTGTGTCCGATCTTCATTTCTACCTATTTTCCCTTGTTGATCTTTTCTACGTTGATAATCAGAAAGGGAAGTATCGGTTAAAAATATTTGATTAATATTGAATTGTGAGTAATACAAATGATTGGTTAAATTAACCCAACTTTGTGTTTCAGGCTCATAATGATAGGTGACAGAATAATTTTTCTGTTCAGATTTGCGTTCTACTTGGTTACTTTCATTCTTACCAAACCCACCCATGCGATGTAAAACTTCTCGCTGAGTGCCTTTATTTTCATAGTGTCGTGCTGAAAAAATAAGGGTCTGATTTTCTGTTGGATAGAGATAGGCTTTAGCAAAAAAGTTATTAATATGTTCGTGATTTTCGAGTTTTTTACCATTAGCTAAGTGAATAGGACCTCGTTGACGCTGACTGTAGGCAAATAAACCTTCAGCAATATCGTGTCGTCCCGCAATAATCCCTCCATAAGTGAAATGTCTATCTGCGGATGAAAGCGAGGTAAATAATTTAGTACTGAGTTTTTCATCTATTTTTAATAAGTTACGAGGATCAAGCGTTTGAAATGAAACAACACCGCCCATTGCCCCATTACCGTGTAATACAGGGGATGAGCCATGTTTTATATCTATACGTTTAACTAATGAAGGATCGAGAAAAATACCACCTAAATTGTTGATCGTATTTTCTAAAGGTTGCTCGATACCATCGACTAAGATCTTAACGCCTTTTTGATCATAGCCACGCATAAGGATGTTCGCGCCATTCGTAACACCTGTTCCTGATAGAGTTGCACCAGCCACTTTATTTAGCATTTCACCAGTGGTTGATGCAGTTTGTGCTTGAGGTGTCGAATTATCAAGAATGGAATGAAAGTCGTGAGTTGTTTTATCAATGGAATGACCAACAACCGTGAGAGAGTCCATCTCTGTATTGTCTGATTGTGCAGAGGCAATAGGGGTGTACAACAAGCAAAGAGCTGTCGCTATACCTGAATATTTGAAATGTTTTTTCAGCATACACATACCATAAATGTCCATAAAAAGTCCTTGTATATGGAGTTATTTAGCTGGCTGCCTAGCTGAGGGAGTAGGTGGCTTGCAATTTATTGTCAAAAATGATTATTTAGTCAGGATTAATTTTCCCGTCTTTGTTTGACGCAGTTGATACAACTCTCCGTTGTGTTGAATGTAAACCACGCCATCTTTACCCAATAACTCAATGCTATTGATTGATTGAATTATTGAAGAATGAGAATTCTGTTTAGTTAAAGAACTATCCAAATTATTAGCTTTTTTATTCATAATGCATTAAGAGTAATAAGCGTTATCATTATGATAATCATTATCGTTAACAAAAGTATTTAGACAAGCTTTTTTTAACGTAAACAGGTAAATTTAAGTCATATTGTGAATAACTAAACGCTATACGATGAAAATTAAAACAATGGAATAAAAGAGACTTATATTTTTCTCAAAATATAATGTCAATAAAGGGGGGAGTTTGGATGAAAATAGAAAACAAGATAAAAGGGGTAAAGATTACCCCTTAATAAATAAGCTTATTGAAATCGACTCTCAACGGCTTGTGCTAATAATTCAAGAAGTTGTTCTGTATCATTCCAACTTAAACAAGGATCAGTGATCGATTGCCCATAATTAAGCGGTTTATTTTCTACGACTTTTTGTGATCCTTCTTGTAAAAAGCTCTCAGCCATCACACCTACGATCGCTTGTGAGCCATCTTTAATTTGCTGACTAACATTTCTGGCTACTTCTAATTGGCGACGATGAATTTTTTCACAGTTGCCATGACTAAAATCGATAATAAGATACTCTGGTAAATCCACTTGTTTTAGTGCATCAACCGCGTCAGCGATATCGCTTGCGTGATAATTCGGCTTTTTACCTCCACGCATAATAATATGACCATAAGGATTACCACTGGTTTGGTAAATCGTCATACGGCCATTTTTATCAGGTGATAAGAAAGTATGACCTACACGAGAAGCGCGAATAGCATCAATAGCAATACGGGTATTACCATCGGTGCCATTTTTGAATCCCACAGGGCAAGAGAGTGCAGAAGCCATTTCACGATGAACTTGGCTTTCAGTTGTTCTTGCACCAATGGCGCCCCAACTAATTAAATCTGCAATATATTGGCCTGTAACCATATCGAGAAATTCAGTTGCAGTGGGCAAACCTAACGCATTTATTTCAATTAATAGCTTTCTCGCAAGGCGAAGACCTTCGTTGACATTGCAAGAGTTATCAAGGTAAGGATCAGAGATTAAGCCTTTCCAGCCAATGACCGTACGTGGTTTTTCAAAGTAGGTTCTCATGACGATTTCTAAGCGCTCATGATAAAGCTCTTTTAGCTGATTAAGCTTAGTGGCGTACTCTTTCGCGGCTTTAGGATCATGAATAGAACAAGGCCCTACAATCACTAATAGTCGTTTGTCTTCGCCGGTAAGGATCGCTTCAATTCGTTTACGTGCTGATGTGATATTTTGGGTTATCTCATCAGAAATGGGGAACTCTTTTGCTAAGGTTTCTGGTGTTACCAGACTGTCTAGCACCTTAGTCCGTAGTTCGTCAGTCTTTAACATAATTCATCTCAATAAATATACAGGGTAAGTCTACCCAGTGATTAAGATCACAATAAACGAAATTCAGCTAATTTCAACAGCGTTCACAGAGAAAAACGAATAAAAAAGTCGCCAGAAAGAGTTAAAACATTCTTCTCGTTAATCCCATAGAATCAATTACCTTGGTTGAAATTTCTTCAACAGAATAATTTGTGGTGTTGAGATAAGGAATATTGTTTTTTCTAAAAAGGGCTTCAACTTCAGCTAATTCGATTCTACATTGGCGAATTGATGCATAACGGCTATTTTCACGACGTTCACCTCGGATAGCAGCAAGACGTTCTGGTGCAATGGTTAAGCCAAATAATTTATGCTGATATTCTTTTAATTCCGCAGGTAGTTTTAGGAAATCCATATCATCTGCAGTAAATGGATAGTTAGCCGCTTGAATACCAAATTGCATCGCTAAATAGAGGCTGGTGGGCGTTTTTCCACAACGAGAAACACCAATTAAGATTACTTGAGCTTGGTCGAGATTTCGTAAAGATATGCCATCATCATGGGAAAGGGTGTATTCGATTGCAGCAATACGAGCATCATATTTGCTAAGGTTTTTTTCAGTTAATCCGTGGGTTTTGTTTAATTTTGGCGATGCCTTGATCCCCACTTCTTTTTCAAGTGGTATTACGAGAGATTGCACAATATCCTGACAAAAACCTTCACTACTATTTATTATCTGTTTAACTTCAGGGCTGATAATAGAATAAAAAACGAGAGGCTTAGCACCACTCTTTTTATAAATTTCAGAGATTTTCTGTTTTATTTCTTCAGCTCTTTCTACAGTAGAAACGAAAGGTAATGTATAACTTTTCATTTTTAATGGAAATTGAGAAAGTACCGCATGGCCTAATACTTCTGCCGTAATTGCTGTACCATCAGAGATAAAAAAGACTGTTCTATCAATGGGTTCATTATTATCACAATTAATAGAATTCAAGCTTAATATCATAACGCTCACCTTTTTTAGCTGAATTAGCAAATCAAACAATATTATCTAAAGCATTTTTAGTGATTATAAAGGATAAAAAAATAAAGTTTTCTGGTTGATCGATTCACCTTTCTATATTCAGCATCACATTGTGATACGCTTATTTACGTTGTCGTTTTGACAGCGGGTTTTTCTTTTTTTCTCTCTCTCATAATTGTTTAAAAAAGGATTGTTCTCAATGTCCAGCAATAGCCTCACCCCGTGCAATGTGCTTTGGTATAACCAATTAGGTATGAATGACGTTGATCGTGTTGGTGGGAAAAATGCTTCCCTCGGTGAAATGATCACAAACCTAGCGGAACTGGGTGTTTCTGTTCCTAATGGGTTTGCTACCACAGCGCAAGCGTTTAATGATTTTCTGGAACAGAGCGGTATCAATCAGCGTATTTATGAATTACTTGATAGCGTTGATGTTGATGATGTTAATCAACTGGCTCAAGCAGGTAATCAAATTCGCCAGTGGGTAATTGATACACCTTTTACGCCTCAGTTTGAAAAAGATATTCGCGATGCTTATCTCACATTAAGTGAAGGTGAATCTGAAGCTTCATTTGCCGTTCGTTCATCTGCGACTGCAGAAGATATGCCTGATGCTTCTTTTGCCGGTCAACAAGAGACGTTTTTAAACGTTCAAGGTATTGATGCCATACTCGTTGCAATCAAACACGTATTTGCCTCGTTATTTAACGATCGCGCAATCTCTTATCGTGTTCACCAAGGTTATGATCACCGTGGTGTTGCATTATCTGCTGGCGTTCAACGTATGGTGCGTTCTGATCTCGCTTCTTCAGGTGTGATGTTTACCATCGATACTGAATCTGGCTTTGATCAAGTTGTCTTTATTACATCAGCTTATGGTTTAGGTGAAATGGTTGTACAGGGTGCTGTTAACCCAGATGAGTTTTATGTGCACAAGCCAACTTTAGCAAAAGGTCTACCTTCTATTGTTCGTCGTAATCTTGGCTCTAAAAAGATCCAAATGGTTTACGCAGACAGCGTTGAACATGGTAAACAAGTCCGTATCGAAGATACGCCAGAGTCACTGCGCAATCGTTTCTCTTTAACTGATCATGAAGTTCAAGAGCTGGCTAAACAAGCTGTATTGATTGAACGTCATTATGGTCGTCCAATGGATATCGAGTGGGCTAAAGATGGACATAATGGTCGTTTATACATTGTTCAGGCTCGCCCAGAAACAGTTCGCTCTAACCAACAAGTGATGGAACGCTATCAATTAAATGAAAGTGGCTCTGTTATTATTGAAGGCCGTGCTATTGGTCATCGTATTGGTACGGGTGCCGTCAAAGTTATCCATAACTTAAGTGAAATGGATAGAATTGAAGCGGGTGATGTGTTGGTCACTGACATGACAGACCCAGATTGGGAACCTATCATGAAGAAAGCTTCTGCGATTGTAACTAATCGTGGTGGTAGAACTTGTCACGCAGCTATTATTGCTCGTGAATTAGGTATTCCAGCTGTTGTAGGTTGTGGTGATGCAACAGAATGTATTGCGGAAGGACAAGTTGTAACTGTTTCTTGTGCTGAAGGTGATACAGGATTTGTTTACGATGGAAAACTGGATTTCTCTATTCAGAGCTCCGCAATCGATAATATGCCTGAATTAGGGCTCAAAATCATGATGAACGTCGGCAATCCTGATCGTGCATTTGATTTTGCAGGCTTACCAAATGATGGTGTCGGTCTTGCGCGTTTAGAATTTATTATTAACCGCATGATTGGTGTGCATCCTCGCGCATTACTAGAGTATGACGACCAAACTGAAGCACTGAAAGCTGAAATCAATGAAATGATGGCAGGCTATGAATCTCCAGTTGAGTATTACATTAGTAAATTAACGGAAGGGATTGCAACATTAGCAGCGGCATTCTGGCCTAAACGCGTTATTGTTCGTTTATCTGACTTTAAATCTAACGAATATGCCAATTTAGTAGGTGGCGATCGTTATGAGCCAGATGAAGAAAACCCAATGTTAGGATTCCGTGGTGCGGGCCGTTATGTTTCTGACGATTTTCGTCGCTGTTTCTCGCTTGAGTGTGAGGCGGTAAAACGTGTTCGTAATGATATGGGCTTAGAAAACGTTGAAGTTATGATCCCATTTGTTCGTACTGTACGCCAAGCTGAAGAAGTTATTGACGAATTAGCGGCAAATGGTTTGAAACGTGGTGAGAATGGCTTAAAAGTCATTATGATGTGTGAAATTCCATCAAATGCCTTATTAGCAGATAAATTCTTAGAACACTTTGATGGTTTCTCTATCGGCTCTAACGATATGACCCAATTAACATTAGGTCTTGACCGAGATTCAGGTGTGGTTTCTGCACTGTTTGATGAACGCAATGATGCAGTGAAAGCATTGTTATCAATGGCGATCCAAGCCGCTAAACGTAATGGAAAATATGTGGGTATTTGTGGTCAGGGACCTTCTGATCATGAAGATTTCGCACAATGGCTAATGGAAGAGGGAATTGATAGTTTATCTTTAAACCCAGATACCGTAATTAAAACTTGGGTAAAATTAGCACAATAGAATTAATATCATCGCTATAAATAAAAGCTCACAATATAATGTGAGCTTTTTTTATACAATTATTAAATAATAGGCAAAAAAAAAGCCTATCATGGGCTGACAGGCAAAGACTACACACAGCAATATTTTATATTCTTTAATCTCGCCAATTAATCTATTAATATGAAAGGCGAAATTATTAATTCGATGAAACATTTGTTTCGTTGATATTTATATTAAGAGAAATGCGTTAATTATGCTCTAAGAATTATCTCAATAAAAAGAATATAGGCTTATTTGAAAGTGAATATAACTTGCTGGTAACAAACAGGTTTAAAAAAATGTAATTTGTTTCAAATTGTAAGTTTGAATATAAAAATATAATGATTTATTCCTAAATTGATAATCTTTATTAAACCTTACTCTGTTATTTTTAGAGCATGTAAGTAGCTACACTTACATGCTCCATTATTATTTATTCTTTTTCGATAAAGTTTTTATTCATAAATTCTACTGTTTCAGTTAAATCAGGATTAGGTTTTGGTACTTCATTAATCCATGCATTTAATAAGCTATGTGCAACAGCAAGAACAACAGGACCAATAAATAACCCAATCATACCTAATGTTAAAATCCCACCAATAACACCAGTAAGAATTAATACCATAGGCAAATCAGCGCCCATCTTGATTAAATAAGGTCGTAATACACCATCCATTGTCGCAACCGCGCCACCCCAAATCACCATAACAATGCCCCAAGTGGTATCACCTGTCCAAAATAGCCATAAAATGGAAGGGATCAATACTAATAAAGGACCTATTTGAGCAAGGCAGCAAATAAACATAATAACGGTTAATACCGTAGCATAAGGTACGCCAGACACTGCGAGACCGATACCACCAACAATCGCTTGAATTAAGGCGGTTAAAACCACGCCTAATGCGACAGCGCGAATAGACATGGATGCAAGTAAGATTGCGGCATCACCACGCTGACCAGCTAAACGAATGGCAAAATGGCGTAACCAAGATACGACATTTTCACCTTGTAAAAACAGTAAGCCGGAAAATAACAACATCACACCCAAATGTAAGGCAAATCGACCAATATTTAATGCTTGAGCAAAAAACCAGTTTGCAGCTTGTCCGACATAAGGTTGGATTTTTGAGATTAACGCGTTACCGCCAGAGACAAGGATAGAATGCCATGTATCATAAAGCTTGCTCCCTATCATTGGGATATCGTTAAGCCATAATAGTTGAGGTGGCTGAATACTCGAAGGTGATTTTGCTAATTCTATTAAAGGCGCACTATTATCAATAACACTACTGATTAATAAGATAATAGGGATAACGAAGATCAGTAATATCAAAATCATCATTATCATGGTTGATAGCCAACGATATTTTACCCGCTTTTCAATAATAAGAAGTAAAGGCCACGTTGCAACAACAATCATTCCAGCCCAAATAAAACCCACAATAAAGGGATTTAGGATCCAAAAACTGGCGATAATAAAAAAAGAAATAAAAAGAACAGTGAATAAAACTTTGGGTATATCTGTATGGATCTGCGGTTTTTCCATGGTTTTAAATCCCTACACGAATAAAAATGCTAGAAGCAGATGAATAAACATTGCAAATATCACGTTGTTTATATCACTACGCAATTTGCCAGAATTGTATGATAAGGTGAACAGGTATCGGTCTGAAAGTACAAAATGAGGCAAAGTACCTCTTAGCATACATTTCAACATCTAAAATTAAGCAATGTGGACTATTAGATTAAAGAGCTATAACAAATGATCCCACGTATATCGCAAGCACCGCAAGTTAGTGAACTCACAACAGAATTTCTTGATACTCTTCAAAAAAACGGTTTCACCGGTGATATCTCCAGCAGTTACGCTGACAGACTCACTATGGCAACAGATAATAGTATTTACCAGTTATTGCCACAGGCTGTTGTTTTTCCTCGCTCAACCGCTGATGTAACTATTATTGCTCGCTTAGTTGATGAACCTCGATTTCATTCACTCTCTCTGACTCCTAGAGGGGGCGGTACAGGTACTAATGGGCAAGCGTTAACGGATGGTATTGTGGTTGATTTATCTCGCTATATGAAGCGTATTATCGAGATAAACCCGCAAGAGCGTTGGGTAAAAGTGGAAGCAGGGGTGATAAAAGATGAGTTAAACCTCTTTTTAAAACCTTATGGCTTTTTTTTCGCACCAGAACTATCTACCAGTAATCGCGCTACATTAGGTGGAATGATTAACACTGATGCATCAGGGCAAGGTTCAATGGTTTATGGTAAAACCTCTGATCACGTTCTTGGTGTTAGGGCGGTTTTGTTAGGTGGTGAGCTGCTTGAAACACGAGCTATGGATACGGTACTAGCTGAAAACATTGCCCAAGAAAGCTCTGCAATGGGTAAAATTTACCGTACTGTTTTATCTCGTTGTAAAGAGCAACGAAAGCTCATTCTTGAAAAATTCCCTAAATTAAATCGCTTTTTAACAGGGTATGATTTGCGTCATGTCTTTAGTGATGACATGAAACGATTTGATTTAACGAGAATTTTAACAGGCTCTGAAGGAACGCTAGCTTTTATTACTGAGGCGACACTGGATATCACGCCAATTCCCAAACAGCGCAGTTTAGTCAATGTAAAATACGATTCGTTTGACTCAGCATTACGCAACGCCCCTTTTTTAGTTAAAGCGAATGCGCTTTCTGTTGAAACGGTTGATTCAAAAGTATTAAATCTCGCCCGTGAAGATATCGTGTGGCACTCTGTAAAAGAGTTGATCACAGATATACCTGATAAAGATATGCAAGGACTTAATATTGTTGAATTTGCGGGCGATGATGAAAACCTTATCGCATCACAAGTCGCATCATTATGCCAACGCTTAGATTCATTAATGAAAGAGGGCCAGGGCGGTGTTATCGGTTATCAAGTCTGTGAAGATTTGGCGGATATTAACCGTATTTATGCCATGCGTAAAAAAGCGGTTGGCTTATTAGGTAACGCCAAAGGACAAGCAAAGCCAATTCCTTTCGTAGAAGATACTTGTGTGCCGCCAGAACATCTTGCTGATTATATTACCGAATTTAGAGCGTTACTTGATAATCATCAGCTCAATTATGGCATGTTTGGACATGTTGATGCAGGGGTGTTGCACGTAAGACCGGCTCTTGATATGTGCGATCCACAACAAGAATTATTGATGAAATCTATCTCAGACGACATTGTCACGTTAACAGCCAAATATGGTGGGTTACTCTGGGGGGAACATGGAAAAGGCTTTAGAGCGCAATACAGCCCCGAATTTTTCGGTGAAACGCTTTATCATGAACTGCGTCAAATCAAAACGGTGTTCGATCCTCGAAATAGGCTGAATCCTGGGAAAATATGCCCTCCATTAGAGGTCGATGAACCCATGAAGCAAGTCGATACCATCAAACGAGGTACTTTTGATCGCACAATCCCTTTATCTGTGCGTCAAGAGTTCAAAGGTGCACTGGATTGTAATGGTAATGGACTTTGCTTTAACTTTGATGCTAAAAGCCCAATGTGTCCTTCAATGAAAATCAGCGGACAACGCATTCATTCACCTAAAGGACGAGCTGCACTTGTAAGAGAGTGGCTACGCTTATTGACAGAGCAAGGCGTTAGCCCAAAACAACTTGAATCTAGCCTTGAAAATAATAAACCTAGTTTAAGAGGTTTGATTGAGAAAACACGTAATACATGGAAAGCCAAACGTGGCGAATATGACTTTTCTCATGAAGTGAAAGCGGCTATGAATGGTTGCTTGGCTTGTAAAGCCTGTTCAACGCAATGTCCGATTAAAATTGATGTGCCATCGTTTCGTTCTAAGTTTACTGAACTTTATCATCAGCGTTATTTACGCCCGTTAAAAGATCATATTGTCGCGAATGTTGAATTAACAACGCCGATTATGGCGAAAGCACCGGGATTCTTTAACTTTTTTATGAAGCAACCGTTGGTGCAGTCATTAAGTAAACACACGATAGGAATGGTCGATTTACCTTTGCTGTCATCGCCTACATTAAGACAGCAATTGGCTGGGCACAAAGCGTTAAATATGACGCTAGAAGACTTAGAGCGTTTATCTGAAAAGCAACGAAGTCATTATGTGCTGGTGGTACAAGATCCCTTTACCAGTTATTACGATGCAAAAGTGGTTGCCGATTTTATCAAACTGATTGAAAAAATTGGATTTAAACCTGTTTTACTACCATTTTCACCTAATGGGAAAGCGCAACATATTAAAGGTTTTTTACAGCAATTTAGTAAAACGGCACAAAAAACCTCAACCATGCTTAATCGTGTCGCAAAATTAGGTATTCCTATGGTAGGGGTTGATCCTGCATTAGTGCTTTGTTATCGCGATGAATATCGTGAAATACTGGGTGATAAGCGTGGGGATTTTAATGTTCAACTTGTTCATGAATGGCTAAGTAAATTGGTATCTGAGCCAATAGCAGTTCGCGATGATGCTGAAAAATGGTATCTTTTCGGGCATTGTACAGAAGTGACGGCACTACCACAAAGTATGAAACAGTGGCAGGCTATTTTCCAACGTTATGGGCAGCAACTCGAATTTGTGAGCACTGGATGTTGTGGAATGGCAGGTACTTATGGACATGAACTGAACAATTATGAAAACTCGTTGGGCATTTACCAACTCTCATGGGGTAATGCACTAAAAACATTACCAACAATGCGTTGCTTAAGCACAGGATATTCGTGTCGTAGTCAAGTAAAACGTATTGATAATATTGAGCTAAAACACCCACTACAGGCACTTTTGGAGATTATGCCATGATATGGAAACGTGAAACGACAATCGAGCATCTTAATCATATTGGCCAAAACAATATGATGAGCCATTTAGGTATTGAATTAACGTGCCTCGGGGATGATTATCTTGAAGGAACAATGCCAGTTGATCACCGCACTAAGCAACCTTTAGGGCTTTTACATGGTGGTGCTTCTGTTGTTTTAGCTGAAACATTGGGCTCTGTTGCGGGTTATCTTTGTACTGAAGGTGAACAAAAAATTGTCGGGCTAGAAATCAATGCGAATCATATTCGTTCAGCGAGAGAAGGCAAGGTAAGAGGTGTATGCAAACCGATTCATTTAGGACGTTCACACCAAGTCTGGTCAATAGAAATCTTTGATGATGAAGATCGTCAAGTGTGTATTTCTAGATTAACGACATCTGTTATTTCTTAAAGAATAAAAAAGACAAACGCACAGAGTGAAATACTCGCTTTGTGCGTTTTTTGTGTTTATAGATAATGTCAAAAAATAAAAATAGAGAGAGAAAATAGAATTACTTCTTTATTTAGATTTTATTTTTAATGATAATCATTATCTTCATAATAAAAGATAAGACGATCAATAATGTTTACTATTTCTAAATTTAACACCACAGTATTATTAATTGCAGGTTTATTAATCAGTGGGTGCGATAATAATTCTACCTCTGAAACGAGTAATGATATAAGTAATATTTCGGTACAAACTGTTTCTGGTTTTAATATGGCTTATCCCACTTCGTTTTCCATGAGCAGAGAAGATACTGAAAATTATTTTAAATCATTACCAGATAATATTCAGGATGTCACAACGGAAATGATGGTTTATAAATCAGAACCCATTTGTGATTTGACAGAAGTTCGTCTGGTTTATTTTAAAATGATCGATGCAATGAGTTACGATGTAGATGCAGGAGCGCAAGGTATTGTAGATAATATCGCCATCATAGATGGTATGAATGAAATATCTACATCGATAAAACCATTAACTATTCCAAATGTGGAAAGTCGACATGTCTTTTTTGAAGGGAAATATGCAAAAGAGAACGTGAGTTATGAAGGTATTTTAGCGACTGATCTTAAAACGAATCGAGTATGGCAATTGCAACTGATTAGCAACTTCAATAGCCAATCGGACAAACAAAAAAACAGTCAAATTCTTGAATGTACAAACAAATATATTCAAACCATCACTATTAATAAATAACATCAAAGAGCACACAAACCAATAAGAGGTCATCATATCAGTGGTGCTATCTTATTCCTCATCAAAGCATAAAAATGAATGTGAATAGGCTCAATAAGCGAGATGTAAAAGCACATTTTTATGCTTTTTTCTCTAAATTTCAGTGATAACATATAAAGTGTATTTATTTTGCAACTTATGTGCGTATTGTGCGAAATATAAGAAAAATTAAAAGTTTTATTTTTTAGAATGAAAAAATATAAAAGTGTTATATTACATTGCGTTAACATGTATTGTTAACAAAATGAGCGCAAAAATAGAACAAAAAATACACATTTACGGAATATCCTTTCAAAAGACATGGTTGAAGTGATAAGGGTTATCATTACCATTAGTGTCAGGAAAGATATCAATCTCCTTTCGAAATGAGGTCAGAAATGACAAACAACGTTGAAACTTTTTCTCTTAATGACACAGCTTGGCAAGGCATTGTATTAACGGATAATGCGGCAAAGCATATCTGCCATTTGGTTGAGAAAAACCCTGAAAAACAAGGGCTTTCCTTAAGTATCAAACCCTCCGGTTGTACAGGGTATGGTTATGTTATTGAACTCGCTACTGCCCCAAATGATGATGATCTTGTTTATGAACATAATGGCGCAAAACTCTTTGTTTCATTAAAAGCAATGCCATTTATCGATGGGTTGGTTGTTGATTATGTTCGTGAAGGACTTAATCAAATGTTTAAATTTAATAATCCTAAAGCTCAAAACGTCTGCGGATGTGGTGAGAGCTTCGGGGTATAACATAGTGAAGTCAGATTATGTCTCAGAGCAATGTTGAAATTGGTGATGAAGTTCAGGGATGGCTAAGCGATCACCACTATAAAGAAGGTTTTTATACCGATATCTCAACCGACACCTTAGAAAAAGGATTAAATGAAGCGGTTGTACGTGCAATATCGGCAAAAAGAAACGAACCAGAGTGGATGCTGGAATTTCGTTTAGATGCTTATCGCCATTGGTTAGAAATGGAAGAGCCACATTGGCTAAAAGCAGATTATCCATCGCTTAATTATCAAGATTATAGCTATTACTCAGCACCATCTTGTAGTTCATGTTGTGCTAACGGCAGTTGTGCTGGTGGCACAAATGAAGCTGTTACGAGCGATAAACAAGCTGCACAGGATTATTTAACCAAAGAAGTTGAAGATGCTTTTAACCAACTCGGAGTGCCTGTAAGAGAAGGGCAAGCTGTTGCTGTTGATGCCATTTTTGACTCTGTTTCTGTTTCAACAACATATCGTGAAGAGCTTGCTGAACATGGCATTATTTTCTGTTCATTTAGCGAGGCTATTCAAGAATACCCTGATTTAGTGCGCCAATATTTAGGCACCGTTGTCTCAAGCCATGATAATTACTTTGCTGCGCTGAATGCTGCGGTCGCATCTGATGGTACCTTTGTCTATATTCCCAAGGGGGTTCGTTGCCCAATGGAGTTATCGACTTATTTCCGTATTAATGCGGCTCAAACGGGTCAATTCGAACGAACAATTCTGGTTGCTGATGAAGGCAGTTATGTCAGTTATATCGAAGGTTGTTCAGCACCTGTTCGAGACAGCTATCAGCTTCATGCAGCTGTGGTTGAAGTCATTATCCATAAAGATGCCGAAGTAAAATACTCTACTGTACAAAACTGGTTCTCTGGTGGCGATAGTGAAGGCGGTATCCTTAACTTTGTGACTAAACGCGCTATCTGTGAAGGCGAAAACGCCAAAATGTCATGGACGCAATCAGAAACAGGTTCTGCAATCACATGGAAATACCCAAGTGTGATTTTAAAAGGGGACAACTCCAGCGCTGAATTCTTCTCGGTTGCTTTAACCAATGGCAATCAACAAGCAGATACGGGGACTAAGATGATCCATATCGGCAAAAATACCAAATCAACCATTATCTCTAAAGGTATTTCTGCGGGTAAAAGTCAAAACAGTTACCGTGGGCTCGTAAAAGTACTTCCTGGTGCGCAAAATGCTCGTAACTTCACCCAGTGTGATTCCATGTTAATTGGTACACAGTGCGGTGCGCATACTTTCCCTTATGTTGAGGTAATGAACAACTCAGCACAGCTTGAACACGAAGCAACAACATCACGTATTGGTGAAGATCAGTTGTTCTATTGTCGCCAGCGTGGATTAAGCGAAGATGATGCAATCTCAATGATTGTAAACGGATTTTGTAAAGATGTGTTCTCAGAATTACCGCTGGAATTTGCTGTAGAAGCACAAAAATTATTAGCAATCAGCTTAGAGCACAGCGTCGGTTAACTATTAACCAAATTCTGAGTATAAAGATACCGAAGGCATATATTATGTTAGATATTAAAAATTTACATGTCAGTGTTGAAGGCAATGAGATCCTTAAAGGATTAGATTTGCAGGTGCGTGCAGGTGAAGTTCACGCGATTATGGGACCAAATGGCTCGGGTAAAAGTACGCTATCTGCAACGCTTGCTGGTCGTGATGAATATGAAGTTGATGAAGGTTCAATTACCTTTAAAAATAAAGATTTATTAGAGTTAGAACCGGAAGATCGCGCAGGTGAAGGCATCTTTATGGCATTTCAATATCCTGTTGAAATACCCGGTGTCAGTAATCAGTTTTTCTTACAATCTTCTGTAAATGCAGTGAGAGAATATCGTGGCCAAGAGCCGTTAGATCGCTTTGATTTTGAAGATTTTATTGAAGATAAAATTAAATTACTGGATATGCCACAAGATTTGCTAACACGCTCTGTTAACGTGGGATTTTCTGGTGGTGAGAAAAAACGTAATGATATTTTACAAATGGCTGCGTTAGAGCCTGAGTTATGTATTTTAGATGAAACAGACTCAGGTCTTGATATAGACGCATTAAAAATCGTTTCTAATGGTGTTAATAGCTTACGTGATGGTAAACGTGCTTTCATCGTTGTAACACACTACCAACGTATTCTTGACTATATTAAACCTGATTTTGTGCATGTGCTTTATCAGGGAAAAATCATTAAATCAGGTGATTTTTCATTGGCGCAAAAATTGGAGGAACAAGGTTATGGCTGGCTTATTGACCCTCAATGAAAAGCGTGAAAAACAGCGCCAAGTTGAACAGCGTAATCAACAAGCACTAGAGGTATTTTCAGCGTTATATCATCAACGTAAAGGTGACGATAATCTCAACGCTCGTAATCATTGGTTGCAAGTTGAGAAAGTAGGTTTCCCTGCTTACCGCCATGAAGATTGGCATTATACGCCATTAGAAGAAACACTAAGCCAGTGCTATCAACAGTTGCCACCTTTTGATGTACAAAGTTTAATGGCTAAACATGCATTATCTTTTGATTGCTACCGTATTGTTATGGTGAATGGCACATTTTCACCGATAGAAAGTAGTAAAGATTTTGGTCCTTATCAAGTTACTTTACTTGATAATCAAAGTGAATTACCTAAAGCGGTAAATGGTGAAATCTTCCTGCATTTAGTTGAAAGTTTAGCGCCACATCCATTGCTTATTACCCTGAAAAACGGTGTTATTGCGGATAAGCCACTCTATATCCTCAATATTACTCAAGGTGATCAAAGCACAGAGGTAAATAGTGCAAATTATCGTTTTCACCTTGATGTCGGTGCGAATACTCAGATGCAAGTGGTAGAACACTATATCAGCAGTGATAGTGAAAACCGTCATTTTACAGGTGCAAGATTAACCGCAACGATTGGCGATAATGCCTCTTTTAACCATATCAAATTAAGTTTTGAAAATGGAGTAAGTCAGCATTTTGCCCATAACGATCTGACGATAGGCCGTGATGCTCGTGTTAACAGTTACGCTTTCTTATTAGGCGCTAAACTTAGTCGTCATCACACGAGTTCTGCACTAAAGGGTGAAAATACAGAGCTTTCAATGAATAGCGTTGTATTACCTAAAGCTGGAGAGATTGCAGATACTCGTACATGGCTAGTTCATGGTGAGAAAAATTGCCAGAGTCGTCAACTGCATAAAAGTATTGCGATGGATGCAGGGAAAGCTGTATTTAACGGTATGATCACGGTGACACCTCAAGCATTAAAAACAGATGGTCAAATGACTAATAACAATCTGTTGCTGGGTGAAAAAGCGCAAATCGATACTAAACCACAGCTTGAGATTTATGCTGATGATGTGAAGTGTAGTCATGGTGCTACTGTGGGAAGAATTGATGATGAGCAACTATTTTATCTGCGTTCACGAGGTATTTCCTTAAGTGATGCCCGTAAAATGATCATTCATGCATTTGCGGCTGAATTAACTGAATCGCTAGAAAATAGTGTGATTAAAGCTCTGGTATTAGAAAGAATTAATCAGCGCTTATTAGAGGTATAAAATAAGGCATTATGACGCATTCCATTGAAAAAGTGCGAGATGATTTTCCAATTCTTTCACAACAAGTGAAAGGAAAACCTCTGGTTTATCTCGATAGTGCCGCAAGTGCTCAGAAACCGGCTTGCGTCATTGAACATGAAAAACAATTTGCCTTAACACAATATGCCGCGGTTCACCGTGGCATTCACACATTAAGTGCAAATGCGACAACGTTAGTTGAAAATGTCCGTAAAAAAGCCTGTGATTTTTTAGGTGCCAATAGCGAAGAAGAGATAATTTTTGTTAAAGGAACAACCGAAGGGATCAACCTTATAGCGAACGTTTATAGCCAACGATTTTTAAATGATGGTGACAATATCATCATCACAGAAATGGAACATCACGCAAATATTGTTCCGTGGTATATGTTGGCAAAACAGTATGGTTTTAATGTTCGTGTATTACCGCTATTACAAGACGGCACGCTCGATTTTGCTCAATTGCCTCACTTAATCGATGAGCGAACCAAATTGCTCAGCCTCACTCATCAATCAAATGTATTAGGCACAGTGAATCCAGTCGCTCAAATTATTCGTGATGCTCGTCAATATGCAATTGAGCAAGGTGGTGAATTACATATATTGGTTGATGGTGCTCAAAGTGCAATGCATCAAACAATTAATGTTTCACAACTTGATTGCGACTTTTTTGTTTGTAGCGGTCATAAACTTTATGGGCCTACAGGTATTGGTTTGTTATACGGCAAAAAAGCGATACTGGATGAATTACCGCCGTGGGAAGGCGGCGGCGCAATGATAAAGCATGTTCATATTAATGGCGATATTACCTACGCAGATGCGCCTTGGCGCTTTGAAGCAGGAACACCTAACATAATGGGAATGATTGGTTTAGGTGCGGCATTAGATTATCTTTTACAAATAGGCATGGATAATATTGCTGAGTATGAAAGACATATAATGAAGTATGCCCAAGAGCAGTTGCAAAAAGTAAAATCCTTAACGCTTTATGGCAATGATTCTCGACAAGGTGTGATAGCGTTTAATTTAGGCAAATATCACGCTTATGATGTTGGGGCATTCCTTGATAATTATGGCATTGCTATTCGTACAGGGCATCATTGTGCGATGCCAATTATGGATTATTACCAAGTTCCTGCGATGTGTCGTGCATCTCTCGGTTTATATACCAATAAAAATGATATCGATACGTTGGTTAATGCGCTATTACGTGTTGAGATGTTATTAGGTTAAAAATTAAAAAAGAGGTTATTCATGGCAGTTGCCAATTTGCCAGATGAAGCAAAGCTATTACGCAATTTTTCTCGTTGTCAGGATTGGGAGCAACGTTATCTCTATATGATGGAGTTAGGTGAGCGTCTTCCTCCTTTAACGGATGAACAACGTATTTCAGCTAACTTTATTGAAGGTTGCCAAAGCCAAGTTTGGATCGCTGTTTCTCTTAATGAGAATAAACAGTTAGTGCTGGCTGGCGATAGTGATGCAGGTATTGTAAAAGGCCTTGTTGCCTTAGTGATTATCTTATTTCAAGGTAAAACTATCGAACAAGCATTAGAGACAGATATCAAACATTACTTTTCATCATTAGCACTAGAAAGCCACTTAACACCTTCTCGCACGCAAGGTTTGCATGCGATGGTTACGACACTTATTAAGCGTTTTTCAGAATACGCTGTAGCATAAATGTTACCTGATCCCGCATTAATGTTCTAAACTGACTTATTATATGAAAGCATAACAATGATAATGTTATCATCATAATAGTCAGTTTATTTTATTTCTAACACACGGGATAAACGATGAAAAAATGGTTAACTCTCTTAGGGGTATCGCTGTTAGGGATGAGTAGTCACTTATCTTATGCGACAGAATATCTACTACCTGCTGATGGCCAGCGTATTATTGGTGAAAATTTTTCATATATAGTTCCCGATGATAAACGCTCATTAGAGGCTATTGCGTCCGAATACCAAGTGGGATTGCTCAATATGATGGAAGCGAATCCTGGTATTGATCCTCTTTTGCCTGATGCAGGTAAAACCTTAACAATCCCTTTGCAGATGATTTTGCCTGATACTCTACATAAAGGCATTGTTATCAACCTTGCTGAATTGCGTCTTTATTATTATCCAAAAGAGGGTGGAACTGTTGATGTTTACCCTATTGGAATTGGTCAATTAGGGCGAGAAACACCTGAGATGGTGACATCGATTTCTCAATTAATTAAAGATCCCACTTGGACACCAACGGCGAATATTCGCAAAAATTATGCAGCTAAAGGGATCACGCTACCGGCTGTCGTTCCTGCTGGCCCTGAAAATCCAATGGGGGCATATGCTTTAAGATTGGCACATAGTCGAGGTGAATACCTTATTCATGGTACTAATGCTGATTTTGGTATTGGTTTAAGAGTGAGTTCAGGCTGTATTCGTTTACGCCCAAATGATATTGAGACCTTATTTAACGTGGTACCTAAAGGGAGCCGAGTTCAGGTTATCAATAAACCGATTAAATTTACTGAAACTGCAGACGGTAGACAGTTTATTGAAGTTCATCAGCCACTATCACGTAATGAAGATGACGATCCGCAAACCATGCCTCTTACATTCACAAAGCAATTTAATGCTTGGTATGAAAGTGGCAAGGTTAATAAAGATAAAGCTGATTCAGAGCTTATTCGACGCTCTGGTATTCCGGTGGATGTGACAGCATATTAATACAACATTTTATTAAACAGATGTTTAAGGCATCTGTTTTTTACGTGAGGATTAAAGTCTAAAACAAACTAATAGAGTAAAAAGGCGTATTTTTAACATTAAATTAACGTTATTATCTTTAATATAAATAGCTTCTCCTATTGATATAAGGAAATAGATATTATGATAAGCGACGTAAATAATACCCCTCCTCGTAGCGTTAACATTTTTGAACATATTACTATTGACGTTGAAAACAAATGTAGTCAATTGGCAAATTTAGTTGCGACACTAAAAAATAGTGTAGCAACTTTTTTCACTGGAAGTGAAACGAAAAGACAACAGAATACTAAAAAAATATGTGGTGAGTTGATTCAGCGGATCTCAACACAAAAAAAAGATCATGGCTATGAAGTATTAGATATAAAAAAAATGAATGATAATAAACATATAAGTACTCGGTTCACCCATAAAACGCTGGATAATACCGTGACTGAATTATTCTGTTCTGTCAAAAATGAATTGTTAAATCAAACAGATAAAAAATTATCACTCACAAAAGGTCATTCTGATGAATCAGTCAATATAATGCTAGCAGCACTGTATCAGATTTATGAACAGGCAGATAAATTTCTTCAGAAGAATATTAATTTTGGGCATAATAGTTTATTAAAAACACGGATATTTGAATTAATTATTAATAATTTTATTATTGAAAATATTGAGGGGGCTACTCAAAATGATAAACTTATTGAATTACTTAAAAATATGCATGACATCTATAAATATGAATTAAATTCGTACAAAGAGATATCGAAAGAAAAAATAGAATATAAAATTGAGAGATTCGGCAAGCTTTAAGACAATTTAAAAGAATATATATTTTATATAAAACCTAATAATGTATAAAACAAAGCCCTAACATTTGAATTGATCCCAGTTCATATTGTTAGGGCTTTGTGATTAATGCTTACCTAAAGCTGTTTCAGCTTATTGGTAAGTCAAATTACTTTTTATAAGTAGTGACTTGGTTATCTAAACGCTGATTTGCACGAGCTGCTTCGTCGTAAGCTGATTTCGCTTCAGCACGAGCAGATTGTACATCACTACTTAGTTGTTGAACTTGAGAATTCAGGCGGCTTACATCAGAAGAGATTTGATCTAATTGTGCATTATTACTAGAAGAACAACCTGCTAATAAGCCTGAAGCCAGAATTACCGCACCTAGTACAAGTTTCGCTTTCATAGTTACAACCTCTATTATTAGTTTGTGTAAAGGAACAAGTAGCATTTATATGAAACCATTAATAAGTATGGCACACATATAGGAAAAAGCTGGATTTATTCTTAATAAGTGTATCTTACGTTCCCTATAACAATAGGAAAAATAACACTTATATTGTAAATTTTCAGCACAATAAATGTGTGCTTTCTCACAAAAGTTCATTATTAGTAAAAATCCTAATCACTGAAAAGCGGTTTGTTGACTAAAAATCACACAACTCAACATTGGTAATTTACTCTTAAACTGATTGATAAATAGCCATAAAAAGATAAAAAAGAGATAGAAACAGGAAAGAGGATTAATCTAAAGAGAATGACGAAAAATAAGAAAGAAAAATTTTTTTTAGAAATAGATAAAGAAAACGCCACTCAATGAGTGGCGTTTGACATCTTCGCGTTGTGTAAAATTACAGAACGTGAACAGATGAAGTATTTGTTGTACCGCTATCAACCAGGGCACCAGTAACCATAACAACACGCTCACCAGCATGCGCTAAACCACTTGCTAATGCAGCTTCTTTACCAATACGGTAGAAGTCATCAGTAGAGGCGATTTCGTTAACTAATTGAGTGGTTACACCTTTAACTAACAGTAACTGACGAGCTGTTTCTTCGTTGTTTGTTAATGCTAAGATTGGTGCAGTTGGGAAATATTTACGGATAGAACGCGCTGATTTACCACCGAAAGTTGCTACAACAATCAGAGGCGCATCTAAGTTTTCAGCCATTTCAACCGCACCGCGACAAACTGCTTCAGTTACGCGTAATTTTGCAGCTGTTTGTTTGTAATCAAGACGAGATTGCATGATACGGTCTGTACGATCACAGATAGTAGCCATGATAGTCACAGCTTCTACTGGGTATTTACCTTTTGCACTTTCACCTGACAACATAACAGCATCAGTACCATCTAAGATAGCATTCGCAACGTCACCCGCTTCAGCACGAGTAGGGCGTGGGTTTTTGATCATTGAATCTAACATTTGCGTTGCAGTGATAACCACTTTACGTGCAGCGTTACATTTTTCGATCATCATTTTTTGTGCGAAGATAACTTCTTCAACTGGGATCTCAACACCTAGGTCGCCACGAGCAACCATGATACCGTCAGATGCTTCTAAGATCTCATCAAAATTGTTTAAACCTTCTTGGTTTTCAATTTTTGAGATGATCATGATGTTTTCGCCGCCGTGTGCATTTAAGTGAGCACGCATTTCTTCAACGTCAGAACGTTTACGAATGAATGATGCAGCAACGAAATCAACGCCTTGCTCGCAACCAAAGATAAGATCTTGTTTATCTTTTTCAGCTAATGCAGGTAAACCGATAGAAACGCCAGGTAAGTTAACACCTTTGTTTTCACCTAAGTCACCGTTGTTTAAAACTTCACAAACAACTTCTTTATCAGTCACAGCAGTGACTTTCATGCCGATAAGACCATCATCAACTAAAACAGTGTTACCAACAGTTAAGTCTTTAGCAAAACCCTCGTAAGTTACAGCAACGCGGTCTTTATTACCCACAACAGTTTTGTCTGTGGTGAAAGTGAAAGTTTGACCAGCAACTAAAGCGACATCATTACCACCTTCTAATTTGATGGTACGAATTTCTGGGCCTTTAGTATCTAATAAGATAGCGGCTTTTTTGCCTGTTTTAGCGCAAATGTTACGCAGGTTTTTGATACGGTTGCCATGCTCTTCATAGTCACCGTGAGAGAAGTTTAGACGCATAACGTTCATGCCTGCGTCCAGTAATTGATTCAGTTTTTCTTCAGATTCGGTTTTTGGTCCGATGGTGCAAACAATTTTTGTCTTTTTCATGGCAGTCTATTTAATGGTTGTATTGTAATGGATGAATAAGGATTAATGTCGCTGTTTTCTATTAACAGTATCAACGGTGCAAAACAGGGTGTACAACTCATCTCTAATGGATAAGTTGCGCAACATGTTAATGGTTCAGCAACATCATAAAAATCTTGTCACTATTTTGTATCAAAGGTTGGCAGACATCTTACATTATAGTCTATCACGATTCATTTGTTCTGTTTTCTAAAGATGCCCGTAAATCAATACGCTGAAACCTTTCAACAAAATTATGTTTCGTATTATAGAGGTTAATTTCTATGAAGAAAATCGAAAAAAGGTAAATTTAAGTGATGTGATCAAAATACGGCGCTGATTGCTTGTTTTTTAAGCACTTTGTTGCGCAATAAAATATTGCAAGCTAAATTAATTGTTTTGTAGGGTAGGTAAGATGAGTAAAAATAAGAAAATAGAGAAAGAGAAATGGTGCGTCCAAGTGGACTCGAACCACCGACCCCCACCATGTCAAGGTGGTGCTCTAACCAACTGAGCTATGGACGCACTGTATTGAGATGTTGTCGAAAAATAAATGGTGCGTCCAAGTGGACTCGAACCACCGACCCCCACCATGTCAAGGTGGTGCTCTAACCAACTGAGCTATGGACGCATTATCTATTGGGTGACAACGGGGACGAATATTAACGAGATGATTCGATTCTGGCAAGAGGAAAAACACAAATTTATATTCAACTGCTCGTATTTAAAGCTATTTGTTGATATTTGTGTCATTCCTTTGCCTAAATAACCGTTTCTGTTTAACGCTCTGAGCGTAATAACACCACTTCATCAGGTTGGCGTTGGAGCCACCAAATACGGGAACCCATCATAATTGCTGAGGCAGTTAAACCTAAAATAAAGCCAATCCAGAAACCAGCAGGTCCCATCGCCTCAACAAAGTAATTAGTACGCCCTAATATATAACCAGAAGGTAGCCCAATTACCCAGTAGGCAATAAAAGTAATAAAGAAGATAGAGCGGGTATCTTTATAACCTCGTAATACACCTGAGCCAATAACTTGCACAGAATCTGATAACTGATAAAGTGCAGCGAATAACATAAGATGAGAAGCTAATGTCACCACTTCAATATTATCGTTATACATTAACGCGATTTTTTCTCTGAAGATGATAGAGAAAATTGCGGTACAACTTGCCAACATTAGTCCAACAGCAAGCGCTGTAATGGCTGAAATACGCGCTTGCTCTGTAGAGCGTTGCCCTAAGTTATGGCCGACACGGATGGTTGCTGCTATTCCCAATGAAAGAGGGAACATAAACATCAGTGAGCTAAAGTTAAGTGCTATTTGATGACTGGCAACCGCAGTAACGCCTAAAGGTGAAACTAATAACGCAACAACGGCAAATAGAGTTACCTCAAAGAATAAGGCTAAGCCAACAGGTAATCCTAAAAATGTAATACGCTTTATTGTATGGAAATCCGGGCTTACTAAACGTTTCTTTGGCATAACGTCACGTTGTGTTGGCGCTCGACGCACGTAATAACGCATCATTAAGAACATTGCCCAGAAAACGGAGGCCGTTGCAACACCACAACCAATCCCCCCTAATTGTGGGGCACCAAATTTGCCGTAAATAAAGGCGTAGTTAACAGGGATATTAATTAATAAGCCAATAAAACCAATTATCATGCCGGGTTTCGTTTTAGATAATCCCTCACATTGGCTTCTCAATACCTGATAGTAAAGGCAACCTGGAGCACCCCACATAATGGCATGAATAAATCCAATGGCTTTTTCGGCTAATTCGGGTTCTATATCATGTTGCGCTTCAATAATAAAACGGCTGTTATAAAGAATAGCAATTACCATGATTGATAAGAAAGTGGCGAGCCAAAAACCTTGCTGTGTGCGATTAGCAATATGTTTTCGTTGTCCTGAACCATTTAATTGAGCAACGATTGGAGTCAATGCCATTAATATACCTTGGCCTAATAAAATCGTTGGTAACCAAATAGACGTGCCTACTGCCACCGCCGACATTTCTGTGGCATTTACAGCACCCGCCATGACAGTATCAACGACACCCATTGCTGTCTGGGAAAATTGCGCGATGATAACGGGGATACCGAGAGCAAGTAAGCTACGCGCTTCTCTTATGTACTTCTGCACGCATACACCTTTATTTATTATAAGAAAACGAAAGGAAAGGAAGAGAACAAACGTCGTATTATTAAAATGACGTAAAGAGATCCTCAAGACCGCTTATTCTAATGATAAAAGTTTAATAAGCAACGAAAGAAGTTTAGCTTTTCAAACACAGGATTTTGATAATTTATTAGGTGTTTTTACGTTATATTTAACGGCAATCATCGACAAGGAATAAATACGATAATTGTTCCTTTGTATTAATACGAGCTATGTTATCCTTTATAGCATAAGCCTAAATTGAGTTTACCAGTTTATCGATCCAAGGAGATGTAAGATGTTTACAGGTATTGTTCAGGGAAAAGGGCGGGTTATTGCTATCGAAGATAAAGGTGATTTTCGTACCCATGTCATTGAATTACCCAAAGAGCTAGTCGGCAATTTAGAAACAGGTGCTTCTGTTGCAAATAATGGTTGCTGTTTAACAGTCACTAAAATTGAAGATACACATATTAGCTTTGATTTAGTGAAAGAGACATTACGTTTAACTAACCTTGGTGAATTAAAAGTTGGCTCTGAAGTGAATATTGAACGTGCAGCTAAGTATGGTGATGAAATTGGTGGTCATGTTATGTCTGGTCATATTGTAACAACTGCTGAAGTTGCCAAAATTATTACATCAGAAAATAATTTACAAATTTGGTTTCGCATCTTTGATAAAGCATTAATGAAATACATTTTACACAAAGGTTTTATTGGTATTGATGGAATAAGCCTAACTGTGGGCGATGTGGTTAATAACCGTTTTTGTGTACATTTAATTCCTGAAACGCGTGATAGAACGACATTAGGTCGCAAACGTCTTGGTGATAAAGTCAATATTGAACTTGATCCTCAAACTCAAGCGATTGTCGATACAGTAGAGCGCGTTATGGCGCAACAAGTACAGCAACAAGCATTATTAGCAGCACAACAAATTGAAAATGAAGAACAAGCTTCACATAATTAATAATTAATGTTGTTGTTCTTAAAACAGAACAAAAGAAAAAGCCAGTTTGATTGATAAACTGGCTTTTCTCTTTTTATAAAAAGAAGAATTAACGAGGAATTTGTAAACCGCCAATATGACCTTTAGGGCTTAGTACGATTTGCCATAGCTGAATATCTCTGGCACGAAATGCACCCGCACAGGCATTAAGATAATAGCTAAACATACGTTTAAAACGCGGTGTGTAATTAGATTCAATATCTGGCCAACAGGCTAAAAAACGCTGATACCATGCCATTAATGTTTTATCGTAATCAGCACCAAAGTTATGCCAATCTTCCATCACAAATTTACTGTCCATTGCATGAGCAATTTTTTGAATAGACGGTAAACATCCATTAGGAAATATATATTTGCTTATCCAACTATCTACATTCACTTTATCGCGGTTAGAGCCAATGGTGTGCAATAAAAACAGACCTTCTTCCTTTAAATTACGACGAACCACATCAAAATAAGTAGCATAATTTTTGGGCCCTACGTGCTCAAACATACCCACTGAAACTATGCGATCAAACTTTTCATGTAAATCGCGATAATCTTCTAAAATAATATTTACATCAAGTCCTTGGCATCGAGCTTGTGCCAGTTTTTGCTGTTCAACAGAAATGGTGACTCCCGTTACAGAAACACCAAAATGTTTGGCTGCATAGCCTGCAAGCCCACCCCAACCACAACCAATGTCTAATAAGGTCATTCCCGGTTTTAAATCTAATTTTCGGCAAATTAAATCTAATTTATGTTCTTGAGCTTGAGTTAAATTATCTGCGTTTTTCCAGTAACCACAGGAATATTGCATATTAGGATCAAGCATGGCTGTAAATAAATCATTACCAAGATCGTAATGCTCTTTACCTACCATCCATGCGCGTTTTTGAGTTTGCAAATTAAAAAGGCGGGCTGTCGCAATCTTGACAATATCACGTAGATTTTGTGGGAGCTTATTTTCAAGACCAGCACGTAAAACTTTATGAAAGAATATATCCAGTCGCTCACAATCCCACCAACCATCCATATAGCTTTCACCGAGACCTAATGAGCCTTGTTGCAATACTCTTTTATAAAAATTTTGATTATGAACCTGAATATCATAAGGTTCTGAACCATTAACTCGAATATCAGCGTGAGTTAGTAGCTCTGTAGCAATCCTTTCGTAAGGATCATTGGAGGTCTTTCGGCCTTCTTCTACACAAGATGTACTCATATACTCTCCGGCGTAAACTAAGCGGGTTTTGAGACATAAACTAAGAAAGGGTGTGTGCAGATTGACAGTATTAAAATGGTATCGTGTTCAATATGGGTTGAACGAATAGAATTAATAAGACAACTAATCTGACATAATCAGCTAATAATCTGTTTAAGGCCTCAAAATCCGAAAGAAAAATAGATAAAACGCTATTACAGCGTATGGACAAGTATAGAGACGTAGAATATTTTTCTCTAGAAAAGAAAAAGGCTATTTTTTATAAAATAGCCTTTTTAAGATAATTCTTAAAAGAATGAGTGCGATTATTCTGCGGTTTGAACTGTGTGTTTGGTAACAGATTTATTACGCTGAATAAAGTAGCCAACTGCCATTGGAATTGCTGTTAACGCCATAATTGCTGTGGTGTTAATCAGAGGTTGTTGGCTAATAAATGCAGATACGATAAAACTTGCTAAGCTACAAAGACCCAATTGAAGCGCATTTTGTAACGCAGCTGCTTTACCACTAATTTCAGGATAAGCAGATAGAGCATTAGATACTGCAATTGGATAAGATGCACCATTCATTGCAGCCATAATACAGAACGGAATTAAAATAGTTGTCAATGTTGGTTCCGTAAATTTAGCAACAAGGTATAACGCAGTCATACTGACAGCATAACCAATTAATAACAGTGGTAGCAGTGTTTTACCTGTCATTTTTGACAGTAAAATACGACAACCATAACCACCGACCATAAAGGCAATAGTTTGTGGAATATAACTTAAACCGATATCCTGTGGAGAGTAGCCCATCTTTTCAAGAATGATTGGTGAGCCAGCTAACCAAGCAAAGAAACCTGCACTACAAGAAGCGTAAACTAATACGTTACCTGTGTAGAGAGGAGATTTTAGTAAAGTTATAAATGATGCAGAAGATTGGTTTGCATCTGTAACTGATTTTTGTTTAATGTTTTTTAGCATTAGTGTCGGTAACATAAGAACTAACGTTACGGCCATTAACAGCATAAAAATCATACGCCAGCCACCGTGATTTAATAACGATGCACCGATTAAAGGCGCAAGTGCTGGTGATAATGCAACCAGTGGCATAATTAAAGCAAAAACGTGTTGGGCGCGAGATTCATCAAAACGGTCGATGACAAGAGCTTGCCAAATAACAGCAGCAGAGCAGACGCCGAAAGCTTGTAGGAAGCGCATAGCAAGTAAGCCAGTTGCACTTTCAACCCATAGCATACCAAGGCAGCCTAAAGAGAAAAGACTTAAACCAATAAGAAGAATAGGTTTACGACCGACTTTGTCAGAAAGTGGTCCCCAAAGTAACTGAGCAACAGCAAAGCCAAATAAAAAGATACTTAAGCTATTACTAATAGCACCTTCGCTGATAGAGAGCTCACGTTGCATCATACCAAATGCAGGTAAGTACATATCAATAGCTAAGTAACCTAGCATACTCAAACCAGCTAGGTACACCATAAAGCTCATAGGTGTTTTTGATTGTGTGGATGTTTTAGAATTCATTTTATTTTCTATGCTATGTGATGTAGAACATTTTATGTATTGTAACTAAGACCTATTTTACTTGTGAAACGGGAATATTTGGTTAATGCTGTGAAAAATTTTCAAAGGAATAAACTCTATGTGGTCAGAATACTCTTTAGAAGTTGTTGATGCAGTCGCAAGAACAGGAAGTTTTAGCTCAGCTGCTCAAGAATTGCACAGAGTGCCATCCGCCGTTAGTTACACTGTTCGGCAATTAGAGGAATGGCTTGCCGTTCCTCTGTTTGAGCGCCGTCATCGTGATGTAGAATTAACCGACGCAGGTAAAATTTTCATCAAAGAAGCACGATCTGTTATCAAAAAAATGAATGACACTCGGCATCTTTGTCAACAAGTTTCTAATGGATGGCGCGGTCAATTTAGTATAGCAGTTGATGGCATTGTTAAACCTGAAAGAACACAACAACTTATTCTCGATTTCTACCGCCATTTTCCAGATATAGAACTGTATGTCTACCCTGAAGTATTTAATGGCGTATGGGACTCCTTAGTTAATGGTCGTGTTGATTTAGCCATTGGTGCAACAAGAGCCTCACCAATCGGTGAACGTTATAGTTTTAGAGATATGGGATTTATGCCTTGGCGCTGCGTTTGCCATGTTGATCACCCTTTAGCGAAAGCACCGCATCCATTAACGGATGATGAAATGCGACCTTATCCAAGTTTATGCTTAGAGGATACCTCACGCAGCTTACCAAAACGTGACACTTGGGCACTCAATAATCAGCGTAGAATGGTTGTTCCGACATGGGATATGGGGCTTGAGTGCTTGTTAGCGGGATTATGCGTTGGAATGGTGCCTTGGCATCGTGCTGAGCCTTTAATTGAACAAGGTAAGTTGGTAACTTTACAACTGGCACAACCATTGCCAGACAGCCCATGCTGCCTGACGTGGGTCGATAAAAGTGAATCACCCGCTTTGACATGGTTGTTAGATTATCTTGGAGATAGCCAAACCTTAAATGAGGAATGGCTTCGCTAGAAATCCGATAGCTAAATAAATATGAATTAGCGACGATAGTCGATAAAAGGACCGTCAGCAACTGAACGTCGCTCAACTAATCGTGGATGAACTTCGATTGTTTGAGCGTCTTCGCGTTTATTGACGATACGATCAAGCAGCATCGATAATGCCATTTGACCTAGACGTTCTTTTGGCTGGTGGACGGTTGTTAGTGCAGGTGTAAAATAGCGTGCATTACGAATATTGTCATAGCCAACAATAGAAATATCTAAAGGAACACGCAGGCCAAGTTCATCCGCAGCACAAATTGCCCCCATCGCCATCACATCACCACCACAAAAGACAGCAGTCGGTCGATGTTTTTGGTTTAGCATTTGGTACATGGCTTTATAGCCAGATTCTGGTTCAAAGTCGCCTTGTACAATCCATTCGTCTTTGACAGTTATTTTGGCTTCTTCCATGGCTTTTAAGAAACCTTGTAAGCGACCACCACCTGTATTACGTTCTAATGGGCCTGGGATAATACCAATATCACGATGACCTCGCTCAATAAGGTAACGACCTGCAATATAACCACCATGGAAAGCGTTATCGATAATGGTATCTGTAAAGTCGCCACGCGCTTTACCCCAATCCATGACAACCATTGGAATATTACGATAGCCTTCTAAAAGAGTAAGAAGGTGATCGGGATATTCAGAACACATGACTAATAATCCATCAACACGTTTTTGTGCCAGCATCGCTAAATAGGCTTTTTGTTTATCAAGGTTATTATGTGAATTACATAAAATCAGTGTGTAGCCTTTGCTATAACAACTATTTTCAACAGCTTCAATCACTTCAGCAAAGTAAGGAGCTTCACTGGACGTGGCTAACAGGCCAATAGATTTGGTGTGATTGACTTTTAAACTACGCGCAACGGCACTAGGCGAATAATTTAACTCTTTTATAGCGGCCCAAACTGCTGCCCGTGTGTTCTCAGCAACAAAACGTGTTTTGTTGATCACATGAGAAACAGTCGTGGTTGATACGCCTGCGCGTTTTGCCACGTCTTTTATTGTTGCCATGGTGTGGAAAACTCCTGACCTTCATTGGTCTCTTTTATCTAATTTTATGGTTTAACTGCCAGTATAGTCATACATAGGGCAAACACTGGCAATAATTTAGCGATTAGCTGTGAATTTTGTATGATCTAGCTCAAAAGTGAAAGTATTAATCAATGTTATAAATTGTGCACTGGTCGCTATTTTAGCAAATTTTGATATGTGATAATAATTAACCATGACAAGGTTATGGTTAAAAAAGTGTATTATAATCATTTTGAGGGAGAAATAGATGGATACGGATCTGAAATTTGGTTTGAGTACAGCAGTAGCAGCGCTTGTTATGATTGTTTTATTTTCGACTATGTTGTTCTAATCACTGCTTTATAGAATATCCGATCAATTTAAATAATAGATTATCGAATATCTGAATATAACAAAGGGCTCAAGGCCCTTTGTTATTTTGTCACCAAAAATGAATCTCAATCACTCACCTTTGATTATTAAGCTCAATTAAGCAAGGTTAGCTTCAACAAATGACCAGTTAACCAGTGCCCAGAACTCTTCTAAATATTTAACGCGCGCATTGCGGTAGTCGATGTAGTAAGCATGTTCCCATACGTCTACTGTTAACAGTGGTTTGTCTGCCCCTGAAACTGGAGTTGCAGCATTAGAGGTGTTAACAATTGCAACTGAACCGTCAGCTTTTTTAACTAACCAAGTCCAACCTGAACCGAAGTTCTTAGCTGCAGCATCATTAAATTGCTTTTTGAACTCTTCAAAAGAGCCAAATGCTTTGTTGATAGCATCAGCAATTTTACCTGTTGGTGTACCACCTGCATTTGGTGCTAAGCAGTTCCAGTAGAAAGTGTGGTTCCATACTTGAGCAGCATTATTAAAGATACCGCCATCAGTAGATTTGATGATTTCTTCTAAAGATTTGCTTTCTAAATCAGTACCTTTAACCAGATTATTTAAATTGGTTACATAAGTCTGGTGGTGTTTGCCGTAGTGATATTCTAAAGTTTCTTTAGAGATGTGTGGCTCAAGAGCATCTAACGCATAAGGTAATTTTGGTAATTCGAAAGACATTGCGTACTCCTTTAAACTATCTATTTCGGGTTTTGTGCCTGAAATCATTCAATCAAAATCATTTGAATTGATAGAATGAGGCAAATGAATCACTAAGTTGTTACTATTTTGCTAATTATTTTAACAAAAATCTGCTGAAATAACAGCTAAATATCTTTTATCTATAGTTATAAGCCATATAGATTAATTATATTAATAAGAGTATATCCGTCTTGCCTGTACGTAAAGTAGCAAAAGTGCATTTGTAAGAAGAGATGTAAAAATGAAGGGGAGTATGAATTTTATTCTATTTATGTGATTTAATGAAATTTGTATATTTATTGTAGCAACCGTATTTTATATTGAAATTATACAAATAGAGTGTAGGAGTTAAAATGAGTTATAATATTGCACTATTTGATTTTCCCATTCCGAATGATTTTGAAAAGGCGTGTAAATACTTCGAAAAATATGAAGATGAAGATATTCAGGAATTAAGCCCGTCAATGTTGTTTTTTTATCAAGAAATTTCTCATCTATATCCGTGCCTTTGCGAATTACCTGATGATGACATAGATGATAGTGTGTGGTGTGATGGGCCTTTAATTAATAACTTTATGACTAAAATCCCAGTTATTGGTTTTGTTTACTCTAAAGTAGATGAGGCTCTTCCTGTAGTTATTAAATTAGCAAATAAAATGGGAATTTCAGTCCTTGATTGGCAGCAAGGAACGGTATTTAATGCTAAACAATAAAAATGATATTTAAGATGATATAAGGATTGATTTAAATTTTCCGACAATAGTTTAAGTTTTTTCAAGGGAGTGATAAAAGTATGCATGGAAGTATTATTTTTAAGTCTTTTTCTATAAAAAGTTTAGTTCAGTGTCTATTTCTGCTTATTTTTTGTAGCGTACTAAATGGCTGTAGCATGTTCTATGGTATTGCATGCAGTACCAGTATTTTATTTACACCGTCAGAATCACAAGAAAAAATCTATATGCCAGAAGCTGTTGTTAATCAAGATTATGATCAACAGATTGAAATTGGTGTATTTTCTGGTTTAGCTCCATATTATATTGTGGAAAGTCCTGAATGGGTTACTGTGACATTTATGGTAAAAAATAAAGATGGGGTGTGGCTTTCTCTTATTACACATGAAAATTGGCAAAAGCATGTCATGCATCAAGAAGAGCGCCCTATCATTTTTGCTCGTTTACAAGGAACAGCACCTAAAAGTGGCAATGCACGGATAAAAATAAAAGCCACAGTAGGGCGTACTATGTGTGGCACAACGGAGCCTGTTTTTGCTTTACAAGTCAAAGTGAGAAAAGAATAAAGCTATCCGTGATACTTAAATATTATTATTTTAATTAGGTGAAGATTATCTAATAAGACTCACCCATTTTATTTTATCTCTAAATACTCTAATTTACTAAAATCTAACATTATTATAAATGTTAGATTTTAGTGTTACTTGTTTGTATAGAATAATTTAACGGAATATAATTTTCAACTCACGAGCTTATCCTGTAATAAGCGTATACATCATTTTCACAACAACTAAGAATAGGAATAATGCAAATATTTGGCGAACTCTAGGAATTGGTAGGCGATAAGCAACTTTTACACCGACAGGTGCGAAGAGTATGCTGGTAATGCTTATTCCGATAAAGGCAGGTAAATAGATAAAGCCGAAGTAATAGTCGTCAATATTTGTTTGATTCCAACCATAGATAATACCCATGATTGTGCCTATAGAAGCAATGATGACGCCAATCATTGAAGAGGTTGCAATACATTTACGTGTATTAAATCCCCAGTGACTTAAAAGAGGAATGGTGATAGTACCACCAGCGATACCGATAAAACTGGATATAAAACCAATTAAAGAACCACCACTTGTTAACGCTGGTTTTGAAACAATAGGATCTTTCACATTTTCAATGCGTTCCGCTTCTTTCTTTTTAGTTAATAAACCATAGATGGTATATACCATGAAAATACAGAACACGATTTGTAATATCGTGTTTGACATTTTTTGTACCAGAAATGTCCCCACAAGCATACCAATGATAGTGCCGAGAGATAATAGAGGGAATTGCTGCCATAAAATGGCTTTATGTTTGTTATGGGAATACGCTGAAGATGCTGTGGAAAATATAATGACAGAGAATGAGGTAGATAAGGCAATTTTCATTACCATATCTGTTGGGATAGCTTGTTGACTGACTACATACATAACCACCGGAACAATGATTGCACCGCCTCCTATGCCAAGTAGTCCAGCAAAAAAGCCAGTGATACATCCCACTAAAAGAAACAGTAAAATCATGTCCATAGTTAATACTCATCAGGGTTTATAACAAACCCATTTATATACATTATATCCTTTTAAGAAGGTAGCGTTTTATCTTAATGTATAGATTATGAAATTTAATGTGTTTATTTTGATATGAAAAGTGTTATTTCTTCTCTTGTTACCTCTTTAATATTAAAGAATATATAGCTAAATATAATTCAAATAAAGAAAAATATTAAATATTTAATCTTGAATTTTATAATAAATTCTATTTTTAAACTACAGGATAAAAATAATAATATTAATTCCATAGGTAAAATAAATCGAAATATGACTATCTTGTTTTTATTTATTTATTTATTTATTTATGTAAGTCTAGGGTGGAAAGATTTTTCTTATTTAAAATAAGATAACGAAAAGTTATATTACTATTTTTATGATCTATACTGTCAGATCGAAATATTAAGCGATTTAGAAAGGGTCATACATTTATCCATAATGTTGGCAAGGGCGTTGTTTTATTTAATTAAAATAGATTTTTATCTTATTGGATTTATATTTTATCTATCTTTTTTTGACTTTATAAAGGAATTTGTATGAAGAAGACGGTGTTATTACTATCTATGATCACATTATTATCAGGGTGTAAAATAAACGAGGCTATTCGTTCAGTTAATAGTGCTGTAAACCAAATCGTTCCATCAATGGAATCTCCAGTAACTGAAGCGACTTATGCGGGAATATGTAAGGATTTTAGTGATAATGAGATTGCAGCGAAGAAAAAATGGAGAGGGAAGTGGGTTATTTTAGAAGGAAGAGTGACCACTATCGCAAGTTTAGAAGAAGTTGTCAGATACGACCTCTATAAACCAACACCACCTAAAGTTGTTGCTATTTCATTTAATAATAAAGTCAGTGCTTCATATACTTTAAAACCAAGTGAAGAAGATAATGTTCTTAAAATTAAGAAAGGACAAACTGCAAAAATAAAAGGTGAAATAAGCGATATTACTGATGCACTGGGTTGTTTGATCCTTTTAGAGAACGGAACCATACAGTAATAAGTCATTTAAATTGATCCAATCGATTCGTGCATTGACGATTTTCTTAATTGAAATACTCTCAGCCTCTTAATTGAGGCTTTTTATTTCTCCTAACATTTTAGTTAGTGATTGTGTCGGTAATAAGAGATGAAATAATAATATAAAACACACTCATAAACATCTGTAACGTATTGATTTATTTTTTATGTTTTATTGTGTATTTTCTCATCAATAGTACTGTGGTTTAGTACCAATCTGTTGTTTTATATCGATAATTAAACTTATATAGAGGTTTCTAATATAAAGTGGTATTCTTCTTTCATGTTTTCCCCTATAAAGCATATCGAATATAAAAGGCTGTAAGGACTTACAAATGACGACTATTGAAAAAATTGAACGCCAGATCAACGAAAACCCAATTATTTTATACATGAAAGGTTCACCAAAGTTACCAAGTTGTGGTTTTTCTGCTCAGGCAGTTCAAGCTATCTCTGCTTGTGGTGAGCGTTTTGCGTATGTTGATATCCTGCAAAACCCAGATATTCGTGCAGAATTACCAAAATATGCACACTGGCCAACCTTCCCACAATTATGGGTAGATGGTGAATTAGTCGGTGGATGTGACATTATTTTAGAAATGTATCAGCGCGGTGAGTTACAGAAGTTATTAAAAGAGACTGCTGATAAATATCGTGGTGAAGAAGAAGCACAGTAATTAATTTTTTATCGTTTCGGTATTGGAACGTATAAAAATAGTGAGATCTTCAATAAAAAAACCAGTTCATCATTGAACTGGTTTTTTTCTGTTATTCATAAATGTACCAGAGACACCATGACTTTAAGGTGTTGGTAATGGCCATCCACCAAGCTTTTTCCAGCGGTTAACTAATTCACAAAAAAGTAATGATGTGCGATTTGTATCGTATAACGCGCCATGCGCTAATTTGCTATCAAAGGGAATACCAGCAGTGATGCAGGCTTTGGCCAAAATTGTCTGCCCTAATACCAATCCACTTAAAGCTGCTGTATCAAAGGTGGCAAATGGGTGAAAAGGATTGCGTTTTAATCCAGCTCGCTCAGCTGCAGCCATTACAAAGCTGTGATCAAAAGTTGCATTGTGAGCCACAATAATGGCGCGATTACAATCTGCATCCTTCATTCCTTTACGTACCATTTTAAAAATGGCATGAAAGGCTTCATATTCACTGACTGCACCACGTAAAGGATTGGTTGGATCAATGCCTGTAAATTCTAAGGCTGCAGGTTCTAGATTAGCCCCTTCAAAGGGTTCAATATGAAAATGTAAGGTGTTGTCAGGTTTTAGCCAACCTTGTTCATCCATTTTTAATGTAATAGCGGCGATTTCAAGTAAACCGTCTGTTTTCGCATTAAATCCACCTGTTTCAACATCGATGACAACAGGGTAGTAACCCCGAAAACGGTTACAAAGCTTATTGGGATTATTTATATCAGGCATTAAATTGTACTTATCCGACAAAAAATAGAGTATCGGAAATTGATAATCAGTAAGGCCAGAAAGATAAGCATGTTATCTTTCTGGTTTTAATAAAAATTAGTTACCTAGAGCGTGACTTGCACTTTTGTTTTCGATGAGCTCGATTTTGTATCCATCAGGATCTTCAACAAAAGCAATAATTGTTGAGCCGCCTTTTACTGGGCCTGCATCACGGGTAACATTACCGCCAGCTTGGCGAATGGCTTCGCAGGTTGCAGCAACATCATCAACACCTAATGCTACATGCCCAAAAGCAGTTCCCATTTCGTAGCTGTTTACACCCCAGTTATAGGTTAATTCGATAACCGCACCGGTGCTTTCATCACCATAACCAACAAAAGCTAACGAGTATTTATATTCCTCATTCTCGCTAGTGCGTAGAAGTTGCATACCTAAAACCTTGGTATAAAAGTCGATAGAACGTTGCAAATCGCCCACTCGGATCATGGTATGAAGTACTCGCATATAAACCTCTTGTGTTTTTCTAATGATTAAACCCTACAGATAAACTGATGGCGGAGTACTATAACGCGTTAAAGCCCTAAAGTTCAATTTTACTACGCCTTTAACAGTTCAATAAATCATGTTGTGCAGATAATATCTCTATTAACTATACTCTATTGTAACAAACAATAGGGAGGGAAAATCAAATGCAAGAACAATTAGAATTTTTTGATATTCCTAGCCCTTGTATTGGACGTTGCGAAATGAATGCGCAAGGATATTGCTTGGGGTGCTATCGCAGCCGTCAAGAGAGGTTTAATTGGTCAAAAATAAATCAGTATGAGAAAAGAAATATATTACGACTTTGTCAGCAACGTTATTTAAGATCATTAAAAAGAATGGGTTCCTCAATTGAAAAAGAGAATGAACAACTCAATTTATTTTAAATATTCCACTTATTTTTTAATATTAAAATAATAATTAACTATTTTTTTAATTCATTGTTTTTATTTATTGTAGTTATGTGGTTTATTATTTTTTCTTTATTAATATAAAATTATAACTTTAAAGTGTCACTCTGGTTATTTATTTTTCAACTGCTTGATAATAATGATATTTTCCTTGTTTTTTAGTGTTGAATTTAAAATAATAATAATTATTATGTAAAAAAATATAGATTAGTTTTTATAACAAGGTTATTCTTTATGGACTTTCGTTGCTAGAAAGAAATGATTTAATTACATCTGGAAAATAATTACTTATCTAATAAATAGGATTATAACTATATTAGTTATTAAAGGTAATATTTTAATTAAAAAGAATAGGTAAATATTGTATTAAAAATGAATATCTAAACTTTGTAATAAGTTGACTGAAAATGCTAATTAAGGAGAGATAAGTGGAATCAACATTAGGAGCTGATTTAGCGCGTTTAGTTCGATTATGGCGTGCTTTAATTGATCATCGTCTCAAACCATTAAAATTAACCCAAACCCATTGGGTTACTTTGTATAATATCAGCCAATTACCTCCAGAGCAGTCACAAATCCAATTGGCAAAAGCAATAGGAATCGAGCAACCATCTTTAGTGAGAACCTTAGATCAACTGGAAGAAAAAAAACTGATATGTCGGCATACATGTGCAAATGATCGCAGAGCAAAACGTATAAAATTAACAAAAGAATCTGAGCCTTTTATTAATGAGGTTTACACAGTAATAGAAAAAACGAGACGAGAGATATTAGGTGGTATCCAACTAGAAGAAATCGAAAGGTTAATAGGTACAATCAAAAAATTAGAAAAAAATATAAATAGGCTAAATGACTAATAATTTCAAATTTAATATATATTCTATTTAAATGATATTAATTGCATGATGGTGACTATACTCTAAATAGTTCAGTACTCAGCTAGATAACAAGTGAATGAGTCACTAGGACATATAAAATATGTAACTGGTGTGAGTAAACGATGTCAACAACACTGAAACTTGAAATATGACGAGTATATAACGTAACTCATTATATAGTTTGAATTGTGATAACTAGATTATATATTCGCGCTCTCTTTCGGTTACTTATTATTAAGTCATAAAATAAAACAGGCAACTTTAAAGTTGCCTGTTTTTTGTTGCTAATTGCTAATTATTAGCGAGGAGAAACAGTTAAGTTATTTCCGTTACCAATAACGGCAACACGTTGACCTTGGCTGTAAACAGTATTATCTGCTTTTTGAACGATAGCGACAGTTCTACCACTATCTAAACGAACTTCAATTTGAACACCCTTAGTGGTGTTTAATGCGCCTTGTGCTTGTTGTCCTGCCATACCACCTGCAATTGCACCAGCGGCTGTTGCAAGGTTACGGCCTGTACCACCACCCACAGTGTTACCTAACATACCACCGAGAACGGCACCACCAATCGCACCTAAAATATTCTCATCGCTACCCGCTTGAATATTCACTGCACGCACAGAAACCACTGTACCATAAGTAATATTTTGAGCTTGTTTTGCTTGGCTTGCGGTGTAAGTATCACCGGACAGTGAATTTGTATTCACACAACCAGTAAGTACAGTCATTGTAAAAAGACCAATAAGTAAATGCTTAAACATAGTTACTCCTAAAGAAAACCTGAGGTGAGTTGCTCAGATTATACCAATGTTATCTAGTATCAGTTATAGCTCGTTTTTTGCGTTTGTCGACACTGATTTTAATAATATATAGCTTACTATATAGTAAAGGCCGATAGTAAAAACAGAAGAGATTTCTGAAAAAAGAGAATATAACATTATATGTTAAAAATTTGCATCATCTTGATTATAAGGAAAAGAACATGATAGCAGGGCGGTACATTGGCGTGATGTCTGGCACAAGCTTAGATGGTGTTGATGTTGTATTAGCTGCAATCAATAATAAGTTCGTTGCACAACAAGAAAATCACTTTCTGCCTTATCCACAAAATCTACGCCAACGAATTTTAGCTGTTTGCCAAGGGCAACCTACTACCTTGCATGAAATCGGCCTATTAGATGCCCAATTGGGCGAGCTTTATGCGCAAGCAATTATAGAGTTACTCGCAAAAGTAAAACTTAGTGCGAGTGATATTACGGCGATAGGGTGTCATGGACAAACCATTTGGCATGAGCCAGAAAGTGATATGCCATTTACTATGCAAATTGGTGACAACAACCGTGTTGCTGCATTAACAGGAATTACGACGGTTGGTGATTTTCGTCGCAGAGATATCGCTTACGGCGGACAAGGCGCACCTTTAGTACCTGCTTTTCATCTTGCTGTATTAGGGCATTCTGTTGAAAAACGTATTATTTTAAATATCGGTGGTATCGCCAATATTTCATTGTTATTACCTGGTATTGCAGTTAAAGGCTACGATACAGGTCCTGGAAATATGCTATTAGATAGCTGGAATTGGATCCATAACCAAACACCTTATGATGATAATGGTAAATGGGCTGCTACTGGCGCTGTAAACCCCATTTTATTGAAAGATATGCTTTCGGATCCTTATTTTTCGCGTTCAGCACCTAAAAGTACAGGGCGAGAATATTTCAATACACAATGGTTAAATTACCATTTAGCAAGAGTACCTAATGTTTTTCCTGAAGATGTACAAGCAACTCTAGTCGAATTAACCGCAATAAGTATTGTGCAACAGATCCAATTAAACGGTGGATGCGAACGTTTACTCGTTTGTGGTGGTGGGGCGCGAAATGGGCAGATTATGCATCGTTTAGCTTCACTATTACCAGGTACAGAAGTCGCGACAACGGATAAATATGGTTTAAGTGGTGATGACATGGAAGCGTTGGCATTTGCTTGGTTAGCCGCGCGCACTATTGCAAATGAATCAGGGAATTTACCTTCTGTAACAGGGGCATCAAGAGAAACCGTTTTAGGGGCGATTTACCCTACAAATCCTCGTTAAGCGTGATATGCTGAATGCAGTTTCTCAAAAGAGAGAGTGAAAAATGACAGAACTTGATTTTATTGATGTTGCAGATTTACGCCGTGAATATATGAACGGTGGACTACGACGTCATGAATTAACTGAACAGCCGTTAGTTTTGTTTGAAAAGTGGCTAAAGCAGGCTTGCGAAGCGCGTTTGAGTGATCCTACTGCAATGTGTGTCGCAACAGTTGATGAAAATGGGCAACCTTACCAACGTATCGTGTTATTAAAACACTTCGATGAACATGGCTTAGTTTTTTATACCAACTTGGGTAGTCGCAAGGCGAGTCATTTAGAACACAATCAACGAGTTAGTTTATTATTTCCTTGGTATCCCTTAGAAAGACAAGTTTGTTTTTTAGGAAAAGCAGAAAAACTTTCTCCTATTGAAGTGATTAAATATTTCCATAGTCGCCCTAAAGATAGCCAAATTGCTGCCTGGGCTTCTCAACAGTCTTCTCGCATTTCTGCAAGAGGTGTGTTGGAAAGTAAGTTCTTGGAATTAAAGCAAAAATTCCAAAATGGAGATGTACCATTACCGAGTTTTTGGGGTGGATATCGTGTGACATTTGATTCTGTTGAATTTTGGCAAGGACGAGAAAATCGTCTGCACGATCGCTTTATCTACCAAAAATCACCACAAGGATGGGACATTGAGCGATTAGCACCTTAATAGTGTGTTAATAAATTTGCTTCAAAAAGTCTTTTTCTACTGGTACTTAATGTAGTGGCGCTTTATGCTATACCACTTATGTTTCACTTATATTTTAAATAGACAAAAAACAATAAACCGATGGAGTCATTGATGTCTAGCAAGAACCTAATCACACAATTGCAGGAGCGTGGGCTAATCGCTCAGGTCACGGATGAGGCAGCTTTAGTAGAGCGTTTGGAGCAAGGTCCTATCGCTCTCTATTGTGGCTTCGATCCTACCGCTGATAGCCTGCATTTGGGGCATTTGGTTCCTTTGCTGTGTTTAAAACGATTCCAACTAGCCGGGCATAAGCCTGTGGCGTTGGTGGGTGGTGCAACGGGTCTAATTGGTGATCCTAGTTTTAAAGCCACCGAGCGCAAACTGAATACCCAAGATACTGTTCACGAATGGGTAGAAAAAATTCGTAAACAAGTGTCACCTTTCTTAGATTTCAACAGTGGTGAAAACAGTGCGGAATTAGCAAACAACTATGACTGGTTCGGTCAAATGGATGTGCTGACATTCCTGCGTGATATCGGTAAACACTTCTCTGTGAACCAAATGATCAACAAAGAAGCGGTTAAACAGCGTTTAAACCGTGACGATGTGGGTATCTCTTTTACTGAATTCGCCTATAACCTATTACAAGCTTATGACTTTGCGTCATTAAATACGCATTTAGGTGTTGAATTACAAATCGGTGGCTCTGATCAGTGGGGTAATATCACTTCAGGTATCGATTTAACCCGTCGTTTCAATCAGAAACAAGTATTTGGTATGACCGTACCATTAATTACTAAATCTGATGGAACTAAATTTGGTAAGACAGAAGGCGGTGCGGTTTGGTTAGATCCTAAGAAAACCAGCCCATACAAATTCTACCAGTTCTGGATCAATACAGCGGATGCTGACGTTTATCGCTTCTTGAAATTCTTCACATTTATGAGTATTGAAGAAATTAATGCACTTGAAGAAGAAGATAAAAATAGCGGTCAAGCACCTCGTGCTCAGCGTGTATTAGCAGAACTAGTTACTGGTTTAGTTCATGGTGAAGAGGGTTTAATCGCCGCTAAACGTATTACTGAAAGCTTATTCTCTGGTGCAATTGCAGACTTAACACAAGCTGACCTTGAGCAATTAGCACAAGACGGTATGCCAACTATTGAGTTAGAAAAAGGCAGTGATTTGCAACAAGCGCTGGTTAACGCAGAATTAGTTCCTTCTCGTGGTCAGGCTCGTACAATGATTGGCTCTAACGCAGTTTCAATTAATGGCGAAAAACAGGACAATCCTGAATACGTCTTTGAAGAAAAAGATTTCTTATTTGGTCATTACTCCATTTTACGTCGCGGTAAAAAACATTACTGCCTCGTTATCTGGAAATAATTGACAGTAAAGGGCAGCCGGTGAGTTGCCCTTTTTCTTAATAACAATAAATAAACGTATATACCTCGCCTATGATGATAAAGCTTGGGTGTTGTGTGTATTCACAATAATCGGTTTATGTCATGAAAAATATACTCTCTATTCAGTCACATGTTGTTTTCGGTCACGCAGGTAACAGCGCTTCTGAGTTTCCAATGCGTCGTATGGGGGTGAATGTTTGGCCTCTAAATACAGTGCAATTTTCAAATCACACACAATATCCAGAAAAATGGACTGGGTGCGTTATGTCAGCAGAACACATTACTGAGATTGTTGATGGTATTGCCGCAATCGGTAAACTCTCACAATGTGATGCTGTGTTAAGTGGTTATTTGGGATCGGCTGAACAAGGTTTGCGTATTGTTGATATTGTGAAAAAAGTGAAACAAGCGAATCCTAACGCATGGTATTTTTGTGATCCTGTAATGGGACATCCTGAAAAAGGGTGTATTGTACCTCCTGCTGTTTCAGGTGTGCTGTGTGAAGAAGCATTACCTATTAGTGATATTATTGCACCTAACTTATTAGAGCTTGAAACATTAAGTGGTGGAAAAGCCCTTCATAATGTTGATGAGTGCGTAAATGCTGCTCGTGAATTGTGTAAACAAGGCCCTAAAGTTGTATTAGTAAAACACTTATCACGTGCTGGATATCGTCATGATCGCTTTGAAATGCTGTTAGTAACCGCGGAACATAGCTGGCATGTTAGCCGTCCATTAGTCGATTTTGGTGAGCGTCAACCTGTGGGGGTTGGTGATTTAACCAGTGGTTTAATGCTGGTGGATTTACTCAAAGGTGTTGAATTACAAACCGCATTGGAACACGTTGCTGCGGCAGTTTATGAAGTGATGCTAAAAACAAAAGAGATGAATGAGTACGAACTGCAACTTGTTGCCGCTCAAGATCAAATGGTGCATCCAACGCATAGATTCTGTGCGACACAAATAGATTAATAGTTCTATAACAAGCATTAAAAAATAGCTCAAATTATCTTATATAACTTGAGCTATTTAAATCAAAAATTACTCTTTAATTAATCCTTCAGTGACCAGTGCACTGTGCACATTAGGGCGTTGTGCAATACGTGTTAGGTAGTTTTGTAAGTGTGTTAAATCAGTTAAATCTAAACCAACATGTGGCGCCCATTGGCTTAATGTAAATAAATAGGCATCAATAACCGTAAAATGCTCACCACATGCACATTTTTGTTTGCTCAATACATCATTAATATAAGCGAATTTACTTTTTAATTTAGTTTTAACGATAGGTACATAGCTTTCAGGTGTATCTGGTGAAAATAGCGGGCCATAGCCTTTATGTACTTCACTTGCGAGAAAGTTTAACCACTCAATTTGATGGTAACGTTCTAGTGATTTTGGTGGTGCAATTAAATTTCTATCCGGTTTTAAGTCCGCGAGGTATTGAACAATTGCAACACCTTCAGTCAAAATATCACCATTATCTAATTGAAGAACAGGGACTTGGCCTTTTGGATTGATGGTTAGAAAGTCTTTCCCCGACTCTGTCTTCTTAGCCTGTAAATCGATACGCTCTATTGAAAAATCTAAACCTGTTTCACGTAAAACGATATGAGGGGAAAGCGAGCAACTACCTGGCGTGTAGTACAATTTCATGTTGAATAGCTCCCTATCAATAAGGTGGTGAATTAACTTACAGATATCAGAATATCTTCATTAATATAAGATGATAAAAGGTTCTAAGAAATTAGCAAACTCAAATGATGCGAATAAAAAAGGCTTTTGTAAATCTGTGAACAAGGCTGTTAATTGATGAAAATATACGAAATAAATACTCCTTATATTAATAACATATAAGGAGTATTTTATTATGACTCTTCAAACGAAGGTAAGAATGAAATATCAAGGTAATAAATTTTGGGATTCTTTTTATCAACATAGACTGTAACAAGCTCTCTATTAATATAAGGTGTGGGATCAAAGAAGATATAACCACTCTTGTAACGAATCAATCGATTGTTTAATGTATCATGATAATCAGCAATAATTTGATAGGGAGAGCGGTGATTAAAACTGATATTACTATTAATAATAATTTCAGAAATTTTTACATTAATAGGCATTCCATCACGTTTTAATCGTTGATCCCTTGTGGCCCTTCTTCTGATAAAATACAAAGGGATAAGCCCTGTTGATGCAAATACCAACCCGAAAATACTTAATATAGTCCCAGCACCATACAAGCCTAAAAAGTTGTTAATAGTCGCTCTTTGTGGATCACTTGGAAGATAAATAACATTAATCTTTTCACCAAGATAAAAGTGGGATTGACTGCCACCTTCTGGTGAACGAAACGTTATCTCTCTATTATCTTCAGTATGGAATTGAATAATAGGGTGATAAAAAGAGTTACCATCAGAAGATTTACTCACACTTTGGTCAATAACAACGCCTATTGTTTCTATTCCATTCCTTACTACATTTAATTCAGATTTAATAATAAATAAAGCTACAACAAAAATAATCGCACCAATAAGAGCAAAAATATAAAACAGAAATTTGAATTTCTTCATATATTAAATCCTTTTATTAATATGTGATTATTTTATCGCTAATATAAAGAAAAGATTATAGGAATAAACTAAAAAAACAAAAGTAAAATTTATCTAAAACGTAGCATTATTAAAAATAAAAGGGATAAGGGAGATATTAGATAAAAATTCGATAGTTAATGGAGTTAAGAGTAAAAACAGTCGAGCAACATAAAAAAACCAGCCTTAACAATGAGGCTGGTTTTTGTTATTCATAGAACAGAATTATTTCAGTTCTAATTCATTCATAGCTGCGATGCTGAAACCACCATCTACGTGAACGATTTCACCTGTAATACCACCAGATAAGTCAGAGCATAGGAATGCGGCTGTATTACCTACATCTTCAGTTGTTACAGTGCGACGCAGAGGAGTGACTGACTCACAATGGCTTAACATTTTACGGAAATCTTTGATACCAGATGCCGCTAATGTACGGATTGGGCCAGCAGAGATACCGTTAACACGAATACCTTCAGGGCCCATAGCATTTGCCATATAACGAACGTTAGCTTCTAAAGAAGCTTTCGCCAGACCCATAACATTATAGTTAGGGATTGCACGTTCAGCGCCTAAATAAGTCAGAGTTAACAGAGCTGAGTTTGGATTTAGCATTTCACGGCTTGCTTTCGCCATAGCAACGAAGCTGTATGCACTGATGTCGTGAGCAATTTTAAAGCCTTCACGAGTTACTGCATTAACGTAGTCGCCATCTAATTGGTCAGCAGGAGCAAAACCGATAGAGTGAACAAAACCATCATATTTTGGCCAAACTTTTGCAAGTTCTGCATACATAGTATCGATGCTTTCGTCTTTTGACACATCACACTCTAATACGATATTTGAGTCTAATGATGCTGCAAATTCTTCAACGCGTGGTTTCAGTTTTTCATTTTGGTAAGTAAATGCAAGTTCTGCACCTTGGTCACGCATAGCTTTGGCAATACCATAAGCAATTGATAATTTACTAGCAACACCAGTAATAAGAATGCGTTTGCCGGTCATAAAGCCCATAGCTGTATCCTTGTTTTTTCGTAAATCGCGATAATAACATCATTCACAGTTTTATTTATCTGTTAGGTTATCACGCTTATTGTTAATAAACGTGGCTGATTCTACCACGACATTTGTAAATTTGTTTAATTTCCCTAGCACCTCCGAGGAGTTAAGGGAAAAGGGTGAAATAATGTGCAATCAACATTATGCCTATATTGTTTACACTTAAATTAAATCTTGACGCCAAGCTTCTGCTGTTAAGGCTTCACCAAAGTGACTAGCGACTAATCTTCGTGTGACTTCATGTAATGGTGATGCAAGAACTTCTGCTGTATTGCCACGTTCAACGACTTCACCATTATCCATCACAATAATTTTATCGCTAATATGTTTTGTCATGCCTAAGTTTTGTGTCACATAAATATAGGAAATATTATGAGTCTCTTGCAGTTCTAACATCAAATTTATAATTTGTGAGCGCAAAGACATATCCAGTGAAGCTATAGCTTCATCGGCAATAATAACTTGAGGTTGTAATATCAATGCTCGTGCAAGCGCAATTCGTTGGCGCTGGCCTGATGCAAACATATGAGGATAATAGTTTGCATGTTCAGGTAAAAGGCCCACTTGGCGTAATGTTTGATAAATTCGTTTCTCACGCTCAATCGCACTTAAGTCTGTATTCAGGCGTAAAGGGATTTCTAATGTTTGACCAATACGCTGGCGTGGGTTTAATGAGTTAGTGGGATCTTGAAATATCATTCTAATTCGCTGACTACGATAAGGGTAATCACCAAAAGTTAGTTGATGTCCATTAATAAAGATATCACCACCCGTAGGCTCAGTCACACCTGATAGCATTCTCGCGAGTGTAGATTTTCCTGAACCATTAGCGCCAATAATGGCTAAAGTTTGCTTGGGTTCTAGCGTAAAACTTATAGGTTTTACGGCTTCTAACTGTTGACGCCGAAATAATCCAGTACGATAGCGAAATGTCTTTGATAAGTTTTTCACCTCAAGCAGTTTATCGAACATCAGTTGGCTCCACATTTAATGGAAAATGACAAGCCACGGCATGGTTTTTAAATAAACGTAACCGAGGTGCTTCAATACATTGTCGCTGTGCATAAGGGCAACGAGGCCCTAAACGGCAACCCACAGGCAAATGCTCAAGTGAGGGGATTGCACCGGGTAATGTATTTAAACGGCTCTTATGTGCCAATGAGTTGGTAAAGTCAGGAATAGAGCGGATCAACGCTTGAGTATAAGGATGATAAGGTGTTACTAACAACTCGTCGGGGGATGCTGTTTCGACCGTTTGCCCACAATACATAACCGTAATTTTATTCGCCAATTTACTCATCCATTGCAAATCATGGCTAATCAACAAAATAGTCATATTGTTATTTTGATTGAGCCGAGTCAGTAAGCGAAAGATTTGGGTCTGTGTTGCGGGTTCCATTGCGTTAGTAGGCTCATCCGCAATCAGTAATCGAGGTTGATTTGCAATAGCAATAGCAATCATCACTTTTTGGCATTCACCCTCAGTTAATTCATAAGGGTAACTACGCATAATGTCTTTATGATCTTTAATACCCACACGGTGCAATAGCTCAATTGCGCGGCGTTTTCGCCAATGAAGTCGTTGCCACCAATGTCCTTTAAAAGTCCAGCCGGGAATTGCCTGTATGAGCTGCTGCTCAATTTTTGTGGCAGGGTCAAGACAAGATTGTGGCTCTTGGAAAATCATTGAGACATTATGGCCAATGACACGACGTCGTGCTCTTGGTGATAATTTAAGTAAGTCGATATCATCAAAACGGAAACGATCGGCTGTCACACTGATATTATCTTTCGTAACGCCACAAATCGCCTTTGCAATTAAGCTTTTACCTGATCCCGATTCGCCAACAAGGCCTCTCACTTCACCTTCATTTAAGGTAATAGAAACACGATCTACCGCTTTTACTGGGCCATCGGGAGTCATAAATTCAATGGTTAAATTGCGTATATCTAATAAAGGCATTATTCAACTCCCTCATTTATTGCACGCTGTAAACCATCACCTAAAAGGTTCACCAGTAAAACGCTTATCATAATAGTGGCGCCCGGAATTAAGACTGTCCAAGGAGCAACATAAATTAACTCTAAGGAATCGCCTAACATCGCTCCCCATTCGGGGGAAGGAAGTTGAGCACCTAAATTAAGAAAACCTAATGCTGTAATATCAAGAATAGCAATTGAGAATGCGCGTGTTAATTCAGAAACTAATACAGGCGTGATATTAGGTAGTACTGTGTACCATAAAATGGAAATATTTGATGCACCATCAAGTCGAGAAGCAATCACATACTCTTTGTTTAATTCATCATTAACAGCAGAGTAAATCATTCTGACTAAACGAGGTAACAGTGCCAACCAAATCGCTATCATGGCATGTTCAAGACTTGTTCCTACAAAAGCCACAACAATAATAGCAAGCAACAGGGATGGAATTGATAACAAAGTGTCTAATATATGATTAAGAATAGCGGATTTTAAGCCATGGGTCATGCCTGCAAAACAGCCGATAATTAACCCCATTAGTGTCGCTGCAAAAGTGACAATAAATGCGCCACCAAAAGTCATGCTTGTACCAATTAAAATTCGGCTAAATACATCGCGTCCTAAATCATCTGTACCAAAAAAATAGGAGACATTGCCGTTTTGATACCAAGACGGTGGTGTTAGTTGATGACCAAAAAACTGTTGATCAAGCGCATAAGGCGCAATATAAGGACCTATAATACTGAGCGCTAAGAGAAAAAGAACGCCATAAAACCCTACCATTGAGATAACGTCTTTAGAAAAACATTGCCAAATCACCGCTGCAGGTGTGGGTGTTTTTTTCTCTTTATAAAATTGGCTATCTAAAGGCATATCCCACCTTGTGTTTCATTGGGTTACTCATTGCGCCCACAATATCGGATAAGACGTTGACGATAATGACCATTGAACCCACCAACATTACGCCAGCTGAAATAGCAGAATAATCTTGTTGGCGGATTGCTGTGACTAACCAACGACCAAGCCCTGGCCAGTTAAATACAATTTCTGTCACCATAGTGAGTGTAAGCATGGTAGAGAACTGTAAGCCTAATTTAGGGATGATAGGGGGTAAAGCATTATGAAGAATATGGCGACGAATAATTGTAAAACGTGAGAGACCTCGAGTCGCGGCTGCCTTCACGTAGTTTTCTGACATAATTTCTTCCGTGCTGTTTCGCATTAATCGAATAACTTCAGTGGTTGGTGCAATAGCCAGCGTTATTACGGGTAAAATTAGATGTTGTAATACATTAATGATCATTTGCTGGCGATAAGGCGAATCAGATAACCATGCATCTACTAATGCAATGCCGGTAATAGGTTGCAAGTTATAAAGCAAATCAATACGACCTGAAACAGGTAGCCAACCTAATTTCAATGAAAAGAATAGAGTTAACAGCAATGCAAGTCCAAATACAGGGACAGAAAAACCTAAGAGCGCGAAGTTACTGATAATAATATCAGCGGATTTATTACGCCAAACCCCTGCAATAATACCAGCAGGAATACCTACAAGAAGGGCAAAAAGAAAGGCTAATGTACAAAGCTCCATGGTCGCTGGAAGTGCTTCCACTAATTGTGCTTTTATAGGTTCACCATTGATAGAGGAAATACCAAAATCAAAGTGGATCATATTATGGGCATAAAAAAAGTAGGCATCGGTGAGTGATGCACCACTTAATGGGGCATTGGGCGTGTAATAGCTCAGACTAAAGCTCACTAGCGACAAAAAGAACAGTGTCACAAGTAATAAAAGTAATCGACGTATTGAATAAATAATCATGGATTATTTTATAGCCTCTTTCTTGTGATTTTGTTCGTCTACTTCTGCCTCTCGATAAACACCAGCAAAAGACGCATTACCAAAAGTACTTAATACCAATCCTTTAATATCATAACGATATGCTTGCATACGTAAAGAATTAGCTAAAGGTAACACCGGTAACTCTTGAGCAAGAACATCCTGAGCTTCATGATAATAATCCATTCTGGAAGCAAGTTGCTGACTATAAAGCGCTTTTTTCAAAATTTCATCAAAGCTAGGTAAACACCAATGACTCAAGTTAGTTTGTGAGCCAATTGCTGCACAGCTAAAGAGAGGACGGAAAAAACTATCGGGATCGTTACTGTCAGTTGACCAACCAGATAGGGTCATATCATGGGTGCGATCCATCATACTCGTTTCTTGATATCGACCTTCAATAGGCCGAATATTCATTTGAATACCAACTTGCGCTAAGTCTGCTTGAATAAGTTCAGCCATTTTTAATGGGCTTGGGTTATAAGATTGCGAAGCGCTAGGTACCCAAAGATTTAATTTCAGTCCATCAAGGCCTAGCTCTTTAAGGATTTGTTTCGATTTCTCAGGATTATACTCTGTAATTTTTGCTCGGTTATCATAAGCCCAAGATGCACGAGGAAGTACAGATGCTGCCGTTTCAGCCGTACCATAATAAATAGACTCCATTAAACGTTCATTATTAATGGCATAAGCAATAGCTTGACGAACTTTAAGATCATTGAGTGGTGGTTTACTGGTGTTAAAGGCTAAATAAGCGATATTCATACCAGAACGCAACGTTAATCTTAGTCGCGGATCGTCACGTAAGACTTTTAATTGGCTTGCAGCTGGATAGGCTAGAACATCACATTCACCCGTGAGTAATTTAGATATGCGGCCTGTACCACCTGCACCCATATCAATAACAATCTGTTGCATCTTTGGTTGGCCTTTCCAGTAATCTTTATTTCTAAACAAACGAACAAATTGTCCCGGCTGATATTCATCTAAAAAGAAAGGACCTGTTCCTACTGGTTTCCAATCAAGCAGCGATTGATCGCCTGATTTTTCTAAATTCTGGGCGTATTCAGCAGAAAGAATAGGGGCGTAATGTGTTGCTAAATGCCATAGAAAAGAAGCGTCAGGCTCTTTTAAGCTAAATTCTACCGTGTATTGGCCTAGTCTTTTTATCGATTTGATATTATTGGCAAAACTTAAGCTGTCAAAATAAGGATATTTACCGCCATTAACTTGATTGAAAGGATTTTGTGGATTAATCATCCTTTCAAAACTAAAAATAACATCATCAGCGGTAAGTTTTCGTGTTGGTGTAAACCAAGATGTTTGTTGAAAAGAGACATTTTTACGTAAATAAAAGCGGTAGGTCGCGCCGTTATCTAATGTTTCCCATCGAGCTGCGATTTCAGGGATCAAACGATAAGTGTAAGGGTCAACATCTAAAAGACGGTCATAGAGCTGTGCAGCTAGAGGATCAATAATTAATCCACTACTTGATAATTGTGGATTAAAGGTATTTACACTGCCATCAACACAATAAACAAAGCCATTTTGATTAATTGGAGTTGGCTCAAGCGTTATAGATGGCGCTTGTGTTTTGGGTGCTACATTCGCGATACAAGTTGCACTTGTAAAGGTGAGTAGCAAAGTACCAATAAATAAAATAGGGCGCATAAATAATGTCTTTTAGAGAAACGATTTTGCTATTGTAACTTAAAAAACTTTCTATCCCCAAATAGTCAAAAAACAAAGTGAGAAAAATTCTCAATAAAATGCTTTACAAATGCTAATGATAAAGATTATCATCCGTATTGTCCTTCGGCGGTAAGAGGTTTTCCGCAGAGGGCACGACATTGCTCACATTGCTTCCAGTATTTTTTTACTAGCCAGCTCGGGTGCTGGCTTTTTTTTGTCTATTGTTCCCTAGATCCTCTAACGATTAAAAAACTAAATTTATCAATATATTAAGTTACTATTTGATGTTTTTTAATTAGCCCTCTAAATTGATCGTAGCTTAGTGATAATTTTTCAGCCGCCTCTTTCTGGTTATATAAACACTCTTTTAATGCATCATTAACTAATTTTTTTTCTACATCATTTTGCCATTGGCGTAAATTCAACGGTAATGAAGGCATTGAAAAATTTTCTTTAGATGAGTTTTTTAATATGGGGGTTTTTGGTGTTTGAAGTCCAGCAAAGGGATCAATAATAATATTATTGAGTACATTATCACTGGTTCCATGACGATAAACTGAACGTTCAACAACATTTTTTAGCTCACGAATATTACCTGGCCACGAATAATCTAAAAGTACTTGGCACGCATTATCACTAAAACCAGGAAAGAAGGGTAAACCTAACTCTTGACACATTGAGATAGCGAAATTTTCAGCAAGCAACATAATATCTGTACGTCGCTCTCTTAATGGCGGGAGCCTAATCACATCAAACGCCAATCTATCGAGTAAATCGGCTCGAAATTTACCTTCTTCTGCCATTGAGGGTAAATCTGCATTTGTCGCGCAAATAAGCCTAACATCAACATGCAGAGATTGACTGCCCCCAACACGCTCTAAATGGCCATACTCAATGACGCGCAAGAGCTTTTCTTGAACAAGCATAGGCGCTGTAGCCAGCTCATCAAGAAAAAGAGAACCGCCATCAGCACGCTCAAAACGGCCTTGATGACGATTTTTAGCGCCCGTAAAAGCACCAGCTTCATGACCAAACAGTTCAGAATCAAGTAAATTATCATTGAGTGCAGAGCAATTGATTGAAATAAAAGGCCCTTGCCACCAAGGAGCAAGATAGTGCAATCGATGAGCGATCAACTCTTTACCTGTACCTCTTTCACCAATAATTAATACAGGCTTTTTTAATTGAGCAAGTGCTGAAGTTTGTTCTAATACATCAATAAATTGACTATCAACACCGATTATTGTCTCTAAATTCTCATTCATTGGTTAAATTCACTATATTGAGGTATTTTTTGCCAGTTTATCAGGTGTTCGAAAAATAGGCGAATAATATAAATCGCTAATTATTAATAGCTTAAGTAAACTCAAAAAGTTGGCACGCAAATTGTATTAACTAAAGTATGCAGGCGTTACGACAGTGCGCCATTATTGAAATAATTCAACGTTACTAATTAGCATAGCTATTAAGGATGACATCATGGGTATATTTTCACGTTTTGCTGATATTATTAATGCCAACATCGCTTCTTTATTAGATAAAGCGGAAGATCCTGAAAAAATGATCCGCTTAATGATCCAAGAAATGGAAGATATGTTAGTTGAAATTCGCACAACTTCTGCACGTACTTTAGCTGAAAAGAAAGGGTTAGAACGCCGTATCGAACAAGCTGAAAAACAGATGAAAGATTGGCAGGATAAAGCAGAGTTGGCTCTTATTAAGGAAAAAGAAGATTTAGCGCGTGCGGCATTAATCGAAAAACAACGTGTAGCATCAGTTAATGACACATTGAAACACGAACTCATTATTATTGATGAAACGTTAACTCGTTTAAAAGGCGAAATTAGCGAGTTAGAAAACAAACTGACTGAAACACGTGCAAAACAGCAGTCTTTAGTTGTGCGTCATCAGGCAGCAAACTCATCTCGCCAAGTTCGTCGTCAATTAGACAGTGGCAAAATGGATGCAGCAATGGCGCGTTTTGAGCAGTTTGAACGCCGCATTGATCATATGGAAGGTGAAGCTCAAAGTTACGGGTTAGGTAAAGAGAAATCATTAGACCAACAGTTTGCTGAATTAAAAGCTGATGACGAAATTAGCGCGCAATTAGCGGCATTAAAAGCTAAAATCAATATCAACAAAGAGTAACAGCAAGCGTAATAACCATCTTATAAAGGATATGTAATGGGCTATATATTTCTGGGAATACCACTGACCATTTTTATTTTGTTTATTCTCCCTATTTGGCTGTGGTTGCATTACAACAGTCAGAAAGGTGGAGGTAATGTTCAGCTAACCCAACAAGAAATGCAGCGACTGAGCGCGCTGGTGGATAAGGCTCAGCAAATGCAGGAGCGCATTAAGACATTAGAACAAATACTTGATGCAGAACATCCTAACTGGAGGCAATCATAATGACGATGCAGAGCAAACAATTGTATCGCTTGCCACAAGAGGGCGTGATCCGTGGCGTATGCGCAGGCCTAGCCCATTATTTTAATATTCCTGTTTTACTTGTCAGGGTTATTGCGGTGATTGCGCTGTTTGCTGGCTTTTTCGGTTTAACTATTATTGCTTATCTTGTCTTAAGTTTCTTTATGGAGCCGGCTCCTGCTAATTACCAGCAAGGTGAAAATCAGCAAGAGAGCTTAAAAGAAATTTTAAGCGGAGTTGATAATCAATTGATGCAAGGTGAAAAACGTTTACAACAAATGGAACGTTACATTACCTCTTCTACTTATCAGCTAAATAAACGCTTTCGAGACTTGTAATATTTTTGCCATTTAATCTGATAAGACGCTCCATTTTAGGGGCGTCTTTCTTTCAATTCGTTTGTCTTTTCAATGCTTGTATTATGAGAGAGTAAAATTTTTGATTGAGGAGCGTATTGTGAATTCCAATCAAGTATTCGTTTCTTTAAAAACAAATAAACTCACCCAATTAGCCAAAAAAGGGTTAACATTTGGGTTAATGTTATTCACTTTATTTGGGCCAGCAGCAATTACAGGCGGTATATTAAAACGAGTAAGTAGCAAACCGCTACGTTGGCTGGTTCTATTGATAGCTGAACCTGTTATTAAGGCAGGCTTTAATAAGCTATCGCGTCAAGTGTCTTGGGAGAAACATGAAACGCCTACAAAATGAACTTACAGCTTTTATTAATCGCGGTGTTGATAGACATCTTCGTTTGGCTGTAACGGGATTAAGTCGAAGCGGTAAAACAGCATTTATTACCTCGTTAGTTAATCAACTTATTAATGTGCACACTGGGGCACGTTTACCGCTATTTTCGGCAGCACGAAATAAGCAACTACTAGGTGTAAAGCGTATTCCTCAACATAATTTAAATATTCCCCGTTTTACTTATGATGAAGGTATGGAATCGCTTTATCACACGCCTCCAAGTTGGCCTGTTCCTACTAAAGGGGTTAGCGAAATTCGTTTACAGCTTCGTTATCGTTCTAATGAATCTTTAACACGTTTTATAAAAGAGACATCTTCACTTTATTTAGAAATTGTTGATTACCCCGGCGAATGGTTATTAGATTTACCTATGCTCGAACAAGACTATTTTGAATGGTCAGAGCAAATAAATAAGGTCAATCGCCAAAGAACATCACCAGAACAAAATTGGCAATTACTTCTTAAAAAGTGTGATCCCTTTGCACCAGCTGATGAAACGTTATTAGCCGATATTGCCTCTGCTTATACTGACTATTTATTAGCATGTAAAAAAGAAGGGCTTCATTTTATTCAACCAGGACGTTTTGTATTACCGGGTGAATTAGCGGGAGCACCTGTTTTGCAGTTTTTCCCTTGGGCTGATTTACAAAAATATGATATTGCTAAATTAAAGAACGCAGATAAACGTACTAATATTGGCATGCTTAAACAGCGTTATGAATATTACGGGCAACATGTGGTAAAAGGCTTTTATCGTGATCATTTCCAAGGATTTGATAGACAAATTGTTTTGGTTGATTGCCTACAACCTCTAAACCAGGGTGCGGATGTTTTTAATGATATGCGCCAAGCATTAACACAATTAATGCGCAGTTTTCATTATGGAAAAAGAACCTTACTTAGGCGCTTATTTTCACCTTGTATCGATAAACTTTTATTTGCAGCCACAAAAGCTGACCATATCACTGTTGATCAACATGAAAATTTAGTGTCATTGCTCCAACAGCTTATTCAAGATGCTAAACAAAATGCTATTTTTGAAGGGATCAGCATTGATTGCATGGGGCTTGCTTCTATTGCAGCGACGGAAAGTGGGATCGTTGATCATCACGGTGAAAAAATTCCAGCATTAAAAGGTTTCCGTTTGAGCGATAACAAACCTTTGGTGTATTTCCCTGGTGAGGTTCCTAAGCGATTACCAGAAAAAGCATTTTGGGAAAAACAAGGTTTTAGTTTCGAATCTTTTAGACCACAGCAAATATCACGAGATAGTGCGGTTCCTCATATTCGTATGGATAGTGCAATGGAATTTTTGTTAGGGGATAAATTAAAATGAATGAGCCATTAAAATCGCGAATTGATTTTAAAGAGCCTATACTTCAAGAAGAAGTTATCTTGAAAAAAGGTGTTGGCTTTAATGAAAATGAGCAATTTTTACCTATTGATCCACAATTAGATGAAGAGAATGAAGGGCAATTAGAAGGTGATGTTCAATCAATTTTAAAACCGAAAAAAAGTGTCTGGAAACGGTTATTAACGATTGCGAGTACCATTTTAGGGATTAGTGTTATTGCTCAAACTGGACAATGGATTTATGACTCATGGATAAATTTTGACTGGATTGCATTGGGTGCAGCCAGTGCAGGCGGGTTAATTGTTGTTGCTGGAATAGGATCAGTTATAACAGAGTGGCGTCGTATTTATCGTTTACGTCAACGCGCAGATGAAAGAGATAAAGCAAAAGAATTACTTTATAGCCATGCAATGGGAAACGGACGACCATTTTGCGAAAAACTCGCTAAACAAGCGGGTATTGGCCCTCAACATCCAGCATTAATTCGTTGGCAAAGTGCATTACATGACACACATAATGATAAAGAGGTATTAGAACTTTATAGCCAACTTGTTCAACCTATTTTAGATAAACAAGCAAGAGCCGAAATTAGCCGTTCTGCCGCTGAATCAACCTTAATGATCGCGGTTAGTCCGCTGGCGATGGTTGATATGGCCTTTATTGGTTGGCGTAATATTCGTTTAATTAATCGCATAGCGGAGATTTACGGTATCGAATTAGGCTACTATAGTCGTTTAAAACTCTTTCGTCTTGTTCTGGTTAATATTGCATTTGCGGGTGCGACAGAACTGGTTAGAGAAGTTGGGATGGACTGGCTTTCACAAGATCTTGCGGCTCGATTATCAACAAGAGCAGCTCAAGGTATTGGAGCCGGTTTACTAACGGCACGCTTAGGAATAAAAGCAATGGAACTATGCCGTCCTTTACCGTGGATTGATGATAATAAACCTAAGTTAGGCGATTTTAGAAAAGAGCTAATAGGAAAATTAAAAACTACAATTAGTGGCAAGAAAAAGGAATAAATTATTATTTTCACCTTCCAGCCATTTTAAATAAAAACCGTAGAAGCCTTTCTGCGGTTTTTTTGTATAAGAATTGGCAAAAAATATTGTTTATATAAAATAACCATAATAAAGGAAGTAATAAGATATTATTTTAAAATAAGGCATTAAATAACATAAAGTATTTTTATTATTTTATTGGTAATGAGGTTATTGTTTTAATAAGAAACTATCGTGATAAAAAATTTTAAGAAGAGTAAGTTCTCATGAAGAAAAGAAGATTTATAACTAATTGTATTTAAAGGTTAATATATGCTCATGCAGTGAAATATTTGTAATTTTAATCATAATATTCCTTTTTTGAAAGAAAATAGTATTGAGTTTAGTATGATAAATAGCGTTAAATATCACCGCAAAAACGTACCACAGAACCATTTTCTCAATATATTTTCAAATGTCTAATTTGTAAGCGACTTGCTATTAAATAAATAGAGAGTTTTTTTATTTATAAAAAATAGAAAAGTGGTTAATAAACAATCCTTCTAAATAGGTTAAAATATGAAAGAAATACACATGTCAGTAATAAAAAAACTTTCTAAACAAAGGCGTCAACTCTATTTGAGTTCGGCATTTAATGTCTCAAATATCGATAACCAACTCAGCATTTTAATTCCTATTCTTAGTGAGACGATTAGCGAGATTAAAAAGAGACAATACCAAAAGCAACCTAAGTTATTTCAAATAAAAGAGGCATCCCAATTTTTTGAATATCTGACTGAGTCGGATAAGAAAGAAAAGGCAATAACTGCATTAGATTATCTCCTTTTTTGTTTTGATAATGGATGTAAAACTATCAAAAAAGTGATCCGTCGAGAATTGAGCCCTTTGGTAAAGGATGTCGAATATCTTATCGATTTTGAACTAAAAAAAATAATAAAACCCTCTTCATTTTCGTTATTCGGCTTTTTTAAAGCATAAATAATCTTGGTTAAAAATCAGGAGATTAATTTAGTTGTGTAAAAATAAATGCTAGTGGTGTCAACCTTTGCTGACAAGCCTCTTTATTTCGTTGATATTTATGTATAATATCTAGAATTAGTTCAGGGTCACTCAGTATTAAGAAGGTTTATAATGCGTTTAGAGGTCACTTGTGAAGATCGCATCGGGTTAACCCGTGAATTATTAGATCTGCTGGTATTAAAAAATATTGATTTGCGTGGAATTGAAATATTCCCAATAGGTCTTATTTACCTGAATTTTTCACAGATTGATTTTGATATTTTTCAACCGTTGATGGCGGAAATACGTCGAATAAATGGTGTTATTGATGTGCGTACTGTTGCATTTATGCCATCAGAGCAAGAACATCGTGCAATTTGGACATTATTAGAATCTGTTCCTGTTCCTGTTTTTTCTATTGATACCAAAGGCAAGGTCAAGTTACTCAACCCTGCAACAAGACTGCTTTTTGGTTTATCTCCAGATGACCATTCTGAGAAAACATTTAATCAATTTATTCCAAATTTTAATATTCATCGTTTTTTAGAACAAAAAGAGCACTTTATCCAAATGGTGCCTATTACTGTGAAAAAACAGAATTTTGAAATGGAAATAGTCCCAATTAAACTTACGGATGATAACCAATATAATCATTGTGTTGGAGCTTTTGTTTTACTGAAATATCATGAAATTATTTATGATCATCCTAAATTAGTGGCTAATGATCAAAGTGGTTTTGACCAAATTATTGCCGTAACACCTAAAATGAAGCAGCTTATTATTCGTGCAAAGAAAATGGCAATAATGAATGATCCATTGTTATTAGTGGGTGAAACAGGTACAGGAAAGGATTTATTGGCAAAAGCCTGCCATTTACTAAGTAACCGTTTAAGGTATCCATTTCTTGGCTTAAATTGTGCGTCAATGCCCGATGATGTTGTTGAAAGTGAGTTATTTGGCTATGCAGCAGGTGCTTATCCTAATGCTATTGAAGGAAAAAAGGGCTTTTTTGAGCAAGCTAATGGTGGCACTGTTTTACTTGATGAAATCGGTGAAATGTCACCGCAAATGCAGATCAAACTTCTACGCTTTTTAAATGACGGAACGTTCCGCAGAGTGGGCGAAGAAGAAGAAGTTAATGTCGATGTGCGTATTATTTGTGCTACTCAGAAAAACTTATGGGAATTAGTACAAAAGGGATTGTTTCGAGAAGATCTCTATTACCGTTTGAACGTATTAACACTAACATTACCGCCATTAAGAGAAAGAAAGGACGATATAATTCCGTTGGCAACTCATTTTATTAATCAGTACTGCCAAGAACAAAAGATGGGAGTACCATCTATTTCTACCGATTTCTCAAATTATTTAATGCAATATTCTTGGCCGGGTAATATTCGTCAATTACGGAATATTGTTTACCAAGCAATGGCACAGTTAGTCGGAAATACATTGCGTGTTCAAGATATTACGTTACCTGAGCATACGGATGAAACATTATTTGATGAGAACTTATTAGAAGGCTCGTTAGATGAAATGACAAAACGCTTTGAAGCTTCTATTTTAACGCGTTTATACCGTGATTACCCAAGTACACGTAAATTAGCAAAACGCTTAGGCATTTCTCATACTGCTATTGCGAATAAGCTAAGAGAATATAATCTTACAAGTAAAAAGAGTGATAAGTCTGAAGATTAATTGAGTAGTAAGATGAGTAGTAAGATTGTGTGCATGATAAAAATAGACGAGCATAATGCCCGTCTATTTTTTTATCAGTATTATTTCAATGCGTTTAATGCATCATCATAATTTGGTTCAGTTGTGATTTCATCAACCAACTGGGTGTAGATAACAGTGTTATTTTCATCTAAAACAATTACTGCACGGCTCGTTAAGCCAGCTAATGGGCCCGATGCAATTGCAACGCCGTAGTTTTCTTTGAATTCAGCACCACGCATTGTAGATAATGTCACAACGTTGTCTAAGCCTTCTGCGCCACAAAAACGCGCTTGAGCAAAAGGTAAATCAGCTGAAATACATAAAACAACGGTGTTATTTAATTCATTTGCAACTTTATTAAATTGGCGAACACTTGCAGCACAAACACCAGTATCTACACTTGGGAAAATGTTTAGAACTTTACGTTTACCTGCAAAATTCGCTAAAGAAACATCATTAAGATCTTTACCAACAAGAGAGAAATCCACAGCTTTTTGGCCTAATGCCGGGAATTTACCCGCTAGTGCCACTGCATTTCCTTGTAAAGTAACTTGATGTGCCATTGTTGTTCTCCTTTATTAGTTGTCAGACTAACTGTTATTAATACTCATTATTAACGATAATTCTCGTTAATGCTTAACCATTATTAAAATTTGCCACTATTGGCATAGTCATCACTAAAAACATAAAAATTTATAAAATATTTGTAATCAGTGATTGTGCCTTTTTATCAGGCTCTTATAATTGTGCTGTTCATTCTCATACAGATTACAGGACGAAACAGACATGCGCAAAATATTCGTCATCTCATGTGCACTTGTCGTTCAAGGATTGCTCACATCGCAGGTAAATGCGGCAGTAGTCCCCGTAGGAACGATACTCGATAAAAAGCAAGAAGTGGTCCGACATTTGAAAGATGAGCCTGCATCACTTGATCCTATTAATGCAGTAGGGTTAACAGAAGCTCAAGTGCAACGTGATTTGTTTGAAGGGTTGACGATAGAAGATGAGTATGGACGACCCATTCCGGGAGTTGCTCAGAGTTGGCGCACAGAAGATAATCGCGTGTGGATCTTCACTTTACGTGATAATGCAAAATGGTCCAATGGTGAAAAAGTAACAGCAACAGATTTTGTCTATAGTTGGCAAAGGTTGGTTGATCCTAAAAATCTTTCACCTTTTGCATGGTATGCCTCACTCGCATCGATTGAAAATGCACAAAAAATTATTGATGGAGAATTAAAACCAACATCATTAGGTGTAGAAGCGATTGATGAAAAAACACTAAAAGTCACGTTAGAACGACCAGTTTCTTATTTTCCAAATTTGACGACTAATTTTTCGTTATATCCTGTACCTCGTCATAGTATTGAAAAATATGGTGCCGAGTGGGTTAAAGTTGGCAATTTAGTCGGAAATGGGGCTTTTGTTTTAAAAGACAGAGTCGTTAATGAGAAGATTGTATTAACGCCAAATCCTTATTATTGGGATCATAAAAATACAGTATTAACTAAAGTCACTTTTGTGCCTATTAATCATGAATCACATGCGACTAAACGTTATTTAGCTGGTGATATTGATATTACAGAGTCGTTCCCGAAAAATTTATATCATAAATTAATGAAAGATATTCCTAATGAGGTTTATATTCCTGACCAGTTAGGAACTTATTATTATGCTTTTAATACTCAATCAGGGCCAACAAAAGATATTCGTGTACGTAAAGCGTTAGCGATGGCGATAGATAGAAAAATTATCACTGATAAAGTATTAGGAACAGGGGAGAAATCAGCAAACCGTTTCACACCTGATGTAACGGCTGGCTTTACCCCAGAACCTACAATTTATGATGAATACAATCAAGATGAATTAGACAGTCAGGCTAAGATCTTGTTAGCGGCTGCTGGATATGGCCCTCATAATCCATTAACACTCTCATTGTTATACAATAATTCAGAGAATCATCAGAAAATTGCTATTGCAGTTGCTTCTATGTGGAAGAAAAAATTAGGAGTGAAAGTTGAATTACGTAATCAGGAATGGAAAACATATATTGATAGCCGAAATTCGGGGGATTTTGATGTTATAAGGGCATCATGGGTTGGTGACTATAATGAGCCTTCTACTTTTTTAAGCTTATTAGGTTCTAAACATACCGGTAATATCTCTAAATATCAGAATAAGCAATATGATGAAGTATTAACCTTATCTGGTATGGCTATTGATATAAATGAGCGAAATAGTTTGTATAACCGTGCTGAACAAATAATTGCTGAAGATGCACCAATAGCACCTATTTATCAATATACAAATGGGCGATTAATAAAGCCATGGCTAAAAGGTTATCCAATTAAGAATCCAGAAGATGTTGCATATAGCCATACGCTCTATATTCTGAAGCACTAACATAGAAACTAAATTAAAAGCTTATATTATGCCTCAAAGTTAATATCTATTTTGGGGCATTTTTTTATTTCATGTACAAATAGAATGTAAAGAAGTTGTGATTTATATGATGGTATATATCAATAATAAGAAAATTAAAGAAGTGTGAGAAAATAGTAGAGAGTATCAATAAAAAAGAACCCCTTTAAAAAAGGGGCGTAGCAAAATAAAGCAGGGTGACTTATCGTCTGGATATAAATTATATTTTTAATGCTTTCTTTGCACGTTTTTTATTGTATCTAACTGTTACAGTGATTAATAAAATATTTATAACAAAAAAAATCCCTCTGTTATAAAAACAGAAGGAGACTCAAAAGGAATAAACATTGCAAGAGTATGTTAATACATTTTTATGGTATTGTTTTGACTAATTGTGCAATGTGCTTGATGTTAAATATTATGTCTTGTTTTATTTATGGATATAAACACTTAATTGTAATAAAATCTAATGTATTTATCATGGTATTTGAGCAAATTAAAGTGGATTTATCTATTCGTTTTTCTTTATTATTAAATAAAGTTACAGGTTATCAATAATTATTAGAAAGTCGTCTAAAAACGGAATCCTAGAGATAATTGTAAAACACTTAATTCAAAATGCCGCTTATTTGCTGTGGTATCAGAGTAAAGATAGCCCAAGCTAAACGAGATATCCTTAATAGGATTATAATCGATGCCAATTTGACCAATTACACTTGTTGTGTTTACAATATGAGAATCTATTGTATTTATTTTAGAGTGATGTTTGTCTTCCTGATATTTTAATTTATTAGGACCCATTTGAGCATAAACAGAAATTTCAGGTGTTATCCTATAAGTTGGGCCGATTAATAAGCCTGTGGTTTTGGTTCGGTACTTTATTGTTGATGGTGTGGTAAATCGAGGATCAATAAAATATTCTTTATGATTTGTATTTAAACGCAGTAGAGAAATTAATATCCCCCAAGTATTTTCTGTTTCATATCGATAACTGATTATCTCTCCTTTTGCGGTGTCGCCTTTTATTTTGCCGTAAATATAACCAGCAGAGAGCGTATGTATTTTATCATAGGCATGTAATGTAGAAGAATACGATAAAGCAAAGCTAATTAAAATAAGGACTAATTTATTCATTTTAGGGTTTCTATGTTGATGTGTAGAACGCTATTTTTAGTAAAATAAATGTTGATTTCAATATTAATTAATTGAAATTACTCTTAAAAAAAGTTTGTGTGCTTATTTTTAAACCCAATAAAAATAAAACTATTATAAATAGCTAATAATTAATATAAATTGTATTAATTATTTTAAATGATGGTGTAATGAGACGTCATTATTTAAATAAAAGGGAGTGGAAATTGAGCGTAATAGGTGAAAATACTCACAATAAGTTTTAATACCTATTGTGAGCTAGATTTTGGTGTGACGTTCTATTTCTTATCTACAACTTCAATCAGAGTATATTTCACACTTGATGCATCTGCTGGAGGGTTAGGAATATCTGTAACATTAACTTTTAATGTGTATTCAGTGCCTGCTTTATATTCAAAACCATCAATATTTTGATAGAACAGAGACCATTCGCCAGAAGGTAACTCTTTCACCTTCATACACTTCATTGGTGCGACACCAACACAATCATACAGTTGTGAATCTACTAGAAGCGTTTTTGTTGTTCCCGTAGTTGGTGTTGTATTTGCACTTTTAGTTGAAGTTGCATCATTGCATCCAGCTAAAAGCAAAAATAAAGGAATAGCGATAAATTTTTTCATATTGATGACCTTATTTTTAGGGTGCAATAAATGTATTAAATAATATTTAGTATACACCAGATAGATAATTATTATAAATTACAGCAGGTAATTTTTTTCCTAAAAATAAAATAAGTTACCTGCTGTTATTCTAAGTATTAATATCCTAACGTAACTATCAGTATTTAATTTAGTGTAATAATCCTAAAGTGATGAAGATAAATAGAATTTTCAGATAAATTAAACAAAAATAGCGTTGATATACAGATAACTAGAAAAAAGTATAGAATAATAGCTCAAAACATAGCGTTATAAAATGAAGGTAAATCAATCAGATTTGATAATTGGGCATTGAGTTCAAGTATTACCTTTAAAAAGCAAAAGTTATGGAGGAAGCTAAGTGAAAACAATTAATGACTCTGTTATACAGGATTCAGATGCTATTTACACAGCACAACTTAATGGGCATGGCGGGGCAACAGAAATCACAGCAGAGACTGTTGCAACAAATGAAAACCCATACTGGGTGCACTTAGATTACCGTAAACCACAAAGTGCTCAATGGATACAAGAGACAGAATTACTTCCACCTATTGCTAAAGATATATTGCTTGCAGAGAATGTCAGACCAAAAGCACAACGCATTGGTGAAGGTATCGTTATCAATCTGCAAACAATTAATAATAATCCTAATGATCGACCTGATGAGCTTGTTGCTTTTAGAATTTACATTAACAGTCAAACAATCGTTTCAAGTCGTCACCGCCGAGTTAATTCTGTAGATTCTGTTATTCATACTTTAGAATTAGGTAATGGACCTGAAAATAGTGGCGATTGGCTTATTACGATGGCTGATGCTGTGACTGATGAAATAGGTGAATTTGTTGAGACTTTGCATGACCAATTAATTGAATTGGAAGATATGATCCTTGACCAACAAATACCGGCAAGAGGTGAACTCGCATTATTAAGAAAGCAGTTAATAGTTTTACGTCGTTATATGGCGCCTCAGCGAGATGTATTCTCAAGACTCTCTATTGAAAAATTGCCGTGGATGAGTGATAGCGATAGAGTTACGATGTTAGAAATCTCAGAAAGGCTTTCTCGGCGTTTAGAGGATTTGGATAGTAGTATTTCTCGTACCGCTGTGATTGCTGATGAAATAACATCAATGATGGCTGATGCGATGAATAGACGTACTTATACTATGTCACTAATGGCGATGTTATTTTTACCAACAACATTTCTAACAGGGTTATTTGGTGTCAATTTAGGCGGAATACCCGGAAATGAGTTTCCGTATGGTTTTACCATCTTTTGTTTATCCCTCTTTGTTTTGATTGTGATTGTTACTTGGTGGTTAAAGCGTAGTAGATGGTTGTAAATTTTCAGCAAATTAATCGTAACTAAATGGATTTAAAAAAGAATTCTCTAACCCTGTTTGAGATATATCAATTTTTTAAAATAGAACATCTGGCATTATAACTCTCGCAGGTGAATACAACGTTGAGCGATGAACGTTGTGCTCCATAATTGTAGTTTTTCTCATATTGAGTTCTTAATACAGAATAATTGACCATTATTACACCGATGTTTATTAACATCGGTTTTTTTTGCTTAAATTTATTGTTGGCTATTATTTAGTCATAAAAATCCTAAGCCCTGAATGCAAGGCTTAGGAGATAGTGCATTATTTCACTTCAACAATATCGAGTTTGTTTTGGCTAAAGTCAGGACGTTCATCATCTTCTTCTTGGAACATCACTGGAACGGTTGGAATATCGTCTTTATCAAAAGCTAAGTCGCCACCATTAATGACTTCATCACCATGCTTGATGTTCACAAAATCAAATAATTGAGTATCACATAAATGTGATGGGACAATATTTTGAGTTGCTCTAAACATAGTTTCAATACGACCAGGATAACGTTTATCCCAATCTCTTAGCATCTCTTTAATCACTTGGCGCTGAAGGTTAGGCTGTGAGCCACAAAGATTGCATGGAATAATTGGGAATTGCTTAGCTTGTGCAAAACGCTCAATATCTTTCTCACGAGCATAAGCTAGAGGACGAATAACGATTTGTTTCCCATCATCACTCATTAATTTAGGTGGCATACCTTTAAGCTTGCCACCATAGAACATATTTAAAAATAATGTTTCTAAAATATCATCACGATGGTGACCTAAAGCAATTTTAGTTGCACCAACTTCTGTTGCTGTGCGATATAAAATACCACGACGTAAACGTGAGCATAAAGAGCAGGTTGTTTTACCTTCAGGAATAATATCTTTAACGATCCCATAGGTATTCTCTTCAACAATTTTATATTCCACACCAAGCTCATTTAAATACTCAGGTAGAATATGCTCAGGGAATCCAGGTTGTTTTTGGTCTAAATTGATTGCAATAAGTGAAAAGTTAATTGGCGCACTTTTTTGCAGATTCATTAAGATAGAAAGTAGCGTGTAGCTATCTTTACCGCCAGAAAGGCAGACCATGATTTTATCGCCATCTTCAATCATATTAAAGTCAGCGATAGCTTGCCCAACATCGCGGCGTAAGCGTTTTTGTAGTTTGTTGAAATTATACTGCTCTTTTGGGATGCTCATTTTTTACGGTTCTATATCGTTGCTGATTATTCTGTAACTTGCTAACCAAGGCTTTGTTCTTCGCTGTTTTGATACCTTAAAAACATGATAAATCAAAAAATATCTTATAGGCTCAAATGATAAGTTGTGTGAAAAACAAAGTTATTTATGGCAAGAAAATTGATAAGTCGACAATGATACCAGATGGTAGGGTGGTTTCGATATAGATAACTACAGTTAAGCGCTTTCAAGGTGGTAAAAAGTAAGAAGTAATAGCCTTATATAAACTGAATAAGGCTATTAAATTTTTGCATTACTAGGAAATTGGCAATCAGTATAGGACTTAATCAGGCGTCAATTACTAAAATTTAGGATGATAATGTCGCTAATTTAGTCGCAAATCCCATAAAGAAAAGCCCGATAACACCATTACCTAGTTTAGCGATATTTTTACGTGAGCCGAAGAAGCGAGCAAGGGCCACACCACCAAATATCAGAAAAGAGAGATAGATAAAGCTAAAGGCTTCAAGCATGGAAGCCAAAATTAAATAAGATAATCCCGTATGTGCATAATTAAAATCGATAAACTGAACAAAAAATGAGATATAAAATAAAATCGCTTTAGGATTAGTCATACTTAATGTAAGTGCTTTTCTAAAAACGTGTTTTTGTACAGTTGTTGTTTGTTCTGAATGTACTTTTTGGGAGAAAAAAGTTGCACGAATAATTTTTATTCCCAAGTAGAGAAGATAAAAAGCACCTAAAAAGCGAACAATAGTAAAGAGTAAAGGAGAGGCTTTTATTACAGATGCAACACCAATAAAGGCGAGAAAAATTAAAATAGCATCACCTAAGAAAACACCAAATGCAGCACGATATCCATCACGAACACCGCCTGATGCGCTTGTTTTTAGCACATAGAGTGTATTGGGGCCAGGAACAAGAATAATAAAAAACATGCCTGCAAGGTATGTCCAAATATTGAGTACACCAAATTGTTCAAGCCACATGTTAACCCCCAAATCTCACTTTCTCTGCATTACTTAATGAATTGCTATTATATAAAGAGAATCCACATTATTTAAACGCATATTTTCATTCATACAGAAGATAAATGTTTGATGCTTACTGCTTTCTGGCTAAAACGGTACTTCTTTACCACTTCAACAGATTGCTGAACTGTTTCATCTTTGTTTCCAAAATTGGTTCACGATTAAAAAAATGATAGGGTTTCAAATAGAAAAATAAAACCTTATAAAGGAAAATTATGGTTTTTTCTCAAGTAAATAAAATAAGCTTACCACCTAAGTAAATAAAATAAGCTTACCACCTACAACAGGTTTTCAAACACTATTTAAACCTGTCATTACAGATGTTGCTGAGCACCTTTCCCAATTATTAAAAGACAATTTATACAGCATTTATGTTTATGGGAGTGTGGCTAATGGATGTGCAATAGCAGAAAAATCAGACTTGGATATTTGTTTGATTTTAAAAAATAAAATAGATGAATTTGAAAATCAGCAATTAGATAAAACAAAAGTAATGCTAAGTACATTACACCCTATTGTTAGCAAAATTGATTTCGATATTGGTGTTTTAAGCGAAGTCTTGGCGCCTAACAATTTATACAGCTGGGGATATTGGTTAAAACATCACTGTCGTTGTATTTTTGGTGATGATTTGACGCAACATTTTTCGCCATTTGCTCCATCAAGAAAAATTGCTTTGGCAATCAATGGTGATTTTGTCCAAGTTGTAGAGGGATATATTAAGCAAATATACCCAAAAGATCTTCTTATTGAAAAACGTCATATACAAAGAGCCATTGCTCGAAAATTAATTCGCTCAGTGAATATTTTGCGTAGTGAAAAAGATGAATATTGGCCTGAAACACTAAAGGATCACGTAAAAATACTAGAGGCTAATTACTCTGAGCAACATAAAAATATTAATTATCTTTTATCTGAAAGCATAAATCCAAGCGATGATATAGAGGCGTTTATACACAAAGCAAAGCTATTTATGCATTGGTTAGAAATTGAGTGTTTAAAGAAAGATAAAGAGGATATAGCCTGAGATGCTAGAGGAGTTTTGTTGTTTAAAAAAAAGCGCTTTTTTATGTAAATAGGGTAGATCTCTTACGTTAATCAGACTACATTTAACTGTGTTTTTATACAGTTTTTGTCAATCAATTACGGTAAGGAAAATGCGATGTTAAAAGTGATAGCTGAAGATTTTATTAAAACAGAAGCGATAGAAATTGTTTTACCTCTTTATCGTGAACTTGTTGAGGCGACTAAGAAAGAATCTTTTTGTATTAGCTACAATCTATACGTTGATGAAAAAGATCCTGGTCATTTTGTCTTTGTTGAACAATGGCCTGATCATGCTGCACTTGATGAGCATTGTGCTAGTGAACATTTTCAGCGATTAGTCCCTATGATTAATGCATATACAAAAGCAGAGCCTAAATTTTTACTTATGGCAGATGCTTTTGATGAAAAACAAAAGTAATAAAAAGTGGCTAATTTATAGTGGGTACATTAAATAAGAAAAAGTAAAACAAGAGAGAAGGTGATGTTAGCGAAGTATATATCTCAAGTTGTAAACCAAGAAGATAGCTATCAAATTTTAAGTACCCAGAAACTTTTGGATGACTTAACAGAAATAACCAGGGCAACCCATACTTGGTTATTTCCTGATGGTGTCATTTTGAAATGTACAGAAGAGATAGAAACAGAACACTATGATAATGACGCTCAATGTCCTGAACATTGGATCACTTGGGAAATTGTCGAATCGAATAACAAACCTATCTCTCCTTATAGAAAAGAATTTTTTAATTTATGTCAGCAAAGCTTTTGGTTAAAAATGCAACTTTCTAATAATAAATAAAAAAGAAAGCCACTTTATAAGTGGTTTTTTTATACGTATTAAAATTAATAAAATAACTTATTTCCATACTGTTTTAAATTTTAGATTAAATATTAATTAACATTTTATAGACTAAGATAAGTTAATTTGACTTAGTGGGTTTTTTTTATCCTAATGATTAAGCATAAATAGAACGACAATAGTGTTTTTAAGAAAATTAAAACTGATGAAAATTAAAATTAGTCTTTTTTTCATAATGTTATGATCTTAATATTTACTTAATAATAGTGAAAAATAAGGTAAGTTTGTTGTTGAGAGAAATGGTGTTTTAATTATAACTTTAATCATAAGATTTTCTTTATAAAATATTATTGTTAATGTATTATTTATAAATAAATTTTATTGAGTATTACACTCAATTTAACAAGAGAGCTAAATTATAATTTAGTTCCATTTGTCTATCCTTTTGTTTTTATATAGAGAATAAAGATGCGTCGTAATTTATTTATTTCAACTTCACTGTTAGCTATTTCTACACTTTCTTTTAATGCACAAGCAGCATTAGATAATACTTTATCTGTGGGTTATGCCCAGACTTCAATTAAAGTTGATGATAAAATGGATGATGATCTTAAAGGAATTAACTTTAAATATAATCATGAATTTGATAATAACTGGGGAGTTATTGGATCACTAACGTATACAAAATTAACTTATAATTATTATGGCCGCTGGGGAAAAATTGGTTCAACTGAAATTGATTATGTTTCATTAACAGCGGGTCCTAGCTACCGTTTTAATGACTATTTTAGTGCGTATGGTTTAATTGGCCTTGGTCATATTAATCAAGAAGATAATTTTTTCTATGATAATGACAATGATAAGTTAAGTAAATCGTCTATGGCTTATGGATTAGGTTTACAAATCAATCCAATTCCAAACGTGGCCATTGATGCATCTTATGAATATTCAAAAATAGATGGTGCAAAATTTGGTACTTGGATATTAGGTGTTGGTTACCGTTTCTAGTATTAAGCTGATAAATAATATATTTAAAAGGTCACGTTATGTGGCCTTTTTTGTTTTATATGAATGTAAATACTTATCGCTATATTGGGGATTTTGTCTTATCAAAACTTATTTAATATACACAATATGTGTGTTTTTTCTTCGGGTGGCTTGACTGTTAATAATGGAGCTATAAGATGCAGTATTTTATGGAGAGAGAAGTATGTTAACTATAATAAAAGCAGAGCCTTTGCACTATAATGAAATGATTGCAGTTTGGGAATCATCAGTTAGAGCCACACATACATTTCTATCTGAAGATATCATTTTGTCACTCAAAAAAGATATTGTAGAACAGTATTTTCCTATGCTTAATACCTATATTGCGATAGATGATAATAATGTTATTCACGGGATCTTAGGTACAACAGAAAATAAGTTAGAGATGCTTTTTGTCGATGCGAATTCTAGGGGGCATGGCTGTGGTAAATTGCTTACAACTTTTGCGATAAATACACTGCATATTGATGAATTAGATGTAAATGAGCAGAATCCTCAAGCAATTGGTTTTTATTTTTATATTGGGTTTGAGCAAATAGGACGTTCTGAATTAGATGGACAAGGCAATCCTTTCCCATTGTTACATTTAAAATTAAATAAAAATAAGTATAAATACTAAATAAAGAAATATGAAAGATACAAAATAGGGAGGAAAATAAAAAAACTCTCTTTTTATCTTATAAAAATAACAATTATCCACTTAAATTTGATTTATATCGTAATAATTTCCCTGCTTTAATGAAATAATTTTTTCATAATTAAATAAATTTAACACAACAGTGGCATAGTTATGAACAAAACCTTAGTTGTTATTTTATCTTTATTTTTACTACCAGCTTGCTCTGAATCACAAGAAAATAAAGTTATTGAATATTGTATGGATACATTAAATGTCTATAGTAACGTGAGTAAAGATCAATGTTTGTGTTTTTATAATGAAACGAGAGATAAATTTTCTTCAACTGAAATAGATAGAATGGTCAAATCACCGCCCATAAAGCAAGACAGCACACTCACAAGAGAAGGCACAATGTTTTTAACTATTGCTCATTCATCTAAATGCTTTGAGTAACAGTTATTACACGTAATAAGTGACAATAATCTAATAAAGAATAAGTCGTAAATTAAGTCACATATACCGAAGATCATTGCCTCTAAAAGCAAATACCACAAATTTGATAAACCTATCTCTATAAATTGAATATATTATCACTGTTTTTATATACAGTTAGTTGTGGGTTTATCCTTTATTGTGAATTGTGAGGAAATTATGTCAAAGCTTCGCTTATCTTACCCAAAACTAAGCCCTAAAGCTTATGCTGGTTTAATTCAATGTAAAACTGCGCTAGAAGGTAGTTCATTGGATATAACGTTGATTGAACTTGTCTATTTAAGAGTGTCTCAACTTAATGGCTGTGCTTTTTGTTTGGAAATGCATAATAACTCATTGCGTAATCATGGCGTTGATCAAAATAAGTTAGATGCACTAAATGGTTGGCAAGTGAGCGAACGTTTTACTGATAAAGAGCAAGCTGCATTATTATGGGCAGAAGCAGTCAGTAATATTTCAGCAAAAAACACAGATGATAATATTTATCAGCAGGTTAAAGCGTATTTTACAGACATAGAAATGAGTGATCTGACATTGGCAATTGGGTTAATGAATGCCTTTAATCGTATTGCTGTGAGTTTGCGCCAGTAATGAGTATTATCTACGCAAATTATATATCATTAAATTATGATAAAGAGAAAAGCGCCGATAGAGCGCTTTTAATTTTTTAGGTTTAATTTTACCAAAGATATTGCATAAAGGGCAAATAAGCAAAAATTAAAGCAATGAGTATAAATAAGATACGAAATAACATTTTTTGTGTTTTTATTACAGCAAAGAGCATTACGATAATAATAGCTACGCAGATATGCCAATAAAATGCACCAAAGAAAGCTAAGGTAAAAATAGTATCGATAATAAAGTGGCTTTCACTCATTTTATTTCTCTTTGAAATAAAAAATCACCCACTAAAATATAAGCAGGTGAAGATAAAAGTGATTATGATTTCCAAATAATATGGAACATAGGTTGTAATGGATCGCGGCTAATTAGGACACGACCAAAAATATCATCAATATCGGAATCATCGTCTGGAGCAAGACCAATAATTACTTCGCTAAAACGGGCTGATGTGACAGGCAAGCCAACAATAAATTGCCAATCATTACCTAATGGAACCACTTCAGCTGCGCCTCTTTCTTCAAATTGCAGGTTAAACAATAATTGGTCTGCAACATCCAAATTATCCGCTGCTTGGGCTAAAAATAGATCATAAGCTTGTTCTAAAGCGTCGTCTTCACTGATTAAAGTTGGTTCATTCATGGTAATGCCTGTCTATTATTCCAATAATTATCGCGTTATTTGTATCGCATTTTTACTAATTTAGCACGGTTATCTGTTGCCCGTTTTTAGTAGTCTCTTGATTATAACATTTCTGTTATAGCAGAGGACTAAAGAAATAGCAGATACGCTCTAATACGCGATTTAAGAATGGTCGTTTTTCCCATTCATCCATAGTTAATTCTGTCGAGCGAGCAATATAATCATATTGAACAATGCTTAAATCACTGCCAAAACCTTCATCATCAATGACAACGGTAATTTCAAAATTTAACCACAAGCTACGCATATCAAGGTTAACTGAACCCACCATACTGAGTTGTCCATCAACCATCACGCTTTTGGTATGTAATAAACCATCTTCAAATTGGAATATTTTCACACCAGATTCGAGCATTTCTGTAAAGAATGAACGGCTTGCCCAACGTACAAGGAATGAATCATTGCTGCGAGGAACGATAATACTTACATTAACACCTCGCATCGCAGCGGTTGATATTGCATGGGCAAGATCATCGCTAGGTACAAAATAAGGAGTTGTCAATACTAATTCTTTTCTCGCAGAGTAAATAGCTGTAATAAGTGACTGTTGAATTAGCTCATCAGGAAAACCTGGACCTGAGGCGATGATTTGTGTTGTATGGCCGCTTTCTTGTTCACAAGGCATAATATTATCATCAGGAGGAGGGGGTAAATGGCGCTCACCAGTTTCCATTTCCCAGTCAAAGGCATAAATCATTCCTAATGTGGTCGAAACAGGGCCTTCCATTCTGACCATGATATCAATCCATTGGCCTACACCAGAATCTTGCTTGAAATAACGAGGATCAACCATATTCATGCTTCCTGTGTAGGAAATATAGTTATCAATCAATACGATTTTTCGATGTTGACGCAAATCCATGCGGCGTAAGAAGAAACGGAATAAATTAACATGTAATGATTCAACAAATTCAATACCCGCAGCTCTCATTACATCTGGGCCGTTAGTACGGAAGAAATTCCAACTACCCGCAGAGTCAACCATGACTCGGCATTTTACACCACGCTTAGCGGCTCTAATTAAGGCATCGGTTACTTCATCGACTAAACCACCTGATTGCCAAATATAGAAAACCATTTCAATATTGTCACGGGCATTATTAATATCGCGTGTAATTGAATTGAGCGAATCTTCACAGGTGGTTAAAAGTTCAATTTTGTTACCTTTAACACCTTTAATACCTTGGCGTTTAGCTGTTAATTGGAAAAGAGGCGTTGCAACATCGCTCGTACTTGTAGCAAAGATGTGCTTACATTTTCTCAAGTCTTCAAGCCACGCAACAACAGAAGGCCACATCTGCTTAGCATGTTCAACACGTCGTTTTCCTAGGTGTAATTCACCAAAAGCAAAATACGCAATAACTCCAACTAATGGCAGGATGTAAATGATCAATAGCCATGTCATTGTTGATGTAACGGGTCGTCGGTGCATTAGGACACGAAATGTGACCCCCGCAATTAATAGCCAATAGAAGAAAAAGGTTAGCCAACTTAATACAGTATAAAATGTTGTCATAGTAGAGCTATTTTCCGTTGAAAATGAATTGCATGGATAAGCTAAAGGCAATTTAATAAAAATAGTTCATTATTTTTGTTATTTGCCGAATGTTGTTATTAAATCAGGATTATTATCTCTGTCAAATCTCTTTCTTAAGAGATAAGCATTAAATAAGTAATAAGATACAACTCTTTATTCATTTTTTCTTTGTGAGAAATGCTCAAATAATGGATTAAATTCAAGCAAATCATAAATCACCCCTTGGATCACAAAATGAACGTCTTATAATAGTCTACTTATTCGAAAAAATAGGTGCTGATAGCATGAGACACAGTAGGACTGAAGTAGCTCGTTGGCGTATGATGAGACAAGCTATACGTAAACGACGTCGATGGTTAGAAGGGCAATCTCGTCGTAATTTCCGAATTTATAAACTGCGTAAACTTGATACTTCTAGAAAACATAGAGCACTTTTATTTGTACAACACATAGAATGGAACTCATAATTTCACTTTTTAGCGGCTAATATCAATCATTTTACTAAACGTTATTGAATATGATTGCTATTTGCATTTAAACTAGGAGCATATTTTTTCTTTAGGTGAAATAAGATCAGTTATGCGTTGGAAGCTTTGGGTATTCATATCACTTTGTCTACATGCCTCACTTGTTGCGGCTGCGATGTTATATGTTGTAGAAGATAAGCCAGTTACACCTGAGCCTATCTCTATACAGATGTTGGCATTTGCAGCAGATGAACCGGCTGGCGAACCAGAACCTGTGGTTGAAGAAGTTACTCCTCCAGAACCTGAGCCGGTTGTTGAGCCTGAACCCGAGCCAGAACCTATTCCTGACGTAAAACCTATTATCGAAAAACCAATAGAGAAAAAACCAGAACCAAAACCGAAACCTAAGCCAAAACCAGTAGACAAACCGAAACCGCCTGTTGAGCGACCACAACCTTTAGTCGTTAATAAAGGTAATGATCTCAAAAATCTTAATCCGACGGCAAAGCCAAGTGATAAAGGCGATGAAAAACCGGTTGCAATGGCAAGTAGTGGGGAAGGTAAAGTACCTAATGCAGTACGCCAAGGTTTACCTGAATATCCATCACGAGCACGAGCGGTAGGTATGGAAGGTACAATCAAAGTTCGTTTTGATGTTGATGCCGATGGAAGAGTCGATAATGTAGAAATTATTTCAGCTGATCCTAAAAACGTGTTTGAGCGAGAAGTAAAAAGAGCAATGCGACAGTGGCGTTATGAAAAAATTCCTTATAAAGGAAAAGTGGTTCTGATTGAATTCAAAATAACAGGGATCTCAGCAAGCTAATTTTTATAAAACTAGCGCTTAAACAGAGCGATATGATTATTTGATACCAGATAAATAAAAGGCACTTTAATAAGTGCCTTTTTTAGTTTCAATTTTTAATGCTTTCACGCTATTTGTCATAAGCGAATTGTCGTAATGGCGTTTTATTCCATTGTACTTGTTAGCGTGAAATGAGCTTTACCTTCAGGTAAGCGACGAGCTGAATTGTTCTCATCAACGGCAACGTAGGTAAATACAGCCTCTGTTGCACGATAGCGTTGGCCGACAGGTTCTGTGGCGACTTTCTTAACCCAGACTTCAATATTAACAGTAATTGAAGAGTTACCTGTTTTTAAGCAACGCGCATAGCAACAAACGACATCGCCAACAGCAACAGGTTTAAGAAAGGTAATGCCTGTTACGCTTACAGTAACGACACGACCTAACGCAATTTCTTTCGCTAAAATTGCACCACCGATATCCATTTGGGACATTAACCAGCCACCGAAAATATCACCATTGGCGTTAGTATCAGCAGGCATGGCAAGAGTACGTAAAACGAGCTCACCATTAGGCAAAGATTGTTGTTCAGTCATGGGTATAAAGTATCTGTAAATAATGTTAAAACCAAAGAAATGTCTACTCATCATACTTCAAGTATTTAGAGTATCTACTGGTTATACTCTAATAGCTACTTTGAATTATTTAGAGCACACATCTCCCAATAAAATAAAAATGATTATTCAGATTTTGAATGAGCATCGTGTGATGTCGGTTTAGATGCTTGTTTTGTCATATCATCTGATAATTTGTGTTCATTATTTTCTGTGGTTTCGTCTTCAGTTTGTTCTTCTGGTAAACGGTTATTCCAGATATAAACCACACTGGCGATAGTAAAAACAAAGGTTAAAATAGTTAAGCCAAAGACTTTAAAATTAACCCAAGTCTCCTCCGCCAAAGAAAATGCCACATAAATATTACCAAGAGCACAAGCAAAAAAGAAAATCACCCATGCAATATTGAGTTTCTTCCAATTTGCAGGTGGCATTGCAAGCTCTTTGCCTAACATTCTTTCCATTAGCGTTTTGGGCGTAAATAACTGCATACCAATTAAAACGATGGCAAAAATGGCATAAATAGCCGTCACTTTCCATTTAATAAAATCGGCAGAATGAAAGAAGATGGTTAATGAGCCAAAAATAGTGACCACAATGGCGGTAATGAGTGGCGCTTTCTCAACTTTATGGAAAATAAGCCATGTCAAGCCGACTGAGATCCACGTCGCGATAATTAATGCACCTGAAGCATAGAAAATATCTTGCCATTTATAGAAGATAAAAAACACTAATAGTGGAGCAAAATCAAGTAATTGCTTAAGCCAGCCATTTTTCATAACAGATAGGAACCTATGGTAATTAAATTCATAAACTTGGCTATTCTAATGCAAAGCGACAGAAAATGGGTAAACAATTGCACATCTTTAACGACAGAGTGTTAATTTATACAAAAAACGCTATTTTTATCTGAAATAACTCAATGAAAAATCAACGTAATTGCATTTATGTAAAATTAAAACTCAAGCTTGAGTTATGAAAGAGGATTTAAATATTACACTAGTATATGATTTATTAACTCATCATTATCACGCGCCACTTTTTGATGAATGCATAAATAAAAAGTATTTCTGATAAGAGGAAATCAATGAACGGAAAAAGAATAATAAAATGGATGCCAGGACTAGGCTTATTATTTAACTATAAGCGTGAATATTTTGGCTACGACTTAAAAGCAGGGCTTTCTGTTGCAGCTGTCGCGCTACCAGTTGCCATTGCTTACACCGAATTATTAGGCATTAATGCTATTGTTGGATTATATGCCTGTATTTTTCCCATGATTATTTATGCATTATTTGGTACTTCTCGCCAATTAATTACAGGGCCTGATGCTGCAACGTGCGCCGTTATTGCTGCGGTCGTTATTCCATTATCTGCTGGTGATGAAAATACACGATGGCAACTTGCAATTATCATGACAGCAATGACGGGTTTTTGGTGTATTTTAGCCAGCCACTTTCGATTGGGGGCTTTTACTGATTTTCTGTCTCGTCCGATCCTTCAAGGGCTATTAAATGGTGTTGCGATCACCATTATGGTGGGACAAATTAGTAAAGTATTTGGTTTTGACACTTCCCCAGATCATTTAATCGAAAAACTAATTGAAGTCCCATTTCGATTAATGGATGCACATTTACCCACGGTATTGATGTCTGGGATAACACTCGCCTTATTATTGGGTATTCGCTATTTTCGTAGCCGATGGCCGGCACCATTAATTGCTATGGTTGTGATGACTTACCTTAGCTGGCAATTTGATTTAGCCAGCTATGGTATTGCTATTGTGAATAAAGAAGCGGGAAATGTTGATCTCTTTCTACCCGTTGTATCTATGAGTGGATTTCATCCTGGTGTATTACGAGAATTATTGGTTCCATCCATAAACTTGGCTGTCATTAGCTTTGTGAGTTTTATGATGACAGCCCGCAGTTTTGCTAGCAAAAATGGTTATGATGTTGATGCGGACCAAGAATTAAAAGCATTAGGTATCGCTAATATTGCGGCAGCGCTTTCTCAAGGATTTGCTGTAAGTGCAGCAAGTAGCCGTACTGCAGTCAATGATTCTGTTGGTGGTAAAACACAATTAGTTTCTATTATCGCAGCACTGGTAATTCTGCTAGTGCTATTATTTATGACTGATTTTCTCGCTTATATTCCATTATCTTCGCTAGGAATTGTGTTGATCGTCTCTTCATGGTCATTGTTGAGTATTCGTCATATTTGGTCTTATCGCAAACGTAATAAACAAGCATTCACATTGGCATCATTTACATTATTAGCAGTGTTATTGGCAGGACTAATTAACGGTATCGGCTTTGCGGTTTTATTAGGTTTGTTGCAGTTTTTACGTATTGTTTTTCGTCCGAGCGATCAATTGTTGGGTGTTGATGAACAGGGTATGGTTCACTCAATGAATAAGGATAATGGTATTGAACCTATCGATGGCTTGATGATGTATCGTTTTAATTCACCACTGACTTATTTTAATGTGGGTTATTTTAAAAAACGAGTGCTTCAACTTGTTGATAGCGCGCCTCAACGACCAGCATGGTTAGCCGTAGATGCGGCTGTAAGCTTTACCTATGACGATGTCAGCGTGTTTGCTGCTATTGATGAACTAATACGGGAATTGCGAATAAAAGGTGTGAAATTGGTTTTAGCAGGACGCAGAACCGAACTAAATCGCTGGATTGAACGTAACAGAATTTCACTAAATGAAGATGACTTAATTATCGCCCCTGATCTCTATTTTGTGATCCGGCTTTATCAAAGCCGACAGCAGATCAAAGAAAAACAGAAAGAAGCAAGAAAAGAGGCTCTAAAGCAAGAAGCTGAAAGCCAAGAAACAGAGAATAACGAAAATGCGATATTAGAAGTACCAATAGAGAGCCATACATCAACGCCTTAAGTATTTTGGTTAAGTTTTACGAGTAGTGATGAATAAAAAGCAAAATCCCGTGATAAGTCGTTAGCTTATACACGGGATTTTTTATCGGTAAATTTTGTGGATAGCTATGTCTTGAATAGATTAGCGCGTTTGTTGCGTTATGTATTTGTTCTCAACCAACATAAATAAACGAAATAGGTAAATAATCATCCACGCTGAAGCCATATTTTTCAGAAAATAGAATAAGAAGTTATGGATAAGATCAGGCAGTTGAATTGTAAGATTACTCACAAAACCAATACCAAACTGCAATAAGATCCAAATACCTAAAGCAGGAATAAGTGAGCCAGACTCACTAAACCCAATCTTCCAACCTAAACGTATTGCACTTCCCATATTTTGTTGGCGCACTAAGACAACGGGCGCTAATGCAAAACCGATTAGCAAAATGATGCCAGGAATAATCATCACCATAAAACCTGCGCTAATCAAAATAGAGCACAGAACAATCAGTAAAAACATTTTTGGTAAGCGAGGTAAACATGCGTTAAATGTTTGACCAAGGGTGACGTTGTGACCTGCAGAGATTGCCATAGCAAACATCAATAAGGTTAGCACCAAGATGCTCTGCTGTAGTGTTTCAAATGCATACAGTGATAACACTTTTTTGGCGATACCCACGACACTGTTTGACATTGCTTCTAATTCAGCAGGAGAAGTAGAAGAAAGCTGTGTATTTTTAAAATTAGCCACAAACTCAATCATCAATTGATATTCTTGAGGATTAGGGCCAATTAAGACATGAACTATCGCTAACACAACAGCAAGGATAGCGGAAAGGGTAACAATACTACGTCGTTCATTCTTATAAAAATTCAGACTGTCTCGGTAGATTGTGCGTGCCGTGGTAGGCATGAAACTGCTCCTATAAAAATAGACTGTGTCAATGCGCGCTATTGTACCTTCTACAACAGCAAAAAGGGATATTTTCTCTTACTTCTCTTATTTGGTTTTTTTCTTGATGTTAATAATCAGAATATGCACAGAATTTAAAATAAAACAAACATAATATTAACATAAGAATAACTTTATTTTTAAATTAATCTTTTTAGGATATTTTTTATTCAAAAAGTATTACTAAGAATAAATTTAATTATAAGAAAAAATTGTATTAATAGGTAATTTGATGTGGATCAATTATAAATAATAGCATTGATAAATAATAAAAAGAGAAATAACACTTTCTGCAAAAATAATTCCAAAGTTGTGATCGGTATTAGATCATAATTATCAATAAATGGTTATATTTTTAGCGGAGATTTTACTTATTACAGGAATGGGTTAAATAATGAAAAAACTTTCTGCGCTTATTTTAGCGGCTGCAACTCTTGCGCCTTCTATTTCTTTCGCTCACCAAGCCGGTGATTTTTTATTCCGTGCTGGTACTGCAACTGTTCGTCCAAATGCAGGCTCTGATGCAATATTAGGTGGCGACCATTTTGAAGTAAATAATAATACTCAATTAGGTTTAACTTTTGGGTATATGATTACTGATAATATTGGTGTTGAGTTATTAGCAGCTACTCCTTTTGAACATAAAGTATCATTAACTGGTGTTGGCGAAATTGCAAAAGTTAAACATTTACCACCAACATTAATGGCGCAATACTACTTCGGTAATGGTGAAGACAAACTACGCCCTTATTTAGGTGCAGGTCTTAACTTTACCACGTTCTTTGATGAGAAATTCAATAATAACCCAGCTGTTGATGGTTTAGGTTTAAATGGACTTGATCTTAAGGATTCATGGGGCTTTGCAGCACAAGCAGGTTTAGATTATAACCTCGATAAAAACTGGATGCTGAATGCTTCTGTTTGGTGGATGAACATCGAAACAAAAGCAAGATTCAACAGTGAAGTTGCTAATAAAGACTTTGACGTTAAAACACGTTTAGACCCATTTGTCTTTATGTTTGGTGTGGGTTACCGTTTCTAATTATTCTTTCTTTAAAAGAATATCTCTTAATGAAAAGCGAAGATTATCTTCGCTTTTTTTGTTTTTTTAAATTCGAATAAAGCCTTTCATTTTTAGATAATATAAAGTCTCTAGTTTATTGTTGAATACACTACTTATGGGTAATTAAAAATAACGATAAATAAAAAAAGATGCATTTTAAATAAAATATTTAATATTAAAATAATAAGAAAGATGTATTTTATATATATCTTTTATTTACACCATCTTAATAAGATAAGAAAGAGTATTTTTATTTATTAAAAACTAACGAGCTTTTAATAAAGAAAAGAGAGTATTAAATAGATGTATTTAAAATGCACCTTTAATTTGATTTTAGCAAAAGTACTTTATCTATCAAGAGATAGAAAGAAGTAAAAGAAGAATAAAAGAGGTTTAAGATAGGGCATATTTATAAAAACATGAAGATCAAATTTCAATCAGTAAATGATTAATTATTCTTTTGCATTGCTCTTTTTATGAACGATTATTAATGCTAGGTAAAAATAACCTTTTTTTAATCCATTGGCGTTTTTTATAAAAATTGATCTGCTTTATAATAAAAGCAAATGCTAAAAATGAAATACTTGGCAAAAAAAGACCACCGAAAAGGTGGTCTAAAAAGTAAGGCTAAAGGAAGACTAGAATAAAGAGGGGATCAGCGAATAACCATTGAGTTGATAACGCCTTTTACACCTGTAACTTTGCGTGTCGTTTCAATGGCACGATTAGCATCCGCTTGCGAAGAGACGAAACCACTTAGTTGAACTTTACCCTTAAATGTCTCGACGCTAATTTGTGTTGAATTAAGATTTTTTTCACCGATTAGTGCAGTCTTAACTTTAGTGGTGATCACGGAGTCATCAAAATAACCCCCTGTACCTTCTGATGTTGCAGTAGGTGAACATGCAGATAAGGTAAACGCCATAAGTAACGCCGTCATAACAGCAGATATTTTTGCCCATAGTTTCATCATAAAACTCCTTTTAATCACATTATTGATTGAGTATTTCTGAAAAGAAAATATAAAGCGCTTTATAAAGTATGTGCAAAAAATAGAGTTTTGCCAAATTTTTATCAGTACAGTTCAAGTCTCTTGAAATAAGAGAAGAGGGGATATTACACCATTTTATGCGGGTTAAGCAGCAAAATAGGTAATAAAAAGCGTGAGTTAATCAGTGTAGATTTCAGAGTAATCCGCTTAGAAAAATAGCAGGCTATTCTTCTAAGGCGGATCAAATAAGAAGGTTAGGCAATAGTTGCCGCTTTCATTTCTTTAACAAACTGAGTGAGCGCTTTAAGCATGATATCTGGCTGGTGTAGGTTTTTCTCAATAATTTGCACAACCGCTGAGCCTGAAATTGCGCCAGCCGCGCCATTTGCAATCGCTTCTTTTACTTGTTTAGGCTCTGAAATTCCAAACCCTTGTAATGCCTGAGGGGCATTATAGGTTTTTAGTTTGTCAGTAAGATGTGTTAGCGATTGTTCTGCACGTTTATCTGTACCCGTTACGCCGGCTCTTGATAGCAAATAGGTATAACCTTTACCTGATGCCGCTAATTCTTGTAAAAGTTCATCATCAGCATTAGGTGGGCAAATAAAAATAGGGCTGATATTGGCACGTTGCGCTGCTTCACGGAACTCTTTTGATTCACGCAGAGGTACATCACCAATTAAGACGGAATCCACACCTGCTTGCTCGCATTTACTATAAAAATTATCGATGCCATTACTAAAAACAAGGTTGGCATAAACTAATAGGCCAATAGGAATATTAGGATGTTTTTTACGTACACTTGCTAAAAGTACAAAGCAATCAGTAGGGGTCACACCTACATTTAGTGATCGTAAATTAGCACCTTGAATGGTAGGGCCATCAGCAAGTGGATCGGAAAAGGGAATACCAATCTCTAATGCATCTGCGCCACCTTCAATTAACGCATCAATTATTTGTAATGACAGCTCAGGAGAAGGATCACCTAATGTGACGAAAGGAACGAATGCGCCTTGTTGTTTTTGTGCTAGTGCTTCAAAGCATACTTGATAACGGCTCATTAGATTTCTCCTCTTGCTGCTAAAATATCGTTTACAGTAAAAATATCTTTATCGCCACGACCGGATAAGTTCACGATTAATAACTGTTCTTTATCAGGATTTTGTTCAATTAATTTCAGTGCATAAGCCAATGCATGAGAAGATTCTAAAGCTGGGATGATCCCTTCACGGCGAGAAAGTGCTTTGAATGCTTCAATGGCTTCATCATCGGTAACAGAAACATAATCAGCACGACCAATGCTATTTAAATGTGCGTGCTGAGGCCCGACAGATGGGAAATCAAGACCTGCTGAAATTGAATATGACTCTTCAATTTGTCCTTCATCTGTCTGCATAATTGGGGATTTCATACCAAAATAGATCCCTAATTTACCATGTTTCAGTGGTGCGCCATGCTCACCGGTTTCAATACCTTTACCTGCAGGTTCAACACCAATCAATTGCACTGAAGTTTCAGGAATAAAGGAAGCAAATAAACCGATAGCATTAGAGCCTCCGCCAATACAAGCGATAGCTGCATCCGGTAGACGACCTTCACGCTCTAGAATTTGTGCTTTGGCTTCATCACCAATCATACGTTGAAACTCACGGACAATTGTTGGATAAGGATGAGGGCCTGCTGCTGTTCCTAATAAGTAGTGCGCACGATCGTAACAACCAGACCAGTCACGTAAAGCCTCATTACAGGCATCTTTTAAGGTAGATGAACCACTGTGAACAGGAATAACCTCTGCACCCATTAAGCGCATACGAAATACGTTAGGTGATTGACGTTCGACGTCTTTCGCACCCATATAGATACGGCATTTCATATTAAGCAGTGCGCAGGCTAAAGCGGTTGCAACACCATGTTGGCCTGCTCCTGTTTCTGCAATAATTTCAGTTTTACCCATACGTTTTGCTAGTAAGGCTTGACCTAATACTTGGTTAGTTTTATGAGCACCACCATGCAGTAAATCTTCACGTTTTAGATATAAACGGGTTCGAGTGCCTTCTGTTAAATTACGGCAAAGCGTTAATGCCGTTGGTCTGCCTGCATAATTTTTTAATAAATCTTGGAATTCTTGCTGAAATGACGGATCGTTTTGTGCATCAATAAAAGCTTGTTCGAGTTGATCCAATGCAGGAATTAAGATTTCAGGTACATATTGGCCACCAAATTCACCAAAGTAGGGGTTAAGTTTTCTCATTGTGATGTCATCCTGTTTAAAATTTTATTTTTGTGAGATTTAGCTTAGCTGTAATTGTGCAAATACCTGATTCAGGCGTTGTATATCTTTTATGCCAGGAGCCGATTCTACTCCAGAGTTAAAATCAAGCCCGATACAGCCTGTTTTAACCGCATCTAAACAGTTTTCACTGTTAAGACCACCTGCAAGTAATGCTTTTTCACGTAATGTATTAGGAATTTTTTGCCAATTAAATGTTGTTCCTGTGCCACCTGTTCCGTTATCAAGTACATATTTATTAACGAGTGCAACGGGGTGAATATCAGTATGGTTTGCCATATTTATCGCTTGCCAAATTTCACAATTAGGTTGGATTTTCTGGTGAAGTTGTTCAATAAATTGCGCATCTTCTTGTCCATGTAATTGAATGGCAGATAAATTAAGTTTTTCGGCATAGTCACAAATAAGCTCAATAGGTTGATTTTGAAACACGCCCACAAACGCTAAGGGAGCTTGTGCTATTAACTCTTTCGCTTGTGACAACGTCACCTTACGCGGGGATTTTTCTGCGAAAATCAACCCTGCATAATAAGCACCTGCTTGATAAACCGCTTTTACATCTTGTGTACGAGTTAACCCGCACACTTTATGCTTTCCCAAAACGAGTGCTCTCACTGCTTGGTCGATATTGTCTTGTGACATTAAAGCACTGCCTACCAGAAAACCATTAGCATATTGGCTTAACTCTTGAACTTGCTGGTGGGTATGAATACCTGACTCACTGATCACGATTGCATCTTGGGGCAATCCTTGGCTTAACTGCTGGGTACGAGCTAAATCGATAGAGAGATCACGCAAATCACGATTATTAATACCAATAACTTTGGCATTAAGATTGATGGCACGCTGACGCTCTTCTTCTGTACTTACTTCGGTTAATACACCCATATTTAATTGATGAGCAACGGCTGATAGCGCACGATATTGCTCATCATCTAAGACAGAAAGCATTAATAAAATGGCATCTGCTTGATAAAAACGTGCTAAATAGATTTGGTATTCATCAATAATAAAGTCTTTGCACAAAACGGGCTGATGAACAGCTTGACTGACTTGACGTAAATAATCGAAGCTCCCTTGAAAATATTTTTCATCGGTTAATACAGAAATTGCAGCAGCATAAGGCTGATAAATTTTTGCAATCGTCGCAGGATCAAAATCAGCACGGATTAAGCCTTTTGATGGTGATGCTTTTTTACACTCTAAGATAAAAACAGTATTAGGCTGAGTTAATGCCTGATAAAACGAACGTGTTGATGGCTCTATTTGGTGCACAAATTCTGATAGCGGTTGGTTTGCTTTACGTACAATCAGATATTCAGCTTTATCTTTTACAATGGCGTTTAATACAGTCATGCTCTTATCCTCTTGCTGCTAATGCAGTTACACGATCTATTGCTTTACCGCTATAAATGGCGTGCATAGCAACTTCAGTATTCATTTTTAAATCCTCTTGCCCATGTAAACGCATTAATAAAGCGACATTAGCTGCGACAGATTCGGTATGTGCTCTTTTTCCTTCACCTTGTAGTAAATCTGCTAATAATTGACGGTTTACTTCAGGTGTACCACCTTCTAGATCAGTAATGGCACAAGGGCGAAGACCAAAATCACTTGGTGTGAGTTCATAACGTGTAATTTCACCATTACGTAATTCAGCGACTTGAGTAGGCGCATGTAATGAAACTTCATCCATTCCGCCACTGTGAACGACGGCCGCACGCTCATAACCTAAAACTTTTAATGTATCTGCAATAGGCATCAATAGCTCTGGGCTATATACACCAATTAATGCTAATGGTGGGCGAGCAGGGTTAATTAGAGGGCCTAATACATTAAATAATGTGCGTGTTTTCAGTTGTTGGCGAACAGGGGCTGCAAAACGAAAACCACTGTGATATTGAGGTGCAAATAAAAAGCATAAACCCACTTCATCCAATAATTGGCGTGCATCATCAGCACTTCTGTCTAAAGGGATACCAAATGCCGCTAATAAATCAGAAGAGCCGGAGCGACTGGATACGCTACGATTACCGTGTTTCGCCACTTTGATACCGACTTCAGCTGCAACAAATGCGCTTGCTGTTGAAATATTAATACTGTTGGCGCCATCTCCCCCTGTGCCGACAATATCGCAAAAAGTGTAATCAGGGCGAGGAAATGGTTGTGCATTTTCAAGTAATGCACGCGCTGCGCCAGCAATTTCTTGAGGATGTTCACCACGCATTTTCATGCTGATCAAAACTGCTGCTAATTGTGATTCCGTTAACTCACCGCGGATAATGGCACTAAACAGTGTTTGGCTTTCTTCTAATGTTAACTGTTGTGCGCTAAATAATTTGTTGAAGATAGTTTCCATTTTATGCGTCTCCTTTAGGAGTTAATGCCCATGCGATTGTTTGTTCTAAAAGTTGTGCGCCTTTTGTGGTTAAAATTGATTCTGGATGAAACTGAAAACCACACGTTTTATGTTGACGGTGACGCACCGCCATAACAGTGTTATCGCACCAAGCATTAATTATGAGTTGTTTTGGAACTTGTTCTCCTGAAAGCGAATGATAACGAGCAACGGGTAAAGGGTTAGGCAAATTCACAAACATTTTGCTGTTATCGTGCTCAGCTAATGTTGCTTTGCCGTGTAAGATCTCTCCACATGAAGAAACTTTGCCACCGTAAGCCTCAATAATGGCTTGATGACCTAAGCAAATACCAATCATTGGTAATGTGCCTAATACACGTTTTAACAGTTCAGGCATACAACCGGCTTGTGAAGGTGCTCCTGGTCCCGGAGATAACAGTAAAATCGGGTGATCGAGCTCACGTAGCTTTTGTTCAATAAAATCGGCTGTGACGCTATTGCGATAAATCACAACGTTATTGCCAAGGCTACGTAATTGATCGACAAGGTTATAAGTAAATGAGTCGATGTTATCGAGCAGTAAGATAGTCGCCATTAGCAAGCCTCCTGCAGTTGTGTATCTGTATGAGCTTGTAAAATAGCGTTGATTACCGCTTGTGATTTATTGCGTGTTTCTTCAGCTTCCATTTGAGGATCTGAATCAAGCACAATTCCAGCACCGACTTGAATAGTTGCAATATTATTTTCAACATAAGCAGAGCGAATAACTATGCAAGTATCAAAATCACCTGCGCCAGTAAAATAGCCGATGGCACCACCGTAACTACCACGTTTTGTTTTTTCATAATGAGCAATTAATTGCATTGCACTGACTTTGGGTGCACCTGATAACGTTCCCATATTCATACAAGCTTGATAAGCATGGAAAATATCTAAGTCATCACGTAGTTTGCCTACGACTCTTGAAACTAAGTGCATTACAAAAGCGTAACGGTCAACTTTTGTTAATTCCGCGACATAACGGCTGCCTGCTTGGCAAATACGTGCCAAATCATTACGCGCTAAATCGACTAACATTAAATGTTCAGAAAGCTCTTTCGTATCAGTGCGCATTTCAAGTTCAATTCGACTGTCTAAATCGGCATTAATCGAACCATCTGCATTACGTCCTCTTGGGCGAGTTCCTGCAATTGGGTAGATTTCAATTTGTCGATCGCTTGTTTGATATTTCAATGCACTTTCTGGTGATGCACCAAATACTGTGAATAAGGCATCTTGCATATAGAACAAATAAGGGCTTGGATTTTTCTCTTTCAACACTTGATAAGCGGCAAGCGGTGAAGGGCAAGCAACTTGAAAGCGACGTGATGGAACAACTTGGAAAATATCACCACGACGAATATAGGTTTTCATTGCTTCTACGATATCGCCATAACCTTTATCATCCATATTGCCTTGTATTGTTGATTCTGCTGCTGTTAAAGCACGGCGAATAGGGTGTTTTAATGGTTGTTTGGCCAACGAGATTAACTCGGCTTGTCGCGAAGTGAGGCGTTGACACTCCGTTTTATCGTCAGTAAAAGCAATGGAGATTAACTGACTATCTTTATTCTGATGGTCGATAACAATTAATTGTTCTGCTAAGTAAAAGCAGTAGTCAGGGCATGAAAAAACAGTGTCTAATTCAGGAATAGGTTCAAATCCACTGACTAAATCGTAAGCAAATAAACCACCAACAAAAATAGCATTAGCATCTTTAGTGTCTTTATTAGCAAGAAAGAAGCGTAAAGCATCAAATACGCTGGCTGATTTTAATTTACTTTCTTCATCAATATATTGTGCTGGTGCTGAAAAGGTAAAAACACACTGTTTATCGCTCTCTTGTGTTAAGAAAGCTTTTTCTTTTAGTGCGATTTTTAATGCAGGCAATAAAGCTTGCCCATTCACGCTTAATGCATCAATAGTGACTTGATTTTTTACTGCACTGATACGCAGTGCGCTATCAACAATTAACAAACTTTTTAAGTTTGCTTTCGTGTCAACTTGTGCAGATTCTAACAATAGTGTGTGATGTTTGTTTTCACATAATGTATTGAAAAGTAAAGCTGGTTCACTGTGGTAAGGCAGTGGCGTTGCCTTGGTGTTAAATGAGAATGCAAGTGACGTATTCATTATTATCGCTCTATATTATTTTTTACTAACCGTTTTTAATGCATAAAAAAACCCGCGTAGGCGGGTTTTAGATATCACTGACGTAAAGTCGGAGATCAAACCGCCCATAAAAGAGTATTACGCCACCAAAGAGCGATAAGACGTTGATTGATATTCATAAGATCTCCTTACAGCTAACGACAGATAATAAGTTAATAGACTAGCTCGTGTTGTGTACTAGTAAACTGGATTGCGTTAGGTTCGTCAAGTACTTTATGGCATACTCTTTAAAAATTATTATCTTGCTAAGATGAAAAGGGAGAAGCGATGACAGAAGTGCTATCTGATTTAAGAGTGATTTATGATTTGCACAGCCACACTACCGCGTCAGATGGCGAGCTTTCACCAGAAGAATTGGTTGATAGAGCGATAGAGCGTCAAATTAATGTCTTAGCGATTACCGATCACGATACAACGGCGGCGATTACTCCTGCTAATGATTATATTGCAGAAAAAAATCTGCCTCTTACCCTGATATCAGGTGTCGAAATATCGACTTTGTGGGAGAATATAGAAATCCATATTGTTGGATTGAATATTGATATCAACCATAACGCAATCAAGGCACTTCTTTCGTCACAAAGCCAATGTCGCGAAACTCGAGCGATAATGATTGGTGAGAGATTAGAAAAAGCAGGTATTGCAAATGCATTTGAAGGGGCAAAAGCCTTAGCGCATGGTGGACAAGTTACAAGAGGACATTTTGCCCGTTTTCTCGTGAATGAAGGGCATGTTGCCTCGGTTAATAAAGTGTTTAAACGGTATTTAGCTAAAGGTAAAACCGGTTATGTACCACCACAATGGTGTTCAATCGGTGACGCTGTCACGGCAATTCATGAAGCTGGTGGTGTTGCAGTATTAGCGCATCCGGGACGATATGGTCTATCCTCTAAATGGTTAAAACGATTAACGCTTTATTTTAAACAACTCGGTGGTGACGCAATCGAAGTGGCACAATGCCAACAACCACCACAAGAACGGGAACAACACGCAGCATTAGCGCAACTTTATGGGTTAAAGGCTTCGTTAGGTTCTGATTTTCATCGCCCTTGTTCGTGGATAGAATTGGGGCGTAATTTATGGTTACCCAGTGGCGTCGAACCTGTTTGGTCGCTATGGCAAGAGTAACATTAGAAATTCGTTGAGGGATGTATGAGCCAACTTTTTTATATTCACCCTGATAATCCGCAGGCTCGTTTAATTGAACAAAGTGCTGATATTTTACGCAAAGGCGGTGTGGTGATTTATCCAACAGATTCTGGCTATGCTATTGGCTGTTGTTTAGAAAATAAAGATGCAATGACGCGAATTTGTCGTATTCGCCAATTAGATAAAAACCACAATTTCACACTGATGTGCCGTGATTTGTCTGAAATCGCTAACTACGCTTATGTTGATAATGTGGTGTTTCGCTTAATAAAAAACAATACCCCAGGTAATTACACCTTTATCTTAAAAGCAACTAAAGATGTACCAAAGCGTTTGATGAATGATAAGCGTAAAACCATAGGGTTGCGTGTTCCTTCTAACCCAATTGCACTGGCATTGTTAGAAAATATTGGTGAGCCATTAATGTCAACGAGCCTGATTTTACCGGGCAATGATTTTGCGGAGTCTGATCCGGAAGAAATCGAAGATTTATTAAGTAAACAAGTTGATTTGGTGATCCACGGTGGTTATTTAGGACAAAAACCGACAACGGTCATTGATTTAACGGAAGATACCCCAGTTATTGTACGTGAAGGTACGGGTGATATTACGCCATTTCAGTAAGCAATTTGGTTGATTAAACTAAATTGGGAGTAAATGACTCGATAGCGAAGAAATTTATCACGAGATAAAGAGATAAAAGGTGAAGGGATCTATCGCTTGTGTTAAATTTATACATTGCGATAAAAATCACGGTGTCTGTTTTTGAAATCGGTTATATCAACGCGTATTTTAAGCGCTAAGCACAGTAACTTGATAAGCAGACAAATGGTTAAGCTGTCATTATAGTTTTGCCAACATCGTTTTATCGGCACTATTTATCACAATGTTGATGTGAAAAATCATCAACATTGTTCACTATTGAATCAATAAACCTGTGTTTATTTCTTATTTTAATAAACATGGGTTATTTTTATTTAATTGATTTTTAAAAATTAATTCTATTTTTATGACGCCTGTGAAGGCGACACATGAGGTTGTTTCATGAGCGATAAATCGCAACGCACTGAAAAATTACAAAAAATCCTTGCTCGTTCAGGTCATGGTTCTCGCCGTGAAATTGAAGGTTATCTTCAAGAAGGACGTATCAGCATTGATGGTACAAAAGCGAAATTAGGTGATCGTATTGATGTCACCACTACAGCAAAAATCCGCTTAGATGGCCGTATTCTAAATATTCGTGAAGCACAAAAAGATGTTTGTCGTGTGCTTGCTTATTACAAGCCTGAAGGTGAACTGTGTACTCGCAGTGATCCACAAGGTCGCCCGACTGTTTTCCAACGCCTTCCTCGCCTTAACAGTGCTCGCTGGATTGCAGTGGGTCGTCTTGATGTAAATACCAGTGGATTACTGTTATTTACAACAGATGGTGAATTAGCTAACCGTTTAATGCACCCTAGTCGTGAAGTCGAGCGCGAATACGCAGTACGTGTTTTTGGTGAAATTGATGATGCCAAAATTCGTCAGTTAACGCGCGGTGTACAATTAGAAGATGGTCCCGCTTCATTCCGCTCTGTTTCTTATCGTGGTGGCGAAGGGATTAACCAATGGTATAACGTTTCTCTTACTGAAGGACGCAACCGTGAAGTTCGTCGTATGTGGGAAGCGGTTGGTGTACAAGTTAGCCGCCTTATTCGAGTTCGTTATGGTGATATTGATTTACCAAAAGGCTTACCACGTGGTGGTTGGGTTGAACTTGGATTAGATCAAATTAACTATTTACGTCAGTTAGTTGAATTAAACGACGAAACAGTAACAAAAGTTGCAGTAGAAAAAGATCAGCGTCGCATCAAAGCGAATCAGATCCGTCGTGCTGTTAAGCGTCATACTAAGATTTCAGCACGCACTTCAACATCACCTGCTAAAAGAGCGTCAAGTCGTCGTCAGTCAGCAGGAAATAAAAAGTAATTAGCGAATAATTATTTATTATTTTAAATTAAAATATCATTTTTCATAAAGAAGCACTCATTGAATAGGGTGCTTCTTTTTTTTGATAGCTTTCTTTTTTCCATAAATGAAACTATGATGCACAGATTAATGAGATGAGAAGTCATTTTTATTAAAATAATATTTTATTTGTATATTTTACGATAAGGTATACGCGATATATGCATCGTTCTTTTTATTTAACAACAATGTTATGTGCGACTACTCTTACTACGGGTTGTGAGCCAACGACTAATTCAAACTCACAGTCTGGCGTGTTTTATATTAGTAACAATAAAACAACGCCGTTAGTATTTCAAATAGATAATAATTCTTTTTGGCTTAATACCGGTGAAGTGAAAGAAATAAAATTAGAGAATGGAAAGCATGTATTAGTTGATGCCGATGGGGCGAAGAAAACCTTTATGATTTATCCCGGTAATCATGGCGGAATAATTAATCCATCTAGGGAAATCTACTATAGTTTTACTTCTATTTTTTCTCCTAAAGAAGACAGTGAGCATTTGTACTTAACAATGCGTTCCATTTGGATTAATGGCCAACTTGTGCATGGTGCTATTAATAGCTCTGATGCTATGTTTATTGATAATAATGTTTTCCGCTGTGAAATCCCATTAAATGAACCTATCCCAACTTATTTACCTGATTGGAGTAATAAGGGGGTAGTAAATGTATTAACTAAGTGTTTTTCCCAATCTGAATTTCAAGATTTTATATCAAGAAAGCCATATGGTATTCATGTTTATGCAGGACGTAATTTATTAGAAGCTCATAAAGAAAAAGATAAATACAATTGGATAAATGATGAAAATACGCGAACAGATGATTTTATTCCGACATTGAGTCATATTGAGTTTAATAATGGCGAAATGCTGAAAGAAGCTAAAATTATTTATAAAGTAACTAATTCCTATTTAGCTTCACGTGATCCGAATGAAAAGCAAAATTACTATAATGAATATCATTTTCATATAATGGCAATGGCTATGGTTTATAATCAACAAATACAGAATGATATATTCGATGATAGAGAAGCTTACTTTAAACTGATAAATGAAACAGGGCGTATATTTGGTGCTGGTATATTAAGTGAGCCAGCTTTAATATAAATAATCATTCATTTTTATATAATTGGAAAGGTGGTAAGGGATTATTACCAATCTATGCCTTTTTGTGCTTTTATCCCACTATCAAAAGCATGTTTAATAGGACGCATTTCTGTCACAGTATCTGCTAACTCGATTAATTTTCTATGGCAGCCTCTTCCAGTGATAATGACATTTTGATGAGAAGGGCGAGAGCTAATCGCTGAAATAACCTCATCTAATGGCAAATAGTTAAAACTAATCATATAGGTAATTTCATCGAGAATAACGAGATCGTATTCTGGGTTATTAAGCAGTTTGAGTGCATATTGCCAAGTATTTAAACAGGCGGCTGTATCTGCACTTTTATCTTGCGTTTCCCAAGTAAATCCAGTTTCCATTACATAGAAAGGTACGCCAAATTGTTCCAGTAGGTTACGTTCACCGTTTTCCCAAGTTCCTTTAATAAATTGCACAACACCAACCTTTTTTTGATGACCAACTGCGCGGGCCGCTGTACCCATAGCTGCGGTTGTTTTTCCTTTACCATTACCGGTAAAAATCATCACAATACCTTGTTCTCGTTGAGCTTGCTCAATTCTGGTATCTACTTTTTCTTTTAAACGTTGTTGGCGTTTTTGGTGTTGTGCATCATTCATTGAACTACCTCGAACTTATATTACGTTATTCAGCAGGGCCAGCTTTACGACCAGGTTGTGCATCTAAAGATTGTCCTTTCACATCAATACTGTCATCACTCATCAAATAGAGATATAACGGCATCAAATCTTTAGGTGTTTTTAGCTTTTGTGAATTTTCATCAGGGAATGCGCTCGCTCTCATTGCTGTACGAGTACCACCAGGATTGATGCAGTTAATACGCAAAGTACTTTCGTTATACTCTTCATTCAGTACCTGCATAAAGCCTTCTGTTGCGAATTTAGATACAGAGTAAGCACCCCAACCATAACGACCTTGGCGACCCACACTGGATGTCGTGAGGATAAGACTCGCATGAGGTGCTTTGAGCATCAATGGCAGTAGGGCTTTTGTGAGCATAAATGTCGCATTAACGTTGACTTGCATAACGTCATGCCAAAGGTTGCTAGGTTGATTAATGATAGGCTCAACAACACCTAATAAACCGGCATTTTGTAATACACCATCAAGATGAGGGAAGCGTTTAACGAGAGTATCCGCAAATTGCTGAAAATCGTTCTCTGTCGCTGTAAGTAGATCAAGTGGATATAACATAGGTTGTTGGCCACCTGATGTGATTATCTCTTCTTGAACATCCTCAAGTTTTGATAGAGTACGGCCTAATAAGATAAGTGTTGCGCCGTATTGCGCATAAGTTAGTGCAGCTTCTTTTCCTATGCCATCACCAGCACCCGTTACTAGAATAATTTTATCTTTTAGCACGCTATGATCGGGTTGATATTGCAACATATTGATATCCTGTCTAGTAAAAAGTAAATAAAGTGTAACGTCTTATTTGTCTAGCGACCAGTTTAGTCTGACTTTTTGTTTACAATTTATGGCTGTTTTCTTTATGGTATTAAACATAATCATGCCTTTGTTGCTGGCGCTAAAGCAGAATTTCGTTAAACTAGGCGTATTGATTTGAGTCAGTGTTATTAACCTTAAAAAGAGGTCTTTGTGGAATATATTTTGCAATATGGACTGTTTTTAGCAGAAATTGTCACTGTTGTTGTGGCGATTATCGCTATCGTATTGTTTTTCGTCGTGATTGGAAATAAAAAGCAAAATCGTAAAGGGACATTAAGAGTCACAGATCTTGCTGAAGCCTATGAAGAAAAACAGCGCGTTATGCAACAAGCGAAAATGGACGATGCTGAATTAAAAGTCTGGTATAAAGCATTTAAGAAACAGCAGAAAAAAGAGAATAAACAGAGTAAAAACAATGCGAAAGAAGGTAAAAAAGGCGTTGTAAAACCTTGTTTATATGTGCTTGATTTTAACGGTAGCATGGATGCCCACGAAGTGGGTGCATTACGTGAAGAAATCAGTGCCATTCTTTCTGTTGTGCAATCGGGTGATGAAGTATTACTGCGTTTAGAAAGTCCGGGTGGTATGGTTCATGGTTATGGATTAGCAGCAGCCCAGTTAACGCGTTTAAAAGAAAAGGGCATTAAACTGACTGCAGTTGTCGATAAAGTGGCTGCCAGCGGAGGATATATGATGGCATGTGTAGCAGATAAAATTGTTGCTGCACCATTTGCGATTATTGGTTCGATTGGTGTTGTGGCTCAAATCCCTAATATTCACCGTTTACTCAAGAAAAATGATATTGATGTTGAGTTACATACTGCCGGCGAATATAAACGCACATTAACCTTATTAGGCGAAAATACCGAAGAAGGACGTGAGAAATTTAAGCAAGATTTAAATGAAACACATCTGTTATTTAAATCATTTGTGCATAAATATCGCCCTCAACTTGATATCGATAGTGTTGCAACCGGTGAGTATTGGTACGGCTCAGAAGCACTAAACAGAGGCTTAATTGATGAAGTTGGTGTGAGTGATGATTGGTTGATCGATCATATTAATGATTTTGAAGTTCTCTCAGTCCAATATGTTACCAAGAAAAAAATGGTCGAACGTGTTACAGGCGGTGCAATGGAAAGCATTGATAAACTGATGATGCGTTGGGTACAAAGAAGTAAAAAACCGCTACTATAAGACAATAAATACGCCATAAATGATATCAGCGATACGGGTTATTGCTGGTATCATCTTTCCTTACCCATCACTATTCCCAAATCTTTCCAATAAATATTCTAATCTTCTATTCTAAAAGCTTTTATTTCGATAAGGCAAAAAAAAGCCAGTGAAAATTTCACTGGCAATCAAAGAAATAATTGATATTGCTTATAACAACAACTGGGTAAATATTTCCTCTTTCTAGGAGGTTTCAATATAACTGTAAATAGAAAATAAAAATAATTGATATTACTGATTGTATTGATAGGTAATTGTAATCGTGAGTTGAGATGTGACAGAAAATCCGCATTACGTTCAAATTGAATTTTTATTCTTTATTTTTGTTTGGTTATGCCAGTTATTGGCATCTGAATGAATGCAATAACTGGCAAGCAAAGCCTCTTTTTTTGTTATCGATAAATTTACTTTAGTGATTAAACAAAAATAATCACAAGGATGGTTTATTCTAAATGGTATTTATCAGATAACACATGAGCTAAATGCTTAAACATATTGAATGCTGCGGTGCTTTTTGCAGTAGGTAAACCTTGTTCATCTAAAAAAAATTCGCCTTTAAATACGAGGACATTACCTTTCTGTTCAACCGAATCAGCACGCATACCGTGTATATAATCTTCATGTTCACATATGATTTTATTCGCTTTTTCAAGTAGCATCTCTGTTGTAATCGGTGTAGTTTGTGTTGACATAATATGTGCTCCTTAGAAAAATAATTTGTTGCGCCTCACTTTTTATCAGGTAGAGTGTGGCATTTTTAAAAGCTTAGCTACTCTATATGTAGCAAACAATGATTTGCCTGTACCCGATCAAAGCGATGAGGTGATTAAAATACCTCAAAAAAAGTCACGAGTTTTGAGCTCGAACAAAAGCTTTGAATAAAAACAGGTTGATATATTGCAAAACTAACGCAATATAAAAAAGAGATTTTAAACATTTTTTTAGTTGAAGGTATTAAACGATACCGTCATAACAAAGTTTAATTAGGTAAAGGTAATTATGGGTAAAGCTCTTGTTATCGTGGAGTCCCCGGCTAAAGCCAAAACAATCAATAAATATCTTGGCAATGACTACGTAGTTAAATCTAGCGTGGGTCACATTCGTGATTTGCCAAAGAGTGGTTCTGGCAGCCAGAAGAGCGAAAACTCATCCGCCACGAAAGGCGTGAAAAAAGTTAAAAAGGATGAGAAATCAGCCTTAGTCAGCCGTATGGGAGTTGATCCCTATAATGGATGGAATGCGAATTATCAAATTCTACCCGGCAAAGAAAAAGTCGTGGCTGAACTAAAAGCATTGGCTGAGAAAGCTGATCATGTCTATCTTGCAACGGACCTTGACCGCGAAGGAGAAGCTATCGCGTGGCATTTACGCGAAGTTATCGGCGGTGATGATGAACGATTTAGTCGAGTGGTTTTTAACGAAATCACTAAAAATGCCATTACACAAGCTTTCCAAACTCCGGGTGAGTTAAATATAGATCGCGTTAACGCACAACAAGCACGTCGCTTTATGGATCGTGTTGTGGGCTATATGGTTTCACCTTTACTTTGGAAAAAAGTGGCTCGTGGATTATCTGCAGGTCGAGTGCAATCAGTTGCCGTGCGTCTTTTAGTTGAACGTGAGCGTGAAATTAAAGCCTTTGTTCCCGAAGAATATTGGCAATTACATGCGTCACTGCTAACGCCTGACGAACAGCCATTGCGTATGGAAGTCACGCATTATAATGATAAAGCCTTCAACCCTGTTTCATCTGATGAAACACAGGTTGCGGTTAAAGCATTACAGAATGCGACCTTCACGGTAAAAGATCGTGAAGATAAACCAACATCCAGCAAGCCAAGCGCACCACTTATCACATCAACCCTACAGCAAGCGGCAAGTACGCGTTTAAGCTTTGGTGTGAAAAAGACGATGATGCTAGCTCAGCGCCTTTATGAGGCAGGTTATATAACCTATATGCGTACTGACTCAACTAACTTAAGTCAGGATGCAATTCAAATGGCGCGTGATTATATCAATGAGAATTTTGGCGCTAAGTATTTGCCGAAAGAGCCAAACGTTTATTCGAGCAAAGAAAATTCTCAAGAAGCGCACGAAGCTATCCGTCCTTCTGATATCAACGTTATCGCAGAATCTTTAAAAGATATGGATAACGATGCCAAACGTTTATATCAACTGATTTGGAATCAATTTGTTGCTTGTCAAATGACACCGGCAAAATACGATTCGACCACATTAACAGTCGAATCAGGTGATTATAAACTACGTGCTAAAGGTCGTACTTTACGTTTTGCAGGTTGGACTAAAGTCATGCCAGCGATGCGTAATAAAGATGAAGATAAAACCTTACCAGCCGTTGATGTTGGGGCAAAACTGGCTTTAGCTGAATTAGAACCTACTCAGCACTTTACTAAGCCACCAGCTCGTTTTAGCGAAGCGACGTTAGTTAAAGAATTAGAAAAACGCGGTATCGGCCGTCCATCAACATACGCATCTATCATCTCCACTATTCAAGATCGTGGTTATGTGAAAGTTGAAAACCGTCGTTTTTATGCAGAAAAAATGGGTGAAATTGTAACCGATCGCTTAGAAGAGAATTTTAGCGATTTAATGAATTACGATTTTACTGCGCAAATGGAAGATCACCTCGACCATGTTGCTAATAATGAAGAAAACTGGAAAGCGGTATTAGATGCGTTCTTCACTGATTTTAGTCAGCAATTAGAAGTTGCTGAAAAAGATCCTGAAGAAGGTGGAATGCGACCAAATCCAATGGTTATTACGTCGATTGAATGTCCAACGTGTTCTCGTCATATGGGAATTAGAACGGCGACAACAGGCGTATTCTTAGGATGTTCGGGCTATGCTTTACCGCCTAAAGAGCGTTGCAAGCAAACCATCAATCTTATCCCTGAAGATGAATTATTAAATATTCTTGAAGGGGAAGATGCAGAAACCAACGCATTACGTGCTCGTCGTCGTTGCCCGAAATGTGGTACTGCAATGGACAGTTACCTGATTGATACTCATCGTAAATTACATGTTTGTGGTAATAATCCTGCATGTGATGGTTATGAAGTTGAAGAAGGTGAATTCCGCTTAAAAGGTTATGAAGGTCCAGTTATTGAGTGCGATAAATGTGGTTCTGAAATGCACCTGAAAATGGGGCGTTTTGGTAAATACATGGGTTGTACTAATGATGATTGTAAAAATACTCGTAAGATCTTAAAAAGCGGTGAAATTGCACCACCGAAGGAAGATCCTGTTCCACTTCCTGAGTTGCTATGTGAAAAATCAGATGCTTACTTTGTCTTACGAGACGGTGCTGCGGGCGTCTTCTTGGCTGCAAATACGTTCCCTAAATCAAGAGAAACGCGTGCACCAAAAGTAGAAGAACTGGTTCGCTTTAAAGACCGTTTAGCAGAGAAAATGCGTTATTTAGCAGAAGCGCCGGTGGCTGATCCTGAAGGAAACCCAACGATTGTGCGTTTTAGCCGTAAAACAAAACAGCAATATGTTTCTTCAGAGAAAGATGGCAAAGCAACAGGCTGGTCTGCGTTTTATGTCGATGGTAAATGGGTTGAAAAAACCAAATAACATCGGCATTACGTGCTAAATAAAAAAGCGACTAATGAGAGTTAGTCGCTTTTTTGTATTTAGAAGGTATGCTAATTAAAGATATTGAAACAGTATTAATGGTTGATTTCTATTTGTCTGATATTTTACTTTGCTAATAATAAGACGGAGATACTATGAAACTGATGCCTTTGTTACTATCTGGCTTACTCTTCACTTCTGTGGCGAGCGCTGCAACGTTAGATGTCACGTTAAAAGAAGCCTTACCAACGGGTGCTGGCAACGATATTGGTGTTGTCACTATCACTGAAACTGATTATGGGCTGTTATTTACGCCAAAACTCACTGGATTAACACCGGGTATTCATGGTTTTCATATTCATGCTAATGGTTCTTGTGAACCAGATATGAAAGATGGCAAACCTGTACCCGCTTTAAAAGCGGGTGGCCATTTAGATCCTGAAAAAGTTGGTGTTCACTTGGGGCCTTATAATAAAAATGGGCATCTAGGTGATTTACCGGGATTAGTCGTGAATGACAAAGGTGTTGCTAATTACGCAGTATTAGCGCCAAAACTCACTAAGCTTGAACAAGTGAAAGACAAAGCAATCATGGTGCATGTTGGGGGAGACAACTATTCTGATGATCCCGAGGCTCTTGGCGGTGGTGGTGCAAGAATGGCATGTGGTGTGATTAAATAATTTAGTGCCATTATTATGAAATAAAAGCTGACAACGAACGTCGGCTTTTTTTATGCTTGTTTATAGCTTATAACTATTCGATATAACAAAATCTAAATAACGTTATTAATTACGTTAGACCGAAATGAAATAAGTGATATAGTGGTTATATATTACATCTTTATTATTCTTTTTAGTTATATGGATATAAATAGAATAACGGAATAATAAGTCTTTTGTTGAAGGGATAGCCTCTCCATGAAATTACAACAGTTGCGTTATATCGTTGAAGTGGTGAATAACGATTTAAATGTTTCAACCACGGCAGAGCGTTTGTATACATCTCAACCGGGAATAAGTAAACAAATTCGCATGTTAGAAGATGAGTTAGGTATACAAATATTTTCTCGTAGTGGTAAGCATCTAACGCATGTGACACCTGCGGGTGAAGAAATTGTAAGGCTGTCTAGAGAAATCTTATCAAAAACAGAAGCTATTCGGTCTGCTGCGGGTGAACACACTTATCCAGATAGAGGCTCATTATCGATTGCAACAACGCATACGCAAGCTCGTTATGTATTACCTCCAGTAATAAAAGGTTTTATTGAGCGCTATCCTGATGTTTCATTGCATATGAACCAAGGCTCGCCAACACAAATAGCTGAAGATGTATGCAGAGGTAAAAGTGATTTTGCGATCGCGACAGAATCACTGCATCTTTATAACGATTTAGTGATGTTGCCTTGTTATCGTTGGAACCGTATTGTGGTGGTTTCAAAAGATCACCCACTGGCACAAAAACGAGAAGTGACGTTAAAAGAGCTTGCGGGTTACGATATTGTCACTTATACCCAAGGTTTTACTGGGCGTTCTGATCTTGATGATGCTTTCGGTAAAGTAGGGTTAAAACCTAAAATTGTTTTCACTGCAACCGATGCGGATGTCATTAAAACTTATGTGAGATTACATTTAGGTATTGGTGTGATTGCCAGTATGGCATTTGATCCTGTACTCGATAGTGATTTAGTCGCAATTGATATGCGTGATAAGTTTAGTTATAGCACCACTAAAATTGCATTCCGTCGTAGTGGTTTCTTACGTGGCTATATGTATGATTTTATGTGGCGTTTTGCCCCTCATCTTACGCGTAATTTGATTGAACAAGCGGTTGCATTGCGAACTAACGAAGAGATTGAAGAGTTATTTAAAGATATCGAATTACCCTTAGTGTAATACTGAAAGGCGGGTGATCCCCGCCTTCAAGCGTGTTCATAAACCTAATTTCTGCTATTACTCATTTCAAATAAAAATCCCCACTAAAAAAAGCATCGGATTTTGCAATACTTAGCTGACGATACTTATTTAAAAAATCATAAAACTGCTGATTAATCAGTGGATCATCAAGTGCGCTAGCATCAAATACAGAAGTAATAGTCGTGTACTCTAAAGAGAGGGTAAATTTACGACCTATACAACTGGCGAGTAACATTTTCGCTGATTGATAAGAAAAACGTAGACTCAAAATTTTCAGCTTTGGAACAAAAATAAGATGATTATTATGATTGAGTATCTCCGTGATCCCAGCAATAGTTATCGTTTGATAGCTGTCTAATGATTTTCGTAAGCCGACTTCTATTTTTTGTCCTTGGGTACGTAAAAAATCAATAAACTCTCCAAGTGCGGGTGATGTGGCACTGATTGCAGCGCCTAGTAATAACTGAATAAATGCTTGAGCAACGGAAAAATCAAAGGTTTGCTTATGAAGCTTTTTTGTTTCGATTTTATTGTGCCCTAGAAGGGGTAAATGATTGAGGGTATCTAACCAATGTTCAGGGCGATAATAGGCTTCATTATCCTCTTTTTTTAATGCAGCAAGATGGTTTGCCATAATAGAAATGAGTCCAATTTGAATATTTTTAAGCTGTGACATTTTTTCTATTTCGGAAGGCTCAAAAGGTTTTGGTGATGCGATGATAAACTGCACTAAACCTTCTGCATCTTTTATGTTTTGAGAATGTAATGCATTCATCGATAAGGTTTGCGGAAAAGGCGGTGTAACAGGCTCCGCAAAATAGCGATCGGCATTCATAATATTTTTTAGTAAATCAGATTGTTCGTTATTCATAAATATTATCCTTACACAGTTATACCTCCGCCATTAAAGTCTAATTAAGTGAAAATCTAGAGACTAAAATTTATTAACATCATGACAGTCATAACATTGCGTTAACAAAATGTGTGATCTTTAAGCGAAATTCAATGTTATATGATATGTTTAATAAATAACCTTACCTATTTTGATGGTTTAAACATGCTGTCAGTATAAAAATAAGAAGGAGGAGCTATGTCGTTACGTTTGAAAAAAGAGAGCCATTCCACGCTCTTAGTCGGATCTCAAGAATATGAGTATTACCGTCTTTCAGAAGTTGCCCGCCAATTAGGCGATATTACCCGTCTTCCTAAATCTCTGAAGGTGTTACTAGAAAACTTAGTGCGTTATCTCGACAATGAAACTGTTGTTGAAGAGGACATTAAGGCGTTGGTTGAGTGGCAAAAAACAGCGCATGCATCACGTGAAATTGCTTATCGACCTGCCAGGGTGCTTATGCAAGATTTTACCGGTGTACCTGCGGTCGTTGATTTAGCCGCTATGCGTGAAGCAGTGAAATCTTTGGGTGGGCAAGTGGATAAAGTCAATCCATTATCACCTGTTGATTTGGTTATCGATCACTCAGTTATGGTTGATGAATATGCCAGTAAAAATGCGTTTGCTGAAAACGTGGAAATTGAAATGGAGCGTAACTATGAACGTTACCTTTTCTTACGTTGGGGACAGCAATCCTTTGAACGCTTTCGTGTCGTGCCACCAGGTACAGGAATTTGCCATCAGGTAAACCTTGAGTACTTAGGTAAAGCTATTTGGTCTGAAGTGCAAAATGGACGTCATGTGGCTTATCCAGATACCTTAGTTGGCACGGATTCTCACACCACAATGATCAACGGTCTTGGTGTCCTAGGTTGGGGGGTAGGAGGCATTGAAGCGGAAGCTGCAATGTTAGGTCAACCTATCTCCATGCTAATTCCTGATGTTGTTGGCTTTAAATTGACAGGAAAATTACGCGAAGGGATCACCGCAACTGATCTGGTTTTAACCGTCACACAGATGTTACGCGCTCATGGTGTGGTGGGTAAATTTGTAGAATTCTATGGGGATGGTCTAGCGTCATTACCTTTAGCTGATCGTGCAACAATAGCGAATATGTCGCCAGAGTATGGTGCGACCTGTGGATTCTTCCCAATAGATGATATCACTCTTGATTATTTGCGTTTAACAGGTCGTGAAGAACAAGAGATTGCACTAGTTGAAGCTTATAGCAAAGAGCAGGGCTTATGGCGACATACAGGCGATGAACCTATCTTTACGTCAACATTATCGCTAGATATGGGAACCGTTGAAGCAAGCCTTGCTGGACCTAAACGTCCTCAAGATAGAGTTAATCTACCGAGTGTACCAAAAGCATTTAAAGCGGCAGTAGAGCTTGAAACTAATAAGAAACCACAGTCACACTTTCCTCAAGTCAAAATTGATGATTATCCTGCGTTTGAATTAACTGATGGTGCTGTCGTTATTGCGGCGATCACATCATGTACCAACACATCAAACCCTAATGTTTTAATGGCCGCCGGATTACTGGCTAAAAATGCGGTAGAAAAAGGATTGCAGCGTAAACCTTGGGTTAAGTCTTCTTTGGCTCCAGGCTCTAAAGTGGTCACGGATTATCTTAATCTTGCAGGATTAACCCCTTATCTTGATGAATTAGGATTTAACCTTGTGGGATATGGATGCACAACATGTATTGGTAACTCAGGACCTTTATTAGCACCGATTGAAAGTGCAATTAAGGATAATGATTTAACTATTGCGGCTGTATTATCTGGTAACCGTAACTTTGAAGGTCGAATTCATCCCTTAGTGAAAACCAACTGGTTAGCCTCACCGCCTTTAGTGGTCGCTTATGCTTTATCAGGAAATATGAATATCGATCTCACTAAAGAGCCATTAGGTAAAGATAAACAGGGCAATCCTGTTTATTTAAAAGATATTTGGCCTGATAGTAGAGCGATTGCTGATGCCGTTGAGAAAGTTAAAACAGAGATGTTCCATAAAGAGTACTCCGCTGTGTTTGAAGGTGATGAGACATGGAAATCACTAAAAACACAAGATACACCTGTCTATGATTGGCAACCCGATTCTACCTATATTCGACATCCTCCTTTCTTTGAAGGAATGTCAAAAATACCAGCGCCAATTAAAGATATTCATCAAGCCAGTATTTTGGCTATTTTAGGTGATTCGGTGACAACTGATCATATCTCACCTGCAGGTAATATTAAGGCGGATAGTCCAGCGGGACGTTATTTACGTGAACACGGTGTCGAGCCGAAAGATTTTAACTCTTATGGCTCAAGACGCGGTAATCATGAAGTCATGATGCGAGGCACATTTGCCAATATTCGCATTCGTAACGAAATGGTACCGGGAGTAGAAGGTGGTTTTACCAAGCATATTCCAACGGGTGAAATATTGGCTATTTATGACGCCTCAATGCGTTATCAACAAGAAAATACACCATTAGCGATTATTGCTGGTAGTGAATATGGTTCAGGCTCTAGCCGAGACTGGGCAGCGAAAGGAACGCGTTTATTAGGGGTGCGAGTCGTTATCGCAGGCTCTTTTGAGCGTATTCACCGTTCCAACTTGATCGGTATGGGAGTTTTACCTTTAGAGTTTCCTAAAGGAGTAACTCGTCAAACATTGGGCTTAAAAGGTGATGAGAAAATTGAGATCACAGGGCTTAATGCATTAACACCGAGCCAAGATGTCGCAGTTAATATTACTTTTGCAGATAATCGCACTGAAACCATTATGGCGCGTTGCCGTATTGATACTCAAACTGAATTAGCCTATTTCCAACATGGTGGCATATTGCATTATGTTATTCGTAATATGCTTTAACTAGGTTTAGTTGTAATAAATCAAACGCCTCATTATAAAAATAATGGGGCGTTATATTCCTCGTATAGATATCGCTTTAGATGATGCTTGGTATTTTGAAAGAGGACCTGATGCTAAATAGAGCTTCTATCACCAGCCCTGGATCGCGCCACCGTTAAAAATAGTTTCGGCAGCGGTGGCAACTTCGGGTGATTGGTAAGCCTTAATAAAATCCCGCACATTATCAGCGTCTTTGTTCTCTTCTCTTGTCACAATAATATTGGTGTAAGGAGAGTTTTTATCTTCAATAAAAATACTGTCTTTGGTAGGAGATAAATTAATTTGCTGGATGTAAGTTGTACTGATAATAGCGACAGTCACCTTTGGATCGTTCAAAACTCGCGGTAATTGTGCGCCTTCTAGCTCCATAATTTTAAGCTTAAGTGGATTATCAATAATGTCGATAGCCGTAGGCAATAAACCACTGTTTGGTTTTAATGTAATCAGCTTTTCTTTATCTAATAGCAGTAATGCTCGACCTAAATTGGTGGGATCGTTAGGTACGGCAATGGTATCGCCTGATTTTAACTCCGAAGGATGCTTAATTTTTGTTGAATAGCCCGCCATAGGAAAAACAAAGGTATTACCAACAGCGACTAAATTGTAACCACGAGATTGATTATCTTGGGCAAGAAAAGGGCGATGTTGGAAAACATTGGCATCAAGTTCTTTATTTGCTGTAGGATCATTAGGTAATAAAGAACCACTGAAACTCACCAATTCAACCTCTAAGCCATATTTTTCTTTTGCGACTTTTTTGGCAATTTCAGCCACATCTTGTTCAGCGCCATTAATTACACCAACCTTGATTGAATAGCTGGTTTTATCACTATTATCACAGCCAGTTAATAACGTTCCTACTAATAATAGTGCGCCGAAAATCCTACCAGAAAAATGTAATGGCATAATGCATTCCTATCAAAATTTATTTATTAATAAATAACTTAGAATAAGATAGATAGTCAATGAAATCGCATATGACAAATTTTCACATGATATAATTTAATGATGAAAGAGCAGTAAAAAAGAACAAGATATAAGCAGAGAAAAATAGATAAAGAATGAATTTACAAGGTAATAGAACAAGAGGAATAAATAAAAAATCCGAGCAACTCAGGCTCGGATTTGAAAATAATTAATGTTGAGCTGTTACTTTATTATTGCGCTTTCTTAAATAAAAGATGACCCATTTTATCGGCTTTAGTATCAAGATAATGTGCATTGCTTGGATTACGTCCGACGATCAATGGCACTCGCTCGATAACATTAATGCCTGCGGCTTTCATGATTTCAATTTTCTTCGGATTATTGGTTAATAACCGAACTTCATGAATACCTAATAGGTTATACATGTCAGCACAAAGGGTAAAATCGCGTTCGTCAGCTTTAAAACCTAACTCGAGGTTCGCTTCAACGGTATCTAATCCTTTATCTTGCAATGCATAAGCGCGTATTTTATTTAATAATCCAATATTTCGGCCTTCTTGGCGATGATAAAGTAATACGCCACGACCCGCTTTGCTGATTTGTGAAAGCGCAGCTTCAAGCTGGAAACCACAATCACAACGTAGGCTAAATAAAGCATCACCCGTTAAGCACTCTGAATGAATACGAGATAATACGGGCTCTGAGCCTGAAATATCGCCATAAACAAGGGCGACATGATCTTTTCCTGTTGCGATTTCTTCAAAACCAACCATTAAAAACTCACCAAAAGGAGTAGGTAGTTTTGCTTCTGCGATACGTCTTAATTTCATTATTTTTGACTCATAATTTCAGGTGAAACTCTCGTTCAAGATTATACACTTTATAACGAGAACAAAGAGAAATAAAACACTGAAATGCTTCCATGTCTGATAGGCAAGGAAATGGGATAACACACACTTATAAATTCACACCATTACAAATTATCAGATTTTGTGCCCTCTTGCATAATGATTTATTGCTAAACTTGCATCGTTTATACTGATAATCTTTAGCTGTGAACGGAAGATAATATTTGTATTTAACAAGGGGCAATATATTGAATAAGCAAATAACAAAGTTGATTCTATTAGGCAGTATGTTGCTCTTAATCATACCGAGTGTTGTTTTGATATTGGGTTGGAAATGGCAACCTACCGACCACCCTTTAGGCGGTATAAGTACATTATGGATAGCAGATAGTGCAGCAAAACCTTGGGGTGCTGTGACTATTATTACTTTCTTAACGTTGCTTTTTATGGTTTTAAAATTAAAGCGTAACCATTTTATTCAATTAGCCGTGATAATTATTGCTACACTGGCTATTGGACAATTAATTAAAGTTGCGGTTAAAAATACAGTAAAAGAGCCTCGTCCTTATGTTGTTTGGGTTAGTGAAAATTTGCACATTAGCTCTGAGGCTTTTTATCAAGTTTCAAGACTAGAGCGAGAACAATTGCTTCAAAATGGATTAACCAACTCACCTGTGATCCCTGAATGGCAACTTAAACATTGGAAAGCTGAAACGGGTTATGCTTTCCCGTCGGGTCATAGCTTATTTTCTGCCACGCTCGCATTATTTGTTTTTGCCCTTTTTATGTTGCGTCGTCATTATTTTTTAGCGTCACTCGGGTTATTATGGGGAATTGATGTCACGGTAGGGCGTATTGTATTAGGAATGCACTGGGCATCTGATGTGATTGTCGGTATTCTTATCAGCACAGTGCTGGTTTGGTGTGCATTTAAGGTGATTGAGCGACGTTTATTGCTCAAATCCTGACAATAGCCCTTATTTTTGAGATACAGAATGTCTTTTTCGATATTTATGTGAAAAAATATACGAAAATCAGATGATTCTAAGAAATCACTTTCTTTGTGCGCAGTGAAAATGCTACCTTTATCTGTCTACTAAAGAAAAGAGAATAAAAAAGGAAATAATGTGAAAAAAGTCCTACTTTTTATTTTGGTTATTCTTGTTCTTGCCATCGTGGTGATTGCCATGACTTTAGGCACAAATAACGATCAGGTAGTCACATTTAATTACCTTATTGCTCAAGGCGAATATCGTATTTCTACCTTGTTAGCGACCCTGTTTGGTGTGGGCTTTGTACTTGGCTGGATTGTAAGTGGTGTTTTTTATCTACGTGCACGCTTATCATTAGGCCGAGCAAAACGTAAAATTAAACGCCTTGAAAGCGCCCAAACAAAACAAGAAAACCAAGAAAGTCGCCCAACGGTTGCTTCTGCTACGAAATAAGGACGATAGCTGATGCTAGAATTGCTGTTTCTGTTATTACCTGTCGCTGCGGCTTACGGCTGGTATATGGGGCGTCGTGGTGCTCAACAGGACAAACAGCAGAACGCCGATCGCCTGTCACGTGAATATGTGGCGGGTGTTAACTTCTTACTTTCTGATCAACAAGATAAAGCGGTTGATCTTTTCCTCGAAATGCTTAAAGAAGATAGCTCCGCTTTTGAGGCTCATCTTACTTTAGGTAATCTTTTCCGCTCTCGTGGCGAAGTTGAACGAGCTATTCGTATCCACCAATCGTTAATGGAGAGTGCTGCACTTTCTTTTGATCAACGCCTACTTGCTGTTCAACAGTTAGGTCGCGATTATGTGGCGGCGGGTGTTTACGATCGTGCTGAAAATATGTTTCAGCAACTTATTGATGAACAAGAATTTCGCCAAAGTGCGCTACAGTCTTTGCTTGCTATTTACCAGTTAACCAGTGATTGGGGGAAAGCCATAGAAACGGCTGAAAAATTGGTAAAGTTAGGTCAGCATGAATTAAAAGAACAAATTTCACATTTTTATTGTGAATTGGCACTTCAAGAAATGAGCAGTGATAATCTCGATAGTGCGCTTAATTTGTTGCAAAAAGCAGGGCAAATGGATCCACTTTGCGCCCGTGTTTCAATTATGTATGGTCGTATCTATATTGCCCGTGATGATAAACAAAAAGCCATTGATGTTTTAATGAAAGTCATTGAGCAAGATAAAGAGATGGTCAGTGAAACCTTACCTATGCTTTTTGAATGTTTCCAATCTCAAGGCGATACTTCTCGCTGGGAAACTTATTTACGTCAATGTGTGGATAGTAATTGTGGTGCGATTGCTGAACTTTACCTTGCTGACATTATTGAAGCTAAAGAAGGTATTGAAGCGGCTCAGTTATACATTAATCGCCAATTAGAACGTCATCCAACCATGCGCCTGTTCTATCGTTTAATGCGTTACCATTTAGCAGAGGCGGAAGAAGGACGCGCCAAAGAGAGCCTTATCTTATTACGCTATATGGTTGGTGAACAAATTCGCACAAAACCAGATTATCGTTGCCATAAATGTGGTTTTACCTCTCATGCATTATATTGGCATTGTCCATCCTGTCGTTCATGGGATACCGTTAAACCTATTCGCGGTTTAGATGGTCAGTGACAATGTCACTTTTTTAATAGTCTCTTTATAAATAAAGGCCCTAAAATGTCATTTCATTGTGATAAAAAATCGCCCGAGCTTACCTGCGCGCCCGTTATCGTGGCACTAGACTATGAAGACCAAAAAAGTGCATTAGATTTTGCACAACGTATCGATCCCTTATCTTGTCGTTTAAAAATTGGTAAAGAGATGTTTACCCGTTTTGGGCCTCAATTTGTGACTCAGTTACAAAAAGAAGGGTTTGATATTTTTTTAGATTTGAAATTCCATGATATTCCCAATACCGTTGCAAGAGCTGTCGCCGCCGCTGCTGATTTAGGTGTATGGATGGTCAATGTACATGCGAGTGGTGGAAGTCGTATGATGCGTGCTGCCAAAGAGAGCCTTACAGCCTTTGGTAAAGATGCACCACTTTTAACGGCAGTGACAGTACTTACCAGTATGGACCAATCTGATTTAATTGAATTGGGAATAACATTGACGCCTGCAGAACAAGCTGAACGTTTAGCGTTACTGACAAAATCTTGTGGTCTTGATGGGGTTGTCTGCTCTGCGCATGAAGCAATGCGTTTTAAACAAGTTTGTGGTGATGATTTCTTATTAGTCACTCCGGGTATTCGCCCGGCAGGAAGTGATGTTGGCGATCAGCGTCGCGTAATGACACCAGAGCAAGCTATTGCAGCCGGTGTTGATTATATGGTGATTGGTCGACCTATCACGCGTAGCGATAACCCTCTTGAAACACTGCAACAAATTAATCGTTCTATACAAGGTATGTAATTTAACATGGATAATAACTCTCGTTTGGTTTATTCCACAGATGCGGGTCGCATTAAAGAAGAAGAGCAAAAACCGGTTCGTCCTACTGGTGATGGTATTGTGCGTATTCAGCGTCAAACTAGTGGACGTAAAGGCAAAGGTGTTTGCGTTGTTTCAGGTATCGATCTGGATGATGTAGAGCTAGCCAAACTGGCGGCCGAACTAAAGAAAAAATGTGGTTGTGGTGGTAGTGTAAAAGACGGTTTAATTGAGATCCAAGGCGATAAACGCGATTTAATTAAATCGCTATTAGAAGCCAAAGGAATGAAAGTTAAACTCGCTGGTGGCTGATTTATTTAGCTAGATAGCAACAAAATTAATCATAGTGCGCTGATTTTCCATTGAGATTAGCGCATTTTTTATTTTTACACTCTTTATTGTCACATAAGAGATGTCTTTTTAAAGGTATTTTATGAAAGCGTATTTGATGATTGTTGCACTGTTATATTCTTCTGCGCTTTTTGCAGAAAACAAGACTGAAAACATGGTTATTCATGATAAATATTGCTCTTCGCCAGAGCAAACAATGGATGAGGTTTTTGAAAATGGGGCGCTAACCTATTGTGTTTATGCAGGTCTTTCAATTGCAGATGCTTATAAAAAATATGTCAGTGAGCATAATGAAGATTATCTCGTAAAAACCATTAAGGTGAACAATAACATCCAAAAAGAGTATACGAAAGATGATGTTGTTGTTGATTATAAATGGGAAAGCCCAAAGAAATTGATGATAGAACAACAGTTTTCAGGTGGCTTTACGGAGTTTTTGCTAGAAGAAGATAAGAAAGGCACTAAAATCACAATTACGGGACATCCGGATTAATAATCAGTCAAACAGAGAAGTCTATAAGTAAGATTATAGGTGACAATGTCACCTATTTTTTGCATTTCATTTTATTCTTTCTCATCTATTTTTAGATATTTCACCGGTACTGAAAGCGTTAACCAGACCCCATTATCAGCCTGATAAAACTCAAAACCTTCACTAAACATTTTTTCACTATCCACAGTTAAAACAATAGCTTTTCCATGACGATCACCGACATTCACGGCTGTTTTATAATCTTGTGAAAGGTGAACATATTGACGACCATTAGGAATTAAACCTTGCTTAAAAATACTATCGATAAAGCGAGTTGCTGTACCGTGAAAAAGTATTTTAGGGGGAGTAATAGCTTGGTAATCAATTGTGGTTTTAAGCGAGTGGCCTTGAACTGCGCGAATAAAAAGCCCGTCTTCTGAGATAGCAAAACGCTTTTTATCATTGGTTTCTACAACGTCTTTAATTAATTCAAGGGTTAGCGCTGTTCCATTTTTCTGTGCTAAAGGGATTAATTTTGATATTTCTCCCCATCCTTGGTCATCTAACGTTAAACCGATACTTTCAGGGGCGTGACGTAAGATATAACTTAAAAAACGACTAATTTGTACTTTATCTTTCATTGATTTAATCCATTTATTAACTATTAAATTTATGATGCAAGAGAAGATCCCCATGCAACATAAAAACATTTCCTTTCTTTTTAATGCTCTTTTTTATCGCTAGTTTAAAAATGAGAGACATAAAAAAAGCTGATAGCTCAAAACGAACTATCAGCCTTATTGTATACCGATTTAAGTCCTATTAGATAGGACGAGCAACGATATTACGAGTTTCTAGTTTTACATCTTCAATACGAACAGGAATGACATCATTGAGTTTATACGCGGTTTCGCCTTTCACAATAACGGTGCCTGTCTCTTGGCTACATTGGATTTCATCACGTACAGCATGTAAGAATGGTGCAGGAATAAAAGCGACAGCACCATTTTCAACTAGGCGAACACGAACACCACCACGAGTAATATCGATAATTTCTGCATTAAATGGTGTTTCAGTGCCAGCAAAGGGTTTTAAGAAACGTGCATATAACCAATCACCCACATCACGTTCAGCCATACGGTTAGCGCGGCGACGCTCTGCGATACGAATGCCATCTTCTTCTTGCGGTTTTTCAGCACTTTCTTTGCTGATAATCGCTTTGAGTAAACGGTGATTTAAAATATCACTGTATTTACGAATTGGAGAAGTCCATGTTGCATAAGCTTCTAACCCCAAGCCAAAATGAGGGCCTGGCTCTGCTTTGATTTCAGCAAAGTTCTGGAAGCGACGAATACGGCTATCAAGGAATTGATTTGGCTGATTATCAAGTTCACGACGCAATTGACAGAAACCTTCAAGCGTTAACAAACTTTCAGATGTCGTTTCAATACCGTTATCTTTTAAGGTTTGTACAACTTGATCGATATAAAGTGGATCAAAGCCTGTATGAACGTTGTAAACGCCAAAGCCTAAGTTTTTCGCTAGCACTTTTGCTGCACAGATATTGGCGGTGATCATCGCTTCTTCAACAATGCGGTTTGCGATACGGCGTTTTTCTGCCACGATATCTAAAACATTGCCGCCTTCATCAAGAATAAAACGGTAATCAGGGCGTTCTTTAAAGACCAGAGCATGTTTTTCACGCCATTCATGACGTTTTTCACACATCTCTTTTAATAACATTACTTGCTCATGAACCATTTCATTTTCAGGTTGCCATTGTGAGTTTTCACCTTCTAACCAATCTGAAATATTGTCATAAACCAGCTTAGCTTTTGATTCTACCCATGCAGAATAGAAGTGAATATCTTCAAGCAGAGCACCATCTTCAGTGATGCTGACTTGGCAAACTAATGCAGGGCGTTTTTCATTAGGGCGTAATGAGCAAATGTTATCTGACAATTCGCGAGGCAGCATCGGGATATTAAAGCCCGGTAGGTAATTAGTTAGTGCACGTTGTGCAGCAATTTTATCTAATTCACTATTTGGCAGAATATAAGCTGTTGGATCGGCGATTGCGATAAATAGCGTTAATTGACCATTCTCTTCTTTACGAATAAAGAGCGCGTCATCCATATCTTCTGTTGATGCACTATCAATAGTGACAAAGGAGAGAGAAGTCAGGTCTTCACGAGGCAAAGTATCATGTAATGTCAGTGCTTCGTTACCCATTTCAGGCGCATCACGTTCAAGTTGATGACGCATTAAGGTCACCCACCAAGGAGCAAAGTGATCATCTTTATCTGTGATATAGTCGGTTATTTCTGCCTGAAAACCTTTATCACCTTTATTAAGAGGGTGACGACGCATTACAGCAACGACCCAATCTTGATCAACAAAGCTATGTGTTAAGCCTTGAGCAGGACGGCAAGGAATAGCGTCTTTTAAAAGAGGGTGGTCTGGAATTATCCACAGACGGTTATCACCTTCTTTTTTCTGAATACGGCCGACAAAACGCGTTAAGAAAGGTTCGACTAATTCTTCGGGTTCAACCGACTCTTTATCGCCGTTTGTATGAACAGCGGCAATAACTCGGTCGCCGTGCATTACTTTTTTCATTTGTGGAGGGGGGATAAAATAGCTTTTCTGACCATCAACTTCAAGGAAGCCAAAGCCTTTATCTGTTCCCTTTACAAGGCCTTCCACGCGCGGTGTCTGGGCATGGAGTTGCTGTTTTAGCTGTGCAAGCAGCGGATTGTCTTGAAACATATTTTTCCGGAAAGTCGGCAGTTTTAATAATAAAAGTGGGCAATAGTTTTATTCGATTGTGTGTAGTGACGCAAGCAATATTGCATCAGAAAAACAGACAAATCGGCAAAAAATTATTCAGGATCTGTTTTTTCTTTAAATTCACAAAGATCTTCAATAATACAAGAGCCACACCGTGGTTTTCGTGCAATACAGGTATAACGACCATGAAGAATAAGCCAATGGTGACAATCAACTTTAAATTCTGCCGGAACAACCTTTAACAGTTTTTGTTCAACTTCATTGACATTTTTACCTGGGGCGAAACCTGTGCGATTACTCACTCTAAAGATATGCGTATCGACAGCGATTGTTGGCCAGCCAAATGCTGTGTTTAAAACGACATTTGCTGTTTTACGACCGACGCCGGGTAAGGCTTCTAGGGCTTCTCTGTTTTCAGGAACTTCGCTGTTATGTTTATCGACTAAGATTTGACACGTTTTAATCACATTTTCAGCTTTAGTATTATATAGACCAATGGTTTTAATGTATTTCTTAAGACCATCGACGCCTAAAGTCAGTATCGCCTGTGGCGTATTGGCAACAGGGTAAAGCTTAGCTGTTGCCTTATTAACACTCACATCGGTGGCTTGTGCAGAGAGTAATACGGAGATCAATAGTTCAAACGGAGAGTCAAATTTTAGCTCTGTCGTTGGTTGCGGATTGTCATCGCGCAACCGAGTTAGAATTTCAATACGTTTTGCTTGATTCATTATGCTCACAAATTAGTTTTTAACGATATGACTACCACAGCCTTGTTCTTTTTCGTAAGTTTTAATTGTCGAAGCGCTGCGCTTTTTCTGTCTTTCATCAATTAGGTATTTTGCTGCTAACATAAAGCCTAAGCCGATAAAAGCACCCGGTGGCAAAATAGCAAGTAAGAAGGGGGAGTCTAAATGTACTATCTCAACTCTTAATACTTGCGCCCATTCACCTAATAGTAAATCAGCCCCGTCAAATAATGTACCGTTACCTAATACTTCACGTATAGCACCTAAAACAAAGAGCGCCGCTGTTGCACCTAATCCCATCGCTAGACCATCAATAGCAGAAGGAAAAACTTCATTCTTAGCGGCAAAAGCTTCAGCACGACCAATAACAATACAGTTAGTGACGATCAATGGAATGAAGATCCCTAAAGATTGATATAAGCCATAAGCGTATGCGTTGATCAGTAATTGCACAGCACTGACGACTGACGCAATTATCATAACATAAATTGGGATACGAATTTCAGAAGGAACCCAACGACGTAAGCTAGAAACGGCAACATTTGTGCAAAATAGGACTAATGTTGTCGCAATACCAAGGCCTAAGGCGTTTGTTGCTGTTGAGGAAACCGCAAGTAAAGGGCACAACCCAAGTAATTGCACTAAAGCTGAGTTATTTTTCCATAGCCCTTGAGAAAAGAGCTCTTTAATTGAGTTCATATTAATTTGCCTCACAGACAGAGAGTGTATCCAGTTTCTCTGGTAAAGATTGTATTAACCACGCAGTACGCTTTGATGAGTTGACGACAGCACGAGGGGTGATCGTCGCACCCGTAAATTGATCAAAATCGCCACCATCTTTTTTTACTGCCCAGTGCGGATCGTTTTCACTGGAAATGAATCTATTACTCAGTGTCATGATCCAATCCGAAATACGTGTTTCAATTTTATCACCTAGCCCCGGTGTTTCATTGTGAGCAGTAACACGAACACCAAGGACATTACCTTTAAAGTCGGCACCCACAAGAAGCTCAATGGCGCCTGAATATCCATCGGGTGCCGTAGATTCTAACGCGGCAGCAACAGGTTTACCGTCTAAACGGGCAACATACAGTTTATGGGGTTTGGTATTACCTAATTCTGGTGCTGTAAGAAGATAACAATCTTTAGAAAGCGAATTGTTATACATAGCTTTGGGGATCACTTGATCCAATAATTTTTGTTTCTCTAAGACAACTTGCTCTGCAATGGTATCTGCTGTGAGGTGATAGACCACAGCGGTTAAGCCCGTAGTACAAGCAGCAAAGATAGCTAATGTGAGTCCATGGCGTTTTAAGATTTCGATCATCATTTTCTCCTTAGCATTAATGCCCGTAAACACGAGGGCGTGTATAGCTATCAATAAGAGGTACAGCGATATTGGCAAGTAATACAGAGAAAGCAACGGCATCTGGATATCCGCCATAAACACGGATAACCCAAACTAATAAACCAATCATTCCTGCATAAATTAAACGACCTTTAGGCGTTGTTGAGGCGCTAACCGGATCAGTGGCAATAAAAAATGCTCCTAGCATGGTCGCTCCAGAGAAAATTTGTAATAGCGGTTGTGAGTAACGAGTAGGATCAATGCCCCAGCTAATAACCGAGCATAGTGCTAATACTGAGATCATCGCAACAGGGATATGCCAGCTAATAATGCGTTTATAAAGTAGAATTAATCCACCCACTAAATAAGCCACATTCACCCATTGCCAACCAATGCCCGCAAATTCACCTTGTAAAATAGGTGTTGCTAACACTTCATCAATTGAGTGAGTTAATAAGCCTGTTTTAAAACTATCAAGAGGCGTTGCTTGTGTAATGCCATCAACAGAGCGTCTTAAATCTTCAAGCGTTAAGCCAGATGATGTATGTCCCGTAAAGAAGATACTTAAACTATCCATTACATTGTAAGAGACAGTTTGTAATTCAACTGGAGGCATCCATGATGTCATTTGTACTGGGAATGAGATAAGTAAAACCACATAACCCACCATTGCTGGATTAAATGGATTTTGTCCTAAGCCGCCATAAATATGTTTTGCGATAACAATGGCAACAAAAGTACCTAACACAATGATCCACCATGGCGCTAGAGGTGGAATACTAATAGCGAGTAATACGCCAGTCAGTAACGCTGAGTTGTCTTTCAGATATAGTAAAGGATCTTCTTTTTTGAGTTTTACGCAGAGTGTTTCAGTCACAAGCGCTACGATAATCGCTAACACAATTTGGTAAATAGTTCCTAGGCCAAAAAAATAGATCTGGCTTAAGATCCCCGGTAGTGCTGCTAATGTTACCCATAGCATAACTTGGCTGGTGGACTGTTGATTATGCGTAAAAGGTGAACTCGCAATCTTTAATTTACTATTGTTATTTTGTATTGGTCTGAATTTCATCTGTGATTAATCCAAGGTAACTTCTTCTTTAGCTCGACGTTGTTCGGCTTCTTTTTTCGCTTTTACTCTGGCAATAGCGGCAGCGACAGCTGCTTTACGCGGATCGACTTCTTCCGCTTTAGCATTTTGAGTAGGGGCTTCATCAATTGTTTCTGCTGGAGCTTGTTGAGCTTCTTTTTTGGCTTTTAC